>JBJEMF010000082.1:0-11499 GCA_051879535.1 Lachnospira sp. | reverse complement strand
GGCACAGTGGCACAGGTAGGCCGTGGCGTGAAGCCCGAGCCAGGCTGCGAGATAGTAGTGCCCACCAAGCCCGAGGGCCGCAAGATGTCCACCGGCGAGATAGTGTCCATAGCCTCCGGCTCTGCATCAATAGCCGCAATGATAGCAACGATAGCAAACATCATTAAGTAATGATTATGGCAAGAATAGAAAATAAACAACAATATGATTGGGCAGTCAAAAGGGTTGAGGAATTGCTCCCCTTGGTTAATGACTCGACACCATTGGACAATGCTGCCAGTATAGAATTGGAGTTGTTGTCAAATATGGTAGCAGATTATTCTGAGGAACATTACTCGATAGGCTCTCCAACACTACCTCAAATATTGAGACTTCGTATGGAGGAAATGGGTCTTACGATAAGGAACATTGCCAGTATGATAGGAGTTACACCAGATAATATGAAATCATATCTGGATGGCGAAAAAGAGCCTACATTATCAATAGGTAGAAACATTTGCCGCCAACTCGACGTGGATGCAAATATTGTGCTTGGCGTGTAATATAAATATTCTTAAAATGGAAGAGAAGAAAGAATTGGAAGTCATTGACCTTAGGGTCGTCTTCAATAAGATATGGTCAAGGCGGAAACTGTTCTACAAGGTTCTGCCGATAACATTCGTGTTGTCGTGTGCATACATCCTGTGCATACCGAGATACTATACGTCGAGTCTGAGCCTCGCTCCAGAGATAGCGGGAGGTCCTAGCTTGAGTGGTACTTTAGGCTCGTTGGCTTCGTCGTTTGGTATAGACTTGGGTTCGATGGAGACAACCGATGCCATCAATCCATTGTTGTACCCCGACTTGATGGAGGATAACGGTTTTGTTGCAGGACTATTCGACATAAGGGTGAAAAGCCAGGACGGCGAGATTGACTGCACATATTATGAATACTTGTCAAAACATCAGAAACATGCTTTTTGGACTTATGGTATAAGTTGGATTAAAGAGCTGTTCTCATCGGATGATGTAAAAGTCGTAAAAGGCGTAAAGATGGATCCATATATTCTTACGAAGAAACAGGATGATATATGCGAATTAATCCGCCAAAACATATCAATAAGTGTAGACAAAAAGACTGCGGTCATTTCGATAGGTGTTGAGGCTCAGGATGCCTTGATATGCAAGACGTTGGCAGATTCCGTAAAGGAACGTCTTCAGACGTTCATTACTAATTATCGTACCAATAAGTCGCGCATTGACGAGCAGTATTATAAGAAGCTTGTTGACGAGGCAAAGGCTGACTACGAGAAAGCCCGTCGTATATATGGCGGTTATGCCGATGCCAATATGGATGTGATGCTTGAGAGCTATAGGGCAAAGCAGAACGACCTTGAGAACGACATGCAACTGAAGTACAATACCTATACCACCCTAATGACCCAATACCAGGCCGCCAAGGCCAAGGTTCAGGAACGTACTCCCGCCTTCACGCTGGTGCAGGGTGCAGCTGTGCCCATTAAGCCAGCAGGCCCCAAAAGAATGCTTTTTGTAATAGGCATGTGCATATTGGCTTCTTTCATATTAAGTTTGTATTCCATAAAGGATATACTTCTTAATGATTAACCACCTTCTCAATATATTTTTTTGGGGGAAGTTCCTCTACGATGAAATATGTTCAAGGTGAGAAAAATAAAGGATAAAAACTATATATAAAATATGTCTGATATCAATAGCGAAAAAGTCCTTGTTACAAAAAGGCAGAAAAGAATTGCATCAAATGCATTGGTTCTTTTTGCCAGAATATTTGTCATAACTATTGTTAACCTTTACTCTGTACGTTATGTGATAAAAGGACTAGGAGTAGAAGATTATGGCATATATAATGCTATAGCAGGTGTGGTCATGACTAGTTCCTGTTTGATTCCGGTTTTGGCATTGTCTATACAACGGTTTTATTCCTATACTATGGGAAAAGGAGAATACAATAAGCTGAAAATGCTTTTTTCGGCAGGAGTGAATATCAGTTTTATGTTTTCTTTATTTATTGTTATTATTTTTGAAACTATAGGACTTTGGTTCATTAGTTCACAGTTGACAATACCATATGAAAGAGCATCTGAAGCTGTGCTGATATTTCATCTTTCACTGTTCTCCTTTGTGTTTTCTTTATTACAGGTGCCATATACTGCAGCGGTTTTCTCTAATGAAAACATGGGAGTTTATGCGTTGATATCGACATTGGAGTGTATGGCAAAATTTGCTATTGCAATAATGATTTGCTATTCAACAGCAGATCATCTCGTATATTATTGCGCAGGAATGTTTGTTGTTTCGGCATGTGTGTTTATTTCATATATGGTTGTAGCACATCACAAATATGCAGAATGTAGTTATGTAAAGGTGAAAGATGTCAAGCTATATAAGGAAATTCTTTCATTCTCAGGCTGGTCATTATATGGAGCAATAGCAAGTGTAGGAATGATACAAGGCAGCACAATATTGTTGAATATATATTTTGGTCCAATTGCCAATGCCGCATTTGGTATATCAGTTAACATATACAATGCTTTTATGTCGCTTACCAACAGTATCGTGTTGGCATTCAGACCGTCAATGGTAAAAACATACGCAGAAAATAGGCAAGAGGTGTTGGCACAACTTTTTGTTATGTGCAATAAAGCGATTTTCTTACTTCTAACTTGTGTAGCAATTCCTATTGTTATTGAGATAAACACTATTTTGGATTGGTGGCTTGACATAGTTCCTGAAGATACATCTTTGTATGTCAGCTTCTTCGTATTGTTTTGTGTATTATTAGCACTCCATAATCCGATTACAATAATAATACAGTCAATAGGAAGGATAAGGAACTATCATCTCTGCATCGAAACCCTTATGGTGGTGTGTGTTCCAATGACGTGGTTTTTGTTTCAGCTCAATTTTCCTTCATACAGTGTTTTTGTCACAATGATTTCACTTTGTTTCTTGTCACATATTATTAGAGTCATTTTCCTTCGTTACAACTACGATTTCTTTTCTGTCAAGAAGTATCTGATGAATTTCGTTTGTCCATGCTTGTTAATAGCAATGACAAATGTGATTACAACTGGATTAATCCACTCTTTGGTGAATTCTTCCGTATTCAGGATGTTGGCTGTCTTTATGACATCCTTCATTGTCACAATCATATTAGCTTATCTATTTGTCACATCTAAGTCCGACAAGGATTACATTAGAAGAGTAATACATATCTAAGTTATGCCATATATAATTCTCATATTATTTGCAATGACAGGAACATTGTGTTTTCTAGAACATCGTTTTTCTAGAAAATATAATCTATTAGTCTATATCATATTGGGATTTACACTTATTATGTTTGCCGGATTTAGGGAAGTGGGTATAGACCCTGATTCTGAAAATTACGAGTCTGCATATAGAAACTATTACAGTTCAAGTATGTTAGATTCAGTTGACTATTCATATATTCTCCTATCCAGTTTTTTCAATATGTTTACCACAGACGTCCATTCTATATTTTTATTTTATGCCTTTTGGGGGATTACATTGAAGTTTATTGCTTTCAGACAACATTCTATAGTCTATTTCCTGCCTGTAGTCGTATATTTGAGTTTCTATTATGAATTACATGAACTTACACAGATAAGAACAGGATTGATGTCTGGGCTATTCCTGTTGTCAATTAAACCTATAGCAGAGGGTAAAAGAACTAAGGCCTTTCTGCTTATAATCCTTGGAGCGTTTTTTCATATATCCGCAATAATTCTTCTTCCATTCTTGTTTTTTAAAAGTAATCCTCTGAATATCAAATGGAAAATTTTATTGGTCGCATTAATTCCTGCAGCTTATGTTATGAGCATATTGTTGACTAATACCACGTTGACATCAGACATTCCATATATTGGTGAAAAACTAATATTGTACCAGAAAGCAGAACAGATGGGGACGGCATCAGTATCTGTCAATATTAAGAGTCCTCTTCTGATGTTATCGATTTTTCTCTATTATTATCTAATAGTTTTCTCTAAAGCAATTGAAAAAGAGATGAAGTGTTATCCAATTATGATAAAGATTTTTGGGGTTGCCCTTTTCTCTTATGTCGCGTTCTCATTTCTTCCTGTGCTGGCAGAAAGAGTCTGTTACCTTTTTAGACTCGTTATAGTTTTGCTCATACCTGCGATATCATTCACTATTCGCCCTAAGTGGGTCGGTTTGATTGTTGTCATGCTGGTTTCAATAATATTCATGAATTACGGACTTAGATTGCTCGACTTTGTCTTTTTGTGGAAAGTAAGTTGATTTTTAGAGATTACCAATATTTATTTTATTAATATACGATTTAAATTAACGGAATATGAAAGCAAGAATCATTGCATTATATTTGCCTCAGTTTCATCCCATTCCTGAAAATGATGAATGGTGGGGGCCTGGATTTACGGAATGGACTAATGTAGTAAAGGCTAAGCCATTGTTCAGAGGTCACATACAGCCTCGAATTCCCGCAGACCTTGGTTTCTATGACCTCCGACTACCTGAAACAAGGGAACATCAGGCGAAGTTGGCACGTGAGGCAGGAATTGAGGGATTTTGTTATTATCACTATTGGTTTGGGAATGGACGTCAATTACTTGAAAGGCCATTCAACGAAGTTTTAGCGAGCGGTAAACCCGATTTTCCGTTCTGTCTGTGTTGGGCAAATCACACGTGGAGCAATAGTACATGGCAGCGTAAGTCGGGACAAAAAAGTAACATATTGATTGAACAGCAGTATCCAGGCAAAGAGGATGATATAGCTCATTTTTACTCTTTGCTCCCTGCATTTATGGACAAGAGATATATTAAAATTGACGGATGTCCAGTTTTTGTACTTTGGGAACCAAGAGACCATCCACACGTAGAACAATGGATTGAAATATGGCGCAAGCTGGCTCGTCAGAATGGGTTGCCTGGATTATTTCTTATCGGAATGACTCACAGTACCCTTGCCTTCAAGCAAGACGAAAACGGTAAAAGAACAAGAGTCATACCTAATCTTGAAAGCAGTAAAGATGTTTTCCAAGATATCCTGAATATGGGATTTGATGCCGTAAACTCTTATGGAAAAAGAAGAGGTGAGATGCTTAAGGACGGAAAATATTTTAATCTCGTAAAAACTGCTTTGAGGCGATTGGGACTTCCTGTTGGAAGACGGTTTGACTACTCGCAAACCGTAAGACATTTCTTTGCACCTGAAGATAGTTGGGAGAACGTCTATCCAACAATATTGCCTCAATGGGACAGAACACCGAGAAAAGCTGCATGGGATGGTATCTACACAGGGGCGAATCCCAACGCATTTGAACAGCACATCCTACATGCGATGGCTGTCATCAAAAATAAAGAACCTGAGCATAAGGTAATTTTCATGAAATCCTGGAATGAGTGGGGCGAAGGAAATTATGTTGAGCCAGACGAGGAATTCGGGCATGGTTGGCTGCAGGCAATACGTAACGCAATTGATAAGGATATTTAATATCATCAAGCTTTTACATATGAAAATATTTTATATAGATCCTCAGTCATATAACAACTTGAGTACTTACGATTTATCCTTGCTCAAGAACGTAAAAGGCCATGATGTTACATATTACTATTGTGACCAATATCAATACAACTCATTACCAGGAGCTAGCAACAAGTGCTTTTTCCACTACAACAGGATGAAATATGGTTTTACAAAAGGCATAAGCTATATATGTAGTATAATACGTATTGCTGTTGATGCAATAATACACAGACCAGACATTGTTCATGTGCAATGGCTACGTGTATGGCATATTGATTATGCTTTTGCCTTATTATTGCATTGGATGGGCATTCGTCTGATTTTTACGGCCCATAACATTCTGCCCCATGTAGTTAGGAAAAATGATGAAAAGCACTATAGGAAGTATTACAGGCATGTTGACAATATAGTTGTCCATAACAGAAGAACGCGAAAAGAACTCGCAGAAAGGATGCGTGTTAGTGAAGAAAAAATAAAGGTTGTTTTCCATGGGGTACTCAACTCCAATATTGCTGATAGTGATGTGGTTAGAAGAGCCGATGAACTTCGTGGAAAATTAAATATTAAGCCTTCGGATATTGTATTTTCATGCCTTGGGGTGCAAAAACCTTATAAGGGTACTCCTATGGTTGTTGACATATGGGCAGACAATCAGGAACTGAATGCAAATAAGAACATCCATTTGCTTATCATAGGACGTTCGCATGGAATAGATTATACATCATTATTGAAATTTTCCAATGTTTACATTCTTGACCAGATGATATCTGATTTGGACTTTGAGGCTTATCTACATTTGTCTTCCGTTGTATTGCTGCCATATTTAAATATTTCACAAAGTGGTCTTCTTTTCTCGGCTGTTAACCGATATACTCCTGTTATGGTAAGTGATGTTGGTGGTCTTACAGAACCTCTGAGCTATGGGGATATTGGATGGAATATTGGTACGCCAACTAAAAATAATTTACAGGTAAAGATGCTCGAATTGATAAGAAACCCAAATGAGATTGCTGTAAAAAAGGGGAACCATACGGAATTTGACAAAGTTAAGGAAGTGTACAGTTGGGAGTCTATTGGAGAAAAGACATCCAGTCTGTATTCTGGAAGTTATTGATGTGTTTCATCTGTCACATCCAGAATACCTCTGACACAAATCTCAACATTCAGGTTATGAGGGAGTATCCTGGATGTTTTCTCCATAGAGGGAAACAGGATGGCAAAACTGACCAATATGAGATATATGCACAATCTTCTCGTCAAATCCTTCAATATCATTTTTAGTATTGATACCTACAACATAGCTGTTTTTAAAGAACATATAATGTTGTTTAGCATCAATACCAGTTCTGTCTATATCTTTAAGTTTGATCCTGATATTATCAACAAAGGTTCTTGGAGAAAAATTTCTGTTTTTCTGTATTATAGCTACAGCAAAACCGACAGCCGTAACAATTCTAAGTATTCCCTTTTTCTCACGATAGGTCATAGCATAAAACAAAGATCCTCCCTTACGTTCACCCTCAGTTATAATGTTCCACCATATATTATTTTGGGCACAAGAAGGAAGATTATACAAAGCTCCAGCCGACTTTATGCATCTGAAACCACTTATACACTCAAATAGGTTGTCCGAAGGAGGACTCATGGGACCTTCTCCAAAGCCATGGAAATCAAAATCTACAGGATGGAAAGACGGATTTAGATATCTTATACCGCTGAACACATTGCCATAAGCATTTCCCTCTCCTCCCAACATGTCTGCAAAATGATTGTAGAATGTGATATTTCGGAATAGGCAATCGCAAGCATGCTGATATATCTTTAGCCCCTGATGCCCGTCATAACCGGAAATGGACACACCACACATCGTTACATTACGGCTGTCAAGGACATATATAGGATTTGTAAAATTGACAATTTCCACATTAAACACCTTGGAATGTGCAACCCTTTTCAAATTTATGGCATTCCAACCGTAGTCCATTTCCTGTGATTTTGCTATGCTGTAGTAAACTGGGAATCCATGATGACGGAACATCCCGTTCCACTTGCTGTTAAGTCTCAGATTGCAAATTGTGATATTTTCCAGCAAGGTGACATTGAAAACCGCAGGCTCATAAATCATATCAAATGCCCTTAGCAAAGGACGTGTCAGCTCTATTGTATGCTTATCAATAATGCGGTCCACTTCAACAAGCCATTGATACGAAGGTGCCTCTTCTTCTCCTGCCCGAAGGGCCGTCTTCCATTCAGGTCTAAGTTCCTCTACTCCCAATATCTCTTTTATGAGATTTCCATCGTGAGTAGTATTGTACAAACCAAACATTATGTATTTCCCTATTTTAGAACTGTCTGCTACCCTTAGAAGTCTGCTTCCTTTGGGAGATGCTTCTGTTACCAATGTACAGAATTCAGGGGTAAGGATGGAACCGTCGCTACCAGGGTCCGAAAGTGAATTGCTTTGTGAGAAACCTTTCTTGCGTTTACGGAATTGTAATCCGAAAAATTCGTTGCTTGGTTGCAGCACTTCCCCCGTGGTAATAAAAAATGGAGAAAGCCAGGGATTCTTCTTTCCACACGATGTGGGACCGCACGACACCAATTCTGTCAAGATGTGTCCATTGCTGTCAGTCTCTCCCTCAATATGAATATTGGAATGATTTATCTGGAGGAAGTTTCCACGACTTTTATTGAAATAATACTTTCCTTTAGGGAAGAAAATAAGACCACCACCGTTCCTGCCAACCTTTTCAATTAGGTCTTGAACTTTATTGGTTAAATCTTCATTCGTGTCAGGCATTATCCCATAATCTTTTACATTAAAAGTAATCATCCTGTTCTTAATTTCTTCCTTGCATCCTGCATAAGTAAAGTCAGGCAAGTTGCCGCTATATCCAACTGTTCCTTGCTCTATGATTGAATCTGCTTTACGTGTGAACAAGTATTCTATACACAAATTCTTTTTGTGAGGTATTCCAAACGTTATATTTCGTAAATATACTCCCATGAGAACGAATGGGAATAGAGGAAACTTGAAACCTGCAGATAAGTATGATACAAGATAAGAACAAATGCCTACATAAACGAAGCGGAATGTCCATGTGGCAATGGGTGCCGACGTATTTATATGCGAGAGAGCAAGTTCTGCAAAAAAAGTAAAAGGTATCAAGATAAATATGATTATCAGCAGCATTGCAACGCTACAGAAATGGATATCATGAAATAGAAACAATGCAGAAACAACAGATGCTACATAAGTTATTAGCTGAGGAGTTTGGACAGAATAGTTGTATTTTCCTGTCAGCAAATATAATTCTTGTATAAAGATTTGGATGCCTATAAAAAAGGCTATCATACACATAATAATATATATAAATGTCATAATATAATTTGTATTTTGATAATAAAGTATTGAGACTATTTGGTTTCTTGGTAAACCCTGACCCAGTCAAAGAGTGTTTCATACGTGTGGAAAAAGTCTGGTACCATACCATGGGCACCCTCGCCAACACTTTGGTTAAGAATAAGAAAAAATGGATAATCGAAAGTCCATTGTCCTTTTTTTAATAATTTTTTGTCAGATGATTTTATATAGATGTGGACAAGTTTCCCATCTACAAACCATTTTATTCTATTCTCATCCCATTCTATTCCGTAAACATGCCATTTCTCAGGATCCAAAGATTTCTCACTATGGTTAGAATTCCTGTATTTTGCATCGCTTAGTGTAAGTTTTGTGTGTGCAGTATGTGCAGTTTCCTTCTTATCACCAAAAACCTCTATGATGTCAATTTCACCATAAGGAATGGACGGATCTTTATATTCATAATTTTTCATCCATACGGCAGGAAAATTGCCTTTATGCTTCTTCGTTTTCATCCTCACCTCCACTTTCCCATACATAAAAGAATATGTATCCCTTGTCTCTATAGCTCCTGTAAGCATTGGCACAGTGTCATTTTTTGCTGTCGTATTTGGGATGGCCCTACATACTAAACATCCATCTTTTATGAAAACAACATCTTTAGAATCACTTATCCAACGATTCCATAAGCTGTTATTCCTCTTGCATCTGGACCACTTTGTACTATCTGGTTGTGATCCATTTGGCAAATTGAACTCATCAGAAAAGATAAGTTTATAATTCTTTGAATCGTTACAAAAAAATGTCTCTTGCCTTGGCGTGAAGCTAATCACGGCAACAATAATAGCAATGCAACCTGCTATAACAACAATGACGTTTTTTATTTTTTTCATCTGAGATAACATTTTTGCAGTTTTTTCGTGCAAAGGTAATAAAAATAATTGAGAATTTCAAATAAAGTATATTTTTTATTAATGATTATTGGTAAAAATAGAAAAAAAATAATAATAAATTTGGAAATTTGAAGAATAATCTGTATTTTTGCACAAATATTATATAATAATCAAAGATAATGGATATAGAAAACATGGTATCGGTCATAATGCCGACCCATAATGGGGGTAGGTTTCTTGCTGACAGCATACGTAGTGTGTTGTCCCAAACTTATACTAACCTTGAATTGCTGATAACTGATGATTGTTCAACGAATCCAGAGACATTGAGAATATTAAATGAATTCCAAAAACAGGATAGCAGAGTTGACATCGTTTTCCTTGAAGAAAATATGGGCCCTGGTTACGCACGCAACAAGTCTATTGAAAGAGCAAGAGGACGTTTTATCGCTTTTTGCGATAGCGATGACCGTTGGTTTCCTGAGAAACTGGAAAAGCAATTGAAGTATATGTCTGAAAAGAACTGTGCCCTTTGTTGTTCTTCATATATAGTATGTAATGAAAATGATGAGAATATCGGTATTCGTATTTCTCCGGTGAGAATATCTTTCAATATGATGAAGAGAGATAATAAGGTTGGTTGTCTTACCGCGATATATGATACAAAAAAACTTGGAGGAAAGTTTTATATGCCCACTATCAGAAAGAGACAAGATTGGGCATTGTTCATTTCCATTACTAAGAAATGTCATCTCGCTTATGGTATGGTTGAGCCTTTGGCATATTATCGTTCTCGTTCTAATTCTGTATCTAGCAACAAGTTGTCGCTTATCAAGTACAATGTTGCGGTTTACCATGATATACTCCATTTCTCATGGTTAAAGTCATATTCTTATTTCTTCTTCTTCTTCTTTCCTACTTATTCATATAAGTTGTATAGAAGGTGGAGAGACAAAAAACTTATTTTTGGAAATTACGTACATTAAATCATAACAACTGTGACAATAATCTTGGTACAGGTGTGCCTGTCTATAGCATGTCTTGAACGATCGCCTTGTTATAGTCCAAACTGAATGCCCTATTCAGTTGCAAACTGATAGTACTGTTCAGACATGAATTGAAACGACAATATTGTAAATATTATACAATGATATAGATACAATATGTGAATGATATTTTTTGCTTTTTATTTTTCTATGCGTTATTTCTTGGCTTTATACCGTTGCTTGGGATGATTGGGATTGTCAGGATACATCATTTTTATTTTTCCTGATGCAAGCATAACGGGAATAATAAAATTGCGCAGGTACTTGGGATTCCTGCCTATCAATGCTGCCAGTTTATCAATGGTAATCCATTCCTTGCTGTTCTGAAGTATAATTGTTTGCATTTCCTTCCGAGAAATTCTATGCTTTACTGAGCTTGCCATATTACCTTCTGAGCTTGCCATATTTGCGGCATAATCTTTGGACTCAATTATTTTTCTTCCGGCTCTTTGCAATGCCTCGTGGCTGTAAGGGAATAGCCTCGGTTAGTTAAATAGTCGTAAATGAATGGAAACAATGGTTTGAATGTTTGGATTACAGACAAATTGTTAGTATCTTTGCAATCGGAACGGGCTTATCTCTCCCGCAACATTTGAAATAATTATGGGTATATATATAAACAAAGGCAATAATGCATTCCGCGACATC
>JBJEMF010000081.1:1389-2962 GCA_051879535.1 Lachnospira sp. | reverse complement strand
CCAACCTGCTGTAATTTGAATATTACTATTATTCTTCCACTTTAGATTTTTACCGAGGTCAGTGAATCCCATAGAATATCTTGCGCCCACCATTAATCCGAAGTCGAATTCGTAGGCTGCACCAACCCCTGCTCCGAAGTTAAATCCTTTACAATCTTCAAATTTCACAGTTGCATCTTCATATTTTAACGTTTTTGGAGATGACGATATCAAGTAAGAAAACTCAGGGCCAACTTCAACGCTTAAACGAGACAGTGGATATACCTTCAGCATGACAGGAACCTTAATATAGTTTAACTTTACATCTCCTCCGTCACTTTTTATGACCTGGTTGGAGAACATGATTTCAGGCTGTAATCCCCATAAACCTGTACCGGGGAGGCTGCTTTCAGTTCTTTGACCCCAATGGAAGTTCACGAGAGCACCTACTTGGAAACCTGTACCCATAGAAAAACCAGGGTCAAACGTCATGTCGTTGCTCATGTTGGAAAGGTTGACACCAGCCTTGACACCATACTTTATGGATAAAGCAGAGCCATGACGATTCTTGGATGAGACTGACTCAGTTCCTTTACTGCCAGTCCCTCTATCCACTTTTACTTGAGCGAGAGCACTTGTGCTCAAAGCGAGGAAAAGCCCGAGGGCGAAAATTAATTTCTTTTTCATGAAAATCATTTTTAAAAGTTTATATTACTTTAATTTGTTTCTTTTGTTTATTCTCCTCTTTTGGAGTAGTAGGTGTATGTTTCGGATGAGTTATTCTTTTCTGAACTACATCTTTCACAATTGGACACCCTTCTTCCGTGATTGTTACAGTGTATTCAAAGGTCTTGCTACCTCCTTCTGGAATATTTGAAAAACTTACTTTGATACTTTCATCTGCCTGTTTGAAATTGAGGTATCTTGCCTTTTGACCTGTTATGTCAACACGCACTTGCTTATTGGGTATGCCTTTGACAGAATGAATTGTAATATCCAAATACCCATTACCGTTCTTTGCTTCGTTAGGACCAGAAATACTAACAGTGTAGCCTGCTTCGTGCTTGGTAGATAATTCAATCATTCTGTGCATCCAGTCCAACCCATCATAAGTAACAGCCACATCTACTTTACTTGTAACAGTATTGTCGAACTTTGTGTCAGCCAAAAAGAAAGGAAGGTGCATTTTCCATTGTCCATTTGCTTCTTTTAAGGGAGCATATCTCAAATAACCGTTATTGTTTATGTAGCACTTCAATTGCTTTGGATCCACATCTTTCATGTCCACTGCTATTTCAATATAATTTACAGGGTCTAATTCTTCTAAATTAGATGAAGACAGAGATGGAAGTGTATTGTGATTGAATACAAATACTTGGGTCGGGCTCCTTAATTCGATTCCTGCTGACGGGTTGAGTTTTAGAACTCCGATAGACTTATCCTTGGCGTTTACTATTGCATATTTCTTCTCGTAAGTTTCAACGTTCTTAAAAGAATGTTCCAATATTGGCTTACCCATATAGGTGATTTGCACTCCGTTTTTAGTAACCTGTTTGCTGAGAAGCTCAGAACTTTCGGTGACAAATGTCTTCTC
>JBJEMF010000081.1:0-1289 GCA_051879535.1 Lachnospira sp. | reverse complement strand
TCCAAAATATCCATCGCCATCCGCATATTGTACAGTAGCATATCCGTTCTGGAATGGAGCAGCAAGATAAAAACGTGCCTTGATAGAGATAATACCATGCACATTTATATATCCACACAGTCCATTACTCTCTTTATATGGAAGAAGCCCCTCTTTATAAAACGGATAGTTTGTAGTGAAGACCTTTTCCTTGTCAAAAGACTTGATTGTCTCTCCGTTTTGGTCTAATATACCGATTATTCTATGACCGGATTTATCTAAAATTAGGGCACGGTCTTCAACAAAGGATGTTATGCTATCGTATTTTATACTCAGTACTTCTTTACCATCCGCTGATATAATACCCCATTTGTTGGTACTGTTCTTAACCTTAAAGAGGTCGTTACCCATGTAATGTATATTGGTGTATTTTCCTGGATGACAAAGCCATTCCATACTTTGTGCCATCAGGTCAGTTAGACTCAAAGAACACAAGACGAATAATAATATCTTTTTCATCATAAGTATTATTTTAATTGTTGTGGTTTGTTTTTCAACAAATCGACGACATGAGAAGCCTTTATTGCATAATTAAAACCCTGACTTTTTGATACTCCCGCATTAAGGACACCTATCAGTTGTCCTTTCTCATTAAATATGGGAGAACCGCTTGCTCCACCATATGAGGAAGCGTCAAAGCCAAAAGAGTAATCAGCACATTCTTGTGTAACACTGCCTCCATGTCCCAAAAGTTGGATGCCTTTTGGTGACTTTAAGTCCTGAAGACTTAATCCGAAAGGAAATCCCATCGTATATACATGCGAGCCAACACAAATGTCTGAGTCATTAACGACTGCTTGGTCAATGTTAACAATGGTGCAATTATCATCAGGTAGTTTCTTTGTCTCTAACTGAAGAATTGCGACATCATTCTCGGTATTGTCATGTGCAATTAATTCGCGACACTGTTTAAGATTATCTTCACTAAAATATGCACCGTTAGGTATCATACCAATGTATGACAGAACTCCTTCTACTTTAATTTGAGCAGTAAATGCGTTCAGTGCAGGATTCTCTGAAGCAGCAACAGACATAAACATTTTGTACTGATCTGAAATCAAAGACTGCTCCTTGTCGAATAACCAAGGCCTGACAATATGTAAGTTGGTTGCAATTTTTCCATCTTCTGACACATAGAATCCTGTGCCTGTGTAGATATTCATGTTTGCTCGTTGACCATTTACCGCCTTTAGCTTTCCATTAGAAACAACTACTTCCGTAGGTAATTCCAATTTCTTAAGGTCCAAATT
>JBJEMF010000080.1:0-2964 GCA_051879535.1 Lachnospira sp. | reverse complement strand
GACTGGCGATTGACTGCATCTATGCTTTGTCCAAAGAGGAACTATCCAAGGTGGACAGGGAGTTGGAGGGGATTGTAACCGATTTGCCAAAACAAGGATATGGGATGAGGAGATAGATAGTCACTCCCAACTAACGAGAATTGCAAATTGCACTTCTCACACTTCCATAGCCTATCTTGGGGTATCTTGACTTGTTCTGTCTTATCCCTATTTGTTTTGCAATGTATTTATTGACTTCTGAAATAGTATTGATATACTCGGCATCCTCACAAATATAATACCCTGGTGCTCTTAACATGTATTTCCTAATTCCAAAGCCAAGAATGCCTTCCAGTTCTATTAAACGTGATAGGCAAATAATATCATGATTATATGCTTCACCAAGTATCTCTTTTACTTTGTAAAGCATATTTTCATTGTGAGCACGTTTTAGATAAAAATCAACGTTCTCTTTCAATAACGTGTCGGAGTTATATTCTTCGTCGTAATACATATTTACAAAGCAAATTCGATTGCACAATCTTTAATCCATTGTATTGCTTCATCTTTGGCATTAATTTCCTGCGCAAAATGAAGCATAAGATTCACAAACTCGTTAATAGAGAAGTTGCGTTTAATGGAATATATTCGCATCTTGGCATAATCCTCTATGGAAATCACAGTACAGTAAAATCCCTGCTTACCAAGTTCCGCTGCCGTTTCAAAAACATTATCTTTATCAAAATTGACTTTACGACCAAAAATGAAAAGACTTTTCTCCACTTTACTCAATGCGAATTTATGTATTGCATGTTCAACATCTTCTTTAGTGAAATCCTTATCCTTCACTTCTATAGATGATAGCAATTCATCAGAAGATGTAAATACATCAATATCACCGACTTCCTTTGAAGACGAACCGCTTTCATTTACTTTATGAGGAACCACTTTGTTTGCTCCTTCGTAATAAAGATGTTCTAAAGCAGAAACTACCAATGGGCATATTTCTCCCTCGAATGATTGTCTTGTAAGGGCGATGATATAATCTAATGTGGTTTGTGGCAGTTCTGCCTGTGATATATCCAAATCAGGAAGTGTGTACTTATCAGCTTCTTCTTTAGATATTTGGGCAATATCATAAATTGCAGAAGACAGATAAAAGAAAGCAGACTTTGAGGATTTTATAGAAGAGAGTATGGTTATTACTATTTTCAAAATTTCCATATCATTTCCTCTTCTGACAGCATTGTCTTCCGAGAGTCTTGTAAATCTTGCTGGCTTATTTAGGAAAGGCTCGTTTGAGCCTCCAATACCATTTGGATAGTACTCTCTTTCAAATGGGACGATAACTTTGTGACATAGACTTCGGGCATCGTAAGCTCCTTCTGAATCATCACCAGCTTGAAGGCTGAGAGCGTCAATTTCTTCATTAGTACTTTTTGCCAACAATGCAGTTACAAGAACGTATCTGTATGTCTTATGAGAGCCACGAAGAACCTTTTCTATCAGCTCTCCTGTCGTATCTTTTACTTTTTTACAGCGTTTCTTGGCTCTGAATAAAACTTTTTGTGCTGCTTCTGCTTCTATTTTTCTCATGTTCTAATCAAATAAACTTGTTTTGGGTAAATAATCAACTTCCTCGTTTCCATTCAACACGTTAATAACCATGCTCACTACTGCCTGGGCAAGGTTGCAAGGCACGGCATTACCAATTTGAGTGTATTTTGATGACTGTGGACCACAGAAGTTATAGTCAATTGGAAATGTTTGTAATAGTGCTGCTTCCTCAACAGTCATTCTACGCAAGAAAGATGGAGCTTCTTTATATTCTGCTGAGGATGGATCAGACATGACTTTCTTATGATAGCCCTTTATCCAAGCTTCACAATTTTCATAAAGTTCCTTTTCGTCAATGACAGGTGTTTTGTTTCCACCCATCGATGCTGGGAGTGTTGCGCTATATCCATCTATACGGGTTGGGCGACCTAAACCGTTAAATAGCATACCTGCATATGGAGATTTACGCAAAACAGGATTAAGGCACAATGTAATCTTTGCCTTGCATACCCCTTTGTTATTCCCTGTTCCCGCTTTATCCAATACAGACAAGGTTTCCCTAACCGTAGGGGCTTTGTGACGATACTTCAATATCATTTTTTCCCAATTGGGCTTTTTGTGTTCATCGCCTCTTATACCTACTACAAATATCCTTTCCCTTGCTTGTGGAACGTTATAATCTGTAGCATTAAGAACCATAAAATTGACGGAATAACCCAAGGAACGCAATTTTTCCAATAATGCTTCTCTTATTTTTTCCCATTTCTTTAGAGTTCCTAATGCCTTAACGTTTTCCATTATGAAAGCACGAGGTCTTGTAAATTCAATAACCTTCGCATATGACCATATCAACTGACTTCTCTTGTCATCGACATCCATTTTTCCAGCAACAGAAAAGCCTTGACAAGGAGGACCACCAATAACCAAATCAGGATTGTCAACCTTGCCAATCTCATCAAACAGAGTATTTATATCTCCTTGAATAATATGGTCTCCGATATTCTCTTTGTATGTAAGACAAGCCTCCTTCATCATGTCATTAGCAAAAACGACATGAGCTCCAGCCTTGATGGCTCCGATGTCTAAGCCACCAGCTCCAGAGAACAAAGATATTGTTCTTATGTTATTGAAATTATTCTGTTCTTTTATTGTCATATTTTAATTATTCATTTATGTCATTAATCAAATCTTTAGGGCTAACAGAAAGAACTTTTGCAACTTGAAGCAATTGTTCTAAAGACGGTTGTGCCTTATTTTGTACCCATCGACTAACCGTTATCTCTGATTTGCCAACATGTTCAGCCAACCAACGATTGGTTTTATTCTGTTCAGCCAAAGCAACTCTTATCCTATTTATAGAATGTCCTGCCATATCTATTGAATTTTGGGTGCAAATATAACAAAAAAAGTTGATAGTTTATCGTTATT
>JBJEMF010000079.1:0-39121 GCA_051879535.1 Lachnospira sp. | reverse complement strand
TAAATAATGAACTATAAAGACAAATTATTAATTTATATGTATAATAAAAAATATACATTTTTATGTTAATGGGATATAATTTATCCACTATTGAGCAGGCTAAATAATATCGTAAATGATATATTAAATATTACACATTAATTTATTGAGGTAAGAGGATGAAGGCAGTCGGTTTAATAACAGAATATAATCCAATGCACAACGGACATTTATATCATATCAGTGAAGCAAAAAAAATTTCAGGCGCTGATTTGACAATTGCCGTTATGAGCGGAAATTATGTTCAAAGAGGGGAACCTTCCATAATCGATAAATATAGCAAAACAAAAATTGCAATGGAGTCAGGAATAGATCTTGTAATAGAACTTCCGGCGGTGTACAGCCTTTTAAGTGCAGAGGGTTTTGCAAAAGGTGCTGTTGGGATATGTAATCATTTATATGTTGATTCAATTGTTTTCGGAAGTGAGTCGGGGGATATTAATCAATTAGACTGTATTGCATCCCTTCTGGTAAATGAATCCGAAGAATTTAAGGAAATAATCAGAAAATATTCTTCACAGGGGGAATCTTATGCTTCATCAAGACAGCAGACTGTTAAATCAATACTTGGTGAACAATACTCTTCTTTATTGTCAGATTCCAATAATATTCTTGGAATTGAATATTTAAAAGCTGTTAAAATGCTTAACTCCAGCATAAAGACCTATACGATAAAAAGAGAAGGTTCAGAGTACAATGATAAAAATATAAACAGTTGCAGCTATTCAAGTGCAGCATCCATAAGAAACATAATTACAAATTCCCAATACACCCCCGGGAATATTGTTAACACAATAAAGGATTATGTTCCGGATTCATTAAAAAATTATATAAATGAAAACTTCAAACCTGTTACTGTTTCTGATTATTCAGATATTTTATCCTACAGACTTACAATGCTCCTTAAAGAAAGTGGATATAATAAAGACTCTTTTTTTGAAATATTGAGCAGATACCCTGATGTTAACCGGGATATTTCAAATGCTGTCTTTAACCAGTCTTACAGTGTTCTTTCGGGAAAAAATGTATGGGATTATGAAACTTTTGCCATGAACCTACGAAGCAAAAATATTGCCTTATCAAGAGTTAAACGAATATTAATGAGATTAATTCTTGGTTTCGATAATGATGCATTGCAGTTTTATAAAGATGTGCCTTATATAAGAATACTGGGATTTAATAACAAAGGCAGACAATACCTTTATGAACTAAAGAAAAAAACAGATATTCCGCTAATCACAAAAACGGCGGATTATAAAGAACTATTAAGTTATGAATTTAATTGCTGCAATATATATAACAATATTGTTTATTCCAAATATAAAGCTATATTCAGCAATGATTTTAATTCAGGACCTGTAATTATGGATAAATCCTAACCGGGTTATTTAAAGAATATAAAAAGTCACACAATAAACTTGAATCAGCTTATTATCTGAAACAGTTTGTGTGTGACTTTTTTAGTGTTAATTTTTAAAACTATGTATTGGCGCAGGGATTCTTCCTTTTCTGTTAATAAATGCTGAACAGTCAAATGTATTAACAGGCATTACAGGTGCATGACCTAATAATCCTCCGAATTCCACATTATCTCCCACAGACTTGCCGATTACAGGAATGACTCTCACTGCTGTTGTCTTCTGGTTAACCATACCAATTGCTGCCTCATCTGCAATAATTCCTGAAATGGTAGATGGCTTGGTATCTCCCGGAATCGCAATCATATCAAGACCAACGGAGCATACACATGTCATAGCCTCAAGTTTTTCTATAGTAAGTGAATTAGCCAGAACAGCATCTATCATTCCCTGATCTTCACTTACAGGAATAAATGCACCACTAAGACCACCAACATAAGAAGATGCCATAACTCCACCCTTTTTAACCTGATCATTAAGCATCGCAAGAGCTGCTGTTGTTCCCGGAGCTCCTGTTTTTTCAAGACCGATTTCTTCAAGAATTTCTGCAACGGAATCACCTACAGCCGGTGTTGGTGCTAATGATAAATCAATAATTCCGAAAGGAATACCCAGTCTTTTTGATGCTTCCTGTGCCACAAGCTGTCCAACTCTTGTTATCTTAAATGCTGTCTTCTTTATTGTTTCACAAAGAACTTCAAAATTTTCTCCTCTTACGCTTTCAAGAGCGTATTTAACAACGCCCGGTCCGCTGACACCAACATTAATTATAGCATCAGACTCTGTTACACCGTGGAAAGCGCCTGCCATAAACGGATTATCATCAGGAGCATTGCATAAAACTACAAGCTTTGCACATCCCAGAGAATCATTATCCTTTGTGAGTTCGGCTGTCTCCTTTACAATTTCACCCATAAGTCTTACCGCATCCATATTAATTCCGGTCTTTGTAGAACCCACATTAACCGAACTGCATATAAATTCTGTGGATGCAAGAGCTTTCGGAATTGAACGGATTAATAATTCATCGCTTTTTGTCATTCCTTTTGATACAACAGCAGAATATCCTCCGATAAAATTAACTCCTACCTCACGGGCCGCCTTATCAAGCACTTTTGCAATCTTGACATAATCATCAGGTGTTTTGCAGGCTGAAGCTCCTACCAGAGATATTGGTGTAACAGATATTCTTTTATTAACAATAGGGATTCCAAATTCCTTTGAAATATCTTCTCCTGTTGAAACAAGATTCTTAGCCAGTGTGGTAATCTTGTTATAAATTTTATCAATTACATCATCAAGATTATCACTTGCACAGTCAAGAAGACTTATACCCATTGTAATAGTTCTGACATCAAGGTTCTCTTTTTCAACCATTTTATTTGTTTCAGCAACTTCATATATGTTAATCATACTTTCCTCACTTCTTCTAAATAGATTTCACGTATTTACTTAACTGTCTGATGATACATAAATCCATTCAGTTATATTCTATGCATCATATCAAATATTTCTTCTCTCTGGCATTTAATTGAAACTCCTATTTCTGTTCCAAGTTTATCAAGACTTTCAATTACCTCATCATAATTTTTGTTTGAACCGGAAAGATCAACAATCATCATCATATTAAAGTATCCTGATACGATTGTCTGGGAAATATCAAGAATATTAATCTTTGTTTCAGCAAGGTATGTACAAACCTTTGCAATAATTCCCACAGTATCTTTTCCCACAACTGTAATAACACACTTTTTCATAACTTCCTCCTATCTTTTAAAACACAAAATGTCTGACATAATTAGAATTCACATACTCGGGAAGGCTCACTTCTCCTTGCAACCTCTATGTTGAAGTCACAGGATTTATAGTTATTTTCTCCCATGTCAATCTCAAGCTTTACTGTTTCATAAGCCAGTTTATCATAATTATTTTCTTTGCTTAAGTGTCCTAAGTATATACCTTTTAAGCCATCATGCAATAGTGAATTTATCATTTTCCCTGATGCTTCATTTGACAAATGTCCTTTTTTACCTAAAATACGCTGTTTTAAATAATAAGGATAACTTCCTATCTGCAACATATTTATATCATGGTTTGCCTCAACAAGCATCATGTCCGATTTATTCAAATTTTCAATTATGTAATCATCATAAAATCCCAAATCTGTAATCACGGAGGCTTTTTTATCCTTGCATCTGACCGTATAAGCTACAGGTTCGTTAGCATCGTGAGAAACCCTGAAACAATGAATCCCTAAGTCTTCAAGTTGGTAATTATTGTCAGCCTGTATTTCATTAAGAAGATCAACAGGTATATCACCCAGAGTTGAATTATCAAGAATCCCTTTTATTGTACCTCTTGTGGAATAAATAGGTATTTCATCTTTTCTGGAAATAACCCCCAATCCTTTAATATGGTCAATGTGCTCGTGAGTAACAAGAATTGCTGATATGTCCTTCAGACTTAAATCAATGCTGTTAAGCCCTTCTTCTATCTTTTTTCTGCTAATACCTGCATCAATAAGAATATGAGTATTATCAGAACCTATGTATATGCAATTGCCGCTGCTTCCACTGGCAATGGGCATCATTCTCATTGTATTTTACCTCTCTCGTTTCTTATTCCCAGTATATATCAATAATATCGCCGTCTTTTAAAGGTGAGGAATACTCAACATTATTCCCGTTAACCTTAATAATAATATTTCCTTTTGGCTTTGATAAATCAAATTCATAAAACAGGAAAAGATCAGCAACCATATAAGATGGCTTACCTGTTAAAGTTACAGGAGTTTTATTGGCAATAACACCTATGGCAATATTGGATGCTGTTTTTGTGTCAGATACATCTGTCTTGTTGTCCTCTTTTTCTGTAACATCAGAACTGATATTGTCATTTTCTTCAGTATCCCTGTTATCATCATATATGTCATCAACAGAAACAGACAAACTTTCCATATCTATGGCATGAGTCTTAACAGAGAAATTCTCATAAACTTTAGTATTGTGATCTGCTTCTTCATTATTGACAAATATGTCGAATCCCTTAATGTCGTAATCAAGGAATTCAAACAATTGTTTTACCGTATAGAAATTTTCCATACGAATTTTATCTCCATCATTTATATCATAAAACTCTGACTTAAGTTCTCCGTTAACATAGGCAAACCTTGGACATACCACCTTCTTATCATTAACAATAAATGATATGGTGGAATTAAATTCTTCGAGCTGGCCTATTGTAATACTTGCTGCTTCACCCACCGTAGACTCTACCACTTCAATTATATCGTTTTGTTCAATTGGAGTATTAAGGTTGGCGTTTTTGTTATTAAGTTTAATAACAGCTCCCTCACCCGGAGTTCCCCTTACAAGTCTTGTTTTTCCATTAACGGTAAATTTTAATTCAGCACCCCGTCTTGGAAACAGTTTCTCATTAGGATAACCAATCTGCATCACAGCATCAAATACTGTCAGTTTATTGTTATCATAAAGCTTAACTCTTTCATTATTAACATGAACAAATACAAAGTTGTTCTTCTGGGTATAATAATTGGTGCATATACCTACCGGTGTGACATATAAGGAATCCTTCTTGAAGTTTTCCACATCAAAGTCTACGGATGTCAAAACCTCCTCCCCTCTGACAGCAACTCTTTCTTTAGGAATATTAAGGTATTGTGCAAGATGCATGGTATAGGATGGCATCTTGCCACCGCCGCCTACTACAAACACAGCATTAACCGGTTTGCCGCCATTGAGTTCTTTAATCTTCTCAGAAGTTTCTTTAGCCATAACTTTGATTGATTCGTCAGCAAGCTTTTGAACCTCCTCTGCCTGGACTTTCTGTGTAAGTCCCATTATATCCTTAAATGTAACAAGTCCTTTCTTTTTAGAACTTGCTGAAATCTTAATCTTCTCTGCGGTATTAAAATCCACCAGATAATTCTTGGCAATTTGTTCAGTAATCTCATCTCCTGCATAAGGAATCATTCCGTAGGCGATAATACTGCCGTCCTTTGTAAGACATATATCCGAAGTTCCGGCACCTACATCTACTAATCCGATATTAAGAAGTCTGTATTGTTCAGGAATTGCAATATTCATTGCAGCTATAGGCTCCAATGTAAGAGAGACAACGTGAAGTCCTGCATATTCAACAGCCTCATAAAGGCCGTCTACCACCTCTTCAGGGAGAAATGTAGCTATAAGTTCTACCCCTATTTTGCTGGCTTTATGCCCCTCCAGATTATTAATATCATATCCGTTAAGCTTGTATCTTACAGGAGTATTTCCCACACAGTAAAAATGCATCTCTTTGCTGTTTTGGTTAATCTCTTTATGAGCATTTTCAACAGCCAGAAGATTCAAAGAATAAATATTTTCTTGATTTACCCTTATTTCCGTCTCAAATTCAATCTCTGCCTCAGAGTTAATTGTTCTTAAAACACGTCCGGCAGCAGCAATACATACATCGCTTAATTGAATATCAAGTTGTTTCTCCAATGCATTTTTAACTTTTCTTATGGTGTCTCCAACCTTGTATATATCATGTATCTGTCCGTCAAGCATAGCTCTTGTCTCATGCTGCTGCTCCGCCATTGCAACCACCTTGAACCTGTCTTTTTCAAAATGGCCTACAACACCAACGATATTTCTTGTTCCTATATCAAGACCAAATACAAGATTTGTATTAGCGTTAAGTACTTTTTCCATAATAATCTCCGTTCCTGTACCGTAACTTAATTATATATAAATACATACATTTATAACTATAGCATATATAAGATTATTCCTCAAACTAATTGTTGAGAAGCTTCCTTACGGTTTCAAAGGTAGTCTCAGGGTCTTTACTGTTGTCAATAACATAATCCACATTTTCTTTGAACTCCTCATCACTTTTTTGGGAGGCAAATATACCGTCAATTTTTTCATCACTATAATTTCTTGATAACTTCAATCTTTCTCTTCTAATATTCTCAGATGCGGTTATATACCAGGTTTCATCACAGAACACATCATAATGTTCCTCTAAAAGCAATGCACATTCAACAAATGTATAATCAAACTTATTTTCTATCTTATTACCGGTTACTCTCTTTATAATTTCCTGTTTTACCATAGGATGGATAATACTGTTAAGAGCCAGTCTTTTTCTCTTGTTTTGAAATAAGATATCAGCCAGTAAATTTTTATTAATAGATTTATCCTCATTAAGTATATCTTCACCAAAGAGATCTAATATACTGTTATAAGCCTTGCTTCCTATATTGTACATACCTTTAGCTACATCATCGGCTTTTATAATATCACAGTTGTAATTTTGGGAAAGCATATCTAACACCATAGACTTACCGCTTCCCACACCTCCGGTTATTCCAATTGTTTTCATATATCCATCACACTGTTATCAGTGTGCCTCCAACCAGTTATTTCCCTGCTTCAAATCAATTTCCAAAGGAACCCTTAACCTGGCAGCTTCCTTCATGCTTTGGGTAAGGATTGACCTTACTGTATCAATTTCATCAACAGCAGTTTCCACCAAAAGTTCATCATGAACCTGTAGAATCAATCTTGATTTTAATCGTTCTTCTCTCAGGCGTTCATGCACTTTTATCATGGCAAGTTTTATGATATCTGCAGCAGTACCCTGAATAGGTGCGTTCATTGCCACACGTTCTCCAAAGGAGCGCTGCATAAAATTTCCTGATGACAACTCAGGTATTTCTCTTCTTCTGTTAAACATAGTAAGGGAATACCCCTTGGTTTTAGCCGATTCAACCAGTCCGTCAATGTACGCTTTTATTGAGGGATAAGTTTGAAAATATTTTTCAATATATTCATTAGCTTCCTTCCTTGATATGCTTAAATCCTGACTGAGTCCGAAAGAGCTCATTCCGTATATAATACCAAAATTAACAGCTTTTGCATTTCTTCTCTGTATTTCTGTAACCTCATTAAGAGGTGTGTTAAATACCTGGGAAGCTGTGACTCTGTGTATATCGGCAGAAGAATTATATGCTTCTATAAGTTTTTCATCCCCTGACATATGGGCAAGAATCCTTAATTCAATCTGGGAATAATCCGCATCAAGAAATACAAATCCATCCTCAGGGATAAATACTTTTCTGATATTTTTTCCCATTTCCATTCGAATAGGAATATTCTGCAGATTAGGCTCCGTGCTGCTGATACGTCCTGTAGCAGTAATTGTCTGATTAAATGTGCTGTGGATTCTGTTATCATCGTCTATATACGGAACAAGACCGTCTGCATAGGTAGACTTTAACTTTGCAAATTGTCTGTATTCCAGTATTTTCTTAACAAAAGGATAATCAGGAGCAAGTTTGTCAAGGACATCTGCCGCAGTGGAATATCCGCTCTTCGTTTTCTTTCCATTAGGCATACCCAGCTCTTCAAAAAGAACAACTCCCAACTGCTTTGGTGAATTTATGTTAAATTCATGCCCTGCCTCTTCATATATCTGTTTTTCAAGTAATTCAATTTTCTTGCCAAGAAGGATTGAATACTCATTAAGTGCATGTTTATCAACCTTTATTCCGTATTTTTCCATATCATACAGAACAAAAATAAGAGGCATTTCAATTTGTTCGTACAGTTCATACATATTTTCATTCTTAAGTCTGTCAATAATAAGTCCTGCACATTTCATATTTACGTAACTGTTAAGACATGAAAGTTTCAAAAGATTTTCATCCTCATCATTAAAAGCATCGGAAAGCGTCTTCTTCCCTATTAACTCAGAACGTGAAGGAAGCGTTATGCCTAAATATTCTCTTGACAGAGCTTCAAAGTCATATCTTTCATTATTTGGATGTATAAGATATGCTGCAACTGCCATATCAGCAAAGGATTTTTCAGATATTTCACTGTAAAATGTATTACTGTTATAGGAATCATCCTTTTCAAAAACAGAAAGAGAATCCTTTAAATTGTCTATTATTATATTTCTTTCACTGCTCATTTGGGAAAGCTCAACAATTTTTCCTCTCAGATAATCTTCTAATACAAATCCTCCCACAGGAATATAATAAATATCTTCTTCTGAATATGACAAAGACACGCCGTATAAATTCTTGTCGGAAATTATAGATAAGCCAACCTTCCCGCCGTTCTTAACAATTTCAGATGCTTCATTAAACACATTCTCCACTTCATTAAAAGAATTAAGTAGCTTAAAGAATGCATAACATTCAGGGTCTTTTTTCACATCAGACTCAAATCTCTTCAACATATTTTTGAAGTCATAACGTTTGAATAATTCGTAAGAATCAGCATTAAAGAAGCCTTCAGTTCTCGAATTATTAATATCATAATCAATATCCACATCAGTTTTGATTTCAGATAAAAATCTTGAAAGCTTTATCTGCTCAATATTATTGCTTATGGACTCTTTTGCTTTTGGAGGCTTTATTTCCTCCAAATGTTCAAATACATTATCAAGGCTGTGATATGTGGCGATAATTGATGTTGCGGTTTTTGGCCCTATACCGGGTGCCCCCGGAATATTATCTGATGTATCCCCCATAAGAGCTTTAACGTCAATAAATTCTTTCGGAGTAACTCCATATAATTCCATAACATCTTTTGGATAGTAATCTTCTACTTCTGTAACACCTTTTTTGGTCTTGGGAATTCTGATTTTTATCAAATCATCTGCCAGCTGAAGCAAATCTCTGTCTCCTGATATAATGGAAACACTTATTCCGTCTTTGGCAGATTTTTTTGCAATTGTTCCTAAAATATCATCTGCTTCAAAGCCTTCTTTTTCTACCACATTAATACCCATAGATTTCAGAAGTTCCTTCATAAGTGGAACCTGCTGTTTTAATTCAGGCAGCATAGGCTTTCTTGTACCTTTGTAGCCTTCAAAAGTCTTATGTCTGAATGTGGGTGCACTTAAATCAAAAGCAACCGTAATATAATCCGGATGTTCCTCATCAATAAATTTAAACATAATATTAAGGAATCCGTACATAGCATTGGTATGAATTCCTTCACTGTTAGTTAAATCCGGTATTCCGTAAAAAGCTCTGTTGAGTATACTGTGACCATCTATGAGCATTAATTTTTCAGACATAATTTCCTCCCAATTCAATTACAATAATAATGCAGATTAATCAATAAAATCTGATAATTAAAAATACAATTATGGTAAATATCATAATCAGCTGAACCAGTATATATCTTAATTTATTATACCTGTTCCAGGTTTTAATATTTTCACATTTTTTAACACTTTGTTTCAGTTTCAAATCTACAAGTGATGTGAAATCAAAGGTTTCAAGACACAATTTCATTTCATCGTTTAAGTTGCCAAAACTCTTTAGTTCCTTATCTTCACTTTCATCCAGTCCGTATTTTATAATATAATAAATCTCCAATTCTTCTCTGCAATATTCGCATTGATTTACATGTGCCACAAATTCACATTCTTTTTTTAGAGATAGATTTCCTTTATCAAAATCTTCAATATAATGTTGAACTTCTTTACATTTATCCATAGACTTTCTCCAACCCAAAGATAGATAAAGTATAACAGAAAATGCACAGACTTTCCACAAAAGTCTGCGCATTCTTTATATCATTCTTTATCTTATTCTTTATCTTATTTATACAAAGAATTCCCTCTTAATATTGCATAGTTTAATAATTAGCTTTACCCTCTTTGTTTATAACTCTCAAAATAAGATTAACAGCCTCATCTATTCCGTAGCTTGCACTATTAATGCATAAATCGTAATTATACGCCTGACCCCAGATTTTTCTTGTAAAATATCTGTAGTATTTCTCTCTTTTAGTATCAAGCTTAAGCAGTCTCTTTAAAGCCTTTTTGTACGGAATATGTTCCAATTCCATTACTCTTTTTGCTCTTTGCTCAACAGGTGCTGTTATAAACACACTGATATGAGGAATATTATTATTCTTTAATATTACATCAGCACATCTTCCGATAACAATAAAATCTTCTTGTTCAGCCAATTCACAAAGCAGTTCGCTTTGATTAAAGAAATCTGCATCCCTCTTAGGAAGCCCGTGGTTACGGCTGAATCTTCTGGCTCCTGTATTATTTACGGTATCATGACTTAAGTCTATTTTTCGACTTTCCCATTTTGCATCTTTTTCTGCATCCCTGCGGTCAACGAAATCTTTAAAAATTTCTGCATCATAATAATTAACTCTTAAATGATCCGCCAGAGCAAATCCAATATCGGTTCCTGCACTTCCCTCTGTTCTACTGATGCATATAATCATTCTGTTGTTATCGTGATGCGCCTGTAAATTTGAAACATTAAGTTCTCCGGCAACTTCATCAAGAATATCAACAGTTCCGAATCCGTCAGGAAGATTTGCTATAATCTTGAGTATTTCATTATACTCCGTCATGAATTTTCTTTTTTCCGACTTATCCTTTACGGTTCTTGCCATATTACCAATAAGAGCAACCTCACTTCTTAACAGATAGCTATGAGGATTAGTCCTTATAAGTTTCCTTAATTTTTCAATACATTTATCTGCATCCCCTATAAATACACGTCCCAAATTAGAACCGATATGTTCATAAATCTGGGTATCAAGGTTATATATCTTCACAGCAATATCGTATGCAGACATTCCATTTTTTGGCTTATCAAGGTTTTCTGTATTAATATTTGAATTATTCATACAAATCTCCTCCTATAAAAAGAAAATTAAAGTGTCAAGTAAAAATACAGGCACCAGAAAACAAAACGACCAAAGCATATATCCAAAGAAGCCCGGCATACGGATACCGTTTTCATCAGCAATGGATTTTACCATAAAGTTAGGTGCGTTACCTATATATGTTCCGGCACCCATAAATACTGCTCCACAGGAAATCGACATAAGAATCTTTGTTGTGATAATTCCTGCTGTTGTTGCAATACCGCTGGTGAATCCAAGAGTTCCTGCTGTTGTGAAAAATACAAGATAAGTTGGAGTGTTATCAAGAAAACTTGATAATGCACCTGTAGTCCAGAACATCTGCCATGCTTTAGTAATACCAAGATTAGGTCCTACTGATTTCAGAATCATAAGCGCAGGCTGCATTGTAATAAATATTCCGATAAACAACACAGCAACTTCCTTAATTGCACCCCATCCAAAGTGGTTCTTAACTCTTATATCTTTACTTGTAGTTTTAAATGAAAGAAATGCAGCCACGAGTATAATAGCAATCTCTATAATTGATGTAAACGGAAATACTACATTTCCAATGTGCAGTCCGTTATTCAGAGCCGGAACATTTGTAAGAGAGCCGCTTAAAACAACTGCAACAACAATCATAAGAATAAACAATATGTTGTGAGCTCCAAGAAACTTAAACTCTGTTCCTGCTTTGCTTATATCCGGCATATTGCCTTCCGCAACATCTTTCCTGTAATTATCCCTGTCCAAAAAATAAAATACTGTAAGAAGTATCACCATATTAAACAAAAGAACAGGCAGTAAGTGAAGACTCCATTCAAAAGGAACTCCTCTCATAAATCCCATCAACAACGGAGGATCTCCTATTGGAGTCAGACATCCACCCATATTGGAAATGAGGAATATGAAAAATATCATTATATGACTTCTTCTTGTTCTCCAGGAATTCATTTTTATAATAGGTCTTATAAGCAGCATACTTGCGCCTGTTGTACCTATAATGCTTGACAGTAAGGTTCCCACACCAAGAATGAATGTATTAACCAACGGAGAGCCTACTAAATCACCTTCTACGGAAATATTACCAGCCACACAAAATAAACCGAATAATAAAATTATAAAAGTCAAGTAATCGTTAAATATGCATTCCACTATAGTTTCTGATGCAACTTCAAACCCTTGAGTAAAAGCAAACGGAACAATGAAAAGCACAGACCAGAACGCAACAACCCAAGGCTGATGTAATTCCCACCATTCACCCTTTATAAGAGGCATGATTGCAACGCACAACAATAAACCTGCAAACGGAATGCATAACCAAATTGGTATCATATTTCAACCTCCGTATTAATGTATTGTATACTAAAACACAGTGCTAGATTATATCCCTTTGGGCAAAAAAATTCAATGGATTAAATTCATTTTTTTATTATTTTAAGTAAAATTAAATAAAATAACAAAAAGATCTCATATCATACAAAATGAATGATACAAGACCTTTATTATTAATTATATTATCAAATTAAAAAGTGCGGATGGCGGGACTTGAACCCGCACGATGTCACCATCGGCAGATTTTGAGTCTGCTGCGTCTGCCATTCCGCCACATCCGCACAACATTGATATCTTATCACAAGAAATCATTTAACGCAAGCGGAAAATGTACAAAACCGGCAAAATAAAAGTAATCACTTTTTATTATAACGAATTATACAATTCTTCGTATTTTCTGGCTGAATTATTCCAAGAGAAGTCAGCCTTCATACCTCTGTCAACTATCTTATTCCACTCTCTCTTATGATTGTAGTAAACATCCTTGGCATAATTGAATATTCCCAACATTTCATGAGCATTGTAGTTAGCAAATGAAAATCCTGTACCTGTTCCCTCATACTGATTGTAAGGCTCCACAGTATCCTTTAATCCGCCTGTTTCTCTTACAATTGGAACAGTACCATATCTTAATGCCATAAGCTGGCTTAATCCGCATGGTTCAAAAAGCGAAGGCATAAGGAAGGCATCACAGGAAGCATAAATTCTGTGAGACATAGGTTCTGAGTAATATATATTGGCAGACACTCTGTCATTGTACTTCCAGTCAAAATGTCTGAACATATTTTCATATTTTTCCTCTCCGGTACCCAGTACTACAAGCTGAACATCTTCTGCACATAACTGATCCATTACATAAGCAATCAAATCAAAGCCCTTCTGGTCAGTAAGTCTTGAAACAATACCCACCATAAACTTATTCTTATCTTCAGTAAGCCCCAAATCTCTTTGAAGTGCAACTTTATTCTTCCATTTCTCTTTTCTAAATGTAATCTGATTATAATTAGCTGTAAGACATCTGTCTGTTTCAGGATTATATGTTTCATAGTCAATACCATTAACAATACCTGATAAACAGTTGGCTCTGGCTCTCATCAGTCCATCCAGATTCTCTCCATAAAACGGTGTTTTGATTTCTTCTGCATATGTATTACTTACAGTTGTAACCCTGTCAGCATATACAATACCACCTTTAAGATAATTAGCATCCTTATATGCTTCAAGTTTGTCCGGTGTAAAATAATAATCACTAAGACCGGTTATGTCTTTAACCTTCTTAAGATTCCATATACCCTGGAATTTAAGATTATGTATAGTCATTATTGACTTAACACCCTGATAAAAATCTCCCTGTGAAAATCTTTCATGAAGATATACAGGAATAAGGCCTGTCTGCCAATCATGACAATGAATAATATCCGGTTTAAAACCAATTACAGGTATTGCTGATAAAGCTGCCTTGCTAAAGAATGCAAATTTTTCAACATCTTCATGAATCCAGCTGTAAGGCTTTGGTCCGGAAAAATAGAACTCATTGTCAATAAAATAGAATATAACTCCATTGTATTCCATTTCAAAGACACCTACATATTGTGTTCTCCATGCAAGGTCGATATAAAAATGAGTCTTATATATCATTTTTTCCCTATATTCCCAAGGAATACACATATACTTAGGAATCATAACTCTTACATCATATTCGTTCTTATTAAAATACTTTGGTAAAGAACCTACAACGTCTGCCAATCCCCCTGTTTTAATAAAAGGAACTGCTTCAGATGCAATAAACAATACATTTTTCATATTATTCCTCCACTTCTGCACATTTTCTGAGCATAATGAGTTTATTTCGAGTCTGTGCTGACAAAAATAAGTGTAGCACAATGCTACACTTATTATAACATACACATATTAATAATACCAGTTAATAATTATCTATTACCAATATCGTCTAATGGCTATAATAGACATTCCAATATTTACGGAAGCAAGTTTTACATAATCTCCGGGTACAGAAGCATGAATCATCATTCCGCCTCCAACATATAAACCTACATGTCCCGGATAACATATTATATCTCCCGGCAGGGCTTCGCTAAGACTTCCAACCGGTGATCCGCCATAAACCTGTGCACTTGATGATCTTGACAAGCCTATACCATACTGTGCAAACAAATAAGAAGTAAATCCTGAACAGTCAAAACCTCTCGGTGAAGAACCACCACTCACATAAGGTGTTCCGATAAATGAATAAGCAAGACTTACAACACCTGATGCAACGCTTGAATCATTATTAGCCTTTGTAGGAATTTGATAAGAATTATTTGACTTATTCATTGTTGCTAAGGCAGCCTTCTTAACCGCATCATTAATCTTAGCATCCCAGTCTGAAATTTCATTTTTCTTCTCTTCTATTGTGGTATAGAGTAAGGCCTGCTTATTGGTTAATTCTTCTTCGTCTTTTTCCAGCTGAGCCTTATCATTTTCAAGTTTAGACTTTAATTCAGCAATGGATGATGCAGTATCAGCCATCTCCTGAAGTTTTCCTCTGTCATAGTCATAAACCTGTTGCATATATTCAGCTTTATTAAGCACTTCCCCCATACTGGTTGAGGTAAGAAATACATCAGAAATAGAAGCACTCTGATCTTCATACATGTATTTAATTCTCAACTTCATGTCATTATACTGCTGTTTCTGAACCACTTCAGCAGTAGCAAGATCTTTTGTTGCCTGTTCAATCTCGTCTGACTTAATTGCCATATCAAGTTCCAGCTTATCCATCTCGGTAAGAAGATATGCTAACTGGTCTTCAAGTTCATTAAGTTCATTCTGTGCCTGATTCTTACTGTTCTTTAATGTATTAACATCATCAGCAAATACTGTTGTACCTGTTATTGCGGTAATCATTATAGCTGCTGCAAAGGTCTTTAAAACTCTCTTGTACATATATTATTGACTCCTAATTATTACAAATTTGTTAAATTATTCTTACAAATATGTGTCTATTATATTATAGAAATCAGCATATATCAACCCAAAAAGTTAAAAAAGCCCCTATATTGCGTGTTTTTTTTGTGAACTTTTTTAAAAAAATATAAAAATCAAACTATCCGTCTGTCTATGTAATTTATTTTATATTATATATAAGTCTTATTTTGTCTGAAATCAAAGCAATAAATTCAGAATTAGTAGGCTTTCCTTTGCCATTGCTTATTGTATATCCAAACAAATCATTTAAAGTATCTGTATTACCCCTGCTCCAGGCAACCTCAATAGCATGTCTGATTGCTCTTTCCACCCTGCTGGGAGTTGTGTTGTACATATGCGCTATTGTAGGATACAGAACTTTAGTAATGCTGTTAATCACATCAGGCTCTTTCACAGCAAGAATAATAGAATCTCTAAGATACTGATATCCTTTTATGTGAGCAGGTATTCCAATATCGTGTATCATTTCCGTAATGTTTGACTCAAGATTACGGTCTGATATACTTGAATTTTCATTAGAGATAACTTTACCATTATTATTTTTATGAGTATTATTTTTTATTATGCTGGCATTTCTTACATACCTTATTCTGTTTATAAGCATTTCGTTGTCAAAAGGTTTCATAAAGTAATAAGCAGCACCTGTATCAAGAGCATTTTCTGTGATATCTTCCTTGCCTATCGAGCTTATTATAATAAATGCAGGTTCGTAATTATCTTTCTTTTCTTCAAGTATTTTTTCCATAACAGCTATCCCGTCAAATTGCGGCATTATTATATCCAAAAGAACCACATCAGGTTTTTTGCTGTTAATGATATCAATTATATCCTTACCGTTATCCGCAGTTCCTACAATCTCAATATCATTTTCATCTTTAATAATTTCAGATATGATGTTAATCATATCTGCGTTATCATCAGCAATAGCAACTTTAATATTTTCCATAGTCAACCTTCCTATTTCTTATCTGAAAAACTATTAAACCGGTAATCATTTTATTAGGAATTACCTGAGTTCAAGTATAATATTACTTTCAAACAATAACAACCAAAAAATATCGCAAATTATGATATTATCTGACTTCTTTCGACATTATTTTTCAATGTTCAAGCATTTTCTCCACATAGATACCATATCCCCGCTTGCAGTCATCAATACAAACATGAGTAACAACACCTACAATTTTATTATTTTGTATAATAGGACATCCGCTCATCCCCTGTACAATTCCGTTAGTAATTTCAATAAGACTGTGGGATGTTACTTCAAAGCATATATTTTTACTGCTTCCGTTTGATAATGTAACAATATTTATTTCGTAATCCTTATATTCTTTATCAGTGTAAAGTCTGATATAAGCCTTTCCTTTTTTCACAGAATGACCATACCCCACTTCCATGATTTCAAGATTATATTCATCTATAAGAGATTTATTTATTTTGCCGTATATTCCATATGAGTTGTTGTCCTCAATGGTTCCGATTAAATTTTCATTTTTATATTCTATCACTCCCTGAAGTTCTCCCGGTTCCCCATTTTTTCCTTTAATAACAGATAAAATACGGGTTTTGTAAAGCGCCCCTTTACTTATATTCATTATCTGTCCGATTGCATTATCTGTAATTCCGTGTCCCAATGCAGCAAATGTACTGTCATCTTTTATATAAGATACAGTTCCGATGCCCTGTGCATCATCTTTAATCCAAAGCCCTATTCTGTATACTCCAGTAGAATCCAGAACAGGATTTACCTTAACTTCCATTTCTGCATTATTCCTTATAATTGAAAATATTATTTCCTCCCCGTTATTATTCTTCATATTTTCAGATATTTCCTTTTTTGATGTTATATTTTTACCATTCATGGAAATAATATAATCACCTTTATAAATATGTTCTTCACAGGGATTAATTCTGTTTCCGTTGGATGTGGTGATAGTTTCCGTATTAACAACAATTACGCCCTGGCTTTTCAGATATAACCCCACCTGAAATCCTCCCGGATATACATAAGATTTATCAACAACATTTATTTCAAGATCATTTATTTCTATTAAATCAAATAATTTAAGTTTTACATTATACTGTCCCGGTTCTCCTGCTTTTATAGTAACTTTATTATTGAAATCAATTATGTTTTCCGTATCAGACTCTATATATCCGGTAACAGGAAGTCCCATTTCAATAACAGCATCACTACGGCTGTTGACATATATACATTCCGGGAATTTTTTATTAATATTTTCAATACAGACATTATATCCTATAAATGCAGCTACAATTATTGCAAAAAATAAATAAAACCTATATAAATATTTCTTACTTTGCATATACACCAACTCCTTTCGTTAAGATAGTCTTAGTATCTGCATTTTAAAAATCTTTATATAGGTTATTATTGTAAATTCATTTATTAGCACTTGCATATTTAATGATTTGTATTTTTAAAATCTTTAGCAAGTTCTTTCATTTCTTTTGCATTGGCAATCACAGAATCTGTAACTTTACTTCCTCCCAGCATCCTTGATAATTCCTCAATGCTTTCTTCATAATTCATCTTTTTTATACTGCTGTAAGTTTTATTATCTTTGGCAGATTTTTCAATTATATAATGAGAGTCTGCCATAGATGCTATCTGAGGCAGATGAGTTATACAAATAATCTGATGTGCAGCAGATAGTCTGCTTAGCTTATTGGCCACCATCTGGGCAGTTTTACCACTGATTCCCGCATCAATCTCATCAAATATAAGAGAAATATTATTATCCTTCTCCGCCATAACAGTTTTAATGGCCAACATTATTCTTGAAAGTTCTCCACCTGATGCTATCTTTGAAAGAGGTTTTAAATCTTCTCCCGGATTAGTGGATATATAAAAGCTGATAATATCGCTGCCATTGCTGTTAAAATTTTCTTTATTTTCAAATTTAATAGAAAATCTGACATCAAGAAAATTAAGTTCTTTAAGTTCTTTTATAAACTCTTTTTCCAGTTTTGAAGCTGCGCTAATACGTGCTTTTCTCAGTTCGTCACAGATATTTAATATTGATTTTTTTGCTTTTTCATATAATTCGGTTTTCTCTTTTAAAACTTCATCATAGTTATAAAGTTGTTGTACTTTATCTTTTTTATCTTTTAATTGAACCAATACAGATTCTATGCTGTTTCCATACTTTGATTTAAGATTGTTGATTAAATCAAGCCTTTTTTCAATTACAGAAAATTCCTCCGGATTAAAAGTGCATTCTTCAATATAATCGGATATAATTCTTGATGTGTCATGAATCAGACTTTCAATATCTGACATCATATCATAAGCGGAAGAGATTTTTTCGTCATACTCAGATATTGAAGATAAAGCTTTGGAAATATTTCCTGCCATATCACTCATATTATCATTACCGGAATTTAATAATTTATCAGCGACAGATAATTCACTGATAATTTTTTGATAATTATTCAATCGCCTGTATGTATTCTCAAGTTCCTCATCCTCATCCACTGAAAGATTGGCATTCTCAATTTCTTCTATTTCGTATTCAAGGAATGACAGTTCTCTTTGTCGTTGTTCCTTATCCAAGGACAATTCATTAAGCTCATTTTCTGCATTTTTATAAATCTTATACTCCTGGGCAAGCTTGTCTTTAATTGGATTGATTTCTGCAGCACCATATACATCCACAACATCAATATGATTACTCTCATCCATAAGCATCTGATTATCATGTTGTCCATGGATATCTATGAGCAGATGAGACAGTTCTCTTGTCTGTGATGCAGTAAAGGTCTGACCATTAACCTTAAACTGAGATCTGTTAGCCATAATTTTTCTTGATATAAGTAAATCCCCATCTTCTATATCAATTACGCCCAGTTCTTTAATCTGTCTGATAATATTGTCATCATCAATATGAAAAAGCAGTTCTGCAAGACCATACTCAGCTCCCGACCTTATAAAATCAGGAGATGTTTTAGCTCCCAGCGCCGCATTTATAGAACCGATAATTATGGATTTACCGGCTCCGGTTTCACCTGAAAGAATATTCAATCCCTCATCAAAATCAATACTTTCCTCTTCTATAAGAGCAAGATTTTTAACATGTAAATTGGTTAACATATTACTCCTATTCTGTATTCTGTTATTTTTTTATTAATCTCTTAAGCTTATTCATAACAGTAACAGTTTCATTAACACTTCTTATTGCACACATAATTGTATCATCTCCTGCTATGGAGCCTACAATTTCATTGAATTTAAGAGCATCAAGAGCTGCACATACAGCCATAGCCATACCCGGAACAGTTTTTATTACAAGTATATTCTGAGCCATATCCATTGACATAAATCCTTCCTTTAAAACCCGGATATATTTTTCACTCATGATAGGCTTAGCTGAAACTAACGGTGCATATCTTTGATTCTTTCCATCGCCGGACACCTTCGTGAGATTTAATTCTCTGATATCTCTGGAAACAGTTGCCTGAGTAACGTTATATCCCGCTTTGTTAAGTGCATCCGCAAGTTCTTCCTGTGTACTTATATTCTTTTCATCAATTAATTCTAATATTTTTTTATGTCTGTCCAGCTTCAATCCATACACCTCTGATAAACTACATTTTTTTACGTATTCTTTCAATAAAGGACATCTTACTGGTCTTAATAAGCTTGGTAACTTTTTCTGACCTTCTTATTACAACTCTGTCCCCTGTTATAAGTTTACAATAACTTTCTCCGTCAAAAGTAGCAATTCTCTCCTCTGACATCTTCTTGCTGTCATTAATATGAATAGTAATCTCGTCATCACAGCCGAATATAATACTTCTCTGTGTAAGAGTATGTGCACATATAGGTGTTATCATTATTGTTCTCGCATTAGGCTGTATAATGGGACCTCCCGCTGAAAGGCTGTAAGCTGTTGAGCCTGTCGCAGTTGATACTATAACACCGTCTGCAGAAAATGAATTAAGAAATTCACCATTAACACATATATTAAAATCAATAATTCTAAGAATACCATGTCTTGAAAGTACTACATCATTGAGAGCAACATCTTCATAAATAAGATTATCATTCCTGTATATCTTACCATTAAGCATCATACGGGTGTCAATCTCATACATATCTTTAAAGAGATTATCCAGCGTTGAATAAACACTATTCATATCAGTGTCCGTCAGATAACCCAATGTGCCGATATTAACTCCAAGCAACGGACAATTCTTACTGTTAAGATCTCTTGCTGCCTGAATTAATGTTCCGTCTCCTCCCAATACTATGATACAATCCACATCATCAGGAACCATGTCTGCATTTGTATAACAATAATCAGTGTCCTCCACATTATTAGCCTGTTCGTTATAAATGCCGCAAGCCCCATTGGTATTAAGATATTTAATTATACTGTCTGTATATAAGCCCTCTGGATCCTTCTTTTGATTAGTAACAATATAAAATGATTTCATCTGGTTCCCCTATACTATTAGTATTGAAAATATATTACAACACTTCATGTGCTTTGTCTACAATTTTTTCAATTTCAAATGGTATTGTTTCATATATTCCGTCAACATGTTTCTGTAAATGTAACAGATATTCTATATTTCCCTCCGGTCCTTTAACAGGTGAAAACTCAAGATTAAGTATTTCAAAATTAATTGAAACTGCGTACTCTATAACCTTATTAATGACTTCAACATGAACATCCTTGTCCCTTACCACACCATGCTTACCAACCTTTTCTCTGCCTGCTTCAAATTGAGGCTTTATAAGACATACAATCTGTCCCGAGTCTGTGAGAAGATTCTTCACAGGAAGCAAAACTTTTGTCAAGGAAATAAATGAGACATCAATGCTGGAGAAATCTATTTTATCACTTACATCATCAGGAGTAACATATCTGATATTAGTCTTTTCCATGCAAACCACCCTTGGGTCATTCCTTAACTTCCAGTCAAGCTGGCCATGTCCCACGTCCACTGCATAAACTTTAACTGCACCGTTTTGCAGCATACAGTCTGTGAATCCTCCCGTAGAGGAACCTACATCCATACATATTTTACCATCAATGGTTACATCAAAATTTTCCATAGCTTTTTCAAGCTTTAATCCGCCTCGGCTTACATATTTAAGAGTTGTCCCTCTTACTTCTATAGATACCGTTTCAGGAAAAGACTGACCTGCTTTATCTTCCTTCTGTCCATCAACATAAACGTTTCCTGACATGATAATCGCCTTTGCTTTTTCCCTGGATGAGGCAAGTCCCCTGTTTACAAGAAGTACATCCAATCTTTCTTTACTCATTATTAATCTCCGTTGTAATAATTATAAACTGACTTAATTCTTGTCTTAATTGTCTCTTTGTCAATACCCGTTTCTTCCCTTAATATATCAACACTTCCATGCTCAATATAATCATCAGGAAGAGATATATTCAATACATGATTATCAAGATTAGAATCATTTATATATTGACAGACAACTCTTCCAAAACCACCTGTAGAAACATTTTCTTCCAAAGTAACAATAAGACTGTGACTTCTGCAGATATCAATAAGCATAAGTTCATCAACAGGTTTTACAAATCTTGCATTAATCAATGACACATTGTATCCCTCTTCTTTTAATTCCTTTCGCACATCATCTGCAATCTTTACCATACTACCCAGTGCCAGAAGAGCTATATCCTTCTCTTTATATAGAACTTCAGCTCTTCCATATTCAATAGGCGTTTTAAACTCTTCAAAGTCAAGACAGGCATTTCCTCTCGGATATCTGATTGCTATAGGTCCGTCAAATTCCAGAAGGGAAAACCTCAGAGCCTGCTTAAGCTCCCATGCATTTTTAGGTGCAAATATGGTCATGTTAGGTATTGATGATAAAAAGGATATATCAAAAATACCCTGGTGAGTCTCTCCGTCACTGCCTACAAGTCCCGCTCTGTCTATTGCAAAAACAACATGAAGATGTTGAATGCAAACATCATGCAATATCTGGTCGTAAGCCCTTTGTAAAAATGATGAGTATACTGCAAAAACAGGTTTTAATCCACCGGCTGCAAGCCCCGCTGCAAATGTGACAGCATGAGCCTCCGCAATACCAACATCGTAAAATCTCTCAGGAAACCACTTTGAAAACTTGTGAAGTCCTGTTCCATCAGGCATGGCGGCTGTTATAGCTGCAATATATTTATCTTCTTTTGCCAGTTCACATATAGACTCCGAAAAAACATCCGAATAAGTTGGAATGTCTGTTTTTTTCAATTCCATACCTGTTTTTATATCAAAAGGCCCAATTCCATGAAACTTACTTGGGTTACGCTCAGCAGGTTTATATCCATGTCCTTTCTGGGTAACAACATGAACAAGGACAGGGCCATCAATACGCTTGGCAATTTTAAAAATCTTTATGAGTTTTTCTATGTCATGTCCGTCTACAGGTCCAAGATAATAAATCCCCATACTCTCAAATAAAGAATCATGAAGAATAATCTGTTTAAGATTATTCTTAGTTTTCTTTATTCTGTTTACCATTTTTTCTCCGTGAGGAAGCTTATAAAGGATATTACCAATACCCTCCTTAAGGTCATAATATGAATCGGAAGATCTGATTTCTCCCAACATATCATTGATTCCTCCAACATTTTTAGAAATGGACATGGTGTTATCATTGAGAATAATAATAAAGTTTGTTTTAAGCTGGGAGGCATTATTCATTGCCTCGTAAGCCATTCCTCCTGTAAGGGCACCATCACCTATAACGGAAATAACGCTGTATTTTTCCCCTTTGACATCTCTTGCAGTAGCAAGCCCTAATCCCGCGGATATTGAAGTTGAACTATGACCTGTATCAAATGCATCATAGTCGCTTTCATTCCTTTTTGGGAATCCGCTCATACCGCCAAATTTCCTTAATTCATCAAACTGATTCTTTCTTCCTGTTAAAAGCTTATGGGTATATGATTGATGTCCCACATCCCATATAAGCTTGTCCTGTGGAAGATTAAAAGCAAGATGTAAAGCCATGGTTAATTCCACCACCCCAAGATTAGAAGCAAGATGTCCTCCTGTTACGCTAATCTTTTCAATAAGGAACTGGCGTATCTCATCTGCAAGCTGGTTATATTCAATTGGTGATAATTTTTTTATATCATTTGGTTTATTAATCTTTTCAAGAATCATATATGTGCCATTCTGCACCAAGGCAGCCTTTGCTCTGTATATATTTAAATTAATAATTACTTATTTCGTGATATTAGACTCTTAACAAGTTGGATTAAAAAGTCATTATCTCCAAGTTCTTTAAGAATATCAATTGCTCTTTCAGAAAATGTATCCACATCCTCAGCAGCTTTATTCATACCATACAGGGAAACATAAGTGGTTTTATTATTGCGCTCATCGCTTAATACAGGTTTTCCAAGCACTTCCTGAGTGCTTGTAATATCCAGTATGTCATCCTTAATCTGAAAAGCAAAGCCTACCAGATTCCCTGCTTCTTCCAGCTTACCAAGCACATCTTCATCGCATCCGGCAAGCACTGCACCTGCCATAAAGGCTGCCTCTATCAGCGCTCCTGTTTTTAACCTGAAAATATAATCCAGCTGTTTGCCATCCATGGATTTATCGGTAAGATAAACATCTAATGACTGTCCTCCCACCATTCCGTAAATTCCCGATTTTTTTGCTATAATGCCCGCAGCTTTTGACTTTTTTGAAAAATCTACTGAATCTTCGCATTTTGTTATTGCTTCAATCATTGTCTCATAAGCAAGATTAAGCAATCCGTCACCTGCAAGAATACCAAAATCTTCTCCATATTTCTTGTGGGTTGTAAGTTGACCCCTTCTGTATTCATCATTATCCATAGCAGGAAGATCATCATGTACAAGTGAGTATGAGTGAATCATCTCAATTGCTGCCATAAAAGGATATACTTCTTCAAAATTCTTTCCGCCACAAAGCTTATAGGTTTCAAACATTAATAACGGTCTTATTCTTTTTCCCCCAACATTAATGCTGTAATTCATGGCATCTGCAATTCTTTCCTGATACCCTTCCGCCTCCGGAAGATATTTTTTTATAATATTGTTGATATCATCAACTCTGTTTGTTAGTTCATCTTTAAAATGTTCCATCAGTTTCTACCTGCTCTCCTCTGTCATTAATTAAAACAATCTGTTTTTCTACTTTATCCAGCATTCCGTTACAATTTTCTACAAGTTTAATTCCTTCTTTGTACAGCTTAAAGGCCTCATCTAATGTAATATCTTCTTTTTCCATATCATTAATAATATTTTCAAGCCTTGCAAATGAATCTTCTATAGTCTGTGTCTTTGCCATATTTACTCCATTCCCGTCTGACTAATTATTTTTGTCAATTTCAGTAACCACCGCGGATACGCAGCCATCTTTTAAATATATATCCATATTATCATTAACACTAACATCATTTACAGATACTATATGCTTTCCGTCATGATTCTGAATATAAGCGAAACCACCATTTAGTTTTCTGAGCGGACTGTTTCCGTCAAGTTTAGCTGAAAGCACGGATAATCTGTGTTTATTAATATTCAATGTATTATTCATATAAAAATTCAGTTTATCTTCATACCCAATAAGCATCTGACGCTTTTCCTGCACCTGATTAACAGGATTCAGATACTGCAAAGAAAGATTAAATTTATCTGTATAATCTCTGTAGGCTCTGATTTTCAACTGCATATTGCGGTTAAGTCTGTTCTTTATATCTGTTATTCCGGCTTCCACCTGTCTTATATCACAGACGGCCAGTTCTGCTGCTGCTGAAGGTGTTGGTGCTCTTAAATCCGCAACAAAATCTGATATGGAAAAATCTGTTTCATGTCCCACTGCTGATATAACAGGAGTTTGGGCATTAAATATAGCCTCAGCAACAATTTCTTCATTAAATGCCCATAAATCTTCTAAAGAACCGCCTCCCCGGCCTACAATAATGCAGTCAAGCCCCATCTTATCAAGAATCTGAATACCTTTAACTATGGAATACTTAGCCTGTTCCCCTTGAACAAGAGCCGGATAAAGATAAAGCTTTACATAAGGGTTTCTTCGATAAGAAATGTTCATTATATCTCTGATAGCAGCACCTGTGGGAGCTGTTACAATTCCTATTTTTCTTGAGAAGCTGGGAATTTTCTTTTTATAAATGTCTGAAAAATATCCCATTTCTTCAAATTTACATTTAAGCAATTCAAACTGCTTATGTAAATCCCCAATACCTTCCTCGGTTATATTCGATGCATATAACTGATATTTTCCATCTCTTTCATATACATCAATTCTTCCCTCCACCGTAACTTTCATTCCATCAGTAAGCCTCATTTTAAGCTTACCGGCAAAAGATGAAAACATTATGGAAGATATGGTACCCCCGGAATCTTTCAATGTAAAATAAATATGACCGGAGGTATGATACTTGCAATTAGATATCTCCCCTTTAATTTGAATATGATTAAGTACAAAATCCTGCTTAAACATATTCTTAATATAGGAATTAATCTGTGTCACAGTATATACTCCAGCCATAAGACCTCTTTCTTTACAGACAAATTACACAAGCTTAGCCAATACACCATTAACAAATGAAGATGTACTGTCATCTGAGCCATAAACCTTGGCCAACTCAACAGCTTCATTAATTGCAACATTAACAGGGATGTCGTCATCATAAAGCATTTCATAAACAGCAAGCCTCATGATGGAAAGTTCTGCTTTTCCCAACCTGTCAACCGGCCATCCCAGGGATACTTCATTAATCTTATTATCTATCTGTTCCAAATTATCCGCAACATCCAGAATCTTTTTTTCCATATACTTGTAGTCTGCCTCTGAAACATCCGGATATTCTTCAAAATACAATCGTATTTGTTCACCAAGTTCATTACTTTCATAAAACGGAGCTCTGAACAATACTTTAAATATGTGCTCCCTCATCTTTGATCTTGTCATAGGATTCCTCGCAAAATGTTGTACTCTTTAAACAGGACTGCCTTTCAGGCAGTCCTTAAAATAACTTAATTATCAATATTAACTCCGCAAATCTTAACATTTACTTCAGAAACTTCCAACCCCGTCATGTTCTCAATTGCGTTCTTAACTCTTTCCTGTACAGCCTGTGAAACTTTAGGAATCTCACAACCATATTTTATATTAAGGGAAAGGTAAACAGAAACTTCTGTCTCAGCAACATTAACCTTTACTCCCTTAGAGAGATTCTTCATACCAAGCTTACTAACAAGCTCATTGGTAATATTACCTGCCATGCTTTCAACGCCATCAACTTCTGTAGCCGCTAATCCGGCAATAATGGCAACAACTTCATCAGCAACCCTTACTTCTCCAATATTAACGCTCTCATGGATAGTGTAAGTCGTTCCTCTATCTTCAAACTCTTTTGTCATAACGCCCTCCTGGTTGATTAATAAACGTAATTTATGTTCTTATTATAATCAATTATAGCAATAAATGCAAATATTACTATAAAATTACTGTTGATTCTGATTACATACATTTATTGTAACTTTATCCGCAGTCATCCCGGTTTTTCTTTTTACAATATCTTCTATCTGTGCCCTTTCACTGTCTGTTATGGCCGTTCTGTTAACCACAACATCAACAGAATTATCCGAAACCGAAGCCACAGTATCATCAAACCCCTTTGCTTCCAGTAAAAGTTCAATTGCAGCCTCTTTTTCACTGTATTCGGATATTTTTGCAAGCTCATTAATTGCTGCTGTTTTTGATGCACTGTCAATAGTGTTATCATTTATAATATTTGTAAGACTCTCTGTATTTTTTGCACGAATCTGCTCCCTGTTAAGCTTTGCTTCAGATATAATACCGGAGCTTACATTTCCCGATGTAAGTATAACACTCCCCGGTTCCATAACATTTTCCTGCTCGTCTACAGAACCATCCGGATCCGGACTTTCAATATCCCCATTTTCATCTACATTTGATACATTTTTGCTGCTGACAGAAATAATATCAGACAGGTTACCCGAATAATTAATATATCCCGCTACAGCAATCAAAATTGCCAACGAGGTAATTATAACCTGATTCTTTTTAATTTTCATTGTGATATATACCTCCCAATAATTCAATTTGACATTTTCATCACCTTAATTTTATGTACAGGCACATTAAGCAGCCCATTAACTGCTGTTGTAATATCACTGATTAATTCCTGATTACCTCCGCCTTCACACACAACGATAACGCCTTCAATGACAGGCATATTTTCCATAACAATATAGGGCTTGCTTCCATCCTGCGTATCATAATAAATGTGAGTGCTTATGCTTTCAACCTCGGAAGTATCTGATACATCTTCATTACTTTCTTTTAAAATCTCACTATTGCTGGAATAAGAATTATCTGTAGCAAGAAATTTCTGATTGGTACATTTAAGGCTAACCATAACTTTTGTTTTACCGGCACCACTTACTTTACTTATAATATTCTCCAGTTTTGTTTCCACGTAACTTTCATACATATCATAGGATATACTGCTACCATCGGTCTTTGGGGTATCTTGAGCACCTGAATCTTCATTTTCTTTGCTTTTATTAACAGGCAGTGCTATTACCATCAGGAGTATTCCTATAAGTACTAATATTAATATTTTACTCTTGTCAAAATTATTCAATATTTTTTTAAAATCCAACAATTATCAATACCCCGCTTTATAATACATTTTACTTAGCTTGTACTTTTTTCTCCTCAATTGAATAATAATCACATATTGCTTTAACGTATTTATCAATATTTTCTTTTGATGACTTTGAAATATTTATTGTAATCATATTAATCTTTCCATAATTGTCATTGGTCTCATCCTTTTCCAGTTCAACACTGACATTTTTAATTTTTATTCCGTAATCCTCTGCCATGTCTGTTACATTTTTGCTCACAACATCTTCCACCTGACTTGAAACTATATTAGTTAAATCATACTCATCTGATATATCTGACTTATTTGATGCTTCAATTTCAGTGTAATAATTGTTATATAAATCATACATTTTATCCGCCAGACTGCTCTTTCCCACAAACAGAGAAATAAACGGTTCTGCAATCATTAACACAATTACCAATTTGGTTAAAAACCTTATATGTTCTGAACCCTTTCCTCCCGGAGATAAATTCACTATCAACGAAGACACAATGCAAAATAAAAAAATCCGCCTGAACCAGACATACAGCCCTCCCATTTTTTACACCTCAATCAAGATAAATAATTAATATTTGTGGCAAGACATATAACTGCCATTGTTAACACCATCAACACCAGAGCAATCATGACAATATATGTAAGATTGCCGATGGCACGGCTTAACATAGAGATTGCTTTTACCACACGCTTATCGCTCATAGGTTCCACCACAGCTGCTATACCCTGGTAAATAATTGATAAAGCTACAAGTTTTAAAAGAGGTTGTAAAGATATTGCAATTAATGCGATAATCCCTGCCGTTCCTATAGAATTTTTCACCATTGTTGCAGCTCCCATAACCGAATTTGAAATAACTGAAGCCTGATTCCCCACTCCCGGAATCAAAGAAACAGCTTTATTAAAATATGAGTTTTTCACTGAATCCGTTATTGGATTAATAATACTTTTAATTCCGTTCATTCCCAGGAACACACTTAAAATAACTTTTCCTGCCATTCTTATGCATTTATCAATAAGCTCGCACATTTTTGTAAAATGTTCTTCTCTGTCTACACAATCACATAATGATATCATCATCATGGCATCATTTGCCCTTACCATGACATTTTTCATAAAAATATCAACAGCGGTAATCATAAAAATCACTATTTGATAATAGGCCGCAGATGTTATATTTCCGCTTGTCAAGGTAACTGACGGAAAGAAAATAACACATAAACTCTTGTATGCTCCAATTAAAATATTCAGTATTTCACAAGCCGTGTTGACAGCACCAAAATAAACAGCCGTAAGCAGCGTTATAAGTCCTATAGTTATTACATTCACAGATAAATCCGACAACTGCTTATTATTAAAAACAGGTCCAAAGCTTGTAATCATAGAAGATATCAATGCTATAATTACAGTCTGTATCATGGCTTTTTTATTGGCAGTTATAACCTCAGAAATATTCTTTAATATATCTTTTAATTTATAGGATTTTGTTGAATTGTTATAAATATCATTAATCATCTCTTTGAATGATTTATTGTAATCACTGTTTTTTAAAAGTTTATCTATATCACTATAATCTTCATCTTCAATTAACAAATTGTAGACATCACCTTCATTTTCTGATTCTGATAATGTTGAATTGCTGTTTTCGTTAATTTTATTATAACCAATATTATATTCCTGTCCTTCAACGATGGATTCCGTATTGAAAGTAATAATAATTAATAAAAATGCAAATATAAAAATACCCACAGAACATCTAAAAAATTTTGTATGATTAATAAATTTTAATTCAGACATTTATTAATAGTCTCCATAAGTGCAATAACAATAGGAATACTTAATGCCGCAATTGTTATTCTGCACATAATTTCCAATTGAGAGGCAACGCAGGACAATCCGTTATCCTTACATATATCCGAGGAAAATTGTGTAATATATGTAAGTCCTAACACCTTAAATATTATTTTCATATATTCATCATCAACAGCCACATTTTTACTGATTATATTAATTTGTGATATTAAAACAGAAAGTCCATTAGCAACCCTGATTATAATAAATATGCTTAATGTAACTGCCATCAAAGATGCAATAACAGGCGAATCTTTTTTTATAATCAGAGACAGAAGTACAGTACATATTGCCAGCAGTGAAGTTACTAATATTCCCATACAGCCTCCTATATTTCAAACAATTTTTTCATAGTGGTAAACAACTCCACAATATAGGGTAAAAGCCAATAAAGTACCAACAGAAGACCTGCCAGTGTGGTTAAAAAAACATGTTCATCCCTGCCGCTGTGTTTTAAAATCTGGTTCAATATCGATACAATTACACCCACCGCGGCAATTTTAAAAATCATGCCAACTTCCATTGTAAATCTCCATTCTTAGATTAACGCTACAACAATAAACATACCTGCCATAATACCCAAAATCCGGTATAATCTTATTTTCTTTACAGATTCATCCCTGGCATTATTTACCGTTAGCATTAATTCCTGTTTAATCATCTCAATATATGTAAGCTGCATATCCTTATCTATGTACGATGTTATTTTGTCCAGTTCCTTTATGCTTGATATTTCTTCCGCCCTCAATATATTATTCTTTTCAAGGCCTTTAACAGCCTTATCCCATGCCTGTCCAAAATATATCATGTCCGTTTTATTCAATTCCTCATAAAGACCTTTAAACATGTCTTTAAAAATTGTACTGTTAACATTATCAGATAATTTATTAAATATCTCAGGTAGTTCCATATAAGAATATCCTATATTGGATTTCATTATCTCCAGTATCTGTATAAATTCAGATATGTATGCAATTCTTTTCTTAATACATGAAGCCTTATAACAGCCATAATAACTACAGGTTCCAATAATAACAATACTCCCTAACAGCTTAAACATTCTTCAATCGTTCCTCTCCCTGCCCTTTTTGATAAAACAATAATTTTTGAAAAGTAATTTCTGCTTATAAGATCTTTAAAATGCGCTTTATTTTTCACATCATTCACTGATGTTCCATGAATGGTGCCGATTATTACCGCACCGCATGCAATACAATACTTGATAGCTTCTACATCCTCCATTCCTCCAATCTCATCAACTGCTATAATGTCAGGAGACATGGACCTCACAGCAATAGCTAGTCCGTCTCTTTTGTTACAACAATCCAGGACATCTGTACGCATCCCAATATTGTTCTGAGGTACTCCCCTGTAACAACTGGCAATTTCCTGGCGCTCATCTATAAGACACACATTATATTTTTCATTATCAGATATATTCCTGATAATATCTCTTAACAATGTGGTCTTTCCGCAACCCGGAGGTGAAACCAGCAATGTATGCTTTATTCCTCCATTTCTTATAAAATCCATTACTTTATCAGAACATCCTATAATTTCATGGGCAATTCTGATACAAAGATAAGTAATGGCAGAAAAATTTTTAATATGTCCGTTTTCTTCAATAGCATGTCCTCCTATTCCGATTCTGTGTCCACCCTGAATTGTAATGAAACCATTTTTAAACTCTTTTTCGTATGCATATAAGGAATAATTAGATGACAATTCGATTATTCTTGCTATACATTTTTCATCAGCCACAATGTTTAATATTTTCTCGATTTTGGTACATTTTATTATCACCCTTTGATTAACCCTTATCCTTATTTCCTGAACATCATTAATATTTATTCCTGCATTCTTCATCTCTTCCCATATAGATTCCGGAATAATTCTTAGGACCTGACTAATTTTGTCCATTAAAAAAAGACCTTTCATATACTGTTTTTCACAATATATGATAAGGTCTTTATATTTATTCCTATTATTCCACCGATTTAAGTGATTCTACCATAGGTATGCGCTTTAATGGCAGATACATAAAGGCATTTACTATTAATGAGAACAAAATTGTAATGGCGTAAGCTAACATATATGAAGATATTTGAATGGTATCCCCAAACATTACTCCATTCATCTCTATGGTAACCATAATATATAAATGGAGTAACTTTCCTAAAAACAAACCAATAAATCCACCTATTAATGTAAGCATGGTGTTCTCACGATATACATACATTCCAACTTCCGGTTCATAAAATCCTAAAACCTTAATTGTAGCCAACTCACGTATTCTTTCTGAGATATTAACATTAGTCAGATTATAAAGAACCACGAAGGATAACAGCCCTGCTGAAATTATAAGCACCCATGTAACAAGATCCAGTGATTCAATCATATTCTCAAAAATTTCCGCATTGGACATAACAAATGTAAGAGATTTTACAGAATCTTTGGTAAGATAACGCTCTCCAAGAATATTCTGCACATTATCCTCATCATCCGTTAATTTCAACAGAACTCTGTTATACTCAGGTTTTTCACCATACAATGTATTGTAATAATCAGATGTCATAAACATGTAATTATTTACATACATTTCCATGATGCCGGAAATTGTTACCTCTGTATACTTGTCATCACTGTTCTTTACTTTAACAGTATCACCAATATCCACATTTAAATCCTTTGAGAGTTTTTCCGAAATAATAACCCCGTCATCGGTAAAAGAAATTTCTTTATGTTTTTTTCTTGTCCGGAATTTAACGAAATCTTTATAATCTTCCTCATCTGAGACTACAGCCAGCTCTACGCTGTATGAATCTTCTTCATCCAAAGCATAAGCCTCTATAGTATCACTGTAATCCTTTATTACAGTGCCAATATACGAGTCATCATTAAATAATGTTAATACTTCATCCTTTTCTTCTGCGGATGTATCATTTTCAAAAGTCATGACGCAATTGTACTGAAGGATTTCCTTATATTGGTTATCTACCACGCTTTCAACACTATCTTTAATTCCGAATCCCGCAGTCATAAGTGCGGTACATCCCGCTATTCCTATTACTGTCATAAAGAAACGTTTCTTATACAGGAAAAGATTTCTCATTGTAACCTTTCCGGTAAAAGAAATGTGTTTCCATATAATTGTAATTCTTTCCAATAAAATCTTTTTTCCGCTCTTAGGACTCTTAGGTCTCATAAGTTCAGCAGGAACTTCTTCTAATATGTTGAAACATGCATAAAATGTTGCCAATAATGTTGCAGCCACAAGACTTACCACAGATATTACCGAGAGAATCTCATGATGAGAATAACTTATGGCAGGCATCTGATAAATAATATTCCATGATTCATAAATTATTGCCGGGAACAGCTTAAGACCTATTCCACAGCCTATAATGCCACCTGATAAGGATGCTGTAAATGCGTACAAAATATATCGCATTGCTATTGATAATTTACTGTAGCCTAAGGCTTTATAAGTACCTATAAGACCTCTCTGTTCCTCTACCATTCTGGTCATTGTGGTTAAACATACCAATGCAGCAACAATTATAAAAAACAGAGGAAAGACTGTCGCAATTGCATTCATTCTATCGGCACTGTTTTCATAATCTCTGTAAGAATACTGGGATTGCCTTGTTAACTCATACCATTTCCAATCCTGGGAATTCCCCAGAGTCTCATTTAGTTTTTTATCAAACTCTTCATTGAAAGAATTAAAATCGTATTCTGATACAGCCTTGTTATATGCCGGTTCAATAAACGGCTCTATTATTTTTGAAATATCAGCTCCAGGATAATATGACTCATACTGTTCCGTAATCTGGGAAACCACATTTTCTCTTATTGCCTCAAGTATCTCCTGTTTTTTTTCTGCTTTAGTTTTTTCAAACTCTTCTTCTATATTTTTAGCTCTTCTATTCAGACGTTCACCGGAAATAGAATCAATCTTATCAGACACCTCATCTACAATGTCAGTATATTGAGTAGAATATGTATCTAATTCTCTTGCTCCTTCAACGGTAACATAAACATCACTGTAAATATCTTCTTTAAAATTACTCTCATTTACATAAACCACATAACTTACGTGTCCGTTACCAATATCTGAAGAACCATACTCTCTTGATACATAGTATGGTGAATATACTATACCAACTACAGTAAGCTCTGTATTATTAAGACTTTCAGACAAATCCTCCGATGCACCTGATGAAAATGTAATCTTGTCTCCAATATTTACATTATTACGCATGCTCTCATACTTAATTACACATTCTGTGTCATTATCAGGAAGTCGTCCCTCTTTAATTCTCAATCTGTTAATATAATCCTCATTATCGTCACTTCTGTCACTGTCAGGAATACTCAACATATGGGCAACAACCTGCAGGTCATCATAATTCATTATTACATCCCTGGCATGTCCCGCATATACTCCTTTAACCCCTTGAATGTTTCTGATTGCATCAATATCTGAATCTACAAATCCTATTGATGAAAGCAATTGAATATCGTTCATATTGTAATCATCATAATATTTATCTGAGGAATATTTCATATCGCCGGAGGAGGCAGAAACTCCTGCAAAAAAAGAAACTCCTATTGCAACTATAGCAAAGATGGCAATAAATCTTCCAAATGAAGATTTAATCTCTCTCAATAAATCTTTTAACATTGACTTTTTCATACAAATCTCCACCTAATTTCCTACCATTCAATCTTCTCAACAGGCATAGGATTATCATTGACAGTTATACTGTCAACAACCCCGTTTTTAACCTTAATAACCTTATCTCCCATCTGTGTAAGAGCGAGATTGTGGGTTATTATTATTACTGTAACTCCCTGTTTTCTGCATGTATCCTGAAGGAGTTTAAGAATCTGTTTACCTGTATTATAATCAAGTGCTCCCGTAGGTTCATCGCAAAGTAAAAGTTTAGGATTCTTTGCAAGTGCTCTGGCTATTGCCACTCTTTGCTGTTCTCCTCCTGAAAGCTGAGAAGGAAAATTCTTCATTCTGTCTTCCAGTCCAACCGCCTTTAATGTATCCTCAACATTCAGTGGATTCTTACATATCTGGGTTGCCAGCTCTACATTTTCCTTAACCGTAAGATTTTGTACCAGATTATAAAACTGGAATACAAAACCTATATCATGTCTTCTGTATGTTGTAAGTCTTTTTGAATTAAACTTGTCTATATGTTCACCATCTACAACAATGCTTCCTGTTGTTGCAGTATCCATACCACCCATAAGATTAAGAATTGTACTTTTTCCTGCACCGCTGGCTCCTGCAATCACTGCAAATTCACCCTTCTCTATTTTAAAGCTGGCACCGTTTAAAGCCTTAATCTTAACATCACCCATTTTGTAAATCTTCTTTACATTATTAAACTCTATGTAACTCATATTCACCTCATAAATATTTGTATCGTTCTTGTATCTTATTACTTCCCATTCTAATGTTACATAAAAAAGATATGCTTATATAATATACCATTTTATGCATATTATCAAAACAATTCTAAATATACATAACTAAATTATAATTATCAGATTAACGGCAGTATGTTTAATACATTTCAAAAAAAGTTATTTCTTTTAGCCACACCTTTAATTATTATCATAATATTTTTAAATTCAATCATTAACTGTAGTTTTTTGTGTGTTACCGCAAAATGTGATGAAAACCCACAATCCTTAAAACTTTATGCAAGATATGCTGCAATGATTGACGGCGAAAGCAAACGTATCCTCTACGGAAAAGATTTTAACAAACAGGTGCCCATGGCAAGCACAACTAAAATAATGACTCTGATTATCGCTCTTGAATATTGTGATAAAAATTTTAATGCAACCACCTCTTCTTACGCCGCATCTATGCCTGATGTGCAATTAAACGCATCCAAAGGAGAACAATTTAAGATTGAAGACCTTTATTATTCCTTAATGCTAAAATCCCACAATGATACAGCTGTAATTATTGCCGAAAATGTTGCTTATTATTATTTGTGTAAATTAAAACAAAATGATAATCAGACCTACAACTCATTAAATTCCCTCTATGACCTTTCTTTCATAAACAATTACCAATTCAACTCAGAATTTATTAAGGATTTAACCTATGAACAAAGCAAAACACTTGTAAAAATATTTACCGGATTAATGAACGAAAAAGCTAAAATGCTGGGTTGCTGTGCTACTAATTTTGTAACTCCCAACGGATTGGATGGTTCCAATGAAAATGGAATACATAGCACAACAGCTTACGAATTATGCCTTATTATGGCATACTGCATCAACAATGAAGACTTTCTTCATATCACACAGACAAAGGAATATTCATTTCAAAGCCTGAGCAAAAAAAATTACACCGTCACCAATGCAAATGCTTTTTTAGATATGTATGATAATATAATTTCAGGTAAAACCGGATTTACAGCCGATGCAGGCTATTGTTACATATGTGCTTATAAAGATCAATCTAAAACACTTATTGTTGCGCTTCTTGCCTGCGGATGGCCGTCAAATAAAACCTATAAATGGAAGGATTCAAAAACACTGCTGGATTACGGCAGAAAATTTTTTCAAAATACAGAAATAATAAATGCAACAATACGATTTTATGTTCCCATTAAAGATAAAAAAAATAATTATGCCATTATACAGGACAGTCTTTCATACACTACCCTATCATCAGGAGATGAGAACTTTACCATAAAATATAATATCCCTGAAATCGTTGAATCAACGGATTCCATTTTAGAAAAAAGCTATATATGTGATGATGAACTTATACTGTATGAAAGTCAGCCCCTAATAACAGGCACTATAAAGATGAAACCATAAATTTAATTTAATGAAGCCATAAATTTCAATTTAATCTGATGACAACAAAAAATAAATATTGTATAATTGTATCAAATTTTGTTGTTTTAAATATGTCATATATCATTTAAGTTATATGATAAAAACTAAATAAATATATTGTGAGGATACACTATGAACAGAGTTTACAAATGCTTTCCCGGAGGCAAATTTAAGGTTCTTACATTAAGCTATGATGACGGAAAAATCGAAGACCGCCGTTTGGTGGATATTTTTAATAAATATGGAATCCGTGCCACATTTAATGTAAATTCAGGATTAAAAAACCCTGAGGTTCGAATTGACCCGGATGAATGGCAGAATTTATATGAAGGACATGAAATTGCTCTTCATACGGTTACCCATCCAACTCTTAACAGATGCGGAAGATATGAGATAGTCAGGGAACTTTTAGAAGATAAGACAGCTATTGAAAAATTAATAAAGAAACCTGTAAGAGGTTTAGCTCTTCCTAACGGTGCAGGCAACGAATGTATTACTTCCATTGCATCAGACCTTGGCATAAAATATATCAGACAGGCAGCAGACCAATACGCCCTGGTTAAAGCCGCACAAACTTACTCCAAAGTCAGTGACGGTCCTATTCTTTTAGGTGATGAAAATGGTTTTTCAATGCCTACAGATTATATGAACTGGATTCCAACATGCCACCACAATCACAATATTAAGGAATTCGGCAAGAAATTTATTAAGTTATCTAAAAAACAATACTTGTACATGATGTATGTATGGGGTCATAGTTTTGAATTTAGTAAGAATGATAATTGGGAAATTATTGAAGAATTCTGTGAAATGATTGGTGGACGTGATGATATCTGGTATGCTACCAACATTGAAATTGTTGATTATAATGAGGCTTTTGACAGATTACAGTTCTTTGCCGACAATGAATATGTTTATAATCCTTCTGCTATTTCAGTATGGGTTGCTGTTAATAATACTTCCATAGTTGAAATTCCTGGAGGCGAAACTGTTAAACTTAAAAATTAAAACGTTTATGTATTTTAATTTTTAAAGGATTTAAACTAAATAATTTTAAACAGGGGATGTAATGTTATGAAATAAATCAAAACAATACATCCCCTGTTTCTCTTGTAATTCTAAGACTGTCCGGTGTGACACTGCATCCCAGAAACAAAACTTTAACTCCTGCTTCTTTTGCCCTTAACAGAGCTTGTGCAAACTCTTTATGAGTTGTTATGTTGGGACGTACTTCATTAATCTTTTCCATTTGGATAACAAATGCCACAGCGCATTCATACCCTTCTTTTACTGCCCTTGTCAATTCATTTAAGTGTTTCACACCTCTTAATGTAGGTGCATCAGGAAAATATCCCACATTATCTATTTCCAAAGTACAGCCCTTAACTTCCATGAGAATTTTCCGTCCGTCTTTCTCAATATAGAAATCTATTCTTGAATTTCCATAAGAATATTCCGGCTTAATATAATCGCAGGATTTTGATAAAAGCCACTCATTTACTACCTTATTAGGTGCCTGGGAATCTATATTTATCCATCCGATATTCTTTTTATAAACACAAATTAAATCGTATAATGTTTTACGGTTTGGGTTAGAAGATTTTTCAAGAATAACCTGCACACCCGGAATAAGAAGTTCTTTGCACCTTCCTGTATTCTTTACATGAACTATCTCCGTCTTTCCGTCAATTAACACATGGGCTATAAATCTGTTGGGTCTTTCTTTAAATATTCCTTTGACTGTCCGGTTATATTTCAATTAATACCCCTTTCCGTCGCGCGCATTGCGCCGGCCTACCGCCCGGCTACGCGCTGTCGCGCTCTATGCAAGCGAAATAAAAAGCGCAGGAAACCAAGCAAGCTTGATTCCTGCACTTCTTATTTCACTTGCGCACTGCGCTTGTAGTTCGCGATTACTGTGGCTGCTTTCCGATGTAAGCAAGGATACCACCGTCAACATAAAGAATATGTCCGTTAACTGCATCTGATGCCTCTGAAGCAAGGAATACAGCTGGTCCAGCCAATTCTTCAGGCTTTAACCATCTCTCAGCAGGTGTCTTAGCAACGATGAATGAATCAAATGGATGTCTTGATCCATCAGGCTGTCTCTCTCTTAATGGAGCTGTCTGAGGTGTCTCGATGTAACCAGGTCCAATACCATTACACTGAATATTGTACTTACCATACTCAGAACAGATATTTCTTGT
>JBJEMF010000078.1:0-3018 GCA_051879535.1 Lachnospira sp. | reverse complement strand
AGATTACCGAAAACCGTTTGTATAACTGCATTTTTAATGTATCTTCTCGAATAATATTAAATAGTATATCCTTATCTTGATATATTCCAGATAAGGAGGTAGCGTTTATGAAGGAAATCATCAACTCGTTTGAAGTAATTGAAAGAGAACTTCTAAGAAGGTTGGAGGCACGAGGCTGTACACCAGTAACTGTTACCGGATATCGGTACTTATGTAATAGCATTATCTCGTGGTTGAAGAATCAGGGATATGCCACTTACAGCAAGCATGGCGGTAATCAGTTTCTGGAGAACTACTTGATTACACATGGAGAATGCGGGTATTATCGGAGTTTAAAAACTGTGGTTTTTAGATTAAACGACATAGTTGATAATACCTGGAAAGATGTGCACTCGGACAAAGGAAAAAAATTCGACCTTTCCAATGAGTATAAAAGAATTGTAGAACAGTACTGTAAATGGGCAACAAGTATGGGGCTTGCCGCTGGAACCATAAGGAATAAAAGGTACACAGTATCGTGGTTTTTACACGAGCTGGTGAAAGAAGAATGCTTTTCAATTAGCCAGATAACCGCAAACAAAGTTATCGTTGCATGTCTTAGGATTACCAATCGTCGCATTTGGGGAGAAGTTAGAGTATTCTTGAAATACTTAGTAGATTTTAAAATAGTCCAGACTGACTACTCGACGATTGTTCCACATTACAGCAAACCGTATGTACTTCCGAGTGTATATACAACTGATGAAATAAAGTTAATTGAGGCCTCTATTGACAGAAGCACGACAATGGGGAAACGCGATTATGCAATGCTTCTCCTGTCTTCACGAATGGGGATGCGTTCAGGGGATATTGTTAAACTCAAAGTTTGCGATGTTGATTGCGACAGAAACGAGCTTAAGATTAGTCAGGAAAAAACAGGAGCACCACTTCATCTCCCAATAGTAAGTGATGTACGAATTGCTATTGATGACTATCTAAGAGTCAGACCTGAAACAGAACTTGATGAGTTGTTCTTGAATGTGCAAGCTCCGTATCGTGCGGTGACAACATCAACACTTAGAAACACACTAAGAAAGCATATAGTGTCTTCAGGCATAGAACCTGGAAAGAGAAAAAAAGGGCCCCATTCCCTTAGATCGTCATTGGCAAGTTCCATGGTTAATAACGAGATACCGTATGAAACAGTAAGGAAAGTTCTCGGGCATAGTTCTAATAATGCGATAAAGAATTATGCAAGAATAGATGTAGAGAAACTACGAAGATATAGTTTGACTCCACCTACACCTACTGGAGATTTTAAAGAATTTCTGTATGGGAGGTAGAAATAAATGGATAATATTTATGGATCTGTTTTCAGGGAGGAGTTTGATACATATATAACTCTTCGAAAAGCCGAATTAAGTAACGACACGTTCAGACACTGCAAGAGAACTGTAAAAATATTTGATGATTATCTTTGCAAAAAGAGCTATACAAAAAAGGAAATTCCTGAACACATTGTTGAAGAGTGGGTCAAGGAGATAAGTAAGGATATATCATTAAGTACAACTCGACAATATGTACATCACATAAGACATCTGTTACTGCATTTGAGAAGCATTGGATACAGCTGTTTTGTTCCTAAAACAGTTCAGTCAAAAGATACGTACATTCCACATCTTTACTCAGATGAAGAGATAAAAAATATAATACTAGCTGTAGACTCGTTAAAGGCACCCCGTGCAGTCAAGAATATATACATCGAAAAAGAAATGCCACTACTAGTACGATTGTTACTATGTTGCGGCTTAAGAGTTGGCGAGGCACTGATGATTAAGGTCGGAGATATAGATTTCGAAAGAAATCTGATAATACTTCGAGTCACAAAAAAATATAAGCAACGCATGGTTCCGTATGATGAACAACTTGCTAACATAATATATCATTACTGTGCAGCAATGGGGCTTCTAGGTGATTCGGAAGCCTATCTGTTTCCTACGATTGACAAAGAGATTCCTCTTAGCCCCAATTCGGCCAGAAACTACTTTAAAGAAGTGTTAAATGATGCAGGAATTCAAAGAACGGCAATCTCGCGATATGCACGAGGCGCTTGCTTACACTGTTTCAGACATACATTTGCAGTTAGATCATTTGACAAAAACGAGCGTAACGGTACAACACCTTTTGAACATGTCCCGTTCTTGTCAACTTACCTGGGACATGACAGTCTTTATGAAACCGAGAAATATCTAAAGTACAGTGGCAACTACTTTTCTGATACTCTGTTAAAGTTTGAACAGTATGCGGGAGATTTGTTTCCGGAGGTGATAATTCATGAGTAAAAGAAAAGCTGGTTTTATGGCTATACTGGAGGATTACTTTGAAACATACTTGCCATATAGCCGTGGGTTGAGTTTGAATACGATTAATTCATATAAGCAGACATTCCTTTTACTGCTCCGCTTCGTGCTGGAGAAAAAGAATATTAAGGCTGAACGCATACAGTTTTCGGATCTGTCATATGAAACTTTATTGGATTTCTTTGATTGGCTGGAGTCAGATAGGTTATGCAAACCTGTCACCAGAAATCAAAGGCTTTCTGCGCTCTCCGCATTTTCAGAATATGCACAGAACAGAGATTTTGACGCTGCATCAGTTTTTAGAAATGCAATAATACGAATTCCATTAAAAAAGTGCGCGAAAAGAGCAAGAGCAGTATTCACAAGAAATGAAGTCAAACTTCTATTGGCGCTTCCAAATGAAACACATGAAACAGGTTTAAGAGATAAGGTTTTGCTATCATTTATGTATGCAACTGGGGCAAGAGCACAAGAAGTATGTGATTTAAGAGTTAGAGATCTACGCATTGAAAAGGATACCGCGTCTGTTAGTTTAATTGGTAAGGGAAGTAAATCACGTCAAGTGGGGATTACGATGAGACTTGCTGAAACATTAAATAACTATATATGTCATCGCCATATTGAGCAATTGCCGGATAGACACATTTTTTCAAGTCAGACGCATGAGCATATGACAATA
>JBJEMF010000077.1:0-12179 GCA_051879535.1 Lachnospira sp. | reverse complement strand
AGTAAGTTCCACATCAAGTTATGTAGGGGTGGAAGTAAGTTTTACAAATGAATTTAAAAAATATAATTACAAAAAAGTTCCAAATGTCTATTGACGTTCTGGGACTTTTTTGTTATTATGGACAATGCACTATTGTGGTATGGTGTGCTTATCAGCTACACTCATATTAATAATGTAATAAATTTATGTAAAGAAAACTAAGGGGTGAAACGTCAATGGAGAAAAACAGAATACGTCCAATAAAGTCAGGCAAATCAATGCGTATGAGTTATTCAAGACAGAAAGAAGTTCTTGAGATGCCTAACCTTATTGAAGTTCAAAAGGATTCTTACCAGTGGTTTTTAAAAGAAGGCTTGAAAGAAGTCTTTGATGACATCTCTCCAATTGCAGATTACAATGGAAGACTTAGTCTTGAGTTTGTGGATTTTGCATTGTGCGAAGATGAAGTTAAATATTCGATCGAGGAGTGTAAGGAAAGAGATGCTACATACGCAGCTCCTCTTAAAGTAAGAGTAAGACTTCATAATAAAGAAAGTGAAGATATCAGTGAACATGAGATTTTCATGGGAGACCTTCCTTTGATGACAAAGACAGGAACATTTGTAATTAATGGTGCAGAGCGTGTTATTGTCAGCCAGTTGGTACGTTCACCTGGTATTTATTATGATATACAGAAGGATAAGTATGGAAAGATTTTCCTTTACAGCTCAACAGTTATTCCTAACCGTGGTGCATGGTTGGAGTATGAAACAGATGCTAATGACGTATTTTATGTTAAAGTTGACCGTAATAAGAAGGTTCCTGTTACAGTATTAATCAGAGCATTAGGCTTTGGTACTAATGCTGAAATTCTGGATATATTTGGTGAAGAACCTAAGCTTTTGGCTACAATGGAGAAGGATTCTTCCACAAATTATCAGGAAGGTATTCTTGAACTCTATAAGAAGTTAAGACCGGGAGAACCTTTATCAGTTGAAAGTGCTGAGGCTCTTATTTCAGGAATGTTTTTTGACCCTAGAAGATATGATCTTGCAAGAGTAGGTAGATATAAATTCAACAAGAAGCTTTCTTTCAGAAGCAGACTTGCAGGACAGGTTCTTGCTGAGGATGTTGTTGACGGTGAAGGTAACGTTCTTGCCAAAGCCGGTGATAAGCTTACAAGAGAGACAGCTCAGGCTATTCAGGATGCAGCAGTACCGGCAGTATTTGTAACTGCTGAGTTAAAAGATGCTGAAGGCAATGTTACCAGCAGAAATGTTAAGATATTATCTAACCTTGCTGTAGATATTACCAAGTGGGTAGATATTACTGCTGATGAAGCTAAGGAATTAGGAATTTCAGAGGCGGTTTATTATCCTGTGCTCGCTCAGATTCTTGCAGAGAATGAGTCTCTGGAAGATATTAAAGAGGCTATTTCTAAGAATTCATCTGATCTTGTGCCTAAGCATATTACAGTTGAAGATATTATTGCATCAATTAATTATAATTTACATCTTGAGTACGGTATCGGTACAAAGGATGATATTGATCACCTTGGAAACAGACGTATAAGAGCAGTGGGAGAACTTCTTCAGAACCAGTTTAGAATTGGTATCTCAAGAATGGAGAGAGTTGTACGTGAAAGAATGTCAACTCAGGATCTTAGCGGAATTTCTCCACAGTCACTTATTAATATTAAGCCTGTTACAGCTGCTATTAAAGAATTCTTTGGAAGCTCTCAGTTATCACAGTTCATGGATCAGAACAATCCGTTATCTGAGATTACACATAAGAGACGTCTTTCAGCACTTGGTCCTGGTGGTCTTTCAAGAGACCGTGCAGGTTTCGAGGTTCGAGACGTACATTATACCCACTACGGTAGAATGTGTCCTATCGAGACACCTGAAGGTCCTAATATCGGTTTGATTAACTCTCTTGCATCTTATGCAAGAATCAACGAATATGGATTTGTTGAGGCTCCTTATCGTTTGGTTGATAAGTCAGACCCTAAGAATCCTAGAGTAACAGATGAAGTTCGTTATTTTACTGCCGATGAGGAAGATGATTTCCACGTAGCTCAGGCTAATGCTGAGATTGATGAAAATGGATATTTTGTTAAGAATACAGTTTCAGGAAGATTCAGAGAGGAAACATCTGAGTTTGACAAGAGTATGATTGATCTTATGGATGTATCTCCTAAGATGGTATTCTCTGTTGCTACATCAATGATTCCTTTCCTTCAGAACGATGACTGTACACGTGCCCTCATGGGTTCTAACATGCAGCGTCAGGCAGTGCCTCTTCTTGTGACAGAAGCACCGGTAATTGGTACAGGTATTGAAAATAAGACTGCCTGTGACTCAGGTGTGTGTGTTATTGCAGAGGCTGATGGTGTAGTTCTTTCTTCTGAATCTAACAAGATTGTCGTTAGAGAAAAGGATGGAAAGGCACATGAATATAAGCTTACTAAATTCTCAAGAAGCAACCAGAGTAACTGCTATAATCAGAGACCGATTGTATTTAAGGGAGATGAAGTTAAGGCCGGAGATGTTATTGCTGATGGTCCTTCAACTTCTAACGGTGAAATTGCGTTAGGAAAGAACCCTCTTATCGGTTTCATGACATGGGAAGGTTACAACTACGAGGATGCTGTACTTTTAAGTGAGAGACTTGTCAGGGATGATGTTTATACATCTATCCATATTGAAGAATATGATACAGAAGCAAGAGATACTAAGTTAGGACCGGAAGAAATTACAAGAGATCTTCCATCTACAGGTTCTGACGCTGTCAAGGATCTTGACGAGAATGGTATTATTCGTATTGGTGCTGAGGTAAGAGCCGGAGATATCCTTGTTGGTAAGGTTACTCCTAAGGGAGAAACAGAGCTTACCGCTGAGGAAAGACTTTTAAGAGCTATCTTTGGTGAGAAGGCAAGAGAGGTAAGAGATACTTCACTTAAGGTTCCTCATGGAGCTTACGGTATCGTTGTTGGCGTTAAGGTATTTACAAGAGAAAATGGTGACGAGTTATCACCTGGTGTTAACAAGAATGTTCGTATATATATTGCCCAGAAGAGAAAAATCTCCGTTGGTGATAAGATGGCCGGACGTCATGGTAACAAGGGTGTTGTTTCAAGAGTTCTTCCGGTAGAGGATATGCCATTCCTTCCTAACGGACGTCCGCTTGATATCGTACTTAATCCATTAGGTGTTCCTTCACGTATGAATATCGGTCAGGTTCTTGAGATTCATCTCAGCCTTGCTGCCAAGGTGTTAGGATTTAACATTTCAACACCTGTATTTGATGGTGCTAATGAAAATGATATTATGGATACTCTTGATTTGGCTAACGACTATGCAAACTCACCTTTTGATGATGAGGAGTTAAAGGCAGAGAAGGAAGAAGCTGAGAATCAGGGATTAGAATATCCTTCAGATGTTGTTACATTTACAGAGAAGTATAAGGATGTTCTTGATAAGGAAGTATTTGAATATCTTTCTGAGAATAGAGATCACAGAGCAGAGTGGAAGGGCGTTCCTATCGGACGTGACGGCAAAGTCAGACTTCGTGATGGTAGAACAGGTGAGTATTTTGACAGCCCGGTAACTATCGGATTCATGCATTACCTGAAACTTCATCACCTTGTTGATGATAAGATTCATGCTCGTTCAACAGGTCCTTATTCACTTGTAACCCAGCAGCCATTGGGTGGTAAAGCTCAGTTTGGTGGACAGAGATTTGGTGAAATGGAAGTTTGGGCTCTTGAGGCCTATGGTGCTTCTTATACATTACAGGAAATCTTAACTGTTAAGTCTGATGATGTTGTTGGACGAGTTAAGACCTACGAAGCAATTATTAAGGGAGAAAATATACCTGAACCTGGTATTCCGGAATCTTTCAAGGTTCTTCTTAAGGAACTCCAGTCTCTTGCACTTGATGTAAGGGTTCTTGATGCTGATGACAATGAAGTACAGCTTCTTGAAAGTTCAGAGTATGAAGTAACTGACTTCAAGAAAGTCCTTGATGATGGCGGATACAAGAGAAGCAGCCGTGATGAAGAAAGCGAACTTAAGAATGCAGGATATCATGCTGAGAGCGCAGGTGAGGATGGAGAGACATCCTTAGATGAGCTTGATGGAGATTATTATGCAGACGATATGGATTTAGCTGATGATTATGGCGATGGAAATATTGAGGAATAATGGAAGGGAGCACATCAATGGCAGAAGAAATTAAGTCAAACAAGTCAATGAAATTTGATAAGATTCAGATTAAGCTTGCTTCTCCTGAGAATATTTTAGAGTGGTCTCATGGTGAGGTTACCAAACCTGAAACAATTAACTACAGAACATTAAAGCCTGAAAGAGACGGATTATTCTGTGAAAGAATATTTGGACCTAGCAAGGACTGGGAATGTCACTGTGGTAAATATAAAAAGATCAAAGATAAAGGTATCACATGTGATAAGTGTGGTGTAGAGGTTACAAAGGCAAGTGTTCGTAGAGATCGTATGGGTCATATCCATCTTGCTGCACCTGTATCCCATATCTGGTATTTCAAGGGAATACCTAGCCGTATGGATCTTATTCTTGATATCGGACCTAAGAATCTGGAGAAGGTATTGTATTTTGCTTCATATATCGTTCTTGATCCGGGAGAAACAGATATTCCGTTTAAGAAAATACTTACAGAAACAGAGTACAGAGACCTTTATGATCAGTACGGCAACACATTCAGGGTTGGCATGGGAGCAGAGGCTATATTAGAGCTTCTCAAAAATGTTAATCTTGAAGAGGAAGCTGCTAAATTAAAAGAGGAGCTTGCAAACACAACTTCTCAGAAAGCAGCAAGACTTATTAAGAGAATTGAGGTTATTGATGCATTTATTGCTGCCGGTACTAAGCCGGAGTGGATGATTCTTACAGAAATTCCTGTAATTCCACCGGATTTAAGACCTATGGTTCAGCTTGAAGGTGGTAGATTTGCAACATCAGATCTTAATGATCTTTACAGAAGAATTATTAACAGAAACAATCGTCTTGCAAGATTGATTGATTTAGGAGCACCTGAAATCATTGTCCGTAATGAAAAGAGAATGCTTCAGGAAGCTGTAGATGCACTTATTGATAACGGACGTAGAAACGGACGTCCTGTAACAGGACCTGGTAACAGGGCACTTAAGTCTTTATCAGATTTGTTAAAGGGTAAGCAGGGACGTTTCAGACAGAACCTTTTAGGTAAGCGTGTTGACTATTCAGGACGTTCAGTTATCGTAGTAGGACCGGAGCTTAAGATTTATCAGTGCGGTCTGCCTAAGGAAATGGCAATTGAGTTATTCAAGCCATTTGTTATGAGAGAGCTGGTAAGACGCGGTCTTGCTGAAAATATTAAAAAGGCTAAGAAGAGCGTTGAGCATCTTGAAAATGAGGTTTGGGATGTTCTTGAGGATGTTATTAAAGAGCATCCGGTTATGCTTAACCGTGCCCCTACACTTCATAGACTTGGTATTCAGGCATTTGAGCCTATTCTTGTAGAAGGTAAAGCTATTAAGCTTCACCCACTGGTTTGTACAGCTTTCAATGCCGATTTCGATGGAGACCAGATGGCTGTGCATCTTCCGTTATCGGTAGAAGCCCAGGCAGAGTGTAGATTTATGCTTTTGTCACCTAACAACCTTCTTAAACCATCCGACGGTGGTCCTGTAGCTGTTCCTTCACAGGATATGGTACTTGGTATTTACTATCTTACACAGGAAAGACCGGGAGCTAAGGGCGAAGGAAAGTTCTTCAAGAATGTTAATGAGGCTCTTCTTGCTTATGAGAATGGCGTTATTACATTACATTCAAAGATTAAAGTAAGAGTTTCTAAGACTAAGGCAGATGGAGAAGAAATAACAGGTACAATAGAGACTACATTGGGAAGATGTATTTTTAATGAGATTCTTCCACAGGATCTCGGATATGTAGACAGAAGTAAGGAAGAAAATCTTCTTCTTCTTGAGGTTGATTTCCATGTAGGAAAGAAGCAGTTAAAGGCTATATTACAGCGAGTTATTAATACTCATGGAACTACTAAGACAGCAGAAGTTCTTGATGATATCAAGGCAATGGGTTATAAGTATTCCACAAGAGCTGCTATGACTGTTTCTATTTCAGAGATGACAGTGCCGCCTATTAAGAAGCAGCTTATTGCTGAGGCTGAGAAGAAAGTTGAGCAGATTACAGTTAACTATAACAGAGGACGTTCAACTGATGAAGAAAGATATAAGAATGTAATCAGAGTATGGCAGGAGACAGATAATACACTTCTTAAGGCCCTTCTTGATGGTCTTGATAAGTACAACAACATCTTCATGATGGCCGATTCAGGTGCTCGTGGTTCTAACCAGCAGATTAAGCAGCTGGCAGGTATGCGTGGTTTGATGGCAGATACATCAGGTCATACAATTGAACTTCCTATTAAGTCTAACTTCCGAGAAGGTCTTGATGTATTGGAATACTTCATTTCAGCTCATGGTGCCAGAAAGGGTCTTTCAGATACAGCGTTAAGAACAGCCGATTCAGGTTACCTTACAAGACGTCTTGTTGATGTATCTCAGGATCTTATTATCAGAGAGACAGACTGCAGTATCGGAAGAGCGATACCTGGTATGTATGTTTACACATTTGTTAATGATAGAGCTACAAGCTCAAGTGATGCTAAAGAGGATATTCTTGAGCCATTACAGGAGCGTATCACAGGAAGATATCTTGCTGAGGATATTAAAGATCCAAAGACAGGAGAAATTGTGGTTGCAGCCAACCATCTTGTAACACCTAAGAGAGCAGAAGCTATTATTAAGACAGGTGTTTCGCAGGTTAAAATCAGAACAATACTTACATGCCGTTCACATATCGGTGTTTGTGCAAAATGTTATGGTTCTAACCTTGCTACAGGACAGACAGTTCAGGTAGGTGAAGCTGTTGGTATTATCGCAGCTCAGTCAATCGGTGAGCCTGGTACACAGCTTACCATGAGAACATTCCATACAGGTGGTGTTGCCGGAGATAATATTACACAGGGTCTTCCTAGAGTTGAAGAACTTTTCGAGGCAAGAAAGCCTAAGATACTTGCAGTTCTTGCAGAATTTGGTGGAACAGTAAGCTTCGCAAAGACAGAGAAGAAGACAGATATTGTTATTACAGATGACGAGGGTAATTCTAAAGCTTATCCTGTATCAAGAGATACAAGAGTTAAGGTTAAGGAAGGTCAGGTCGTCGAAAAGGGTGAGGAGATTACAGAAGGATCTGAAAATCCTCATGATATAGTCAGAATCCTTGGTGTACGTGCCGTTCAGGACTACATGCTTCGTGAGGTTCAGAAGGTATATCGTATTCAGGGTGTTGAAATCAATGATAAGCATATTGAGTTGATTGTTAGACAGATGTTAAAGAAGATTGTAATCGACGATGCAGGAGATTCCGATTTCTTACCGGGCTCACAAGTTGATACAATTGAATTTACAGAGGTTAATGAGAAACTTGAGGAGGAAGGAAAGACTCCTGCAACAGGAACTCCTATCATTCTTGGTATTACAAAGGCTTCTCTTGCAACTAACTCATTCCTTTCAGCAGCTTCATTCCAGGAGACTACAAAGGTTCTTACTGATGCCGCTATCAACGGTAAGGTAGACCCACTTATCGGTCTTAAGGAAAATGTTATTATCGGTAAGCTTATTCCGGCAGGTACAGGTATGAAGAGATATCAGAATGTACAGCTTGATACCGGATTAAACTATGATGTTAACAGTGAAGAAACAGAAGAAGTTGAGTTAACATTAAGTGAGGAAGAGTAATTAGAAAAGCTTAAAAGTTGATTTATTACCAACGTATTTTTGAACGCATCCATTCGGAAACCATAATAGTTTCGGATGGGTGCGTTTTTAATTTGGGAAATCAGCGGATTTCGGTGAAAAAATTCTTGACTTATGAATTTTAAGAATATATACTAAATAAGCGTGCGAAAAGGCAAGCTTTCTTTTTGCGCGTTTTAAAAGGACGAAAGTCCATATATTTCTTAGTTATTTTACTAAGTGCAACCATTCATTATTCTAATTCCGGGAGGTGAAAAAGGAATGCCAACATTTAACCAGTTAGTTAGACAGGGTAGAAAGACTGTAACAAAGAAGTCTACAGCACCAGCTCTTCAGAAGGGTTACAACTCTCTTCAGAAGAAGGCAACAGATATCTCTTCTCCACAGAAGAGAGGTGTTTGTACAGCAGTTAAGACTGCCACACCTAAGAAGCCTAACTCAGCTCTTAGAAAGATTGCCAGAGTTCGTTTATCAAATGGTATCGAAGTAACATCTTATATTCCAGGTGAAGGACACAATCTTCAGGAACATAGTGTTGTTCTTATAAGAGGTGGTAGAGTTAAGGATTTACCAGGTACAAGATATCACATCATCAGAGGTACTCTTGATACTGCAGGCGTAGCTAAGAGAAGACAGGCTCGTTCTAAGTATGGTGCTAAGAGACCTAAGGACGCTAAGTAATTAAAGCTTTCAGGCTTGATTAAATTAACGACCAGTGATTTACATGGTAAATCATAAGATTTGCAAATTATTGCAACAAATAATTTACGAACAATTAAATTAATAAAGTGCCGGAGTTAGATTAATCCGAAGGTTGCAGGTTTAATATAAACGGCCCGAACACAATTTAATTTGTGAGTACCTATGAATTAATGAAGCTGTTTGCAGGGCTTTTTCAAAGTTTTTATTTTTAATAATTTTGAGACAGGTTAAGAACAGCAAAACAATGTTAAGGAGGGAAGAACCGTGCCACGTAAAGGACATACTCAAAAAAGAGAAGTATTAGCAGATCCTATTTACAATAACAAGGTGGTTACTAAGCTTATCAACAACATTATGCTTGATGGTAAGAGAGGAGTAGCTCAGAAGATTGTATACGGAGCATTTGACAGAGTTGCAGCTAAGACTGAAAGACCTGCTATTGAAGTATTCGAAGAGGCTATGAACAATATCATGCCAGTACTCGAAGTAAAAGCAAGACGTATCGGTGGTGCAACTTATCAGGTACCTATCGAGGTAAAGCCTGATAGAAGACAGGCATTAGCTCTTCGTTGGATGACAACATTTTCAAGAGCTAGAGGCGAGAAGACTATGGAAGAAAGACTCGCAAACGAAATTCTTGATGCAGCTAACAACACAGGTGCATCAGTAAAGAGAAAAGAAGATATGCACAAGATGGCAGAGGCAAACAAGGCTTTTGCTCATTACAGATTCTAATAATAATTATAGGAGGTTTTATCCATGGCTGGAAGAGAATATCCATTGGAGAGAACCAGAAATATCGGAATTATGGCTCATATTGATGCTGGTAAGACAACATTAACAGAGCGTATCCTTTATTATACTGGTGTTAATCACAAGATTGGTGATACTCATGAAGGTACTGCTACTATGGACTGGATGGCTCAGGAGCAGGAGAGAGGTATCACAATTACTTCAGCAGCTACTACTTGTCATTGGACTCTTGAGGAAAATGGTAAGAAGAAGGCTGGAGAGCCAGAGTACCGTATCAACATCATTGATACTCCAGGACACGTTGACTTCACAGTTGAGGTTGAGCGTTCACTTAGAGTACTTGACGGTGCTGTAGGTGTATTTGATGCACAGAACGGTGTTGAGCCACAGTCAGAGAATGTATGGCGTCAGGCTGATAAGTATAACGTTCCGCGTATGGCTTTCATGAACAAGATGGATAAGATGGGCGCTGATTTCTTCGGATCATGCAACCAGCTTATTACAAAGCTTGGTAAGAATCCTGTTCTCATTCAGATTCCTATCGGTAAGGAAGATGAGTTCCAGGGTGTTATTGACTTGTTTGAAATGCAGGCATATATTTTCAACGGCGATAAGGGTGATGATATTGTCGTAGGTGAGATTCCGGCTGATCTTGTTGATCAGGCTGAGGAATATCATGACAAGCTTGTTGAGCAGTGTGCAGAGCTTGATGAGGACCTTATGGAGAAGTACTTTAACGATGAAGAGATTTCTGTTCCTGAGTTAAAGGCTGCTTTAAGAAAGGGTACTATCGAGGGTACAGCTATTCCTTGTCTTTGTGGTACAGCTTACAAGAACAAGGGTGTTCAGAAGCTTCTTGATGCTGTTCTTGAGTTCATGCCAGCTCCAACAGATATCCCTGATATCAAGGGTACAGATGAAGATGGTAATGAAGTTGCTGTTAAGTCTTCAGATGATGAGCCATTCTCAGCATTGGCATTCAAGATTATGACTGATCCATTCGTTGGTAAGTTAGCATTCTTCAGAGTATATTCAGGTACATTGAACTCAGGTTCTTATGTACTTAATGCAACAAAGAACAAGAAGGAGAGAGTGGGTCGTATCCTTCAGATGCATGCTAATCAGCGTAAGGAAATTGATAAGGTTTACGCAGGAGATATTGCTGCTGCAGTAGGTCTTAAGGTTACAGTTACAGGTGATACTATCTGTGATGAGCAGCATCCGGTTATCTTAGAGTCTATGGAATTCCCAGAGCCAGTTATTGAGCTTGCTATTGAGCCAAAGACAAAGAATGATCAGGGTAAGATGGGTGAAGCTTTAGCAAAGCTTGCTGAAGAAGATCCTACATTCCGTGCTCATACAGATCAGGAGACTGGTCAGACAATCATCGCTGGTATGGGTGAACTTCACCTTGATATCATTGTTGACAGACTTCTCCGTGAGTTTAAGGTAGAGGCTAATGTTGGTGCTCCTCAGGTTGCTTACAGAGAGTGCTTTACTAAGGCAGTTGATGTTGATAGTAAGTACGCTAAGCAGTCAGGTGGACGTGGTCAGTATGGTCACTGTAAAGTACGTTTCGCTCCATTGGAAGCAAACGTTGATAAATTTGATGTTGAGACTAAGAACACTGTATTAATTGATGAGCCTCCGGTACTCTTCTGTGAGTCTTCAGTAGTTGGTGGTGCTATTCCTAAGGAATATATCCCATCAGTTGCAGATGGTATTAGAGAAGCTGCTAATTCAGGTATCTTAGCTGGATTCCCTGTTCTCGGACTTAGAGCAGATATCTACGATGGTTCTTACCATGAAGTCGATTCTTCAGAAATGGCATTCCACATTGCAGGTTCTATGGCATTTAAGGATGCTATGGCTAAGGCTGAGCCAGCCCTTCTTGAGCCAATCATGAAGGTTGAGGTTACAATGCCGGAAGAGTACATGGGTGATGTAATCGGTGATATCAACTCACGTAGAGGACGTGTAGAGGGTATGGAAGATATCTCAGGTGGTAAGATGGTTAAAGCGTTTGTTCCACTTTCAGAGATGTTTGGTTACGCAACAGATCTTCGTTCTAAGACACAGGGTCGTGGTAACTACTCTATGTTCTTCGATAAGTATGAGCAGGCTCCAAAGTCAGTTCAGGATAAGGTTATTGCTGCTAAGTCAGGCAAGTAATCAATAAAGTTAAAAATATGCTATACAGAATGTGGTTTACACATTCTGTATGGTATGTTAATAAATTTATAGTTGAAAAAAATTATAAAGTTTTATATAATAGATATCAGCTATGAAAACCCGAAAAGGGTAATAATTCTATTTATCATATTTAGGAGGATTTTAAACAATGGCAAAGGCTAAATTTGAAAGAACAAAACCACATTGCAACATTGGTACAATTGGACACGTAGATCACGGTAAGACTACATTAACAGCTGCTATTACAAAGACTCTTCATGAGAGACTTGGTACAGGTGAGGCTGTTGCATTCGAAAATATTGATAAGGCTCCAGAGGAGAGAGAAAGAGGTATCACAATTTCTACTGCTCACGTTGAGTACGAGACAGAGAAGAGACATTACGCTCACGTTGACTGTCCGGGCCATGCTGATTATGTAAAGAACATGATCACTGGTGCTGCTCAGATGGATGCTGGTATCCTTGTTGTTGCTGCTACTGATGGTGTTATGGCTCAGACAAGAGAGCATATCCTTCTTGCTCGTCAGGTAGGTGTTCCATATATCGTAGTATTCATGAACAAGTGTGATATGGTTGATGATCCAGAACTTCTTGAATTAGTTGATATGGAAATCAGAGAACTTCTTAACGAATATGAGTTCCCAGGCGATGATACACCAATCATCCAGGGTTCAGCTCTTAAGGCTCTTGAAGATCCT
>JBJEMF010000076.1:0-3033 GCA_051879535.1 Lachnospira sp. | reverse complement strand
TTCATTATTTAAAAATTGCTTATTATTTTGAACAATCGCAACCTTGTTTTACTTATAAAAAAGGTTTATAATTCTGATAGATTTCAGTGTGCGACTGAAAAAAACATTTTTTAATTAAGGAGGAGTCAGTAATCATGGCATTTATTGACACAATTTACGCTAGAGCTAAGGCTGATAAAAAGACAATTGTTTTACCGGAGTCTATGGACAAAAGAACTTATGCTGCAGCCGAGAAGATTTTGAAGGAGGGTATTGCTAACCTTGTTATTATCGGTACACCTGAGGAAATTGCTGCTAACAACGAAGGTTATGATATTAGTGGTGCTACAATCGTTGATCCGTTCAATGATCCTAACAAGCAGAAATATATTGACAAATTTGTAGAGTTAAGAGCTAAGAAGGGTGTTACACCTGAGATGGCTAAGGAACAGATGGAAAAAGATTATATGTATTATGCATGTCTTATGTGCAAGTGCGGAGATGCTGATGGTGCAGTTTCAGGTGCATGCCATTCAACAGGTAACACAATTCGTCCGGCACTTCAGTTATTAAAGACAAAACCTGGTATCAGCGCAGTTTCAGGATTTTTCCTTATGGAAGTTCCTGATTGTGAATTTGGTGAAAATGGTTTATTTGTATTTGCTGACTGCGCAGTTAGTCCTGATACAGATTCAGAGAAGCTTGCTGAGGTTGCTAAGCTTTCTGCAGATTCCTTCAAGAGCTTTGTAGGAAAAGATGCTAAGGTTGCTATGCTTTCATTCTCATCTTACGGAAGTGCTAAGCATGACAGAGTAACAATGGTAGCTGATGCTGTTAAGATTGCAAATGAGAAGTATCCTGATATTGATGTTGATGGTGAACTTCAGTTAGATGCTGCATTAGTTCCTGAAGTTGCTGCATTAAAGGCTCCGGACAGCAAAGTTGCCGGTAAGGCTAATACACTTATATTCCCTTCTCTTGAAGCAGGAAATATTGGTTACAAGTTAGTTCAGAGACTTGCTAAGGCAGGTGCTTACGGTCCTGTTCTTCAGGGTCTTTCAATGCCTGTTAATGATCTTTCAAGAGGATGTTTTGCAGAGGACATCGTTGGTGTAGTTGCCATGACAGCAGTACAGGCACAGGATGCAGCAAAATAATAATATTTAACATTTAAGGAGAATTATATAACATGAATATTTTAGTTTTAAACTGCGGTAGTTCATCACTTAAGTATCAGTTAATAAACATGGATGATGAAAGCGTTATCGCTAAGGGTCTTGTTGAGAGAATCGGTATCGAAGGTTCTATTCTTACTCATAAGCCAACAGGAAAGGATAAGTATGTTGTTGAAACACCTATGAAGGATCACAACATTGCTGTTAAGCTTGTTCTTGATGCACTTATAGATCCTGAGCACGGTGTTATTAAGTCTACAGATGAGATAACAGCCGTAGGACACAGAGTACTTCATGCAGGTGAGAAGTATAAGGAATCTTGTATAGTAACTGAGGATGTTAAGGAAGTTGTAAGAGAGTGTTTCGATTTAGGACCTTTACATAATCCTGCTAATCTTATTGGTATTGAGGCTGTTGAAGCAGCTATGCCTGGTAAGAAAAATGTTGCAGTATGGGATACAGCATTTGGCGGAACAATGGAGCCAAAGGCATATCTTTATGCTATTCCACGTGAATATTATGAGAAGTACCATGTTAGAAGATATGGTTTCCACGGAACATCTCACAGCTTTGTTTCTAAGGAAACAATTAAGTTTGCAAACCTTGATCCTGCAACAGCAAAGGTTATCGTATGCCATTTAGGTAACGGTGCTTCAATTTCTGCTTCAATAGGCGGAAAATGTGTTGATACTTCAATGGGACTTACTCCTCTTGAAGGTCTTATCATGGGAACACGTTCAGGAGATCTTGATCCTGCTATTCTTGAATTCCTTTGCAACCATGAGAATCTTACAATAAGTGAAATGCTTAACATTCTTAATAAGAAGTCAGGTGTACTTGGTATGTCAGGTGGCATTTCTTCAGACTTTAGAGACCTTAACTCAGCAGCAGAAGAAGGCAACGAAGTAGCTAAGGTAACTCTTGAAGCTTATGCATATAGAGTTGCAAAATATATAGGTGCTTATACAGCTGCCATGAATGGTGTTGATGCAATTACATTTACAGCAGGTGTTGGTGAAAATGCAGCATGGTTAAGACCAATGGTAGCTAAGTATCTTGGTTATCTTGGTGTTAAGCTTGATGAGGAAGCTTCTAAGAAGGCTTGCGGCGAGAGCGGAATTATTTCTACACCTGATTCAAAGGTTAAACTTTGTGTAATTCCAACAAATGAAGAGTTGGCAATTGCAAGAGAAACATTAGCCCTTGTTAAGTAATCAAAATCAGTAATCAAAATTATTGCATTATTTTGTTGACAAGGTCTGTACAGGTGCGTATAATAGACAAAGTGTGGAAATGAATTGTATATTTATTTTTTCTATTTGCACACATAATAGTATGAATTGGAGACAATTATGCTAATTGATTTAAGAGAGCTTTTATCCGGTTCACAAGACGAGAAGACTTTTTCTGTTTCAGTTGATTTTGATAAGTTTGATGATGGTGTTACAGCTTATAACATTTCTGATAAACCATTGTTTGATTTATATATCAAGAAGATTGATAAGAATAAGGTCTCTATCAAAGGTAACAGCAGTGTTACTCTTGAGATACCATGTGACAGATGCTTAGAGCCGGTTGATACGGTTATTGATTTTGCAATAAATGATATTGTTGATTTCAATGATGGGGCATCCGAAGATGAAGCAAAAGAAGAAAAAGACTATATTGATGGATACAACCTAGACGTGGACAAGTTAGTTTTCGGCGAAACACTTATATCCATACCGGGTAAAACCTTATGTAAGGAGGACTGCAAGGGACTTTGTTTGATTTGCGGTGCGAATCTAAACAAAGGTGAGTGCGGTTGTGACAGGGATGTCCTGGATCCAAGAATGTCTGTTTTCAAAGATATTTTAAACAATTTTAAGGAGGTGTAACC
>JBJEMF010000075.1:0-40381 GCA_051879535.1 Lachnospira sp. | reverse complement strand
GTCACTCTCATTTTTTATTTTTTCTTATTCAACTAACAAAATCTTTACTCTATTACTATGTACAAAAATTGCATACTTTGATATTCTTAATGTATATTTATTCAAAAAAATTATTACGAGAGGAGAAACTGAATATTATTCAGCAGAAAGGTTATGAAACTTGAAGTTAGAAATCTGACCAAAACCTTTGGTGAGAATGAAGTGCTTCACGGCATTTCTTTTGAAGTTGAAAGTGGCAGTGCACTTGGACTTCTGGGTAGAAACGGAGCCGGAAAAACAACAACAATCAGAATTATTATGGATGTATTTCATGCTAATTCCGGAGAAGTGTATCTTGACGGGGAGAAGTTTAATCCAAAGAAACATATAATTGGATATCTTCCCGAGGAAAGAGGGTTATATCCGAAAAAGACAGTTCTTGAACAGCTTGTGTATCTTGCAAGAATACGAGGGGTTTCAAAAGCAAGGGCAATTGAGAATACTAAGAAATGGTTAAAGAGACTGGAAATTGATGAGTACATCAACAGAAAGCTTGAGACTTTATCAAAGGGTAATCAGCAGAAGGTTCAGCTGGCGTCAACCCTTGTGTGTGACCCTGCTATTGTAATCCTTGATGAACCATTCAGCGGACTTGACCCGGTTAATTCCAGAATTCTTCAGGATGTTGTAAAAGAAATAATAGAAGACGGAAAATTAGTAATATTTTCAAGTCATCAGATGAGTTATGTAGAGGAGTTCTGCGATAATATTGTTATTATAAATAAAGGAGACGTTGCCCTTTCAGGCAGGTTGGATGACATCAAGAGAGAGTTTGGAAAAAATCAGCTTGTTGTATCAGATGAACAGAAGAGTTTGGATGAGCTTGAATCACTCTTTGCAGATAAATTAAAAGGTGATGCAGATGTAACAGGAAGAACAAAGGATGCGCTTATAATTCGCAACACATCAGGATTGTCTAAAAATGAACTGATAAATAAAATAATCAGCTGTGGTGTTAACATTGAACATTTTGAAACATATAAGCCTTCACTTAATGACATATTCGTTGCAACAGCAGGGGATAGCGAAAAGGAGGGATTATAATTATGAAAAAATTTATGGTTATATTGCAGTATGAGATTATGACCTATCTTAAGAATAAGGGATATATGTTTAGTACTGTTTTAATTGCACTGCTTGCGGCAGCAGCTATGTTTATTCCCAATTTTATAGATTTATCCGGTCTTACAGGAAAGGCTGAAAAGAGTGAACAAAATGAACAGGTTCAGGATGATAAGACTGATAAAGCAGATAAGGAATTGCTTGTTTTGTATGATAAAACAGGTGCATTTTCTGATATTTCCATTCTTGACAGTGCATTTGAAGATTACAAATTTGAAAAATGCAATTCGGAAAAAGAAATTAAAGATAAAGTTGAGAGTAAGGAAGCAGAGGGCGGATTTATTGTCAACAGTCTTACAAGCTATGAATATGTAGTTTACAATAAGAGCATGTACGACAGCAATAACGTAGTATTCACTCAGATTATGACTACCATAAACCAGATTGTTTATTGTGCAAACAATAATCTTGATTATGAAGCAATTCAGACGGCTTTTAATCCTCAGATTGATAACACGGTAACAATTATCGGAAAAGATATGGGCAGCAATTACTGGTATTGCTACATACTGGTTATAATCATATTTATGATAATAATCTTTTACGGAGTTATGGTGGCAACCTCTGTTACTCAGGAAAAATCTAACAGAACAATTGAGGTACTGGTGACCAGCGCTGATACAAGGAGCCTGTTCTTTGGTAAAGTATTGGCAGGTACAGTGGCAGCATTATTCCAGTCGGGACTTATAATGCTTTGCGTTCTTGGCTCTTACAAGATTAATCAGGATGCATGGAATGGCTTCCTTGATATGTTATTTGATATTCCGTTAAATGTTTTGGCAACATTTGGTTTCTTCGGCCTGGGTGGTGTGGTATTTTACACATTTATTTACGGGGCACTTGGAGCACTTGTTTCTAAGACAGAGGATATTAATAAAGTTGCAGGAAATGTACAGCTCATTGTTATGGTTGTTTACTTTATTTCACTTTTCCAGCTTACCAACGTGGATGGAGTTGCAATGAAAGTTCTTTCTTACATACCATTCAGCTCATACAGTGCCATGTTTGCCCGTGTTGCTATGGGAAGCGTAGAATTGTGGGAAGTAATAATATCATTTGTAATACTTGTGGCAAGTATTTTGGGAATGGGATTCATAGGCGCGAAGATTTACAGACTTGGAACACTGCGTTACGGTAATCCTATAAAAATCTTATCCGCAGTCAAGAGTGTTATAAAGCACGAAGAATAAAAATTACCGGGGCAGGAATTAAAATTTCCTGTCCCGGTTTTTTAGTGCGCATTGCATTACACGTTGTATCTTTAATCCCATTTAAGATTCTGCAAACCATATCCTGCTAAAAGAAATACCACTGTATAAATCGTTCCGAATATAAATCCATTTGACACTGAACTCCAGGAAATGTCCATGTAAGTCAATGACGAAAGAATATTATCTATCCAATATTTATAGATAAAAAAGTCATTATTTTTAATTAACACGTCAGCTATTAAGAAAAATGTAGAAAATAGCAAAGGAACAAATATAGAGGCAGCTACAGCACCTCCGGTTTTCCTTATGACAAATGCCATTGCATAATATAACGAATGCATAGCTATAATAACAATAATCTGGGACAGAATAGCTGAAAACTCTAAACTGCTGAAGGTACCTAATTCTTCGGTAAAGTACAGACCCAATGCAAATCCAAATGTCATAATTGCCATTACATATATCAATGTGCCAAGTAAGCTTGAAATATATTTGGTGAAATATACTACAGTTCTTGAATAACCTTTGGAATATATATTCTTAATAGTATTGTTGGTGAAATCATTACAGGTGATAAGTGAAACCATAATTCCCAAAATCAAGGACAGAGAACTTCTGTTAACAGCAGACCGAATTCCCATTATAGAATCATATCCGTTGATATTATCTATAAGATAGAGGGCTTGGTAATTGAGAAACATTAACAGAAGAGAAACTGCCATGCAAATATAAAATCCCTTTTGTCTGAACATAACTCTTAATTCTAATTTTAATAATTTTCCCATTTTTATCTCCATTTCTGTTTATCTAACCCATTATTTCCATGCATGAGGATTTTGTGTAAAACTATAACCTCAAAGCTATAATCTCTGTATAAAATAATCTTCCAAACCGGAATTTACATGGGCAACCTCGTAAATATCAATATTCTGGGATGTCAGACTCCGGACTATAGCAGGTATATTGGTATTTTGATCGTAAATTTGTATGTATCCGTTGGAAAAACCGTAATTATGTATGAGACCATTGTTGCTCAAAAAGTTAGCTACCTGTCCCGGGTCAGCCCCAGTGGCAAGATTAACAGTCTGCTTACACCTTTCCGCAAGGACATTGGCAGGAGTTTCTTCTATCATTACTCCGTTGTTTATAATTCCATAGGTAGTAACCACTTTGGAAAGTTCATCCAGAAGATGGGATGATATTAAAAATGTAACACCAAACTGGCGGTTAATATTAAGAATAATGTCTCTTATTTCTTTTATTCCGGCAGGGTCGAGACCGTTGATAGGTTCATCAAGAATAAGAATGCTGGGACCGCCAAGAAGGGAAAGGGCTATTCCCAGTCTTTGTTTCATACCAAGAGAAAATTGCCCTGCTTTTTTATTTCCGGTATTACCAAGACCTACCATATTAAGCAGATTCCTGATGTCCGCATCACTTCCGCCGTATATAATGGAAAATCGTTTCATGTTCTCATAAGCGGTGCAGTTGTTATAAATCCCGGGAGCTTCGATAAGCGATCCGATACAGCGTCTTGCAGAGGCAAGGTTATCCCCGCCGAAAAGACGTATCCGTCCTGAATTCATAGGGGTCAAGCCAAGAATTATCCTCATGGCGGTAGTTTTTCCTGCGCCGTTTCTTCCAATAAATCCGTATATTTCGCCGGGTCTTATATGCATATTAATGTTGTTAAGAACCATTCTGTGACCAAATTTTTTGGTTAGATTCTCCACTTCGATAATATATTCCATAAATTTAGTTCCCCCTCCATTACTAATGTATGACTTTAAAAATGTAATTTATCATACAGTTAAAATGATATTGTATTGGTAAAAAGAATGCAAGAAAAAATATTTTATAAATACTAAACATTTCTCTTGATAAATCGAACAAATGTTTGTATAATAAACATATGTTCGAAATAGATTCAGGTTTAACAACTAATGAGAAATTAGAGATATTGGCAGATGCGGCAAAGTATGATGTGGCGTGTACATCAAGTGGCGTGGACCGCAAGGGAAAGAAGGGAGCTCTTGGAAACAGCGTATCATCGGGTATATGTCATAGTTTTGCTGCTGACGGCAGATGTATATCACTGTTGAAAGTTCTTATGACTAATCATTGCGTGTATGACTGTAAGTATTGTATTAACAGATGTTCCAATGATGTGGTTAGAACGGCGTTTGAGCCGGATGAACTATGCCGGCTGGTGATAGAATTTTATAAGCGCAATTATATAGAAGGCTTGTTTTTAAGTTCTGGAGTACTTAAGAATCCTGCTTATACAATGGAGAAGATGTGTGAGACACTTCTTTTGTTGAGAACAAAGTATAGATTTAATGGTTATATTCATGTGAAGACAATTCCCGGAGCTCCGGATGAACTTATCTTAGCAGCAGGTTATCTTGCAGACCGTATAAGTGTTAATATGGAACTGCCTACAGCTGAGAGTTTATCAAGACTTGCGCCTAATAAGTCCTTTAAGACCATTTTAGATCCTATGGGAAAGATTACGGATACCATAGCATCACACAGAGTTGCAATTGGGAAAGATGCCCGTATGGAGCGTAGTGATATTAATAAGCATCTCACTAACAGCATTTTTAATGAGAACAGAAGAACGACACATTTATCGGGTGATGAGCAGATTAGACTGGGAGATTACCGTGTTAAGAACTCTTTGAGCACTGATAATACATTTCTTCCTTCTAGGGGAGATAACAGCAGCCTTACAAGAGCATTTGCCCCTGCCGGTCAGAGTACACAGATTATTATCGGGGCTACCCCGGAGACGGACTTGACTCTGATAAAGACAACACAGCAGTTGTATCAGCATTTTGATTTAAAAAGGGTGTTCTATTCAGCATATATACCTCTCAATGATGATAATGAATTACCATCCTTGGACAGGGCTGTGCCGTTGCTTCGTGAACATCGACTGTATCAGGCTGACTGGCTGCTTAGATTCTACGGGTTTAGGGCAGAGGAACTTTTATCTGAAGACAGACCTAATTTTAACGAAAAGCTGGACCCTAAGTGTGATTGGGCGTTGCGGCATCTTGGTATGTTTCCGGTAGAGGTTCAGACTGCAAGCTATGATTTATTGCTCAGAATACCCGGCATAGGTCCTAAATCAGCAAAGCGCATTGTTACTTCCAGAAGATATGGAAAGCTTGACTATGACAGTTTAAAGAAAATGGGTGTGGTTTTAAAGCGGGCACATTATTTTATTATGTGTAACGGACGTATGATGTATAACACTCCTATAGAAGAAAGATATATTTCTCAAAGATTAATTGAAGATAATAACAAGGAAAACTGGCAGATAAGCCATCAGAATGAGAAGTACACCCAGATGTCCTTGTTCACAGATTTTAAGATGGAAGCAGGTGTATGAAATTATGCATATATATACATGTGAGGATGGATTTGAAAACATGATGTGCTGTATATATGCGGCATGGGAAGGAGCTTTAAGGTATGGACATGATAATGTTCGTTTAGTTAGAGAGCCAGTGGAGCAGGTTACATTTTTTGATGAATATACCCACGTGGATTATGATAAGGATAAGTTTGAGAAGGTAGTAAGATCTGTTAGAAATAAGATATCAAAGGAAGCATTTTATTATGTATATTATGCCTCTTTATCTGCTGAGGAGGATGCCTTGGACTCCATATACAGATTTCTGGTTGAAGGGTTTAAAAAGGGAGCTACTGTTGTATACCAATATACTGTCCCTGCTGTATCCAGAATAATGGAAATCAAGAGAAATGTTGGCAACGAAGCCTGCCATTTTAAGGAGTTTGCAAGATTTAATTCCCTTGATAATAAGTTATATGTATGTCATCTGGAACCAAAGAACAACGTAATAAGTATTGTGGGACAGCATTTCGCTGACAGGATGCCTTCAGAATATTGGCTTATTATAGATGATAACAGAAGTATTGCCGTGGTCCATTCAAAGGACGAGGAGAACTACCTGCGTGTATTAACGGAAGATGAAATGAATAGCCTTAAGAGAACGGAATTGATGGAAGATGAATATACGAAGATGTGGAGAACATTTTTTGATGCAATTGCCATTAAGCAGAGAGAAAATTACGCATGTCAGCGGAATTTAATTCCTATATGGATGCGAAGGCATACCACAGAGTTTATGGATTAAAAAACCAATGCCGGGCAGCGTAAAACCCGGCACTGGCAAAGAGGAAAGAAAATATGAAACAGTCTTTATATAAACTCAAAACTGAGGTGTTTTTAGGCGAAGCCAATTCAACTACAACACATTCTGAAATAATAAAACCGGCCTCTTAACTTATGTCTTTATTATATATACGAAATATGTCCGAATATTGTCTTTATTGTAAAATAATTATAAACAATATAAATAAACTGCTAACAAATTGTTACTATTCACACACCCAGTCGGATTATTATAAACAATGTTGCAATATAGATAAACAATTACATGAAACATTAGGCAGTATTCCCACGTTTTTCGAGCATAGCTACTGTGCTCGCAGCATGTTTGAGCCATTTATGGCGAGTTTGCGAAGAGCACAGTTGATAAGCAGCGCAGAAAAACGAAGAATACAACGTGTTTCATAGAATTGTTTATCTATATTACACATATGCATGATTACAATTCGGCTGGGTGTGTGAATAGTAACAATTAATCCCAAAAATCAATATATAATCTATATTAAATGCTTTTAATATGATAATATGGGAGAGAAGGAGGACGATTATGGACAAGATACGCAAAATTATTTTTAAGATAACAGATATTATGGAATTGGTTATAGCTGTTGCAGTGGGAATTGTCATGATTATTTCCACGGTTATGTATATTCCAAAAGTAAAGGAAATTATACTATTTGCAGGGGGAACAGAGAATTTCTTCGTGTTTCTTGAAGAGGTATTTGTTCTTGTTGTAGGAATAGAGTTCATAAAAATGCTGTGCAAACCCAGTGTAGATAATGTAATAGAAGTTATTTTATTCCTTCTGGCAAGACATATGATTATCGATAACAATTCTGCTCTGGACAACCTGTTATCTGTAATCAGTATAGGATTTTTATTTGTACTCCAGAATTACCTTAAGTATGGTCATATTAAGGGCCCGAAAACTGATGATGAAAAAACTGATGATGAAAATATCCGGGAGATGTGATAAAATTACCCATATGTGTAAAGCTTATTACAAAATATTAAGTTAACTATAGTGGAGGAATTATGAAAGATTATTCAATTAATACCAAGTGTGTTCAGGCAGGTTATACACCGGGCAATGGTGAACCTCGTCAGATACCAATTTATCAGTCAACTACATTTAAATATGACACAAGTGAGGATATGGGAAAGCTTTTTGATTTAGAGGCAGAGGGCTATTTTTATTCAAGGCTTCAGAATCCAACCAATGATCTGGTTGCATCAAAGATAGCGCAGTTAGAAGGAGGAACAGCAGGAATGCTCACGTCCTCAGGTCAGGCAGCGAATTTCTTTGCGTTATTTAACATATGCCAGGCCGGAAGTCATATTGTTTCCTCATCGTCAATTTACGGAGGTACATTTAATCTGATATCTGTAACAATGAAGAAGATGGGAATAGATGTTACCTTTGTTGACCCTGACTGCACAGAAGAAGAGCTTAACGCAGCATTTCAGGATAATACCAGAGCAGTGTTTGGTGAATCTATTGCTAACCCGGCATTGACAGTACTTGATATAGAGAAGTTTGCAAAGGCGGCTCATGAGCATGGAGTACCTCTTATTGTAGATAATACATTTCCTACTCCGGTGAATTTAAGACCAATTGAATGGGGTGCAGATATTGTCACTCATTCAACAACAAAGTATATGGATGGACATGGGGCTGCTATCGGAGGAGCTATTGTTGATGGTGGTAATTTCGACTGGATGGCTCATGCAGACAAGTTCCCGGGATTGTGTACGCCGGATGATTCATATCATGGGGTTACATATGCAGAAAGATTTGGTAAGGAAGGAGCATTTATAACAAAGTGTACTGCACAGTTAATGCGTGATTTGGGATGCGTTCAATCACCTCAGAGCGCGTATATCCTTAATCTTGGTCTTGAATCTCTTCATGTTCGTATGCCAAGACACGTTGAGAACGGACAGGCAATGGCAGAGTTCCTTGAGTCCCATGACAAGGTTGAATATGTTAATTATCCGACACTTCCTTCTAATAAATATTATGAGATTGCAAAGAAGTATATGCCTAATGGAGGATGTGGGGTTGTTTCATTTGAACTTAAAGGTGGAAGACCTGCTGCAGAAAAGTTTATGAAGAATCTCAAGCTTGCTGCTATTGAAACACATGTTGCAGATGCAAGAACATGTTGTTTAAATCCTGCTACATCAACACATCGTCAGATGAATGATGAACAGCTTAAGACAGCGGGAGTACCGGCAGGACTTATCAGAATTTCATGTGGACTGGAAGATAAAAAGGATCTTATTGCTGATGTGGCACAGGCTCTGGATGCCATCTGATAGGTGATATAAATAACTGGCTGTAAGCGGTTACACAAATAATCGTTTACAGCCTTTTTAATGTCTAAAGATATCAGACTATTCCCCTTGTGGAAATATGTTATTCATGTTATATTTACTTTAGTTATTTCGTGATGATGTGATATGGGGTGACATCTGTAAGATGGAGATATGTACATCAAATAATATGTTCGTGAGTGGGTAAATTATGAAGAGGATAACAAAGGAAAGAGTCATCAGAATTATATTCGGATGCTTTATGGGGATTATTGCAATATACACTTTGTGCGCTATGTATGTCTTTCCAAATGAGAACGATTTTAAAGCTTCTCATTATCAGAAGGTGGAAAAAGGATGGGTATTGACTGACAAAGATGAATCAATCGATATGGATCCAACGTTTTCTTATGAGATGAAAAGCTGCGATAATATTTCATTAAGTATGGATTTGCCTCAGATGCAGCTTGCAGGCATGACCTTAATGTTCTGGGTTAGAGGATACAGAGCGGATTTTTATGTGGGTGATGAATTAAGGTGCAGATTCGGAGAGCAGGAGAAGATGGTATTTGGCGACACTCCTACTTATGGATATGCTTATGTTGAACTTCGTCAAGGTGATGAGGGAAAGCAGTTACAAATAGTTATTACCCCTTGTGAGGGGCAGGATGAGCTTAAGGTTGATGAAAGTTATATAGGAGACAGATATTCACTTTTAAGCCTCACCTTATCAAGACATATACTGTCAGTTAGTATTTCATTTTACATAATGTTGTTGGCAATTATTATCCTGTTAATCACAGTGATAGTAGAAAAGAAAATTGGGGAAAGAATGTATTATAAGTACCTGGTGTGGGCTACTGTGCTGCTGACTCTGTGGTGTAATTCCAACGACATGATGAGACAGCTGTATAGTAATAATATGTCAGCAATGAGGGATTTATCATGTTTTGTCTGGGCGTTGCTTCCGCTTCCGCTGCTTATGTATTCGGATAGAATCCAGGAACAGAGACGACATAAAGTACATCTGGCGTTAGAATACATAATCGCAGCAGGATTTGTCTTTACGCTTGTAACATATATGACAGGACTTTTAAGATTGCAGACTTTGGAGCATCTTAATTATCTCACGGGAATTATATCTGTAGCTTGCATTATTATTACAATGTCCATTGACGTGTTTAAAGGAAAATTTAAAGAATATCTGATTGCGGGTATAGCATTGTTTATATTCATTATCGGTTGTATCGTTCAGGTGATAACGTATATTGTAGAAGATGGAGTATGGTACAGCAGTATATATGTAGACGCGGAACTGATGATTATTCTTTTGCTGGTAGTGGCATCAATGATTCGATTTGTAAAGAAGAATCTGGATGATAAGGCTCGGGCTGTAAGTGCCAATAAAGCTAAGACCCAGTTTATTGCTAATATGTCCCACGAAATCAGGACACCTATTAATGCAATTCTTGGAATGAATGAGATGATTCTAAGAGAGAGTGATGATAAGAATATTAAGCAATATGCCACTGATGTAAAGAGAGCTGCAGATTCTCTTCTAAATATAATCAACGATCTTCTTGACAGCTCTAAGATAGAAGTCGGAAAGATGGAACTTATACCGGTGGAATATGATATAAGCAGTCTGTTTAATGACTTGTGGAATATGACCTATGTAAGGGCTTCAGATAAGGATTTGAAACTTATATTCAATATAGATCCTGATATGCCAAGGATGTATTTTGGAGATGATGTTAGAATACGTCAGGTATTGCTGAATATTTTATCCAATGCGGTAAAATATACAAATGTGGGAAGTATTACATTTACTGTATCTGCCAACATGTTTGATGATGAAAATGCTGAAATTTATTTTTCGGTAAAAGACACCGGAATAGGAATTAAAGAGCCGGATATAGATAAGTTATTCGGACGATATGAAAGACTTGACAAGCAACATACACGAGGCATAGAGGGAACGGGTCTTGGAATGTCCATTTGTGTATCTTTCCTTAAAATGATGGGAAGCGAATTAAAGGTAAAGAGTGAGTATGGAAAGGGTAGTGATTTCTATTTTACTCTGAGACAGAGGGTGGTTAATAAACAGCCATTAGGAGATTTCAAGAAAAGAATTGAAGAGTCATCTAAAGAGTACAAGTTCACCCAATCTTTCACTGCTCCTGATGCAAAAATACTTGTGGTTGATGATAATGAATCAAACCGTAAGGTATTTATGGGATTACTGAAAAATTCCGGCATAAGAGTGACGGAGGCCAGCAACGGAAGGTCATGTCTTGAGCTGTTAAAGAATAACTCGTACGACATAATATTCCTTGACCACATGATGCCTGAGATGGACGGTATAGAAACATATCGTATTATTAAGAAACTGCATATTTGTGATAATACACCAATTATTATGCTTACTGCCAATGCGTCAATGGGTGCAAGGGAAGAGTATATGATGGAAGGCTTTAATGACTTTTTATCAAAGCCTATTAAACCAAAAGATTTGGATAATATGATAATTAAGTATCTGCCGGAATATATGGTTCATTTTGGAAATACCAATGATTCAAAGGGTAGCGGCCAAGATACTGATAATATTACTGTGGAAGATAACATTGGGGAAAGCATGAGCAACCCACAAAAAGGCACAGAAATCAAGTCCATAGATGATATTAATATAGAGCATTTTGATATGAATACGGCTTATGAGTATCTTGGAGATGTGAACCTTATTCTGGAGATTTTAAAGGAGTTTTATGGTAATCTTCAGCCTACATTAAAGAAACTGTTGAATTATATGAAAGATATTGAGGATGAGGAAACATTAAAACTTTACAGGGTGGATGTTCATGCATTGAAGAGTACTTCTGCCACGGTTGGAGCAAATGAATTATCAGAACTTGCCAAAACATTAGAGATGGCAGCAAAAGATAATGATGTTGAGAAAGTAAAAGTACTTAATCCTATACTTGTGCGTGAGATAAGTAAGTGCAAAAAGGCAATGGAGAAATCCGGAGTTATATAAAATATAGATATAAAAGGAGGCAGTTCATGGATAAAAAAGCAATGTATAAGTTGTCATACGGGTTGTTTATTTTGACAGCAAAGGATGGAGAGAAGGATAACGGATGTATAGTTAATACTGTAATACAGGTTACTACTGACCCTAACAGAATTCTGGTGGCAGTAAATAAGAATAATTATACTCATGATATGATTGTTAAAACAGGAAAGTTTAACGTGAGTGTTCTTACAACAGGCTCAAAGTTTGAAACTTACAAGCATTGGGGATTTCAGAGCGGATTGGAAGTGGATAAACTTGAATCCATTGAGTACAAACGTGCAGACAATGGAATTGTATATATTGAGTCAGAGTGTAATGCATTTATCTCTGCTGAAGTTATTTCCGCAACAGATTTAGGAACCCACACACTTTTTCTGGCTTCCGTAACAGATGCCGGCGTTATTTCCGATGAGGAATCCGTGACTTATGCATATTATCAGAAAAATATAAAGACAGTTCCGAAGACGGATGACAAGAAGAAAGGATTTATATGTACTGTCTGCGGATATATATATGAAGGAGATGTTCTTCCTGAGGATTATATCTGTCCGGTGTGCAAACATCCTGCAAGTGATTTTAAGCCGTTATAGAAAACAGATTGCGTTTCAGGTGTATATAATTAGCATATTTAATTAGTATATTTAATTGGACAAATGAGCATATTAATAAGAGGCTGAATGATAGAAAGGCTGACTTTTAAGTTGGCTTAATTCTTCATTACAGCCTCTTTTATATTATATATAAATACTCAAACTTAAGCATAATAATGCAAAAAATATCATAAAAACAATCAAATTCATGCAAAATGCACAAAAAAATTAGAAATATTTGTGAATGAGTATGATTGAATTTGGTTGAAATTGATTGTATTATATAGATAACAAAAAGGTGCGTGACCGGAAAGGAGATATAATGATATACACAGTTACATTTAATCCATCTCTGGATTACATTGTCTCGGTTGATAATTTCCGGCTTGGTATGACTAACAGAACATCTGAGGAATTGATGCTCCCGGGAGGGAAAGGAATCAATGTATCTATTGTTCTTAATAATCTGGGTCTTGAAAGCACTGCTCTGGGATATGTGGCAGGATTTACAGGTAATCAGATCAGCAACATGGTAAAGTCATACGGAGTAAGAACGGATTTTATAACCATTGATGAAGGCTTTTCCAGAATTAATCTTAAGCTTAAGAATATTGACGGAACGGAGATTAACGGCAAAGGACCGGAAATAAAGAAAGAAAAAGTTGATGAGCTTTTGGTAAAGCTTGATAAGCTTGACAGCGGTGATGTGCTTGTACTTGCGGGAAGTATACCATCTTCCATATCCGACGATATATATCAGGTAATTATGAGAAGATTGGACTGTAAGGGTGTTATGATTGTGGTGGATGCAACCAGTAAGCTTCTTATGAATGTACTGGAATATCATCCGTTTTTAATCAAGCCCAACCAACATGAATTGGGAGAAATTTTTAATGTTAAGATTGAACCGGAAAAAAAGGAAGAGGTAGTGCAATATGCACGAAAGCTTCAGGATATGGGAGCTGTTAACGTATTGGTTTCCATGGGTTCAAAAGGAGCACTTCTTCTTGCAAAAGACGGCAGTATTTATGAGGCTGATGCACCAAAAGGAATTCTAAAAAACTCGGTAGGAGCCGGAGATTCAATGGTTGCAGGATTTATGACAGGTTATCTCACGACTCATTCTTATGAGGAAGCTTTCAGAATGGGAGTTTCAGCAGGAAGCGCCAGCGCATTTTCCGAAAATCTGGCTGTAAAGAGTGAAGTTGAAGCTTTAAAGTCAAGGGTAAAGATTAGAAAAATAAATATGTTATGAGTATAACAGTGTGTAATGCATATACTTGGTAAGAGTTTGCAAAGAAATGCAGAACGTAAACGTTCTCGGAATGGAGGTATTTATGAGAATTACAGATTTATTGGATAAAAAAAGCATAGATCTAAACGCTTCTCCGAAAACCAAAAGTGAAGCGCTTGATCATGCTATAGAACTTATGGCTAAAACTGGAAAAATTAATGATGTTGAAGAATATAGAAAAAAAGTATATGAAAGAGAAGAGGAGAGTACAACAGGTGTTGGTGACGGAATTGCCATTCCTCACGGAAAATGCAGTGGGGTAAATGCTCCGGGACTGGCAGCTATGGTTATCAGAAATGGTGTTGATTTTGAAGCATTAGATGATGAGCCGGTTAAGATTTTATTCCTTATTGCGGCTCCTGATACAAAGGATAATGTTCATCTGGATGTGTTAAGCAAGTTGTCGGTGCTTCTTATGGATGAGAGTTTTGTATCAAAACTCATGGCTGCCAAAAGTAATGAGGAATTTCTTCAGATTATTGACAGTGCAGATGAAGAAGCAAAAAGTATTGATGATAGACTTGAAAAGAAACCGGGTGTTAAAGCTAAAATTCTTGCAGTTACTTCCTGCCCTACAGGTATTGCACATACTTATATGGCAGCAGAAGGAATTGAGAAGGCAGCTGCTAAGGCCGGATGCAGTATCAAGATAGAAACACGAGGTTCCGGTGGTGCAAAAAATGTGCTCACTGAATCGGACATTGCAGAGGCAGAATGCATAATTGTTGCAGCGGATGCACAGGTTCCTATGGATAGATTTGACGGAAAGAAAGTTATTGAGTGTCAGGTATCGGATGGAATTAATAAGGCAGATGAACTAATAAAGAAAGCTTTGTCAGGTGATGTTCCGGTATATGAAGCTAAAAATACTTCTTCAGGGGATAAGCAGAGTGTTAAGAAAAATGTTGGCGGGGCAGGACATAGGATATATACACAGCTCATGAACGGAGTATCTCATATGCTGCCATTTGTAGTTGGTGGAGGTATCCTTATAGCCATTGCATTTCTTATTGATGGATTAAGTGTTGATATGAATTCCTTAGCAGAAGCGGAAAGAGCTAACTTTGGTACAATTACGCCGGTAGCAAAAATATTTAAAACAATTGGTGGTGCAGCATTTTCATTTATGCTTCCTGTACTGGCAGGATATATAGCTATGGCAATAGGAGACAGACCTGCCCTGGCTCTCGGTTTCGTGGGAGGATATATAGCAGCTAACGGAAAATCAGGATTTCTTGGAGCGCTGGTTGCAGGCTTTGCAGCAGGTTACTTAATAGTTCTTCTTCGCAAGGTTTGTGACAAACTTCCGGAAGCGTTGGAAAAGATAGCTCCTGTACTTATATATCCGGTTATCGGTATATTGGTTATTGGTTTAGGAATGACATTTGTGGTAGAACCTGTAATGGGAGGAATTAACACAGGACTTAACAGTTTCCTGGCAGGTATGGGAAGCACAAGTAAGCTGTTACTTGGATTTGTTCTTGCGGCTATGATGGCTATTGATATGGGAGGACCATTTAATAAGGCAGCTTATGTATTTGGTACCGCGTCTATTGCTGCAGGTAACTATGACATGATGGCAGCGGTAATGATAGGAGGAATGGTTCCGCCTTGTGCAATTGCCCTTGCTACACTTTTGTTTAAAAATAAATTTACAAAGGAAGAAAGAGATGCCGGACCAACTAATTTTATTATGGGTCTTGCATTTATAACAGAGGGTGCAATACCTTATGCGGCAGCAGATCCTATTCATGTAATCCCGTCCTGCATTATAGGTTCAGGAGTTGCAGGAGCAATAAGTATGTTGTTTAAGTGTACTCTTATGGCACCTCATGGGGGAATATTCGTATTTCCGGTAGTGGGAAATGCTATCTACTATGTGGTTGCATTGGTTGTAGGAACCATCGTATCAGCGCTCCTTCTGGGAGTATCTAAAAAGAAAGTTAATTAATGATTACAGATTTTAGGTAATTGCGAAACGCTGTGAAAAGGCGTTTCGCAAACGTCTATGTAAATTAAGGGATTATGAAAGGAGAAAAGGATTATGAAAAATTTTAATTATACAATAACAGATTCAGAGGGAATCCATGCACGTCCTGCCGGAGAATTGGTAAAAGCAGCAAAAGAGTTTAACAGTAAAATCACACTTACAAAGGATGGGAAGTCAGGAGACTGTAAAAAAATATTTGGAATTATGGCTTTGGCTGTAAAATGTGGAGATGAGGTTACAATAACAATTGAAGGTGACGATGAGGATGCGGCTTTAGAGAAAATATCAGAATTCATGAAAGATAATATGTAAATTTTGGAGGGTTGCCATGGAAAGATATACGGGAAAAAGCGTATTTGGCGGCATAGCTATAGGAAAGCTGTTCCTTTATGAAAAAGATGAGCATCAGGTAAAGCGGGTTAAAACAGAGGACAAGGATGCAGAGAAACAGCGATATTATAAGGCAGTAGAAACTGCCATGGAGGAACTTCAGAAACTCCATGATAAAGCTTTAAAGGAAGTTGGAGAGGCTAATGCTGCCATATTTGAAATTCATCAAATGATGCTTGAAGATGACGACTATAAAGAATCCGTAGAACACATCATTGACAGTCAAATGGTTAATGCAGAATATGCAATTGCTCAGACAGGAGATAATTTTGCGCAAATGTTTTCTGCAATGGATGATGAATATATGAGGGGAAGAGCTGCTGATGTAAAAGATATTACAGAAAGACTTCTCAGTGTTCTTTCAGGGGATTCTCAATCGGGAATAAATTCGGATGAACCGGTAATTATGGTGGCAGACGATTTGGCTCCGTCAGAAACGGTACAGATGGATAAAAGTAAAATATTATCTTTTGTTACAGTTAAAGGCTCCGTAAATTCCCATACGGCAATTCTTGCAAGAACCATGGGAATTCCGGCGCTTATCGGCTCTGATATTAAACTTGATAAATCTATTAATGGAAGACAGGGTATAGTGGACGGAACCAACGGATGCATATATATTGATCCTGATGAAGAAACACTTGAGAGAATGAAAAAGGAAATGGAAAGGGAACAGGAAAAGAAAGAACTTTTACAGACTCTTAAGGGAAAAGAAGATGTCACTCTTGACGGAAAGAGAATAAAGTTGTATGCCAATATTGGAAATATCAGGGATTTGGCAAATGTAATTAATAATGACGCCGCGGGTATCGGATTGTTCAGAAGTGAGTTTATATATCTGGAGAGAGATACATTTCCTACGGAGGAAGAACAATTTGCCATATACAGAACTGTTGCTGAAAGTATGGCTGGAAAACAGGTTATTATAAGAACTCTTGATATCGGAGCTGATAAGCAGTGTGATTACTTCGGATTGGACAAGGAAGATAATCCGGCGATGGGGCTCAGAGCCATAAGGATATGTCTTACAAGACCTGAAATATTTAAAACTCAGTTAAGAGCATTATATCGAGCCAGTGCATTTGGGAATATTTCCATTATGTATCCGATGATTACCGGAGTGAAAGAAGTGGACAGGATTAAGGAAATTGAAAGAGAAGTTAAGGCTGAACTTGATTCTCAGGGAATTGAATACGGAAATCCCCAGACCGGCATTATGATAGAGACACCTGCAGCTGTCATTGTGAGCCGTGAACTTGCAAAGAAAGTGGATTTCTTTAGTATCGGCACCAATGACCTTACCCAGTATACTCTTGCAATTGATCGTCAGAATACGAAGCTTGATGATTTCTATGATCCTCATCATCCTGCTATATTGGCTATGATAAAGATGGTGGCAGACAGTGCACACGCAGAAGGAATCTGGGTGGGAATCTGTGGAGAGCTGGGAGGGGATATTAATCTTACAAAGGAATTTTTAAAAATGGGTATTGATGAACTCTCAGTTTCGGCAGGCAAAATTCTTTCAGTAAGAAAAGTTATTCGGGAAACCAATATCAGTGAATTATAATAGAAAGTAAAGGAATTACGGTGGTATTTATGCTTACAGAACAGAGATTTGAGGTAATTTTGAAAGAATTAAGAGAAAAGGGGAGTGTTACGGTAGCGGAACTTACCCGTTTGCTGGGAACCTCCGAGTCAACAATAAGGCGTGACCTTAACACGCTGGATGAGGAGGGAAAATTAACAAAGGTATTTGGTGGTGCAGTGGCGTTGGATACTACATTTTCCTCTGTTGAACTTTCTGTGTCACAAAAATCCGGAGTGAACGTGTCAGAAAAACAAAGGATAGCCAAATATGCAGCAACTCTGGTGGAACCTGATGATCTTGTGTTTATTGATGCAGGGACTACCACAGAGTACATAATTGATTACCTTAAAGAAAAGCGAGCAGTTTATGTTACAAATGCGGTTTCTCATGCCAGAAAGCTGGCTGTTGCCGGATTCAAAGTTGAACTTATTGGCGGAGAACTTAAAGGAATTACAGAGGCTGTTGTGGGAAGTCAGGCTATTATATCGTTACAGAGATTTAATTTTAATAAAGGTTTTTTTGGAACCAATGGTATCAGTATTCAGAATGGTCTTACAACTCCGGATGTGAATGAAGCGTTGGTTAAGGAGACATCATTTAAAAGAAGTCTCAACAGATATATACTGGCGGATAACAGTAAATTTGGTAAGGTAAGCAGCGTAACATTTGCAGGGCTTAAGGATTGTACAATTATCACCGATAAAAAACCTGAAGAAAAATATGCTGATAAAAGCGAAATGATTGTGGTTTGATTGCATAAGCAATAATAAAGGTGATGAGGAGATTAGTATGGAACTTTACAACGGAAGACCGGAATCTAATGAGGGGAGACTTCCAAGAGAAATCCGGGTTTATGATTTTTTAGATGAGTTAGGGCTGGAATATGTACGCACAGATCATGAGCATGCAGACCATATGGAGGACTGTTATGAAATTGATGCTGTTTTAGATGCAATGATTTGCAAGAATCTGTTCCTTTGTAACCGGCAGAAAACACAGTTTTACCTTCTTATGATGCCCGGAGATAAGGTTTTTAAGACAAAAGAACTATCTTCCCAGATTGGCAGTGCAAGACTTTCCTTTGCTTCACCGGAGGATATGGAGAAATATCTTGATATTCAGCCGGGAGCCGTAAGCATAATGGGGTTAATTAATGATACAGAAAACCATGTAAGACTTCTGGTAGATGAAGACATCTTAAATAGTGAATATCTGGGGTGTCATCCCTGTGTCAGCACTTCAAGCATGCGTTTGAAAACCAATGATATATTCGGACCCTTTCTTACTGCAGTACATCATGATAAGACTGTGGTAAGGCTGACAGGGGAGTAGTGAAAGGGGCTGAAGAGCGAGAAATGCATGGTTACTGTTCACACCCCAGCCAGAGTATAATAAACAATGTTTAATGTTGTAATATAGATAAACAATTTCTATGAAACGTCAGGCAGTATTCCCACGTTTTTCGAGCATAGCTACTGTGCTCGCAGCATGTTTGAGCCATTTATGGCGAGTTTGCGAAGAGCGCAGTTGATAGGCGGCGCAGAAAAACGTAGAATACAACGTGTTTCATAGAAATTGTTTATCTATATTACACATAGGCATGATTACAATCTGGCTGGGGTGTGAACAGTAACCATGCATGGCGAATAAAAATTGTTTTACATTTTATATAAATGGATTTATAATAAGCATAAGAATTTTGTTCGTAAAAAGTATTGGGAATTAATACAGGGATATAGTAATTTTGTTTTGACAGATAATATGGAAAACGTCGTTATTGTTTTGGCAGTGAATTATGGGAGTAGGGCGTTCCGGTAAATATTTTAAAAACGTGGTTCAGTAGTTCCTGTATTAAAATAATTAATGGGAATGGAGTCTTATGTTATGGATAAAAAATCGATTCTTATGATAGATGATGTCAAATTTAATTTGGCATCAGCAAGAGAAGTGTTGAAAGATGACTATGATCTTTACGAAGCTATGTCAGCAAAAGAGGGATTTAAGGTGCTTGAAGAGCATATACCCGATTTAATTTTGTTAGATATTGTAATGCCTGAAATGGATGGCTATGAAATGATTACGGAGCTGAAGAAAATAAGACGTTACAAGGGAATTCCGGTTATATTCCTTACCGGTGAAACAAAGCCTGAAAGCGAGGTTAAGGGATTTGATCTTGGGGCTGTTGATTTTATCACTAAACCCTTTGTTCCTACTGTCATGAAACGAAGGATTGCCACCCAGATTCAATTGGCAGACTATCAGCATTCACTGGAGAAACTTGTGGATGAGAAGGTTGCTGAGATTGAAAAGATGCAGGATGCGCTTTCTTCGGGATTTGCAGAACTGGTTGAATCACGAGATGGCATAACTGGAGGCCATGTTAAGAATACAGGGGTTTATTTTGATGCATTTATTAATGTACTTAAGGATGAACCTCAATATAAGAATGAAATTACAGAAGATTATGTGAGAAAGACAGTAAGATCTGCACCTCTTCATGATATTGGAAAGATAGGTATAGATGACGTGGTGCTTAGAAAGAAAGGCTCTTTAGATGGCGGGGAGCGTGAATACATGGAGATGCATGCTACAATGGGAGCATCAACCTTCCATAAGATACGCAAAAAATTTCCGGAAAGCGAATTTTTGGAAATTGCAGAGGAAATGGCTCTTTACCATCATGAAAGATGGGATGGCAAGGGATATCCTATGGGAAAGAGTGGGGATGATATTCCTCTCTGCGCAAGGATAATGAGTATTGTTGATGTTTATGATGCCCTTACATCCGAAAGACCTTATAAGAAGCCTTTTTCACATGAAAAATCAATGGCAATTATAGTTGAAGGCAGGGGAACACAGTTTGACCCTGAGTTGGTAGATGAGTTTGTCAAGTATAGTGATTTAATTAAGGCATGTCTTGAGAAAAAGAGAGGTCAGGATAAATAAAGTACATATTAAGCAGGCTGTCAGAAGATATGTGTTAGAAGTTTTGTGTACATATCGCAGACAACCTGCTTTTTTTGACAATTTTTGCAATTAGTAGGATATTACCTCATGGAAATCAATTTTTGGAACATGATGAATTTGATTTTCATCTCTGTAATATTTGATATCACCATCAGCGTGTATATTTTCAATAACAATTTCTTCTTTTGGAACGCCAAGTGCAATAATTAACCTGATTTCATGATTTTCAGGGATTGTTATGAGGTCGGATAGTTTATTGCGGTCAATATTGCCTATCATACAACCGCCCAGCCCCATGTCTACGGCGCCAAGAAGAATCGTCTGAGCGATTATGCCCTCGTCTTGTGCACAATTAAGTCCTTCGGGAGCAGTTAGGATTATGTATCCTGTAGGACGTTCTCCCTCTGCGGGACCATCCCAATCTTTTAAGTATCCTGCCCATTTGACGCAGTCAAATACATTTTTTAAGTCTTTTTCTTTATATACCAGAGTGAATCTCACAGGCTGTTTGTTAGCTGCCGAAGGAGTCATGTGTCCTAAGTAAGCTAATTCTTTCAATTGTTCACAACTAATTTCTTTTTCCTGATGAAATCTACGATATGACCTGTTTTTAAGTACTAAATCTTTAAACATAATAAACTCCATTCTGAGAACGAAAATCTCTTAATTACTGTCTTATATTATAGCCTTTTACAGCCTTACAGTTCAATATAAATTCCCAGAAATGATACAATTGCCATTTTATGGATTATGTTGCGTGAAAGAGTTGCGAAGTATTATAATGAAAAAGAAGAAAAAGGGGTCTGACCCCTTAAAATTTTTATAAATTTTTTACAGAAAAATTTATAAAAATTTAATGGGGTCAGACCCCATATACCCACTATATGAAAGGCAATAAAATGAAGTATGTAAAGTTTGACCTTCACTGTCACACAGCGGAGGGGTCATTAGACGGAAAAATCAGTATATTTGATTATGCAAAGATACTTAAGGATAAAGGCTATGGTGGAATGCTGGTGACAGATCATGATTCCTACGATGGATACAGAGCTTACAGGGATTCGGATAAAAAGCTGGATGACTTTGTGGTTCTGCGGGGAATTGAGTACGATACCATGGAATTCGGACATTTTATTATTGTACTTCCTGTTAACACTCCTAATGAGGTGTACAGGCTGCTGGAAGTTAAAGGGCTGACCTTGTCAAAATTGATATATATTGTACATTCAGCAGGTGGAACCATAGGACCTGCCCACCCTTATGGGTCTCCGTTCCTGAGTTTTGCAGCCACTATGTACTGGAAATTTGGTTATCAGTTATTTCATATGATGCATTTTGATTATGTGGAAGGTTACAATGCCTGTGAAAGTGAGGACAGTAATAAAAGGGCAAGGGTATTTGCTAAAAGATGCAAAGTTCCATGTATCGGAGGAAGTGATGCTCATAATGACATATGTGTAGGACTGGGATATGCGAAACTTCCGTATATTATAAAAAATGAAGATGATTTTATAAGATACTATAAAAGGGGAAATCATCCTAAAGTTGGAGGTGTGAGATATGGTATGACTACCAAGGACAAGATTGGTAAAGCCAATAGAATTCTTGTTACCTCGTTTTATTTTTATAACAAGCTAGGAGCTACTTTGAATCTTCCAAAGAGGGCAAAGCGATTTAAAGAAGCCTGTGATGCTTTGGGAATAAAACATTACTGGCGATAACAGCAAATAATTTGGTGGGGGATAAAATTATAATGGGCTTTTGGCACCCTGATTTTTATAGACATAAAATGCATTTTTATGTTATAAATTATGTATAATATACAATTTTACAAGGGAGGAAAATTTAATTATGGGATACTTAATAGGAATAGGCGTTATTTTATTTTTTATTATTCTTCTTTTCTGGTTCGTTCCAATGAGACTTTGGATTACGGCACTGGCATCAGGAGCACATGTAGGTATTGGTACACTTATAGGTATGAGACTTCGTAAGGTACCACCTGCAAGAATAGTATTGCCTTTAATTCAGGCAAGAAAGGCCGGATTACCGATTAATACTAATCAGCTGGAGTCACATTACATGGCAGGTGGACGGGTTGAAGCCGTAGTTAATGCATTGATTGCGTCAAGTCGCGCCGGAATGAATATTCCATTTGAAATGGCAGCAGCAATTGACCTTGCAGGTAGAGATGTGCTTGATGCGGTAAAGATGAGCGTTAATCCAAAGGTAATTGAAACACCTAATATCTCAGCTGTTGCTAAGGATGGTATTGAACTTTTGGTTAAGGCAAGAGTAACCGTAAGAACTAATATTAATTGTCTTGTTGGTGGTGCAGGTGAAGCAACAGTTATCGCCAGAGTCGGTGAAGGTATTGTAACAACCGTTGGTTCAGCAGATTCACACAAGAGTGTGCTTGAAAATCCTGATTCCATTTCAAAGGCAATTCTTGCCAAAGGACTTGATGTGGGAACAGCATATCAGATTCTTTCTATAGATATTGCAGATGTGGATATTGGAAGAAATATAGGTGCACATTTACAGAGCCTTCAGGCAGAAGCTGACAAGAATATTGCACAGGCTAAGGCTGAGGAACGTAGAGCAGCTGCGGTTGCAAGGGAACAGGAGATGAGAGCTGAGGTTGTAGCTGCTGAAGCAGAGGTACCTAAAGCACTTGCAGAAGCACTTCGTTCAGGAAAAATGGGTTTTAATGATTATTATAATTTGCAAAATTTAAAGGCTGATACTCGCATGAGAGAGTCTATAGCAGGTGAAACACCGGTGAACAATTAATCTTGCCATGGGAAGTGGGTGGATTTAATGGTTTTATTTTATTTTTTTATGATTGTGATTATTCTTATTGTGTTTACCAATAATTCCAAGAAAAAGAATGACCGCAACAGAATTAACAATAATCATTTGAACAGACAAAATACCGGTGGAAATAATAATTTTAATTATAGGAATTTTCCTAATGGCAATGTCCAGTCTGATAATGGCTATGGTTCCGGGTATGTTAATTATCAACAGCAACAGATACATACTGTGAACGGCGATAAAATGAGCCAGTCAGAAATGGATAATCTTAAGCAGGCTATAATGCAGAGGAACAATTTTAATCAAAGACCGCAGCAGATGCAGCAACCACAGGTACAGCAGGTTCAACAGACACAGCAAAAACCTTACATGGGAACATTAGACCATGAGGAGTTTCATGCGGAGCGTATGGTGGCGGGAAGTACCGGACCGTATTCTGATATGCAGGGTGGAACTAAATTTGTAAATTACGATTGTGGTCATGAATATAACGATGAGATTGTTCATACCGAAAAAAATGTCAAGGTATCCGAATTTCATAAGATGCTTCAGGATAAAAACAACTTAAGAAATGCTGTTATAATCAATGAAATTCTTAAAAGACGGGTATGATAAGTGTAATGGGGTCAGTTAATGGGGTCTGACCCCATTAAAAAAATATAAACAAAATATAAAAAATGTTTATATGCAGTTGGTAAAAGATGATTGTTTATCTTTTACCGACTGCTTTTTTACTGAGAGGATTATGTTATAATAATGTAGACATCAAATGCGTTGTAAATAAATTTTATTTTAAATGATAGATTCATGCACAGAAATGGAGGACATCATGAAATTAATGCACATATCGGATCTTCATCTGGGTAAAAAGATTTTTGAATACTCCATGATTGAAGACCAAAGATATATACTAAAACAGATTCTGGGAATAGTTGACAGTGAAAAGACAGATGGAGTCATAATTGCGGGAGATGTGTATGATAAGCCTGTCCCGACTACAGAAGCTGTGGAACTGCTGGATGATTTTTTAAAATGTCTGGTTGAAAGAAAACAGAAAATATTTATAATCAGCGGAAATCATGATTCGGCAGAGAGGATTGCATTTGCATCATCAATTCTAAAGGAGAGCGGCGTGTTCGTGGCCCCCGTTTTTGACGGAAACATCAGTCCTATTAATATGAAAAATGAGAATGAGGAATGCAATATATATATGCTTCCCTTTGTGAAGCCTTCGACTGTGCGAAATGTATATGAAAATGCAGAAATCGTTGATTACACTGATGCTATAAGAAGTGTGATTGAACACATAGACCTGGATAAATCTAAGAATAATATTCTTGTTATGCATCAATTTGTGACAGGAGCATTGGTTTGTGATTCGGAAGAAAAATCTGTTGGGGGACTTGATGATGTCAGCGGAGAGGTTCTTAAAGATTTTGATTATGTAGCATTGGGACATATTCACGGACCACAAAGAGTTGGAAGAGATAGCATACGATATTGCGGAACCCCGCTTAAATACTCATTTTCTGAGGTTAATCATAAAAAATGTGTAACAATCCTTGATATAAAGGAGAAGGGTAATATTAATATTGACACAGTTCCTTTAATACCAAGAAAAGATTTGTATGAAATCAAGGGAACTTATGATGAAATAACTTCAAGACAGTTTTATGAAGGAAAGGATTTTAAAGAAGGATATCTGCATGTTACTCTTACAGACGAGGACGATATTCCGGAGGCAATAAGCAAGCTCCGTTCTATATATCCATACATAATGAAATTAAATTATGATAACACAAGAACCAGAGTGTCCGGCGAAATAGGAGCGTCAGAAAATGTGCAGGAGAAAACACCTATTGAATTATTTTCGGAATTGTATGTTCTTCAGAATGGTGTGGAATTGACAAAAGACCAGCAGGAATATATGGCAGATATGATTGAGGAAATATGGGGTAGGAGGTAAGAAATGAGACCAACCAGATTAAAAATGTCTGCATTCGGACCTTATGCAGGAGAAGAAGTCATTGATTTTGATAAATTAGGCAAATCAGGATTATATCTTATATCCGGAGTGACAGGGGCAGGAAAAACTACCATATTTGATGGAATTACCTATGCGCTTTTTGGCAATGCCAGTGGTGAGAACAGAACCGGTAATATGATGAGGTCAAGTTATGCAGATAGAGGAATGCCCACAGAGGTTGAATTGACATTTGAATATAAGGAAAAAGAGTATATCGTAAGAAGAAATCCTGAATATACACGTCCCAAGACCAGGGGTGAAGGATATACCACCCAGAAAGCAGATGCATCTCTTATATTGCCCGATGGAGGAGAAATATCCGGTATTAGCGGGGTTGATGAGAAAATTCGGGATATATTGGGGGTTGATTACAGCCAGTTTACAAAAATTGTTATGATTGCCCAGGGTGCATTTCAGAAGTTTCTCTTTGCCGATACCAAAACAAGACAGGAAATATTCAGAAATATATTTAACACTGAAAAGTATGAGCAACTTCAATATGAATTAAAAAACAGATTAAAAGAGTTTGATGGCGCCAGGATGGATCTTGAAAAGAGTGTTAAACAATATATTTCAGGGATATTATGTGGTGAAGATAATGTCCTTTCTCTTGAACTTGAGAAAGCAAAAAACGGAGAATTTAATATTAATGAAACACTTGAATTGTCGTCTGAAATCATAAAAGCAGATAATAATCTTAAAAATGATATAGAAGTCCAATTGGATAACATTACAGCTAAAATTGGAAAGATAAATGAAAAAATCGGACAGGCTAAAGAGATTGAAAAGATTAAGATATCTCAGAAAAATGACATGGAAGCGCGTCCTGCCTGTGAGAAAAATCTTGAGACAGCAAAAGCGGAATTGGCAGTGAAAGACAGATATACACAGATAATAGCAGAGAAAAATGAGGAAAAAGTAATACTTAATAATGCCCTTAAGGATTACGATAAATTAGATGAACTTCAGGCCGGAATAAAATCTGCTTTAGACAAACAGAATAATAAAAATAAGATTAAAGAACAGACGAAAACAGAGATTATTAAATATAAAAACACATATGAATCAAATAAACAAAGCATTTTGCAACTTAAAGATGTAGAAGGAAGCATTGCAGACTGTGATATAAAAATTGAAAAAATCAGACATAAAAAAGAATCCTTGTCAAAGTTGAAAAATGAAATCCTAACATACGAAAACAGCATAAACCAGCATTCAGCAGAGAAAAATTTATTTGAGAAAACATGGGCTGAATACAAAGAATGTAAGGATTTGTACGATGAGAATTATCACATTTACCTCAGTGCACAGGCAGGAATTCTGGCAAAGGAATTAGAGGACGATAAACCTTGCCCTGTGTGTGGCTCAATTCATCATCCGTCTCCTGCAAAAATTTCTAAGGAAACTATGAGTAAGGAGGAACTGGAACATTTAAAAGAAAAACTGGAGAAGTTGGAAAATATAAGTTCCGAACAAAGTAAAAAGGCTCATGAAGCAGGAGTCAGAGTTGATATGGCTCAGGCACAGATTATTAAAATGGTTTATGAATATGCAGATAGTGAACCGGGGGAAAAACCATTTCCGTATGATGGACGAGGTGGTTTGGAAGAAATTAAACAACTCTTAAAAATGGTTGAAAATGAAATCAAGATAACACAAGACACCGCTTTATCATTGGAAAATAGTAGAAGCAAGTTATTGGATGACAAAGAGAAAAAAGAAAAACTTGAATCATCACAGGATAAACTGGCAGAAGAAATATCCGTTAAGGAAGAAACTGTAAGAAATCTGGAAAATGATATTGCTGTGCTTAACACTCAGGTTAAAGAATACATTTTGCAAAGGGATGACTTGAAGGGAAAATTATCATTTGATTCAAAGAAAGATGCTATATCATCAATAGAAAAAATTGAATTGACAATCAATAATATGAAATCGGAATATGAAAGAGCAAAGCAGATGGTTCAGGAAGCGGAGAAGAAGTTGAATGAGGTTGACGTAAGGCTTTCTACATACCGGAAGCAGCTTGAACAGAGCAAATCAATTAATGTGGATGAGTATAATGAAAAACTGGAGGAGTTGACATCCAAAAAAATTGTGCTGGAGGCTAAGAAAGAAGCTGTGGCTGAAAGGATATCAGCCAATGTGACTGCGGTTTCAAATATTAATTCAAGAAAGGGTAATCTTGAACAACTTCAGGAACAGTGCAGGTTTGTAAGAACTCTTTCCAATACTGCAAATGCCAATATTGGAGGAAAAGAAAAGATATTGCTTGAAACTTATGTACAGATGTCATATTTTGACAGAATCCTTAAGAGTGCTAATGTGCGCTTGATGAAATTATCGGATGGCCAGTATGAATTGAAAAGAAGAACCGGGGGAGGCGACAGAAAATCCCAGGTGGGACTGGATATTGATGTTGTTGACCACTACAACGGAGGTGTGAGAGATGTAAAAACCTTATCAGGAGGCGAACAGTTTAAGGCATCTCTATCCCTGGCATTGGGAGTGTCTGATGAGATACAGAAGACATCGGGAGGAATTAGTTTCGATTCCATGTTTATCGACGAGGGATTTGGTTCCCTTGACGAAGAATCTCTGAACACATCCATAGAGGTGCTATCGGAACTTAGTGGAAACAATAGAATAATAGGAATTATCTCACATGTAGAAACACTTAAGGACAGAATTGATAAACAGATAGTTGTAAAAAAAGGTCCTGACGGACGGAGCTATACTATAATAAGGGGTCAGACCCCTTAAAATTTTTATAAATTTTTTTGCGAAAAAATTTATAAAAATTTAATGGGGTCTGACCCCACCACCATACAAGAGGAATTGTTTTATGGAAAAGAATCTTACATCAGGCAGTGTTTTTAAAACCATACTAGGGTTTTCCCTGCCGTTTTTGTTATCAAATTTTTTACAGACATTATACGGAATGGCTGATTTATTTATAATCGGGCAGTTTAACGGAGTCGAGAGTACCACTGCTGTGTCAATAGGAAGCCAGGTAATGCACATGATTACAGTGATGATAGTTGGCATTGCCATGGGAACTACAGTGGTTATCGGCATTTGCATGGGAGCAAATGATAAAAAGAAAATGTCTTTGGCAGTGGGAAACACAGTGACACTGTTTACAATAATATCGGTGGCTATTACGGTTATTCTCCTCTGCTTTGTAAATGTAATTACCCGGGTTATGTGTACACCTCAGGAGGCAGTGAATGGTACAGTACAATACCTGACTGTGTGTTTTATCGGGATTCCCTTCATTACGGCGTATAATATAATAAGTGCCATATTCAGAGGAATGGGAGACTCAAAAAGTCCCATGTATTTTGTGGCGGTAGCCTGCGTGATAAATATAATTCTGGATGTTATTTTTATTGGAGGATTGGGACTGGGACCTATGGGTGCAGCGCTGGGAACCACTATTTCCCAGACACTAAGCGTAATAGTGGCCTTGATAGCCATTAGTCGCAAAGAAAATGGATTAAAAATTTCAAAAGCATGTCTTAAACCTGATAAAAATGTTATGAAAGAAATTCTGAAGGTTGGAATACCTGTATCACTTCAGGACGGATTTATTCAGATATCATTTATTATAATAACAATATTTGCCAACAGGAGAGGGATTAATGATGCGGCAGCGGTGGGTATTGTTGAGAAAATAATAAGTGTAATCTTTCTTGTTCCTTCATCCATGCTTTCAAGTGTATCTTCACTTACTGCGCAGAATATCGGGGCAAAGAAGCATGGAAGAGCCAAAGAAACACTGGGATATGCAATTACAATATGTGTTATTTTTGGTGTTGCAGCTTCTGTTTTTATGGTGTTGTTTGCCGAACCTGTTGTAGGCATATTTACTAATGACCAGATATCAGTATCTATGGGAAGCCAGTATCTAAGGGGATATGTATGGGATTGCATATTTGCCGGAATTCATTTTTGCTTCAGTGGATATTTCTGTGCCTATGGATTGTCGGGGATATCATTTATTCATAATTGCCTGTCCATTTTATGTGCCAGAATACCTTTATCTTATTATGCTTCGGTTCATTATAAGGATACGCTGTTCCCTATGGGAATTGCATCACCTGCAGGGTCTGCGCTTTCAGTGGTAATTTGCATTGCGGCATTTGTCTGGATGTGCAAAAAGGGCATTAACAGAGTGGAGATACAATAAATTTTATATATTAGCCCGTGGATATAGTCTAAAATGTAATTGGAAAAAAGTGTCAGATGACCAAGGGGTAATAACTCTTTTAAATTATCTATTTGTATAGTAATATGTTGATGTATTAATGATTTTACGAGGTAGATAGTTAGATGAAAAATGAAGATTTTAAGCCTTACGTTCCGGCTGAAAAAATAACACCTGAATTTACAGTGACATCTGTGATTATGGGTGTAATTCTGGCTGTTATATTTGGTGCGGCCAATGCTTATCTGGGATTACGTGTAGGACTGACAGTGTCAGCCTCCATTCCGGCGGCAGTTATTTCTATGGGAGTCATTCGTGTAATTATGAAGAAAGACTCCATTTTGGAAAGTAATATGGTGCAGACTATTGGTTCTGCAGGTGAATCCCTTGCTGCAGGTGCGATTTTCACGCTTCCTGTATTATTCTTATGGGCAAAAGAAGGCATCACAGATTCACCAAGTCTTGTGACCATTTTCTTAATTGCACTTTGCGGTGGCGTCTTAGGCGTTATTTTTATGATTCCATTAAGAAATGCTTTGATTGTGAAAGAACACGGGGTTTTGCCATATCCTGAAGGAACTGCATGTGCAGAAGTACTTCTTGCCGGGGAAGAGGGCGGAACAAGTGCCAAATCTGTATTTGCAGGTATGGGATTAGCAGCAGTGTTTAAATTTGTAGTAGATGGTTTAAAGGTTATTCCGGGAGTTGTTACAGCACCTGTAAAAGCTCTTAAGACAGAACTGTCAGTGGAAGTCTATCCTGCATTAATTGGCGTTGGTTATATTTGCGGAATAAAGATATCATCATTTATGCTTGCAGGTGGTATTATTGGCTGGTTTGTACTTATTCCGGCAATTGTTACATTTGGAGGTAATACGGTTTTATATCCGGGAACGGTTACAATATCAGAAATGTATGCTGCCGGTGGAGCCGGCGCAATTTGGAGCAGCTATATTCGATATATCGGAGCCGGTGCAGTAGCGGCAGGGGGGATTATCAGTCTGATAAAATCGCTTCCTTTAATTGTAAGAACATTTGCAGATGCGGTAAAAGGAATGAAGGGTAATAGAACTGTGGGAAATATCCGTACAGAACAGGATATGAGCATGAAATTTACCGGAATTATGGTTCTTGTAATGATTGTGGCAATTTGGCTTCTACCACAGATCCCTGTAACTTTACTGGGGGCAATTTTAATTGTAATAATTGGTTTCTTTTTTGCAACAGTGTCCTCAAGAATGGTTGGAATTGTAGGAAGCAGCAATAATCCGGTTTCGGGGATGGCAATTGCAACGTTGTTATTTGCTACATTATGTTTGAAAACAACAGGTGATACAGGGGCTCATGGAATGAAGGGCGCCATTGCCATTGGTTCCATTATTTGTATTATTGCGGCAATGTCAGGAGATACATCTCAGGATTTAAAGACTGGTTATATTCTCGGGGCAACTCCAAAGAAACAGCAGATTGGCGAATTGATTGGAGCTGTGGTTTCAGCATTTACAATCGGAGGTGTATTGATTCTGTTAAATAATGCGTGGGGATTTGGTGCCACAGAGCTTTCTGCGCCTCAGGCAACACTTATGAAAATGATTACCGAAGGTGTTATGGATGGCAATCTTCCATGGACATTAGTATTTATTGGTGCATTTATTGCTATTGTAATTGAACTTCTTGGAATATCATCACTTCCCGTGGCTATCGGACTCTATCTGCCACTGGAATTAAGCACAACTATTATGATAGGCGGTGTTATTCGTTGGTTTGTAGATAAAAAATCAAAGGCGGGAGAGAAGAATAACGAAGCTGGTAAGGGTATTTTGTTCTGTTCAGGTATGATTGCCGGAGAAGGACTGGTAGGAATTATCCTTGCAATTATTGCAGTCCTGGGATTTACAGATGCTATCGATTTATCGGGCATTTTAAATACAGGAATTGTGGGCGGTATCATACTTATAATAGTTATGATATTGTGCGTATTAAAGTTTGGGTTGTGGAGCAGAAATAAAGCAGATGACTAAGAAAAATAGCAAAACCGTTTCAAAGAATTATCTTGATTTTGTACCGGTTCATAATGAGAAGTATTCATTTGAAAGGGACAGTCAGGGAAATATAACAATTTTGATTGAAAATAAAGGTATATTCAACAGACTTGCCCAGTGTATTTTAAAGAAACCCAAAATTTCTTACATTCATTTGGACGAAATGGGAAATTATATCTGGCCGTTGATGGACGGAGAGCGCACTATATATGATATTTCAGGACTTGTCAGGGAAAAGTTTGGTGAAAAGGCGGAACCTTTGTATAACAGGCTTGTTCAGTATATGAAAAATCTGGAAAGTTATGGATTTATTTGTATGAAACAGAAGTAATATTTTGTATTAAAATACATCAATGTGTGGTATACTTCCTAAAGCAAATAACAGGCTGGTAAACAGCAGAATGGAGTATTTATGTCAGATATTAAAGGTAGAATTCATTCAGTAGAAAGTTTTGGCTCTGTGGACGGCCCCGGAGTCAGATATATATTTTTCCTTCAGGGATGTCATATGCGATGCAAATATTGTCACAATCCTGAAACCTGGAGTATTACAGGAGGAGAGTTGCTTACACCCCAGGAGGCTTTTGACAAGGCTTACAGGTATCACAATTATTGGAAAGATAAAGGCGGAATTACCGTAAGCGGAGGGGAAGCTCTGATTCAGATAGATTTTGTAACGGAATTATTTAAGATTGCTAAGAAAAATGGTGTTCACACAACATTGGATACATCAGGTAATCCATTTACAATGGAGGAACCTTTTATAAGTAAATTTAACGAACTTATGGAGGTCACGGATTTATTTCTTCTTGATATCAAGCATATTGATGACGAAAAACATAAAGAGTTAACAGGCTGGACTAATTCTAATATTATTCAGCTTGCAAAGTATCTTTCAGATAATAATAAAGATATGTGGATCAGGCATGTACTTGTTCCAACTATTACCGATGATGAAGAATCACTCAAGAAGTTATCTGCGTTTGTCAAGACTTTGAAGACGGTAAAGAGATTTGAGGTGCTTCCGTATCATACACTTGGTGTATTTAAGTATGAGAACCTTGGGGTTGAATACGCTCTTAAGGATATCTTACCTCCAACCAGGGAAGAAATCCAACGTGCGAACGACATTCTTGAAACATCAAGCTATAAGGGCTATCTGGAGTAACTTTATAAAAATTTAATAAAATTTATAGAAATTTTAAGGGGTCAGACCCCCCATAAGGTGAATATGAATAAAGATGATTTAATGAAGCTTTTGGACAGTGTGGCGAAAGGTGAGATTAAACCTGAGGAGGCTGCAGACAGTATTAAGCTGGAACCCTACAAGGATTTAGGATATGCGAAACTGGATACTCACCGTGAATTACGGCAGGGAATGTCGGAAGTTATTTACGGAGAGGGAAAGAGCAAAGAGCAGATTGCCGGAATTGTCAAAGCAATGAGAGAAGAAAAAGAAAAGACGATTCTAATAACACGTATGAGTCGGGAGGCGGCGGATTACGTAAAAACCGAATTACCCTTGATATATGATGAGACCTCACGCATAGGTCTGGTAGGAAAAATGCCTGATAAGGACGGTGTGGGAAAAATCGTGGTGGCTACAGGAGGTACAAGCGATATACCGGTAGCTGAGGAGGCTGCTATGACAGCCGAAGTTTACGGAAATGAAGTTGTGAGACTTTATGATGTTGGAGTTGCGGGTATGCACAGGCTTATGAGCCATGCCGAAGATATAATGCATGCAAGAGTAATTATTGCCATTGCAGGTATGGAAGGCGCTTTGGCCAGCGTTATTGGCGGAATGGCAGACTGCCCTGTAATTGCAGTACCCACCAGTGTAGGATACGGAGCCAGTTTTGGTGGGCTTTCAGCATTATTGTCTATGTTGAATTCCTGTGCAAGCGGAGTAAGTGTGGTTAACATTGATAATGGATTTGGAGCAGGATATCTTGCAAGTATGATTAATCACTTGAAATGAGTAAAAAAATCCCGGCGGAACAAGAATTGATATGTCTCTGTCAAACAGACAGGAACATATTAAATAAATGTTTCGCCGGGTATATTATTGTTGGATGACTTTCTTTATAGCTTCAAAGGTTTCTTTACTGATATCATGTTCGATTCTGCAGGCGTCTTCCTCAGCAACGCTCTCGTTGACACCAAGTTTTATGAGCCACGAAGTGAGCATTTGATGTCGCTCATAAATCATTTCAGCGATTTCCTTACCTGAATCTGTAAGATAAATGTACCCTTCCTTGGTTACAGTGATGTGTCCGGCTTCCCTGAGATTCTTCATGGCAATGCTGACACTTGATTTCTTGTAACCCATCTCATTAGCGATATCTATAGAGCGAACAACAGGAAGCTTTTTGCTAAGCCGCAGTATTGTTTCAAGATAATCCTCTGCAGATTCGTGAATTACCATAGTAAATTCCCCCCAATAAAATATAATCATGTGTATAAATGTGTTATAATATATTTACCTAATTCGCCGCTCGCCATGAATAAGCTGCGCTTGCTCCGGCTCGCTTGCGCTCATTACATCGTGAGCAGAGCTCACAATCGACATTCGCCGCTCGCCATGAATAAGCTACGCTTGCTCCGGCTCGCTTGCGCTCATTATATCATGGTATACATAATTTCGCAAACTGTGGCTGAAACCATAAGTACTCTGCGGGGAATATAATAAATTTAAACCGTCAGGTGACGGAGAAAGGGGAAAATATGAGTGTTAATATAGATAAACTATCCTGTCTTTTGGATTTACATGTGCATCTTGATGGCTCAATTTCTTTGGATTCCTACAAAAAGCTGTCAGAGATTCAAGGCATGAAAGTGGAGCTGTCAGATGATGAATTGACCAAGAAACTAAAAGTTCAGGAGGGGTGTAAAGATCTTAATGAATATCTTGATAAATTTGAATTCCCTTTAAAAGTATTGCAGACAAAAGAAACAATACAGGAAAGCGTAAAGCGTCTGATTGACGAACAGACAGCAGGCGGAGTTATGTACAGCGAAATAAGATTTGCCCCTCAGCTTCATACTAAGCTGGGACTTACCCAGGAAGAGGTGGTTGAGGCTGCTATAGCTGGATTGAAAAAATGGGACATGAAAATGCACAAGCTTATCTTATGCTGCATGAGGGGAGACAGCAATAAAGAAGCTAATCTAAGAACACTGGAAGTGGCAAAAAAATATTTGAATAAAGGTGTCGCCGGGGTTGATCTTGCCGGGGCAGAAGGACTGTTTCCCACAGTTAATTTTAAAGATATATTAGAAAAAGCAGTAGAATACGGTATTCCGTTAACTGTTCATGCCGGGGAAGCAGACGGAGCGGAAAGTGTGGATTGCGCTGTCAAGTATGGAGCTTCAAGAATAGGTCATGGGGTGCGGTCACGGGAAAATGATAATGTACTTCAGAAACTTATAGAAAACAAAATTCCGTTGGAAATGTGCCCTACAAGTAATCTTAATACAAAAGTGTTTAATGATATATCCCAATATCCTCTGGTGGATATGTATAAGAAGGGTGTAAAAGTAACGGTGAATACAGACAACATGACGGTCTCTGATACGAATATTAAAAAAGAACTTAAATTACTTGTTCACACATTTAATATAGATGATATAATGTTAAAAGATATTCTTTTTAATGGGGTTGAAGCGTCATTTGCTGATGGGGATACGAAGATTTTAATGAGAAAGCGAATAGAGGCAGAATTTGGGGTTGGTTATGAGTGAAATTAATACATTATTTACAAAGGAAAATGTTGAAAAGATAGTAGTTCCTGATATTGTTAAGGACGATTTGCTAAGCATCATTGAGGAAAAACTTAAAAGGGCGGGATTTTACTATCGTATTGCTTACAGAGTTAAGGCTGTGGATTCCATGGTGAATAAGCTTATATATAAGGATTATCAAAGTTCGGGGAGCGAAAACGAAGACAAGAAGATGCAGGACTTAATTGGTATAAGAATTATGCTTTATTATGTTGATGATGTAGCTATTTGCCGTAATCTTCTGGATACGCTTTTTGCATCTCCCGGAACATGGGAAACCACAGAGACAAATGAATATGAATTCAGGGCCATGAAGGTTAACGGAATATTCAAGTTGCCTGCATATTTAAGTAAGACAATTGTAAATCCGGTATTGTCCGATTATGTTGACGATACATTTGAAGTCCAGGTAAGAACCAATTCATTTGAAGGATGGCATGAAATTGAACATGATTTAAGATATAAGGGTTCTGCTTTCGGCATAGGAAGTGAGGGACTTGCCAGAAAGATGAACAGTATTTTAGCTACCTTTGAATTGTGCGATGATTCCATTGTGGGACTGCTGGAGGATCTTGGACATCAGCATTACAAAGCCAAGCATTGGGACAATATGATACGATGTCATTACAGATTAAAGTTCGATAGTGAGACATTGCACCCATATATTATTGAATTATTTGATTCTGATACAGAGCTTGCCAAGAAATTTTATAAGGCAAAAAGAGAGGGCGCTATAAAAGAACTTTGGATGGATACATCTGGAAAGGGAATTGAGCTCACTGTTAATAATATTGTCAGAATTGTAAACCAGATAGGGCCAAATGATCCAAGATTAAATGAAGTATTTGACAGGATTGATAAGGAAAAGGCTCAGGAAAATGAAGTGGGAAACAGAAGAAGAAAGTTTGAACCCTTCAAAAAACTTGGAATATACAAAGTATTTCAGGCTGATACAAAGTTGGACTTAAGTAATCTTCCTATGGAAGATGTGTTCAGAAAGTCATCCAATTACATATATTCATGGGTAAAATCAAGATTTAATGAGGTGTTTACGGATATTCCGGATAATACATCATCATATTGTGATTCAACTCCGGGTTATTCGGTGCTTGTGGAATACAATAATGACGAGATGTATTTCAGGGAAAAAACGACACATCTTGATTCAAAAATAGCTACAAGATTATGGATATCAGAGGCTGTAATTAAGAAAGAAGGGGAGGAACTTGTATTTTCAGTAAGCAATGAGTATGCTGAGCCTACAGACAGATACAGGGATAATGAAAATGTTCTGTTTTCCAGACCTAATTTCTACGGCGAAATAGCTGACAATGTTGGAATTTGTGATGTGGAAAGACTTAAGCAAAATATTAAGAATGTTGAGTCCCAGGAGGACTTTATGGGACTTAAAGCTCTTATTGAATCAGATGACAGGAAATTCCCGGTTGTGGTATTTATTGCTGATGATGAGAAATGGATAGAGAAATTTGATGCGGATTATTTTGCATATCTTGTTGGGTATTATGCTCACGTAAAAAGAATTACAACCAGACAGTTTAAGGAGGAGTTCGCAAAACAATACAGTCTGGATATGGCACAGTTTGAGGACTCAATAACTGTCTTTTATCCGGGACAAAGTCCGGAAACCAGTTATAAATCCCATATACTTGACACCACATTTGAAGTAATTAAGGTGGAAAAGCGCAAATACTGGAATGAGAATGGATGCAGGGCATACAGGCGCCAGTTGGTATCCAATATCAGGGAAAATAATATCCTTGGTTAGTATTTTCACCGCAATTAATATAATAAAATCTTTTAAATTTATATAATATTTAAATCTATTTTTTAAAAGAAAAATTTACACAAAATGGTATTTTTGTGGTATCATATTTCCATAATGTATATATTTTTGGGAGAGGAATGTACATACATGAAAAAGAAAATTGATTTAAAGCTTATTAAGGCTGTGGGGACAGTCTTAGCTATGGCAGGAATGATTCTTTCCACGGGAGTCTCTACCATTAAGGCCGAGGATACCACGGTTCAAGTTACAAGTCCGGCAAAGACTCCTCAGGTTGGAGGAGAGGAAGTCACGTCTTCGGTCAAGATACCTCAGATTGGTGGAGAGGAAGTTACATCTGACACATTAGGGCAGGTAAGCGGAGCTGACAGGGACATAGTTACGCCTGAGGGTATGGAATCAACATCTTCAGCAGTAATGCCTGTGAATGGCTCCAACGGAAGTGTTGTGGAGAAAGATAAAATTCCATCGGTATTGTCTGATACTGAATATGTAACAGAAGCACAATTATCACAAGCAACAGAAAAGATTGGGGAAGTTGCAGCAGATGCTGATAAGATTGATTACTTATCAGAAAGTCAAAAAGATAATAAGAAGGTTTCGGTTTGGCCATACGTCATGATGGGAGTAGGAGCATTTATGGTTTCTTTTATTATTGGAGAATCCATTTTTGTTAAAAAAAGACATAAGAAAGAAAAATGATTTTACGGATTAAGATTTTATCTACAGAAGAATCATGAAAGTTACTACAAGCAGATACCGAGGGAGGTGTCTGCTTATTTTAATACAAAATCCTGTATATACAGAGTTTTGTTTAATCTTTTATAATATCAATAAGTTGAGTGGGGGAATAAATGAGAAAACTTAATGAGGACGATATTAAACAGATAGATAAATATTATGGTAATGTACCTGTTGGTTATGCGATTATAGGCGTTCCGGATAAAGAATGTGATGTGAATGAATGGCCTGTTTTATATGTGAATGATGAAGCTGCCAAATATATGGGTATGGACAGAGATACACTAATGAACGGCTTCTATGATGCCATTTATCCTGAGATTAATGAGACAGTAAGATACCTCGAAAGAAAGGTGGCTTTTGAGGGGATTCCTTTGGAAACTGAAAGATACAGTCCCATAGCAAAGAAATTTTTTAGTATATCCGCGTATCAGTATGACTATGGGTTGAATGCATATCTTGTTAAAGACATTACTGAAAAGAAAATGTATAGAAAAGCTTTGTTCAGTACCATGTCAGCATATCGTGAGATATACCATGTGCATCTTACAGAGAATTATTATCACATGATATATCCTAAATTTCATAATAGCAGTGAACAGGGAGACTATGCAAAGGCCATTGATAAACATATTCTGACTGGAAAGATATATTCAGATGACGAGAAAAATGTAAGAGATTTTCTGGACTGTAAAAATGTTATTGAGGCTCTTTCCAATAAAGATATTGTGGAATACAGATATAGGCGCACTAATGCCAATGGGGATGTAGAGTGGTGTCTCACAAGCTTTGTTGTTGATGAAAGAGTTAACGGAGAAGTTGATAAAGTTACAATGATGATAAGAAGTATCGATGATGTGCTTAAACGTGAGATTGAGCAGCAGGTGCTTATAGAGGAGTCTCTTGCCCAGGCAGAGAGTGCAAGTAAGGCAAAAGGCGTCTTTCTATCCAATATGTCCCATGATATAAGAACGCCAATGAATGCAATATTGGGTTTCACGGATATTGCACAGAATAACATTAATAATAAGGACAGAGTAGAAGACTGCCTGGGTAAAATTAAAAGTTCGGGGAACTATTTATTAAACCTCATTAATGATATCCTTGATATTTCAAAAATCGAAAGCGGTAAAATTAATATTAGTGAAAGCAGAAATGATATTAATATTATCATGTCTGATTTTTTCAATATAATGCTGTCCCAGTGTAATTACAAAAAACAGACATTAACACTGGATGTTTCAGGTATTAAAAATAAACAGGTGTATGTAGACAAGCTTCACCTTAATCAGGTGTTATATAATATAGCGGGAAATGCCGTAAAATATACACCAGAGGGTGGGAAGATTGATATTATTGTGAAAGAGGAAGAGATTGCTGATAAAAATTACAATAATTATATAATTCAGGTTAAAGACAACGGAATCGGGATAAGCAAGGATTTTCTTCCACACATATTTGAAGCATTTACAAGGGAAAATGATTCAAAAAAGACTGAAGGTTCCGGACTTGGACTTCCTATAACCAAGAGCATTGTTGCTACAATGAATGGCTCTATCCATGTTACAAGTGAGGAAAATGTTGGAACTGAGTTCACAATAGTTCTTCCTTTAAAGATAGCGGAAATTGTAGATGTGGACGTGATGAAATCTGATGGGGAAATTAAGAAGACAGACAGTTGTTTAGACATGGATAACTGTGACAATACAATGAACAAAGAGGAGCTGTTGATAAATAATAAAAAAGTTATTAGTGTTCTTGTGGTTGATGATAATTCACTTAACCTGGAAATAGCATCTGAGATTTTAAGAGATGACGGAATGAATGTCACATGCTGCAGCAACGGAAAGGATGCTTATGAGCTTGTGCTTAACAGTAAACAACACACCTTTGACATTATTCTTATGGATGTAAGAATGCCCGGGATGTCAGGATATGAGGCAGCAGAATTAATACGAAAAATAGAGGATACAAAAAAGGCGAAGATACCTATAGTTGCAATGACTGCCAATGCATTTGATGAGGATAAGAGAAGTGCATTGAAAAATGGTATGAATGGACATATTTCAAAACCTATTGATGTGGAAAAATTCCCGGCTCTTGTGCGGAAATATGCCGGACGTTGACAATAAAAATGAATTTTATCGAATTAAATATTAAAACTTTTAATAATA
>JBJEMF010000074.1:0-12895 GCA_051879535.1 Lachnospira sp. | reverse complement strand
AGTCCTTTGAATTTTGTTTTAAGTCATTATCTAAATGACATTGGGTCTGACCCCTTTCATCACCTTTTATTAATACGCCTTTCCCCAATATACCATTGTTTTAGCCGGTTTTCCGCAACATACACACACGTCGCTTAAATGCTCCTGCTCAAACGGCATACATCTTGATGTACAGGTTGTGTCCTCTTTAATCTTATCCTCACAGTCCTGATTTCCACACCACATGGCTTTAATGAATCCCTGCTTATTAGCTGCAGTATCTTTAAATTCATCATAGTTAGTTGCCACATAAGTATGTTCTTCTCTGTGGGCTCTCGCTCTTTCAAGCATATCTTTCTGCATCTGATCTAAAATCTCAGGAAGTTTTACTGACAACTCATCTATAGACACAGTAACCTTTTCTCTGTTATCTCTTCTTACAATAATTGCCTGATTAGCTTCAATATCTCTAGGTCCCATCTCAACTCTTACCGGAATACCACGCATTTCCTGCTCTGAGAACTTCCATCCCGGATTCTTGTCTGAGTCATCAACCTTAACTCTAAGTCCTGCACTCTTTAACACGTCTCTGACTTCATAAGCCTTATCGAGAACGCCTTCTTTCTTCTGCATAATAGGAATTATGTCAACCTGGACAGGGGCTACTCTTGGAGGAAGGACTAGTCCTGAATCATCTCCATGTGTCATTATTACTGCACCAATAAGTCTTGTTGTTGTTCCCCATGAAGTCTGATGAACATACTTCAGCTTATTATCCTTATCTGTGTACTGAATGCCAAATGCTTTTGCAAAACCATCTCCAAAATTATGGCTGGTTCCTGACTGCAAAGCCTTTCCATCATGCATAAGAGCTTCAATTGTGTATGTAGCTTCCGCTCCGGCGAATTTCTCCTTATCTGTCTTACGACCCTTAATTACAGGCATTGCAAGTACTTCTTCACAGAAGTCAGCATATAAATTAAGCATCTGCTGTGTACGTGCTTCTGCTTCTTCTGCTGTTGCATGAGCTGTATGTCCTTCCTGCCACAAAAACTCTCTGGAACGAAGGAACGGTCTTGTCTCTTTCTCCCATCTTACTACTGAACACCACTGGTTATATACCTTTGGCAAATCTCTGTATGACTGTATCTCATCTTTATAAAAATCACAGAAAAGAGTCTCTGATGTAGGTCTTACACACATTTTCTCCTGAAGAGGATTAAGTCCTCCCTGTGTAACCCATGCAACTTCCGGTGCAAAACCTTCCACATGATCTTTTTCTCTTTCAAGAAGACTCTCAGGAATAAACATAGGAAGATATACATTCTCAACTCCCGCTTCCTTAAATCTTCTGTCCATCTCGTTTCTGATATTTTCCCAAATAGCATATCCTGCAGGTTTGAATATCATGCATCCCTTAACACTTGAATAAGACATAAGTTCTGCTTTTTTACAAACGTCTGTGTACCACTGGGCAAAATCAACGTTCATGGATGTGATTGCTTCTACCAATTTCTTGTCTTCTGCCATAAAAACTCCTTCTGACCACATTCCGGTTGTGGCTCTCTCAATATTTATAGTGTCCGATTTTTTCAATCATGACAAATGTGTTCTTTTCCGCATTCGCTCCATTAACCATAAATGGTATTTTGCGCAAGTGACACGTGGATAAGTTTAACACTTTAACATAGGTTTTTCAATATGCTCCTTCAGCATCCTCACAAGAGTCCGTATCATAATAAAACTTACCGGCCCCGTTATAAATCCCGTCACTCCATAGATAAGCAATCCCACAAATGTTACCATAAGCATTGTAAAAGGAGCTACCGCAAGACGTTCTCCCATGCACTTGGACTCCATGATTTCCCTTACAAAATAAGTCACCACATATAAAGCAATAAACAAAGCTGCAGTTCCGTAATTCTTTAACAACACTTCCAATAGTGCCCACGGAATCAGTACTGTTCCTGTACCCAGCACCGGAAGGGCATCTATTAAACCAATGAGAAATCCTAAAACTATTGCATAAGGATTTTTGATTATGGAAAGAACTGTTCCGCACAAAAGTGAATTTATCAAAATAATCTTAATCTGCACCTTAAAATACACATTTGCAAGAATCTTCAAATCCCGCCATATAATTCCTAATTCTTTGGAATATATACCCGCACGTTTATGTTTTCTCAGCCTGTCCATGTCACTTGAAATGTATACCACCGATATAAAACTTGCAGTAATTCCTCCAAAAATCAACACAATATTTTTGAATGCAATTGCCCCGCCGCCAATAAGCTTTTCCGGGAGCAACGATACAATCTTACTTCCGCAATTACACACCCATTCCAGGCACTGTCCTTCCTTAAGTCCAAACCAGCCGTCCGCATCAAGGCAGATTCTTGCCGCTTCCTGCCTTATACCTATCATATTGTAATCAAAATTTTTGATAAAATTGCAGGTCTCCTTCACTGCCATAATAACAATTACACTTACAATACCAAGAATCAATCCCGCAAAAATAAATACGATTATTGTCGCAACGGCTCCTTTGGTAGGAAATCTTCCAATCTTTCCGCTGAATTTTGTCACAGGTTTTTCTATCATTAATGCAATTATCCCTCCAAGAACAAAGGGCCAGACCAATACAAGCACATACCGAAATAACACATAAATTACCAGAGTTATAACCACTGTGCCTGCCAATAATTTCATTTTATCCTTTAATTCCCATTTCATATCACCTGCTTTGGCACTAATGTCGCACCAAACTCCTTATGAGAAGTATGTCCGGTTTTATGAAAGTTTATACTGTTTAAAAATCAGGTTTGGTCTCATACACTTTGCCGTCAACAGAAAGTCCTACAGAGCACAACGCGATTGTTCCTCGCTTTAACCCTAATTCCTCTGCCTTTTTTGATGCTTCCTCTAACCCATATTTGCCATCACCAACCAAAGGAAAATTTCTCGAAGCAAACTGAATCCTGATCTGATGATGTCTTCCTGTAAGTAAATGAATTAACACTCTTGAAACATTATTCTTTTCATCGTAATCAATAAGTTCATATTCAAGCTCCGCCCTTTTAGAATCTTTGTCCTTCTCCGATGCAATTTTGGACATATTACTTTTTCCGTCCTTTACGAGGAAGTCCGTAAAATGTCCTTTTTCCTCATCTATTTTTCCCAACACTAAAGCTATATATCTCTTATCAAATGTGTCCGATTTCATCAATCCTGACAGTCTGGCTGCCTCCTTCTTGTCCTTTGCCAGGAGAATCAAGCCGCTTACCGGTCTGTCCAATCTGTTAATTATGGAAGCGTATGGCTCCTCTCCCTTAGATTTTCTGTAATTAAGGACTTCACTCACAATATCCAAATCAAAGGATTTTCCACTTTGAGAGAGTTGTCCGGCAGGCTTATCCACAATTATTTTGTTTTTATCCTCATAAATAATTTTTAGCATCTCACTACTCTTTTCGCATTTTATTACTTGACGTATAAAGAATTTAACATTAGAATTTTATCAAGACTTTATATATAATAACATACTAATCGAAAAAGTTTTATAAATATTAGGGAGGATTTATAAAATGGATAACTATCCAAACAATGACAACAGTCAGCAGAACACCGGCTACGGCGCACCTGATGTTACTTACCAGAATGATAATTCTCAGGCATCTGAGCCACAGCACAACACTAACGATCAGGCAAACAGCTACAGCCAGAACGGTTTTAATCAGAACCCTTACGGCCAGCAGGACAGTTTCAACCAGAATCCTTATGGTCAGAATAACAGCTACAACCAGAACCCTTACGGTCAGAATAACAGCTACAACCAGAACCCTTATGGTCAGAATAACGGTTATAACCAGAACCCTTACGGTCAGAATAACAGCTACAACCAGAACCCTTATGGTCAGAATAACAGTTATAACCAGAACCCTTACGGTCAGAACAATGGTTACAACCAGAACCCTTATGGTCAGAACAATGGTTACAACCAGAACAACTATAATTGTCCTGTTCCTAACAACTATGGTCAGAACAATTACAATCAATACGGCGGATACAATCAGATGCCTTCAGACCCACCGGGATCATCAACCTACCTTATTCTGTCAATTCTGGAGCTTATCTTCTGTGGTGTCTTATGGGGCGGTCTTGCTCTTTACTATGCATCAACAGCTAATACCGCATACAAGAATGGTGATATGCAGACATTTGAAAGCAAGAGACATACAGCCAAAATTTTCTTAATTGTTGGTGTTGTTATCAACGTAGTAATTTTCTTATTTACATTTATAGCAGCACTAATGGCATAATCACTTAATATGAATTCAATATAAAATATTTAAAGGAGCTGAACCACTAAATATCTTAGTGATTCAGCTCCCTGTTTATCTAAACACATTAAACTGCATATGCATTATATACAATGGCTGTGCTCCGGATATTACACCTTGAAGCGGTATCCAACTCCCCATATTGTTTCAATATACTGAGGTCTGCCTGTATCCATTTCTATCTTCTCTCTGATTTTTTTAATATGGACTGTTACAGTTGCAATATCTCCAATGGAATCCATGTCCCATATTTCCTTAAAAAGCTCTTCTTTGGTATACACATGATTAGGATGTTCTGCTAAAAATGCGAGCAAATCAAACTCTTTGGTTGTGAACAGTTTCTCTTCGCCGTTAACAAACACTCTTCTTGCCGTCTTATCAATCTTAATTCCACGGATTTCAATAATCTCATTATCAATTGCTATTGTGTTAACAAGTCTTTCATATCTTGAAAGATGTGCCTTTACTCTGGCAACAAGCTCGCTTGGGCTGAAAGGCTTTGTCATATAATCATCAGCACCCACACCCAATCCTCTAATCTTATCAATATCTTCCTTCTTTGCAGAAAGCATTATAATCGGAATATCTTTTTCTTCCCTAACTCTCTTACATATTTCAAATCCATCAATTCCCGGAAGCATTACATCAAATATGCATAAATCATAATTTTCATTTAATGCCTCTGCCAATCCACTTGTTCCATCCTTGCAGATTGTAACCTGAAAACCACTTAACTCAAGGTAATCCTTTTCAATATCTGCAATTGCATCTTCATCTTCAACTATTAATATTTTGTTCATAATCCTCTTCCTTTCTATATTTCAGCAGGTTAAGGTGCATCGTAGTTCCTTCACCTTCCACGCTTTCGGCCCATATCTTTCCTTTGTGGTCCTCCACAATCTTTTTTACAATGGCAAGACCTATGCCGCTTCCGCCCTGCTTTGAATTCCTTGATTCATCAGTTCTGTAAAACCTTTTAAAAATATACGCTAAATCTTTTCCTGCAATTCCCTTACCATTATCTGCAATTATTATGTGAACATACTGGCCTTCATCATATAAATCTATATCTATTCTGCCCTTCCTGCTCTCCGACTTATATTTAACAGAATTGCTTATTATGTTATTGATTACTCTCTTTAGTTGCTCCGGGTCAGCTACTATAATTGCCGGCTCTTTTATATGGTTCCTATAGTTCAGATCAAATCCTGAAGCATCCAGCTCCACGCTGATTTCCTCAACACAATCATTGAAATAATCGGACACATCCATTTTAACAAATGTGTACGGAACCCTGTTAGCATCCAGCCTTGAATATATGGTAAGTTCATCTATAAGCTTATCCATATCATTGACTTTATTAGCAATTGTTCTAATATACTTCTCCTGCTTTTCAGGTGTATCCGCCACTCCATCCAACAATCCTTCAACATAACCTTTAATTGCCGTAAGAGGAGTTTTTAAATCATGAGATATGTTTCTTATAAGTTCTTTCTCGTCTTTATCGGACTGTATCTTTTCCTCAGCGTTCTGCTTAAGTATTACCCGCATTTCCTCGAAATCCTTACAAACTTCTCCAATCTCATTGTCAGGAACTTTCATCATCTGAAAATCCAGATTGCCCTCTTTAATATTATCTGTGGCTAACTTCAATCTGTTAACAGGTCTTATTATAGAACTGTATATCCATAAATTAAGTCCCAGACTTGTTAAAATCAATATCAAAATTATAATGAATATTAACTGAGCAATAAATGCTTTAATTTCAGGAATACACTGCTTCACCGATGTCAAAATGGATACGCTGTAGTAATTCCCGTCTGCATCCTTGAAATCAAGCTGTTTAACAATACACTGGTAATCTCCTCCCTTGTATGTAGCCATATCCATTATATTGGTATCGTTATCCTTGTATCCCGGAAGGACCTGAGCAAGTTGCAAACCGCTGTATTCAGTGGAATTGTAGGTTATTATATTATTCTTTCTTACTACAAGGTTTGAAAGCTTACTGTTCAAATCAACTGCTACACTATCCAAATAACTATCATCATTGAACACCTCAGGATTATTCTCCGCTTCGGCTCTTAACTGCTCATATGCATCATTGGTAATACTCCCAAAAAACATCATCGGAGAATAAAAGTTAAGAAGAACATCGTCTCCCTCAACATTATATGTCTGATTGATAGTATAAGATTGAATCTTGAAAATTCCAGCCATTAAAACCAAAAACAAAACAGCCGGAAGAAGAATCATTACACAGAAAGACAACTTTAGTTTATCTTTTAATTTCATATATAACCCCATTCTCATTCAGTGACATACGTTTAATATACCACACTTAAACCAAATTAACTATTAAAATGGGGTCTGACCCCATTAAATTTTTATAAAATTTTTTTAAAAAAATTTATAAAAATTTTCCGGGGTCTGACCCCTTAAATTCTGTTGCCAAAAAAAGAGGATGTCACACTTCAATTACACAGTGTAACAACCTCTAAAAATTATCCAATCTTAAGTTTAAACTTCTGAAGTTCTCTGTCAGAATCCACTTTAGCGATTACCGCTCCCAGGCATGAAAGTTTGCCCTCAAAGTCTTCGTATCCTCTTTGAATATACTCTATATCTTCTATCTCTGAAATTCCATCAGCAGCCAGCGCAGCTATTACCAATGCGGCTCCTGCCCGAAGATCAGGTGCTGACAGCTGGGCGGCCGAAAAATGTTCGACACCTTCAATATAGGCTGTGTTTCCTTCCACTTTAACCTTTGCACCCATTCTGTTAAGTTCATCTACATACTTAAATCTGTTCTCAAATATGCTCTCGGTAACCATGCTTGAACCTTTTGCAAGAGCAAGGGCTACTGCCATCTGAGGCTGCATATCTGTTGGAAATCCCGGATAAGGTAAAGTTTTAACATTTGTACTTCCAAGTTCTTTGTCAGCTATAACTCTTACCCAGTCGTCTCCCTCAACAACCTCACATCCCATTTCCATCAATTTCGCTGAAATAGACTCAAGATGCTTAGGGATAACATCTTTAACAACAATATCACCATGTGTGGCTGCTGCCGCCGCCATAAATGTTCCCGCTTCTATCTGATCCGGAATTATAGAGTAAGTACATCCATGAAGCCTGTTCACTCCCTTAATTCTGATTACATCAGTACCTGCACCTTTAATATTTGCCCCCATTGCATTGAGGAAATTGGCCACATCAACGATATGTGGCTCCTTTGCAGCATTCTCAAGAATTGTATCTCCCTCAGCCATGCATGATGCCATCATAAGATTAATAGTTGCCCCAACTGTTACAACGTCAAAATAAATGTGGCTGCCCACAAGCTTATCTGCCTTGGCACACACAACACCTTTATCAATATCAACCTTTGCTCCCAAAGCCTTAAAACCTTTAAGATGCTGGTCAATTGGACGGCTTCCTATATTACATCCACCCGGAAGGGCAACGTTGGATTCTTTATATTTTCCAAGTAATGCCCCAAGAAGATAATATGATGCACGTATCTTTTTAATATATTCATACTCTACATTAAGGTCACAGATTGAACCACCATTTATCTGAACGGAATTGTTATATACATACTTTACCTTAGCCCCAATTCCTTCTATTGCCTGTAATAAAACTCTTGTGTCTCTAACATTAGGTACATTCTCAATTGTTACAGTCTCGTCTGTCATAATTGCTGCTGCCAGAATGCCCAGTGCAGCATTCTTAGCACCACCTACGGAAACTTCTCCACGAAGTGGTACCCCACCCTTGACAACATATTGTTCCATATTCGCACCTCTTAAAATATATCACGCTTATATCTATCTATATTATTATAATTATATTAGTTTATTTTGTAAATATTTATGTGTTCGTAAATATCTTAATGATTATATCATAAGTTTTTCGCATGTCAACTCGGAAAATACTGGATTGTCTCATGTTTTTAATAGAATACATCCCATACATCCCCAATCGTTTTTGTTCAAATGTTTTGTTCAAAATGTAATTAAGGCTTCGGCAAAAGTGCCCTTTCGCCGAAGCCTTAAAATCTCATTAGTATTTATTAACATAATTAAGCGGATTAACCCTGGTATTTCCAACCCATATTTCAAAATGACAATGTGGTCCTGTACTATTTCCTGTATTACCGCTCAATGCGATTGCATCACCTTGATTTACTTTCTGTCCTACACTCACAAGAACTTTGCTGTTATGTCCGTATCTTGTCCTTGTTCCGTTTGAATGCTGGATTTCAACACAGTAACCGTAATCTGAATACCATCCGGCTCTTGTGACTACCCCGTCACAGGATGCCATAACTGTTGTTCCTGTTGGACATGACCAGTCAATACCCCAGTGGAATCCATCGCTTCTATAACCAAAGCCTGAAGAGAATTTTCCCCCGTATATCGGCTTAATATATGTAGGCGGATTAAGTGTACCTACTGAAATTGTTGCCGGCTGTGACACTATTGTGACATTTTCCTGAAGAAGAGTTCTTTCTGTTTCATTGCCGTTGGCATAAATAACTGATGCCACAACTGAACGATGACCCGTTGTTCCTTCTGATATCACCGTATTTGTTCCTCTGTAACTGTTATTATCGTCCACATAGTTAGGCTCGGCTTCATAATCTTCCTCATAAGAAAGCTGTTTCTTGGTAATAACCGTTATATCTGATTTTGGAACTGTAATAATTACCTGATCTCCCGGAATAATAAGCGTATTATCATCCATTCCCTCATTCAGGGCATATAACTCTGATGTTGTAAGTCCATTGTTGTTGGCAATTCCTGACAATGTGTCTCCGGACTCAACTGTATAATAAGTATTTTCCATACTTTCCTTGGTAATCTCACTATATGCTTCCTGAACAGATGTAAGTGTAACTTTATCCTTATATACGGTTGTTACGGATACTTCCTGTTCAAAACCGATTTCTGTAAGTATTTCGGGAGCCAGCACTTTTCCCTCTTCGGATGTCTGAACCTTTCCTTCAAGAAATGCTGAAACTATCTGGCTGTTCTGTACCCCGTTATCCACTTTGTCAATGGAAATAGAATAAATCTCCTCAGCAGTATCGTTGCAATGTAATGTAGGTACAAACTCATTTCCCACATTGTACGGCTTAATTATCATTGTAAACAACTCAATTATCTCGTCCTTAGAACCGAAAGACATGGTAATGTCCCCAATTCTTAACATATACGCAAGACTGGTGTCAATGTTATCTAACACACAGTCGAATAATGCACTGTAAATAGCACTTTCAAGTTCATCCGGGGACATACGCTCAGCAATGCCTCTGGACTCCTTCGTCACCTCTATATCACAATCCATATATATTGCACTGTCATATGTCTTACAAAGTGAGAGTCTGGCATTTGCAAGGGCTACATACACTTCATTTTCTGTATTGGCAGCACCTACTCTGTTTCCCCGTATTGTAATACTGTAGTAACCTACGTTATTATTCAACATTTTCTCAGATACAAATGGTATAAAAATAAAAATTGCAATACATGACAAAGTCAGCATCATAATAAATGTACTTTTTATCCTTCTACCATATCTTGTGATATGTGTCATAAGTTCCTCCATATATGCTAAAAATCATATATCTTATTTGTAATAATTTCGTAACACTTTTGTAACAAATGTAATACTATCATCAAAGTGCCTTTTTGTAAAGGTTTTCGACGTTTTTTATTATAAATTTTTAATGAATTTTCTGTGAACAGGGTCAGACCCCATAAAAATTTTATAAACTTTTTGACAAAAAGTTTATAAAATTTTTATGGGGTCTGACCCTTATTTTCCCTTATTTTTTTTGAACAGAATATCCAAACTTTCCAATATACTCCCCAAGGCCAAAATACTGTCCATGAGAATATGCAATAAGATCCGCCTTCTCAAGGTGAAGTGCCCCTCTATCATCAAGAAGCGATTCATCAACGTCTACACACAAAACATCTGCAATGAACATATCATGACTTCCCAGTTCAATCACCTGTCTCACTTTACATTCTATATTCACAGGACTCTCGGCAATAGAAGGGGCGGAAACCTTTGTTGAGGCTCCCTCTGTAAGATTCATTTCTTTAAACTTGTCCACATTCTTTCCCGACTTGACTCCACAGTAATCTGTGGCATAGCACAGCTGTTTTGTAGTAAGATTAATTACAAACTCTCCTGTCTCATTAATAATATCATGACTGTATCTTTCTTTTCTCACAGATATTGACACCATAGCAGGATCAGAACATACGGTTCCTGCCCAGGCTACTGTAATTATGTTAGCTTTTTCCCCCGGCCTTTTGCAGCTAACCATAACTGCCGGAACAGGATACAGCATATTTCCCGGTTTCCACGTCTGCTTACTCATACTTTTGCTCCTCTCTTATTTCTCATCGCTTCCATATTCTTGATTCTCTGCTTTCTTTTCAGGAATCTGTCTAAAACTTCTCCCGTGCTACAGAACTTATCCGTTAAAACTAAAAGATAACTTTCCTTATACTTAGGTGGAGTTATTGTAAGAGGAAACATGTGCTTTGATATTATATCCCCTTCCTTTTCTGTAAGAGGAAAATGTCTTCTGGCATTTTTCAGTGCTTTGCTGGGATGCTCAAACCCATGGAGTCTTTCATTATCCCCAGGTTCATATTCATGCCAGTCATACAAAAACAAATCATGCAAAAGTCCTCCCTTTGTGGCTGCCCATGTATCCCAATTCAACTTCTTACTTATAAGATAATTAAAATATGATACATGTACGGAATGCTGCAGACAATTGGTACGGCTGTGATGATTATATTTCCTCATCTGCTGCACAGGTGAACTGTTAAATATACCACTGACATATTCCATGTATTCTTTTCCCTTTATATCCTGACGTCTATGAGCATCCTTTACCGCGTATTCAAACTTTTCCCACACTCTTTGGTACTGACGCTTTTTTCTATAATTTTTATAACTCATATACCCTCACTTAATATTCAAAATTCCACAATTCACCATCACCCTTTAACCATAACAGGCAATTTTAAAACTGCCTAACCATTATACAACAAAATTCCGTTTCTGTGCTACTGTCTTAAACATACATTTTTCGGGCTTATGTGCCGAAATTTGGCGATGAATAATCTATTTTTTAAGTTGTACCTTTTGTTTATTTATGATAAGATAAATTTACCTAAATAAATAAAGTGCGATTTGCTCGTTGTTCGCACCAATATTAATAATGATCGGAGGACAATATGTTAGGAAATGTTATTGTAGGACAGTCAGGTGGTCCAACATCTGTAATTAATTCAAGTCTTGCAGGCGTGTTTAAGACTGCCAAGGACAGAGGTGCCAACAAGGTATATGGTATGGTTCATGGTATTAAAGGTCTTCTTGACAGACAGTATGTTGATCTTTCAGATAAGATTAAGACTGACATCGATATTGATCTTTTAAAGAGAACACCATCTTCTTATCTCGGTTCATGTCGTTACAAGCTGCCTGAGATTTCAGATGACAAAGAAACATTTGAAAAAATCTTTGAAATTCTCAACGAATTAAAGATTGATTATTTCTTCTACATTGGTGGTAATGACTCTATGGATACCATCAAAAAGTTATCTGATTATGCGCTTCTTATTGGAAGCAGCATTAAGTTTATGGGTGTCCCTAAGACTATTGATAATGATTTGGCTGTAACAGATCATACACCGGGTTATGGTAGTGCTGCCAAGTTCATTGCTGCAACCATGAAAGAAATTATTCGTGATGGTCTCGTTTATGACTATCCAACTGTTACCATTGTTGAGATTATGGGACGTAATGCAGGATGGTTGACAGCAGCTGCTGCTTTGGCCAGCGGAGAAGACTGTGAGGGCGTTGATCTTATTTACCTTCCTGAAAAGGTATTCGATATCGATCACTTCATGGAAAGAGTTAAAGAAGTTTCTTCTAAGGGACGTTCAATGGTTGTTGCCATCTCTGAAGGAATTAAAGTTATGGATGGAAGATATGTATTTGAACTTTCAGATCATGTCGAGTTTGTTGATGCATTTGGTCATAAGCAGTTAGCAGGTTCTGCTAAATTCCTTGCAAACAAGGTTGCTGCAGAACTTGGAATCAAGACTCGTGCCATTGAGCTTTCAACACTTCAGCGCTGTGCAGCCCACATGACAAGCCGTACTGATATCACTGAAGCATTCAACGTAGGTGGTGCAGCAGTTAAGGCCGCTTTCGAAGGCGAAACAGGTAAGGTTGTAGTTCTTAAGAGAGTTTCTGATGACCCATATATGTGTATTACTGAGACACATGATGTACATCAGATTGCAAACATCGAGAAGAAAGTTCCTCTTGAATGGATAACAGAGGATGATTTTGTAACAGAAGATTTGATTCATTACATTCGTCCTTTAATTCAGGCAGAGCTTTCACCAATCATGGTTGATGGTCTTCCAAGACATATCAAACTTTAGAATTTAATTACATAGTGAATTTAAAAAGAAGTGGAGGGGTCAGACCCCAATGTCATTTAGATAATGACTTAAAACAAAATTCAAAGGACT
>JBJEMF010000073.1:0-3201 GCA_051879535.1 Lachnospira sp. | reverse complement strand
AGTCACATCGCCCTACAAATCCGAATTTGTTCTTCCTTTCCCCGAACTACATTCCTAATAGTTTATCCAGTTCAGTTAATTCCTTTGTGATATCAATTTCCAGCTCATGAAGCTTAGTCATTATTTCCTGTGTTGATGGATATTCTACAGGCACATATTCTGCCTTTTTGTATTTGTTAATAGATAAATCATATTCATTATCTACAATTTCCTTCTTCGGCACAAAAAATGATTGTTCTGTCCTTTTTCTATCAACTTCGCCCTCAAGATTTCTAAATCTTGCTATGATATCAGGTATGTCGTTTTCTTCCACTTTACTTCTCTTGTCATCCAGACTTAACCCATCCGCTTTCATGTCATAAAACCATACATTGTCCGTTCCACCATGCTCAGTTTTGGTAAATATCAATATAGCTGTGGATACTCCGGCATATGGTTTAAACACGCCGGACGGCATGGATATAACTGCTTCCAACCTTTGATTTTCCACCAATTCTTTTCTAATCTCTTTATGTGCTTTCGACGAGCCAAATAGTACCCCATCTGGCACAATGCATGCACATCTGCCGCCGATTTTTAACATCTTTATAAATAATTCTACAAATAATAGCTCAGTTTTTTTTGTCTTACATGCTTTCAACAAATCCGCTGAAACGATGTCATAATCTAAACTTCCCTTAAATGGGGGATTTGCTAAAATAAGTGTGTATTTATCTCTGTCAGTATTCTGATCTGATAAACTATCTCTATATTCAATAAAAGGATTATCAATTCCGTGTGTCATCATATTCATAGCGCCGATACGAAGCATCGTCCTATCCATATCAAATCCATGAAACATATGATTCATATAATGTTCCTTTTTCTCTCTATTATAAAATATTTCCTCTTTTCTATTTTCCTTCAAATACTCACCCGCAGCTACAAGGAATCCTGAAGTTCCGCACGCCGGATCACATATAATATCATCCGCACCTGGCTGCATAAGTTCTACTATCATTTTAATAATGTGTCGCGGAGTTCTAAACTGTCCATTTACTCCGGAATTACTTAATTTGGAAAGCAAATACTCATAAACATCTCCTCGCACATCCATATCTTTTAATTCCGCCATTTGCTGATATAAGTCGTCCATAGCATCCACAACCTTAGAAAGCATCAATGGTGTGGGCACCTTAAAAATTGCATCCCCCATATATTTTGAATATGCACTATCCTTATTAGAATGAAGATTCTTAATAAACGGAAATACCATTTCTTGAATTACCGAATACATTTTTTGAGCTGGAAAATCATGGAACACCGACCACTTTAACTGAGTTCCATCAATCACCCTATCCCCTATCTGCACTTCCTTTGCAAAAATACTCTGATATGGCAATCCTAGCATCGCGCTTTCTTTTGCACGAATATTATCATTATCATCCAAATCTCGTATAAACATCATATATGTCATCTGTTCGATAACATCCAACGGATTGGTAAGTCCACCTGTCCAAAATATTTCCCACAAACTGTCAATCCTTTTTCTTAATTCACCTGTAATCATTACTTATCCTCCTCCCAATTCCACACATATTTGGTATATCTGCCATTTCCTATCTTTTTAATTTTTCCTTCTTTAACAAGTTCCGTTAAGGTTCTTTGAATGGTTGTCTGACTCACACCCGGAACATTTTCCATAATTTCTGATTTAGTTATTGTTCCCATATGATTTTTTATTTCTTCCGCAACCCTATTGGGTTTTGCAATTTTTTTCTCTTCAATCAGTTTAGTTCTCTCAAAAAACTCTCTATAAGCCGCTACGATAACGCCTAACATGTAAGACACAAAAGGTATATAATCATTTTCTTCTTCATGCCATCCCTTTGAACTTTCTTGCAAAGCCTCATAATAAGAATCTTTCGTTTTTTCTATCAGCCTTTCTATACTAATGTACTTTCCAACAATATACTCAGATTTATATAACAATAATAATGTTATTAGTCTGCTCATTCTACCATTACCGTCTCTAAAGGGATGAATACAGAGAAAATCCAGTATGAACATTGGTATAATTAAAAGAGGATCTGCATCTGTATTGTTGATTATATAATTGTATGCATCACATAATCTTTCAACAGATTCGGGAGTTTCCCATGCTGGAACCGGATTAAATCTAACCTTCCTATTCCCTTGTAAATCTTCTTCCTCTATTACATTATCTGCACTTTTGAAAGCACCACCGATTCCGGAATTTTCATATTTATATAAATCTCTGTGAAGTTGTAGAATAAATGTTACTTTAACAGGAATATGTTCATAACTTTCATGTACTGTGTTAAGCACATCTCTATATCCTGCAATTTCTCTTTCATCTCTGCTTTTTGGCATCGTTTTATCTAATACAATTTTTTTCAATCTGTCATCAGATGTATAGATTCCTTCAATTTTGTTAGAACTCTCTGTACTTTGGATTTTAGCAACTTCTTTCAAATCAATAAGCACATCTGCATGCCTATTCGCAATGAGCCTTTGCTCGCCTTTAAATTCATGTATTGTTGTTAAATAACCCACTATTTGTGGAGTTAACAATTTTTTCCATTTTTCTTGATAATCATAATTTCTCATTTAAAACTCCATATATTATTCTATTTAATTATTTATTACGCTTTGCTTTAACTAAACTTTAGCATTACAATTTATAATTTGTCAACCTCCAATTTAGTCATTTATTCAAAAATGACTAAATTAAAAATATATTAACAAATTAAAAATCATGAACAAAACTCTAATTTGAAATTAAGCAATACAAAAGGCGCATGAAACGGTTACATCTCATACGCCTTCTGGCTGTTTAAATATTGGGGTTTTATTATGGTCATCTGATTTTAACTCAACTTATTCCTGTACTGCATCCCAAAATCCTACCCATGTTCCTCTCACATAAACGTACTGACCGTCTAGATAAATGACCCACCACTTTGAGCCATTACCTGAAGTAGCAATTCCCTGATACCGGACATCCATTTGTAATGTTCCTAATGGTGTAATTCCTTCATTGTCTTCCATATCGTTAAGGCCTGCATAATATGTAGGCAATACAGTACAGTCATGCCATAATCCAAGTGTACAATATGCTTCCGTAAAACCTTCAGGCATCACAAAATCTGATATGCTCCCTTCTAGGTAGACAAGTGAAATAATAAAAATCACTTGATA
>JBJEMF010000072.1:0-42736 GCA_051879535.1 Lachnospira sp. | reverse complement strand
CTTTCACCTCTTCACAGTATATTGCCATCTTTTAACAATGTCTCTATATTTCCTGCTTTGATTTCCCCCGAAATCTCATCCAACTTTCTCATTGTTTCCTCTCCATTTTTCTTTATCTCTGCTTTTTTTCGTGAGGTTTCCTCATTTATTTTTTTAATATCCTGATTTGCTTGTATTTTAAAAGCATTCTGATACATTTTAGCGTACTCTTTAGCATCTTTTATCTGCTTATTTGATTGTTCTAACTTTTCCTTTAATCTCTCATCCATAATTCACCTTAAATTACTTAAAAGAAGCTCACATAATTTGAGACAATTTTCATCTATTTCAGGTTTTTTAATTATTTCACCTACCATCTGTATAAGCTTTATATTGGTTTCACTATCCATATTAATTTTAGATATATACTGTTCAGTATTTGCTTCTATTTGAGCTATCATCACTTTTGCCTGCCTTCTAATTTGTTCTCTCTTTGTTTTTTCTATTTCTGAATTAATCACACAATCCCGATAACATTCTACCATATTGCCTACAAATTCAATCAAGTCTTCGCTACATGTTACTGTCGTCAAATCATTCATTTTATTGTTCTCCTTCAAACGAAATATATCAACTAAACTACGTTTATATTAGCATTTTTTCATAGTTTTACCAGAGCATATAAACGCTTATCGGAGTATTAACCCAGCGTACATTATAGATTATCTATCAACCGCAGGAAGTGCTATTGTAAAGATGGGAAAAAAATTATTTTCCTCAAGTAGGATTATCACTTACTCTCCAGAAATGCGAATACCGTATGATAAAACCTTAATCTTGCCTCTTTATCCCCATTAAAAATTTCATGTCTGGTATTTTCAAAAAAGAAACAGCCGGTAGCATTAATCATTTTTGCAAATTTCTCTATACTGCCGATATTAATCAGATTATCATTTTCCGCATATAGAATAATTATTGGCCGTGTGATATTTTGGATATTCTTCTTATTTCTGATGAAAAATGTATTTTTACAGGCCGCGTAAAGCCAGTTATAATCAGCTCCCCATGTCTGATATTTACAATTGCTCCTGCGCATATTCATTATGTAGGAATACCTGTTTTTTGATTTGCAGCTGCTATTTTCAAAATTATCAGATGGGCAGAAATCCCCTTCTCCTTTTGCATACTTGGTTCCCTTGCCTAACCGCTTTTCAAATGATGCAATAAGATAAGCCACAGGTAAAGGTATCTTACCTGTTTTTACTTGTATCATGGGCGATGACAGCACTGCCTTTCTAAAATCATCAGGATATTCTTCCATATATCTGGCGACTATGGCTCCACCCATTGAGTGTCCAAATATATAATTGTTATTTTTTGATTTTGATATCTTGTTGACAAACAGCACATGAAGATCCGCGATGTAATCATGGAAATCTTCCACGTCAACTTTACATCCATTGCTCAATTTGCGGTGAGAACTGCCGTGTCCTCTCAAATCAGGTATATATACCGTATAATTATTAACCAGCAATATATAAATCATTTCGCTGTATTTCTGGGCGAATTCACTGAATCCATGTACGATAAGAATATTCCCTTTTGAATTTTCTTTTTCATACACCCTGTAACTGATAGTTGTTCCGTCATATCCACAGAAATAATCAATTTTTTCATAAGTCCTGAGATATGGTTCTACGGTTTTATACATCTTGGATGTATATCCCTCTTCTGTTTGTATTAATTCTTCCCCTCGCATAACTTACCTGCCACTTTCTAATATTTTCAGATTCATTATCTTCTAATTTTATGGGCATATATGTAAAACTCGCTATCGCCGATTTGTAAAAAATGCATAATCTCTGTGTAAAATCTCCTTCCCACTGTATATATGGTTCAAGATTGCAAATTACGACCTTAAAAATTAAATAACCTTATCTGCTCCTAACAATAAATTATCTATTACAGGATGAATCATTGCGATGTTTTCAATCTTATTAATAGCACATAATTTCTTACCTGCATCCTTACTAGAGGCACCACAATGATATGCTTGTTCTGTGGGCAGTCCATAATCAAGAACAATCAATCTGTCATGACAATCCGGATTGGATTTGATTCGAAGTGGTGGATACTGATTGATAAAGTCACTTACAACTGCTGATGTAAGAAATCCTTTTCTGCCATGCCCATTCTCTGTAAATAAAATTACTTCCACACCTTGTTTCTTCTGTGATAACATCTGTAACGTCTTTGTATTCATATAATTGTCCACAACATAAATACTTGATGTTGCTTGTTGATAAATATCTATGTACGCTGCGTCTGCTTCGAATTTCTGCCCTTTATAAATGACAAAGTTTTTAAAATCTTTATCTGACACAAAATTTTCATTAAGTATGTCTATGCTTTTTTGAATACTTACTATATCGTTTTCTGTTTTCTTTTTCCAATCTGAAATTCCTGCAACTTGTACAGATATCTCAGATACTTTCGCTGTTACAAGTCTCATTTCTGATTGTGTGGCAAACTGCTGATTCTGTTTTATGTAATGGCGCATTTCTCGAAATGCACGCATAATAAATATACTCTGTTGTTCCGCAAGCTTTCCTTTCAAAACAGTAGCAAGCATATATATTCCTTGTTCAGTAAATGCGTATGGCAATTTTTTAATATGAAGCCCTCTTTTATTTCCGCTTTCGTTTAAAGTCACAATTTGTGACTTTAAAAAATCTTCAGGTATTTCTTCTTTTTTGAGTTGAAACATAAAATCCTCTGGAAACCTATCAATGTTTCTTTTTACCTGCTGATTTAATGCTTTAACTTCATATCCATATAGTTCAGCTAAATCATAATCAAGCATAACCTGCTGCCCTCTTATTATATAGACTCGGTTACATATATTATCTACTGTCATCAACTCTGTAGCTTCTGCCATAGTACTTCTCCTATCTTTTGTCTACTCCATATCCTCCAATGCCTCTATCTGCTTCAAAGCCTCCATATATTTCATTAGTCTTTTACGCTGTGCATCTTTCATAGCATGAATATCCTCAATTATACGAATGTCAGCTTTAGATATTTCCGGCTCTGCCTTAACCTTCTTTGGCTTGTATTCTACGTAGTCCTCATCAATACCTTTTCCGGTTAGCAACTGTTCCGGTGTCACTTCTAGCACCATACAAATATCCATAATCTTATCTGCTGATGGATTGGTCTTCTTCGTTTTCCAATCACTTATGGTACTACTTGCTAATCCCACTTTTTTTGCAAATGCATTCTGTGACATATTTTTATCTTTCAAAATTTTAAATATTCTTTCACTGATAATCATACTATCTCCATTATTCACTCGTATATACGTGAATTATATATGTTTTTTATTTTCTCGTATCTACGAACAGATTAGCATCATGTGTTCGGATAGTCAATAGCCATTCTCGTTCCATTCCACCTTCCCAACCACTTAAAGTTGTTCCAATGTTAACCCAACATATAGTATATGTTATAAATCAAAAAAGGCTTCCCCTTCACGAAATTTCATTCGTTGAAGCGATAGCCTCTTTCTTTTATTCAAATTATTTTTATATAAAATTTATTGTTGTAGAATTCAGCGATATGTAAAAATCTCATAATCTATGAACCTTTTTTCTAACCAACAAAAAACATATAACCTGCATAACTATGGTTATAGCCCATGATGCCGGATATGATATGAATAATACATACAGGGATCTGTTATATGGAAATATTCCGAATATCCATACTATTCTTGTTCCAACGGTTCCAATAACCGATAATATCATAGGAACGGCGGAATATCCCATTCCTCGCAATGCTCCGGGAAACAAATCCATAATTCCACATAAAAAATATGGAACTGTTGATATTGAAAGAATCTCCATACCACATTTTATTACTTCTGTTTCATTTGTATATATCCCCAAAATCTGATGTCCGAAGACATATGCTCCACATCCCAATACAACTGAAACTACAACAGTTATAATCATACAATCAATAAGTACACGGTCCATACGTTTATACTTTCTGACTCCATAATTCTGGCTTGTAAAGCTCATACAAGCCTGTGTCACAGAGTTAATTGAAACATATAAGAAACTAAGAATATTATTAGCAGACGTATATCCTGCCATGGCTGTTGAACCAAATGAATTGACAGATGACTGAAGAAGTGCATTAGAAATACTAATTACAACACTCTGTATTCCAGCCGGAATGCCCACCTTAAATATCTGTTTAAGATAATACATTTTAATACCAAGTTTTGAAAAAAGTAATTGATAACTTCCTTTTGTCATGCATAAGCATCTAAGCACAAGAACACAGGATATCATCTGTGAAAAAATTGTAGCAATGGCAACTCCCGCAACTCCCATATTGAATGCAATAACCAAAATCATATTAAGTACTGCGTTAATTACTCCTGCAATAATTAGAAAAAACAGAGGTCTCTTTGTATCACCTACTGCCCTTAAAATGGCCGCTCCATAGTTATATAGCATAAAGAAAGGCATACCTACAAAGTATATTCTCATATACAAAGTTGACTGTTCTATAACATCAGAAGGCGTCCCCATAAGCTGGAGTGCAGCCTTTGCGCTTATGATTCCAATTACAGCCATTATTACTCCGCTTACAGCCGCAAGTGTAATAGCCGTATGTACTGTTTCTGACATTTCCTTTTCTTTGCCTGAAGCATAAAATTTAGCAGCCAGTACATTTACTCCCAAAGAAATACCTATAAATAAATTAACAAATACATTAATTAAAGCAGTTGTAGACCCAACTGCAGCTAATGCCCGGCTGCCTGAAAATCTTCCAACAACAATAACATCAACGGCGTTAAACATTAACTGTAAAACACTAGAGAGCAACAATGGAATCGCAAAAGAAATTAGTTTATCCATTATTGTTCCATTACACATGTCAATTTCATATTTATTCTTTTTTATGTTTCTTTCTACACTATCTGACATATTTCCGCCTTAATTACATATTATAATGTAATCTTAACACATTATTTTTATTATTCTACTTTTTAAGGAACTTGCCTGTAATCTTTGTAACCTCGATTTTTATAACCATAGTTTTATCAATGGTTTCCTTATCGAAATGTATGGGTGCATCTGAATAATGATTCATAATTGCCGTTAAAGCCTTTAATTTCTCGTCATTCTCAAGAAAAACTGCATTTCCTGTTCCACATACACTTTCATAGCACATATAACTGTCGCAAGAGATTTCATCATTAATAACCACATTTTCATTGATATCCATCTCAAAACCAACTTTTGCATCCTTCATAAGAAGCTCTTTCTTTGTTCCTGCATCGGCACCATGAATATATATGTACCATACTCCCTCTGCAAACTCAAATCCGTAGTTTACCGGAACAATATAAGGGTACCCATTCTCATCATTGACAGCCAGTCTCATAACCTGACATTTTTTAAGTATCTCTGAAAGTCTCTTTTCATCCTTAATTTCGTAATTTTTTCGTCTCAAATATATACCTCCGTTTCTATACTTGCCTTACGTAAATAACAAGTTTCATTTCTATCTCATGGGAGCAAAAATACTAATCTGCTCGGATTCACAGTTTTCATCTACATTCTTCACACTATGTTCGCATCCCGCCGGAACAATAATTGTATCTCCTGCTGCAAATTTTTTCCAACTTCCATTGACATATGCCTCAACTCTACCTTTTATAAAACATATAATCTCCGCAACCTCATGAGTGTGTGGCATCACCTGTCCTAACGGTTCTATCTTCTCATACATTACTCTACTCAGTGCAATATCGGAAGACTTTAAAGTCTCCGCATCAGCCAAATCTTTATAAAAGAGTTTATTATGATTGATATTTTCTATCCAATGCAAATCTTTTCCATAATTTATCTGTGCTTCCTTCGATAAATCGTCACCTGTGTTAACGCATTTTAACCATTTTATTATTTCTTCGGAATTTGATAAACAACCAAATAATCCAAATTTCTTTGTATGATTAATATGATAATTATAATTCTCCTCTGTTGTAGCCTGAGTGCAATCTTCCAAAAGCACGCACTCAAACCCCAAATCGTTAGCATCCCTCATAGTCGTATGAACGCAACATTCTGTTGTCACTCCGGTAAGAATGATATTTTTTATACCTCTCACTCTTAAAATCTGTTCTAAATCCGTCGCAACAAACGAGCCTTTACCACATTTATCAATAATGATTTCCCCCTCCTCAGGGTATAATTCCGGAACTATGTCCCAACATTTGCTGCCACGAATAAGAAATCTTCCCAAAGGTCCCTCATCTCCAATACCTGCTCCTGTTCTTCTCGAACGATATAGTTTATTGGCAGGAATATCTGATAAATCAGCTCTGTGTCCCTCTCTTGTATGAATAATTGTTAATCCTTCAGTTTTTCTTGCTTCCTTAAGCAAATTCCGAATCTTCGGAACTATTGCATTACACCTGGAAACATCAGACCCTTTAGATGCAATCCAACCTCCTTCACGAAGGAAATCTATCTGCATATCAATAATCATAAGTGCCGTATTTTCAGGTTTCAAATCTCCATCAAAGGGATAATTATATGGTTCCGCAATAATGTTCATACTTATTTCCTCCCTTTTAGAAGAAATCTTCGTAATTCTGTGTTTCCAAGTATCTTCTTATCAATTTAAGTGAGCATTCATAATTAGACTGTGGTATCTTCTTAACAGTGTCATTATCCATATGCGAACCTACCCATTGAAAGCGTATAATACGCTTCATAACTATAAATGTCATAATCATTTTATAGTCTTCTTCACTTAATTTTCTTATAGATTCGTATCCTTCAAGCCATGCCCTGATCATATCTTCAAGATTATCATCACATTCAAGCAGTGCTGTTGATGCGTCATATAGAAACCATCCATATCCGCAGTCGTCAAAATCTATCACATAACAGTCATTCCCATTAATAATAACATTGTTATTATTAAGATCCGTATGTATTAAACCATATCTGTCTTTACCCTTTCCATAGGAAGAAAGATTTTTCTTTATAATACCCAATGCCTGTTCTACGTACGCATAATCTGACTCCTGCAAATGTGTATCATTATGCCAGTCACCCCATCTTGAGTTTTCACCAAAGAAATCTTCATAATCCCATGTAAATCTGTTTAATGAATCAGAATCCTCCCATTCAATAACCTGATTATGTAACTTTGCAGTTATGCTTCCAATTGTGTGCATATAATAGGCTGACTTATCCTCATCCGTTATTTCTCTAAGCGTAACACCCTCTAGAAAAGCAAACATACAGCAATAGAATACACCCGCACCAAGTGTAAGTTGCTGAACATATCCGCCATCAATTCCCTTTATAGGCGTTGCCACGGAAACATCTGTATTTTTTTCTATCTTGGATATCCATGTTACTTCACTTTGAAGTTCTTCATATGTGTGGTAATTCGGCCTACACAGACGAAGTGCATATTTCTTTTCCTTTTTCTTTTCATAAATCCTATAATTGATATTTTCTGAATACTTTAACAGACTAATCTCTATATCATCTGACAGGCAATATAACTCTTTTACCCTGTTGCTTAACTCCACCACAGAAATAGAATTAACGTCCATAGCTATCCTCCTGATTCTAGTATCCAAGCACTGCACCATCTGCTCTAGGCTCAGTCGCTCCGGCATATACACCATTGTCACACTTAACTATTATCTCTCCCCGCCCAAAACTATTTACATTCTTAGACACAGAAATATTATGACCCTTTTTCTTTAAGTCCTCATATATATCTTTAGGAAAGTTTTCTTCAACTTCTATATCCTTTTCCTTCATCCATCTCCATCTAGGTGTATCTAATGCCTGTTGCGGATTAAGGTGAAAATCTATCATGTTTGTTACAACCTGAACATGACCCTGTGGCTGCATAAATCCACCCATGACACCAAATGGTCCAACGGCCTCGCCATCCTTTGTAAGAAATCCCGGAATGATAGTATGATAAGGTTTCTTTCCTGGTGCAAGACAATTTTCCATATCTTCATCCAATGAAAAACCCATACCACGATTCTGCAATGAAATACCTGTATCCGGAATAACCATACCCGAACCAAACATATGGAAATTACTCTGTATATAAGAAATCATATTACCTTCATCATCCGCTGCACACAGATAGACAGTTCCTCCGCTGTCCGGCTTTCCAGGCATTGGCATAATTGCTTTATCACTGATAAGACCCCGGCGCACAGATGCATATTCATCTGACAGAAGCTGTTCAAATGTATACTTCATATATCTTGGATCAGTTACATATCTTTTACCATCCTCGTAAGCCAGTTTCATCGCCTCAATCTGCTTATGATATGTTTCTGCCGTTTCCTTATGCTCTCTGTCAAACTCAAATCCATTCAATATGTTGAGAGCCATAAGGGCAACTATACCATGTCCATTAGGTGGTATCTCCCATACATCATATCCTCTGTAATTTACTGAGATAGGTTTTACCCATTCAGGATAGAAAGCTGCCAAATCTTCTTTCCTTACATCTCCATCATACTTCTTTGAATATTCATCAAACTTATCTGCAATAGCCCCACGGTAAAAACTTTCACACTCTGTTTGGGCTAACTCCCTAAGTGTCTTTGCCTGTGCAGGATTTTTCCATATCTCTCCTGCTTTAGGTGCTACTCTGTTATAAGAAAATGTATCAAAAAAAGGCTGATACTCCGGCAAATTTCCATGCTGTGACACATGAAGTTCCACCTCTGATTTCCACATATTTGCAACTACAGGAGAAACAGCAAATCCTTCTTCTGCATATCTTATCGCAGGTTCAAAAAGCTTTGCAAATGGGAGTTTTCCGTACTTTTTCGATAATGCTATCCACGCTGATGGTGCCCCCGGAACAGTTACAGTTTTAAACCCATGTGTTGGCATACAGTCATAACCTGCATCTCTCATCTTTTTGGAACTGGCCAAAGCTCCTGCCGGGCCACTTGCATTAAGTCCATCAGGCACATTATTATCACCCGTCCATATGAGTGCAAAAGCATCGCTTCCAATACCATTGGATGTAGGCTCTACAACGGTAAGTGCAATCGCAGTAGCAACAGCTGCATCTATAGCATTGCCTCCTGCCTTTAATATCTCCAGCCCTGCTTCTGCTGCAAGGTTCTGAGCCGTTGCAACCATACCGTGTGCTGCATAAACCACATTTCTTCTTGATGTATATGTATAATCATAATTATCAAAAACCATAATATATCACTCCCATTTATATTTCATATTAATCATATAAACCAGCTATTTACATGTTTCACCCTATATTAAAACATGGGTGTATCCAATTGCAAAACAATTCCAAGCACAGCCGATAAACAAATAAATGCAATCGGATGAATCTTTTTAAATTTGAACACAAGGAAACCCAACACCACAGCAAGGGCAATTGAAACCCAATTGAACAAATCCATTAAATTTCCGGATTCATCAAAAAGACCCGTATTAAGAAGCGCTAACTTTGCAACACCTAATCCGGCTACTGTAATAAGGGCTGTTGAAGCCGGTCTTAAGCCATAGAATATCTTTTGTACCACCTGCGACTCTTTAAACTTCTTTAAAAAATTAGATATTATAATAATTATTATAATAGACGGACATATAAGTCCCAACGTTGCAATTATTCCTCCTAACACACTACAGGTCATAAATCCCACATAGGTTGCCATATTCACACCCATAGGTCCCGGAGTCGACTCTGAAACTGCAATCATATTAGAGATATCCATTGACGTAAACCATCCGGTTTTTTCCGATATTTCATACATAAACGGAAGTGTTGCCAGACCTCCACCAATTGCGAAAAGGCCTGCCTTGAAAAACTCATAGAACAATTGAAGATATAGCATCTATTTCTCCTCCTTTTTGCTCTTTTCCATATTTTCAGCCTTTTCCCTGCTTGTAACTTTTTTTAACTGGCTAAACAATATTCCTAACACTCCGGCACCCAACACATACAGATAAGTTGCAATGGGCGTAAACATGCCCAGAATAACAACCAGGGAAAAAATAAGGGCTGTCCACAAATCCTTCACAGACTTCTTTCCCAATTTAATAACCGCCTGAATAATCAGCACAACCACGCATATCCTGATTCCTGCAAATGCATTTTTTACCACGGCATATTGTGCAAAATTTTTAAGAAATGCTGCAATTATTGTAATTATAACAATAGATGGTGAAACAAGGCCAAGTGTAGCGAATATCCCACCTGCTATCCCCTTCACTTTATAGCCGACAAATGTAGCCGTATTTACAGCAATTATTCCCGGAGTACACTGCCCTATGGCATAATAATCCATAATCTCATCTTCTGTAGCCCAGTGTCTTGCATCTACAACCTCTTTCTGCAACATAGGCAGCATAGCGTAACCACCGCCAAATGTAAAACCTCCAATTCGTGCGAAGGTTAAATATAAATCAATTAACTCTTTCATAACTATTTTCACACCCATTTATTTAAAATTAAAAAGGCACTTCACCATTCTTTCAAATGTTGAAGTGCCTCACACTCATATACAAGCTTAATTATGGTTCGTAAACCTTAAGTCCTCTTAAATGAATATTATGATAATACTCAAAACCTTCTACGCAAGTCGAAACACCTACGTTAGTCTTGTATTCACCTAAATGAATGATAAACATCTTATCAACACAATATGGCTGAACAGTTTCTTTCCAGTACTTCTGAGCTTCCTCCATAGATGTCTTAGAGTTCATCTCAAGGATATACTTATCAAGCTGTGCATCGTTAGTAAATCCTGATGTAGTTGTTTTTCTGATGTAGTTCTTACTTGCCGGGTTATCATCGATTGGATATGACATAGGATAGAGATCATATGCTGTCTTATCACCAATCTTTGTAAGTAATGTACCCCATTCATATACCTGTAAGTCAACCTTAAGTCCGATTGCTTCAAGTTGCTGCTTCATTACAAGTGCGCTGTTATACTGATTTGGATAAGTCTCTGTTGTAAGAAGACGTATTGGAGTTCCATCATAATTTAATTCTGCAAGTAATGCTTTAGCCTTTGCAATATCCTGCTTTACTGTATCAGATACATCTGTATGCCATGGCGAATCTGTCTCAAAGTATGAACCATCAACAATATATGGGCAGTTACCATCAATTGTAGGATATCCGGCTTCCATCATCTCTGCAATATCAACCGCATAACCAATTACCTGTCTCCATCTGTAATCATTAAAGAGTGCTCCCTCTGACTTATTCATTGTAATTGTCATATCACCTGTTGTCTCTGAAACTACAGTCGCATTAGACATTGCATTTACACGTGACACATCGGCATTTTGGATATTGAATGAAATATCATATTCACCTGTCTCAAGACCGTTAGCTCTTGTAGTTGCATCAGATACAAGATAAAGCATTGCTGTGTCAAAATAAACTGTCTTATTACCCCAGTCACCTGAATACTCTTCTGTGAAAGGAACGTAATCTGCAAATTTTTCAAGCTTTATATAGCTGTCTACAGCCCACTCTGAAAACTTAAGTGAACTTGTACCTATAAGCTGATCAACTGAAAGATTAGATGTACCAGCTGCATCAATTACAGACTTTGGTAAGATTGATGCCATCTGAACATCATTTGCAATAATATACGGAAGCAATAAACATGGACTGTCAAGCTTGATTTTTACTGTCAAATCATCTACTTTTTCAAACTTTGAATTTGTCTGTATAGCCTTCTGAGCGATTGAACTCTTAGAGTACCAACGGTTCATAGATGCAACAACGTCATCTGCATCCATTGTCTCTCCGTTATGGAACTTAACTCCTGAACGAAGCTTGAAAGTCCATTCGGTATTGTCACTACTTGCTGTATAGCTTTCACAAAGCTGACACTTTGGTGTACCCTGGGCATCCAATTCAAATAATTTTTCAAAAACCAATGCTGCAATCTGTGCAACTGCTGTTGCTCCTGATGCATGTGGATCATAAGTATTCGGCTGGGCATCATACGCAATATTAATTGTTGTCTTTAAAGTATCACTGTGTGATGCTTTCTCACCTCCCGAACCACATGCTGCCATTGGAAGAATCATGGCTGCTGTTAATCCAAGTGCTGCAATTTTTTTCAATAGTCTCTTCATAAGCTTTTTCCTCCCTTTTCTTACCTCTTTGTTTCCGCGATAAAACAAAAAAGCGTCCGTCATCACACATAGTTTCTGTGTTCATAACAAACGCCTTTGTTCGCCAAAAAGTTTTGGTATATCAATCAAAAACACCAGTCACATTTTGCAAGTAATAACTTTGGTTGTCTCTGATTTCTAGATGTTATAACATTTTACGTTATTATTATTGTAATTTTTGGAATTCAAATAACAATTTTTGTCCATTTACCGGACTTGAATCTCATCATAGTAAGAGAAAGCCTGATAACCTGATCTACAATTACGCCAATCCACACTCCATATATGCCAAATCCGAAAGGATATGCCAGAAGGTACGAAACTATTGGTCGAACAATTGCTACACTAATAACAGTCACTATGGTTGTAAAACGTACATCTCCAGCACCCCTTAGACATCCCATGTATATAACCTGTGGAATCTGCATAACAACAATTCCAACCATCATATACATAATTATCACACCCTTATTTATTGCCGAAACCTCTGAAACATCAAAGAAAATCTCATAGATATCCCTGCCAAAAACAAGATAAATGCACGAAAGAATCATGGCAATTACAAATCCCATTTTTTGGCATACACGTCCATATACCTTTGCCATTTCAACATTTTTTCTTCCAAGGCTCTGACCAATAAGTGTAACTGCAGCAACCTGTAATCCATCTGCAAATGAGAAGGATAACCACAAAACATTCATAGCAACCTGATGAACAGCTATATTTTCTGTTCCGAGATATGCTGCAATTACTGCTGCCACCATAAATCCTACCCTGTATAAAATTTGTTCAACAAGCACTGTTCCAAGTAAATTCCATATATTTGAGAATGCTGATTTCACGAGTTGTATCTTTTCTTCAAAAATATATCTTATACTAATAAATCCATCTTTTGCAGATATGGATTTTACACAAATGATACAGGAAACAACAGTTCCAATTACAGTTGCCCATGCAGCTCCTGCAATTCCCAACTTTGGAAACCCGAAATTGCCTCCAACCAATAAATAATTTCCTATTATGTTAACAATATTACTTGCTATATTCGCAATCATAACTATACCGGTGTTTCCAACTCCACGCTGGGCTGCACTGATTATAAGGGAAACCATACAAATAAGTCCCATTCCAAAAACTATTTTAAAATATATTGTAGCCCCCGGCAAAGTATCCTGGGAAGCCCCACTTATTAACATAATCTGTTCTGAAAACGAAAAAACAAGCACACATATTATTGTTCCAACAATGATAGTCAGTAGTAATCCCATAAAGAATATTTCATTTGCACCCTTTCGATCATTTTCACCTTTTCTTCTGGCAACTAATGATGAAATTACAATGTTTATTGCAAGCAATGGGGACAAACACAACATTTTAGGCTGCATGGTTAAACCTATTGCTCCAACAGCATATGAACCTAAGGTGCTTACCATAAATGTATCCACAACGCCGGCCAAAGCACAGCAAAAAGCTTCCAAAACTGCCGGCCAAGCCACAATTATTGCATCCTTATAATACTCTCTACCAGTTTTTTCTTTCATAAATGTCATATTTCCTCTTTCTTAGTAATCAAATCTTCCGTCATTTTTTTCCTCAATTATCTTAATTGCGTTATATACAAAATCGTTATATGGTGTTGCAATTCCTAATTCTTTGCCCATTCTTACCATTGCACCTGAGAACATGTCTATTTCAGTATGGCGTCCGGCATCCAGATCCTGAAGTGTTGAATATCTGGTATTATAAGCATTTATACTTTCTCTACCATTCAAACTATTAACTTCAGATATATCTATTCCTTTAGCTTTTGCAACCTCTATAACCTCTTCCCTCAATTTAATTCTAAGGTAAGACATATATTCACTATCTATATATGCACCTGCCCCACAATTAAATATTGACTGTAATAGGTTTATCCCAATATTTACTCCATACTTAAACCATATTTCTCTTTTGATATCTTTACATACTCTAAAATGTAGTTTCGTTGGCGTAAGCAAATCTACAACAGCTTGAATACGTTCTGTTACTTCATCAGTATCCTTTTCCCCAAAAAGCAGCCCAACGGTTGACGGTCCATCAAAATATATATTATGTCCCTCTCGTCTTGATGCAATTTTCATAAGTCCGTATAAAAGCGGTTCATATCCAACTGTTTCTGCAATAATATCTTCACTGTCAACCCCATTTAAAAGGCTAAGTACAATAGTATTCGGGCCAGTTACCGATTTGATTATGGGTAGCGCAGCTTTCAATGCTCCATATTTTGTCGACACAATAAGTAGATTAACATTATATGCTTCTTCAGGAGTTTTCACATTAAGACAATAGTTCTTGTCATTAATACACAACCCCTCCCTTTGAAGTTTCTCCTTTCGTTTTCCATCTGCAATAACCCATAAATTATCCCCTAATATTTCAGAAAGACCCCATATAAAATAACCACCTATTGCTCCTGCACCAATAATTCCAACTGTTTCAATCTTCATACACAACCTCCATGACAGCTTTTATAAAAGCCAGACAAGTATTATATGATAAATACTTATCTGGCCGTATTATATATATATTAATTGTTCATAAAGACATCCTTTCACAGCCAATTAAGCTTCGTAAACTGTCTTGCCTCCAAGTATAGTTTTGGCAACAGTAATATCTTTAATGGTAGTTGGATCTGCCTTAAAAATATCAGTATTCAGAACTGCGAAATCAGCAACCTTTCCAGGCTCTACAGTTCCCTTGATATCTTCTTCATTACAACTATAGGCTGCATACTTTGTATACAGACACACTGCCTCATATGTGCTGATTCTTTCTTGTGGTTCAAATATCTCTTCCGGACTTCCGGACATGTCCTGTCTTGTAACAGCACACTGAATACCAACAAATGGGTTAAACATCTCAACAGGAGAATCTGAACCTCCTGTTACACGAAGTCCTTTCTCAAGATATGTCTTGTATGGAAGGAAAAGTTTAGCTCTTTCCTCCCCAATATTCTGTTTGCATGAATTAACCCAGTTAAGTAAAAAGTTAGGCTGAGTATCAAGTACAACAGGTAACTTCTGAAGCTCCTCTAATTGTTCTTCATTAACCAGCATTGCATGAATAATTCTGAATCTTCTTGGATCACCCGGAATATAACAATTCTTAATGGCACGAATCATCAAGTCCATTGCATAATCTCCGATAGTATGAGCTGCAATTGAGTCACCGTAATCATATGCTTTCTTAACCGCATCGATAAATTCCTGATCAGTCGGATATATAAGCTGACCTGTTGTCTTAGGCTCATTATCATATGGTTCAATCATGGCTGCTGTATGAGAATTCATTGAACCATCAACGAAGAATTTGTGGGAACCTGCCTTTAACATATCATCCCCAAATCCTGAGATAATTCCTAAATAATTAGGAGAAAAATTAGTATAATCAAGAATAACTCTCACAGGAAGCTTTCCTTCATTTTTGAGTGCAGTTAACTGTCTTACCGTATCTTCTCCATCTGGCTGCATCTCGTTTGACTGAATTGTTGTATATCCATAAGATGCATATTTATTAAGCACCTGCATAATGCCATCAAGTTTATCCTCGTACGTCTTATACAATGGTCCCACGAACTTCATAATATATGCAGAGATATGTTCTCTTAAAATACCTGTAGGTTCACCATTCTCATCCACATCAACAAAAGCTCCTTCCGGCGGAACAAAACCTTTTTTAATCCCTGTAATTTCAAGACATTTACTATTAGCCATAGCAGCATGTCCACAATAGCTGGATACATATATAGGTCTTTCTATAGAAACTTTATCCAAATCAACTCTTGTTGGAAATCTTCCGTCTGCTAATTTCTCAATATGAATTCTGTATCCGATAATCCACTCTCCCGGCTTTAAAGATTTATCCTTTTCCTTTAACACTTCATTAATCTCAGCTAAAGAAGTGCAGCCGCTCAAGTCAATCTGCTTAAATCTATCTCTTGTATGAGTAAGATGCATATGAGTATCTTCAAATGCAGGGATTACACACTTTCCCTGTAAATCAATTACTTCCTTGGCATCAATTGTCTTAGCCTCTTCTGTACTGCCTGTCCATACAATTTTTCCATCCATTACAGCAACTGCTTCAACTATGTCGCCTTCGTTTATCATTGTGTAAATCGTGCCATTAAGAAAAACCTGATCCATTGTAATCTTCATAACATTTTCCTCCCATTTCATAATTCTTTCATTGGTTTGTTTATATAACAGCGAATTTCTCCGCAGCTACACCATTATTTAAGAAACGATAAATCAATTTCCCTGGAAATCATATCCATTAATATGTAATATGCAGCCTCCGAATCCTTAAGGTCTGTCACCTCTGATGGAGAATGTGAATATCTTCTTGGAATAGTCAGTGTAAGGCATGGCTTTTGATTTCCGTTTCTTAACACTGCCATAGCGTCACCTCCATATCTGTCTTCTGCCATAGTAGTAAATTGAAGCGGAAGTTCCTCTGCTACTGCAATTTCCTTAACACAGTTAACCAGCTTATCATTCTGTAGGGACGCTCCAACTCCCGGAATAATGTCTATAAAACTAATAACCGGTCCCTTACCAATATCAATATTAAGCCTTTTAGTACTTATATCCGGAGTTCCTCCTGCAACGAATGTATCAACCAGAATATGATAATCCGGATTAATATAGCGGCTCGCCATTGCAGCTCCCAATACATATATTTCCTCCATAACGGAAAATACCAGCTTTACTGTTCCGCATATCTTATCTCTGTCAATTGTTCTGCACATATGCAATAGAACAGCACACCCAATGCGATCATCTATAGCTCGTCCTGTTATAATGTCCGATTTATTCAATTCTATCGCTTCGCTGTCAGGCACAATTCTACTTCCTATCTCAACTCCCATTTCAACTGCTTCATCATAACTGACAGCACCTATATCAATATAACTTTCAGAGGTTGAAGGAACCTTAGATGCTTCATCCGGTTTTTGAATGTGTCCCGGTGTAATCCCAACAACTCCAACTAATATTCCCTTTGTCCCCTGAATGAGCATTCTATGTGCCGGAAGTGTTTTAAGATTAGGTCCTCCGGTTTTCTCAAAATAAATAAATCCCTTTTCGGAAATGCTCTTTACAATATACCCAACTTCATCTGTGTGGGCACTTATCATAACCGTCTTTCCGGGAAGTTTTCCCTTAAAAGTTGCAATAAGATTTCCACACTCCATAACTTCAGTCTCATCTGCATATTCATCTGCTATATTCTTACAGTAAGCGATTATCTCCTGCTCACGTCCTGTTGTCCCTATGAGCTTGTTCATAGCAAAATAATCTTTTTTAATCTGTTCTTTTACTGTCTCGTTAGATACCATATTTATCCTCCCTGCCTATTCTATGTAAATGAAATCAAAAGTTATCTTTAAAGTTTTATACGCTCTCTAAAGCCCAAGTATCAGAAATAATAAAGGTAATGTTGCCACTGAAAGTATTGTTGTAACTGCAACTCCAATTGAACCGAGCTCACTGTCTGCTCCATATGTAGTTGCAAGCATTGGCACCATACTACCAACAGGTGTTGCAATCATTATGAGGAATATTCCCAAAAGCTGTGAATCATTTACAAATATGCGTACAATAAATATTCCAACAACAGGTATAATAATCAGCTTGATAAGACAGAAAATCAGTAACCTTACATTTGTAAATATCTTCTTGAAATTCATGGTTGCAAAAGAAGCTCCTATTACCATCATGCTAAGTGGTGCTGTAATATTTCCTATCATCTGAATACTTGTTGAGAATATTGTCGGAAGCTGAATATGTGTCAGATAAATAACTATTGCAAGTACAGAGGATACAACTCCGGGATTGATGATGCTTAATATACTCAGTTTATTACCATCTTCTGATTTACCCTTTATTACAAGAACACCATAAGTATATACAAGTACATTAAAGGGAAGTACAAACATAGCAACAAAAAGAACTGCCTCGCTTCCATACATACCGGCGACTATAGGTGCTCCCATAAATCCAAGATTATTGAACACCATCATCGCCTTATATACACCTCTGGATTCTTTTGGAACTCCCAGAAGCTTAGGAATAAATACGGCAAGAATTATAAGAACAGTAAACATTGTAATTGATATACATGCAATTGTCAGAAGATCCTTTCCATTTATGGCATCTGTATCACCCAAAACGCTTGAGAGAACAAAACATGGATTAGTTACATTGACAACCAATTTTGAGAATTTTCGGGTTGCATCCCCGCTGATAATATCAATTTTATTAGCAATTAATCCAACCATCATAACAATGAATAGGATAATCATCTGTTGCAGCATTATCATTTATATTGTTCCTTCTTTCCAAATATTTATCTGTATAGCTTTAATATGCCTGATGATCTACGCAGGCAACCCAATGTCCGGGCTTAACTTCCTGTAAGTGCTGCTCCATGTCTGTACATACGGGCTTACTGTATGGACAACGGTCATGGAATACACATCCTGACGGAGGATTAATTGGCGATGGAATATCTCCCTGAAGCATTATCTGTTGTTTTTTTACATGAGGATTAATCTCCGGAACTGCTGAAAGAAGTGCCTGTGTATATGGATGCAGAGGGTTCGCGTATAATTCCTCAGTATCTGCAACTTCAACCAGATGTCCAAGATACATAACACCAATTCTGTCAGAGATGTAACGCACAACACTCATATTATGTGAAATAAAAAGATAAGTTATATCCATATCTTTTTTCATGTCTGATAATAGATTTAACACCTGAGACTGAATGGATACATCCAGAGCTGAAACAGGCTCATCACACACAACCAGCTTAGGCTGTAATATAAGCGCTCTTGCTATACCAATACGCTGTTTCTGTCCACCGGAAAACTCATGGGGATATCTGAAATACTGGTCTTCACGTAAACCGACTTTTTTAAGCATTTCCATTGCTTTAGCCATTCTTTCTTCCTTATTCTTACACATCTTATGAACAAGAAGAGGCTCCTCAATTATCTCACCAATAGTCATTCTTGGATCCAGTGATGAATAAGGGTCCTGGAAAATCATCTGAAGATCTGATGTAATAGCTCTCTGCTCTTTATTACTTAAATTGGTTATATTCCTCTTGTTGTATAAAACCTCACCATCAGTAGCTTTTAAAAGACCTATGACTGTTCTTCCTGTTGTGCTCTTTCCACATCCTGATTCTCCAACCAGACTAAATGTCTCTCCCTTGTATATTGAAAAAGATACATCATCTACAGCTTTAACATTTTTATATACCTGCCTTATAGCTGAATTCTGTAAAGGGAAATATTTTTTAAGATTCTTAACCTCTAAAATTTTTTCTTTCATGGATAATCCTCCTTTATTCCTCACTAGTCTCTTTCAAATTTCCTGCATAGTGGCAACGAACACTCTGTGTCTCATTTATCTGCACCAGTTTAGGGTCTTCTTTTCTACATTTATCTGTTGCATAAGGACATCTTCCGGCAAATCGGCAGCCCTCTTTTACTTCGCTAAGAGCAGGAACTGTTCCTTTAATCATATATAAACGTTCATCCTTATTTGTCTCAAGTGTTGGTATTGACTTAATAAGTCCCATTGTATAAGGATGTATAGGTCTGTCAAAAATATCTGTAACAAGGCCTTCCTCTACGATATGTCCAAGATACATAATAATTACTCTCTGACATGTCTGTGCTACTACTCCAAGATCATGTGTGATAAGCATTATTCCCATACCAAGCTTCTTATTAAGTTCCACTATCAGATTCATTATCTGCGCCTGAATAGTTACATCAAGCGCTGTTGTCGGTTCATCAGCAATAAGAAGCTTAGGCTCACAGGCAAGTGCCATGGCAATCATAGCTCTCTGCCTCATACCACCTGACATCTCATGAGGATATGAATTAACCCTTTCCTCAGGTGCAGGAATTCCTGTCAATCTGAGCATCTTTTCTGCTACTGCATACGCTTCCTTTTTATCCTTTACCTTTTTGTGTTTCAATACAACTTCTGCAATCTGATTACCAACAGTATAGAGAGGATTTAAAGAACTGAGTGCATCCTGGAATATCATTGCAATACCATCGCCTCTGATATCCTGCATTTCTTTCTCAGATTTTTCAAGAAGATTTTCTCCTTCAAAAAGGACCTCACCCTCATATGTAGCTAATTCCTTTTCATCATACAGACGCATTATTGACTGGGATGTAACGGATTTTCCACAACCGGATTCTCCTACAATTCCAACAATTTCACCCTTTCCAATCTTGAAGCTGACACCATCTACTGCTGTCACCTTGCCACGAATTGTCTTAAAAGATGTTTTTAGGTTTTTTAACTCTAATAATTCTTCCATAATCGGATTCCTCCCTCTGATAATCTATCTGCTATTCTTATAAACCAGTTCACCACCAAGATAGGTCTTAGCCACCTTTAGTTTTCGTATTTCATCCGGTGTCAATGTGAATATGTCATCCTCCAGCACCACAAAATCAGCAAGCTTTCCTCTGCTTAAGGTTCCCTTCAGATTTTCTTCATGAGCACAATACGAAGCATTTTTCGTGTACATGGCTACAGCATCATAGACCGATAATGCTTCCTTTTCATTAAGATATACACCATCCCGTATCTGCCTTGTAATGGTGTAATACATACTCTCAAATGGATTGTAAGGATATATTGGTCCATCCTCACCACCTGCAACTATAAGTCCGTGCTCCTTCCATGACTTAAACGCAAGTAAAAGATTTCCTCTTTTCTCACCAAGTCTGAATCTTTTAGAATGTTCCATATCAGGCATCATTATAGGCTGGGTTGCTATAACAACCGGATATTTATTCAGCCTGTCCCATTGGTCCTCATCTATGAGAGAAGCATGTATAAGTTCAAACTGTTGTTTCCTTGACGGATCATAGATTTCTTCAATCACTTTAAGTGCCCACTCCATTCCTCCGTCACCTATTATGTGAATAGCCAAATCATTTCCTAATTCATATGCATGTTTGATTAATTTTCTGTATTCTTCAAAAGAATGAGCAGTTCTTCCTTTGTTTCCCGGCGAATCCATATAATCTTCTTTTAGAAATGCTGATCTTCCGGAAAATGAGCCATCAGTAAATATCTTATATCCACCGTATTTTATATAGTCATTTCCTATTCCTGATATAACGCCTACATTATTATCTACAGAATACTGTTTATTTAGGATAACTCTCATCTTTAATCGGTTATCTTTGTACAACTCCTGATATACAGCCATTTTATCAACATCACTGTCACCAAAACCATCACAGGAATGAAGAGTGGTATATCCATATTCACTCCAGTCGTACAATGCCCTTATTAACTCCTGCTTCATATGCTCCTTTGAATCGAATATGGAAGGACGAGCTGCATTAATATATTTAAGCATGGCGTGTTCCCTGAAAATGCCTGTTGGCTCTCCATCATCATCCACTTCCATAAATTCGTATCCTTCCTTGCAGAAGCCTTTGCTGATACCGGCAACTTCAAGCAATTTTGAATTACCCATGTAACTATGCAGACCTACTTCACTTATATAAACGGGAATATCTGTGCTGATTTCATCCAATTCATAACGGTTTGGAAGACGTCCTATAGTCCTTGCTGAAAGCTGATATCCAATAAGCCATTTTCCGGTAGGGACATCAGGCAACGATACCTTCATTCTTTCAATAACTTCCTCAATTGTCTTTGCTCCTGTAAGGTCTACTTTTAATCTTCCCTCTGCAGATTCAGCAATATGACAATGACTGTCTATAAAACCGGGAAGTACTGTTTGCCCTAAAAGATCCGTCTTCCTATCTGCATGGAGTTTCAGAATCTCGTCATCGCTTCCTATATCAATAATTCTTCCCTGATATACAGCTATAGCTGATGCTTTATCTTTTTCATTTTCCATTGTATAAATATTTCCGTTATAAAAGATTTCATCAACTTTAACCATCTTAAACTCCATTTCTGCATATAATTTTCATATTTAGACTATTCCATATGCAAACTAATTTGACATCGGATCAATAATATCTCTTAAACCATCTCCAAAAAGATTAAGTCCAAGTACGATAAGTACTGTGAATACACCTGGGAAAACTGTCATCCACCAAGCTGTATAAATATATGACTTTGCTTCATAAAGCATATTTCCAAGAGATGGTGTAGGTGCCGGTACACCTGCTCCTAAGAAACTTAAAGAAGCTTCAACAATAATAGCCGATGCAAAAATATATGTTGTCTGGACAATCAGTGGTGAAATAATATTTGGTGCAATATGCTTAAATATAATTCTTCCCATTGATGCTCCCTGTGCTTTCTCAGCTTCTATATACGTCATTTCCTTTATTGACAATGTTGACGCTCTTGCTACCCTTGCAATACTTGGTACATAGACGATTGAAAGTGCCACTACTATATTAACTGTTGATGCACCAAGTGCAGATACTAATGCAATAGCAATAAGTATTGGAGGAATAGCATTTAATGCCTCACATATTCTCATTATTATATTATCAAGAAATGGTATGTATCCTGCCAGAAGTCCAAGTATCATACCTGCTATAAATGATACAATAGCGGTAAACAGACCTACCTGCATGGAAATACGAACTCCGTAGATGGTACGTGAAAATATATCTCTTCCAAGATTATCCGTACCAAATATGTGTCCATTTCCCGGCGCTGCAAGCTTATGGACCACATCTATTTGATATATATCATATGGAGCAATTACCGTTGCAAAGATAGCAATAATCGCCATAATTACAGTTATCACAAATCCTGCAACAACCAGTTTCTTTTTAAAGAAATTCTTAATAAGAAGTTTGCGATACTCCTTTAAACCATCTTTAGAAACTTTTTTCTTTGTCTCACTCATAACATCACCTGCTTTCTATTTAGCCTTTCCAGTAATTCTGATTCTTGGATCAATAACACCATACAATAAATCGATAGCAAGGTTAATTATTATGTATATCAAACTGACTACAAGAACTATACCCTGTATCATCGGATAATCTCTCTTTGTTACTGAACTGACTATAAGCTGTCCTACTCCGGGAATATTGAATACTGTTTCTACAACCGCTGCTCCTGAAAGAAGAGAAGCAAAGGACTGTCCAATCGTTGTAAGGATTGGTATCAAAGCATTTCTTAATGCATGCTTGTACATAATAACTTTCTGTTTAACACCCTTAGCCTTAGCTGTCTTAATATAATCCATATTGATTACATCAATCATGGAAGCTCTTGTCATTCGTGTTAACATAGCACACTGCATTAATGCCAATGATACAACCGGAAGCACAATATATTTAAAATGTCCTATAAGTCCAACTTTTTCGATTGTTTTAAAACCTGCAACCGGGAACAGCTTTAACTGAACTGAGAATATCATTACAAGAAGAAGACTAAGAAGGAACGACGGTATTGAAATACCAAGCTGTGCGAAAGCTATAATGCCCGAATCTGCTGCTTTACCTTTTTTCTTAGATGCAACAATTCCCAATGGAATTGCTATCATTGTTGCTAATATCTGTGCCAGAAGGGCTAACTCTATGGTTGGTGTTAAGGCTGTTCCAATCTCACTCATAACACTTCCTTTTCGTGAGTAACTTGTTCCCAAATCTCCATGACATGCACCGGCAATCCAGTCAAAATACTGTGTAATCAGTGGATCATTCAAACCTAACTGTTCGGTAAGAAGATCAACCTCTTCCTGCGATGCATCTGCACCAAGCATGATTCTTGCGGGATCACCTGGTGTGATATGAATAAGGGCAAATACAAACACAGAAAGGATAAATAAAGTAATTAATACATATCCAAGTCTTTTAAAAGTATATTTAACCATTGTTTCACCTACTCTCTTTTAATATGTGTTTTGCTAACAAGGAATATCCTGTTAAATAAAAAAAGGCATTTGTCGGAATTGTTCAATCCAACAAACACCCTTGTTTGCAAAATCTAAAATTAAAGATAAAAGCTGCCTCCCTTCCATAACCTATAACTAATTGTTCATTAGAAAACAAAAGACATCTCCTAATGACGACCATGTTATCATATGCTCAAAAGACAATATTGTAAAAAATTGAACTTACATAAGATAATGCTCAATAGTATCCATTATAAGAAATGGCAGCTTTCCAAATGTGTAGCTTATCTGCACTCTTTCTGTCCACTTATGTGCATCTTTTCCCCATGTTCCAAAATTAAGTCCCGGAATGTTAAGCTTCCTGATTTCCTTGTATGGAACAGGATACAACATATCCTGTCTTGGGAAATTATTTCTTAGATCTTCTATGTCCTTCTCATCATCATCAAGTTTCAAGTAACTGCTGTCCGTGAGGCTTGGGAAAAAATGCATAATCTTCATATTCTCTCCTGTTTTAGATGAAAACTCATCAAGGATTTCCTGAATCTCGTCTATCAATACCTTTTCTTCAGGAACATCAGCCTTTAATGTATTATGCGGACAATGTGGAGTTGAAAAATAAACTACAACTGTCGGTGTCTTAATACCCGCAATATCAGAAAGCTTCTCAACAACCTTTAATGAAGAAACTCTTGAATCATCATTTGCCTCAACTGATTCTCTTACAATCTTTTCAATCAGCTCATCAAGTCCTTCATATTTTTCTTTAGCGAGTAAATATAAATCTTTATATTCAAGAACCTGAAGTTTCTTTTCAATCGGTGAATATTCTGAGCCAATCAGTTTGCAGTATTCCTTGTAATTCTCATTCATCTCATTAAGAACTGTTCTCAATGATTTCATAGCAATTGTCTTCATTTCCTTAAGGACTTCACTCACACCCTTGTTGTGTACCATATAATTAACATACACAAAGCTTGCTACCGCTGTCTGTACTGTGTAGAAAGGCTTTAAATCCATACTTCTTAATACGATAGGAGGTGAGGGATATTCGTTATCGTAGCCATCACATAAATCGCAGTTAAGATTAAGGGATTTAACAATTTCTCCTGCCACCCTGCAAGGTTCAAATGCTTCAAACGCCTGTCCCACATGACTTTCCATACCTCTGATATAGAATGTTGGCAGTAATTTGCCCACACTTCCCGTATATATATATCTGGTCATATCCCCCGGATACATTCCACAGGTAAAGTCAGCATTAATAGCAAATATGTAATTAAGATTAAACTCCTGTTTAAATGCAACAAGATTCTCTATACCATCTATAAAACCTTTATGCAGAGTCTCCTCAACCGGATTAAAGGAAATCAGTATGTTTCCGTCAATTTCCTTTACTCTCTTTGCAAGTTCTTCCATAACTACAATGTGGACCGCATCCCCGCCTTTCATATCTGTGGCTCCTCGTCCAAACAAATAATCCTTGCTTTCAAGATCCTCTCTCACTTCATCAGATAAGGTATCCTTTATCTTGACCAACTCCTCATAAAGTTTGTCGCAATCACAGGCAAACTCCTTAAGCTCACCATAATCATCTATACCTACTGTATCTGTGTGACCATGAAGCATAATAGTGTCAGGACAATCACTCTTTTCTCCAATAAGAAGAGCATAGACATTCACTCTATGAAGAGGATCATCCTTTATTTCTATCTTTCTTACCTGATTAGGATGTTCTTTAAAATATGGAATCTCACTCATATAAGAATATAAAAACTCGCCAACCTTCCGCTCTCCTTCCGAAGAATTAATTGAACTGATACTTACAAGCTTTTTAGTGAGGTTAAGAGCTCTTTCCCTGATTTCATTTACATCACTCATACCTGTATCCCTTTCCTTAAAAAGATTTGCATTAATACATATTAAAAATCAACCTTTTTTCCGTAATATACACATTCAAGGAACTTAGCCATATCTTCCTTCGTAACTTTAACCGGATTAGCACCTGTTGGACCCAGCATAGAACTGTCCACAAGAAAATCAAAATCCTTCTTAAAAGTTTCTTCATCTATTCCTGCCCCTGCCATTGTATCAGGTATTCCAACCGCAGTTTTAACTTCTTTTACCTTTTCAATAACATCACATCCCAGAATACGTGAAAGCTTTTCATACTTCTTAGCAACCTCAGGATCTTTCTTGTTGAAGTCCATAGAATATGGCAAGACAATAGCATTGGCAAGACCGTGAGCTACGTTATACTTACCGCCAAATGCATGTGATACACCATGAACAATACCTAATCCGGCATTTGCAAATGCCATTCCTGCCATACACTGATAATTATGAACATGTTCTCTTGCTTCGGCTGTTCCTTCATTAACAGAAGCAGGCAGCCATTCAAGAATTCCTTCAATTGCTTCCTTTGCCAAGGCATCTGTAAAATCACTGCCGTTCTTGTTAATATAACTTTCAAGAGCATGGGTCAATGCATCCATACCTGTTTCAGCTGCAATCTTAGGTGGAAGTGTCATTGGAAGACTTGGATCAAGAATTGCCACATTAGGAAACATATTTATAGATCTTATTGGTCTCTTAATTTCTTCATCTTCATATGTAATAACACTGACCTTAGTAACTTCTGACGCTGTTCCTGAAGTTGACGGAATTGCAATAAACTTGGTCTTTTGAACCTTATTGTCAAGTTCAGCCATTCTCTCTATGACATTATCAAAATTAAATTCAGGAAAATCATAGAACATAAGCATTACTTTAGCCGCATCAATTGAAGAACCTCCTCCAACTGCCAGCAAACAATCAGGCTGTTCTTTTCTTAAAAACTCTAATCCTTCTAATACCTGTTTCTTTGTTGGATTCTTTGCAATACCACTAAATACTGATACCGTACCGCCGTTCTTCTCCATTATGCTCTTCACTTTATCAATAACACCTGTTCTTATCATTGAGGAGCCGCCTGTTACAATAACCGCCTTCTTATAATCAATAGTTCCCAGGTATTCTAATGCACCCTCTCCTGTCACTAACATATCTCTTGTTAAAGTTACCTGTTTCATTATACTTTTCCTCCGTTATAATATTTATTACCTCAAAAAATTATCTGTTAAAATATTTATCTCTTGCCTCTTTTACGCTCTTTTCAAATTTATAAAGAAGCTCATCACAATATTCTTTAGTGCATAAAAGTCCCGGCTTAAACTGAACAATCTGTGTGTCAAATCTTGCATATATTGCCCAGATTCCATTGTCGTAAAAGGACTGCATCGCAGCAATTCCACCATCAGGAACACCGAATCTTAATCCGAAAATTATTCCTCTCTGAGTATAAGAAGTAAAAAAGTCAGGATACATTTCGTGAACCCTGTCTAAACCTTGCTTTAGGTAGTCTGTCATCCAATGAACATTGTCAACAGTGCTTGGTCTTGTAACAATATCCAGCACCTTACCGGCAACTGCACATCCAATCTCTGATCCACCAAATGTATCTGTATGGCCACGTCCGAAATCTTCAACCCATTTTCCTGCATCCTTGGTCATAATGGTTGCAGCAAAGGGATACATTCCGCCTGACAGACCTTTGCCGGAAACTATCACGTCAGGTTTTACTCCTTCATGCTCAATCCCCCACAGTTTTCCTGTTCTCATAAGACCTGTCTGTACTTCATCTGCAATATAAAGAGTTCCATATTTTTCACATAACCCTTTAACAGCCTTTAAATACCCCGGTGCCGGGATTGGAAATCCGTAAGTTGCCGGAATTGTTTCAATAATAACTCCCGCAACATCTTCATTTTTTAATACATTTTCCATGGCCTCAACATCATCCATAGGCACATGTAAGAAATTCTCAGAATCTCCGCTTAAAAATGCATCTGTAAAATATTCATCACCTGCCATCATAGCCAGTCCTGTATGTCCATGGAAACACTTTTCCAATGATACAATCTTTTTTCTCTTAGTGGCATATCTTACAGCCTTAATAGCAACATCATTGGCAGCACCACCACAACTTGAGAATATGGCATACTGCATTGCAGGATTAGCTTCTCTTGAAAGAGTTACTATCTTTTCAGCAAGATATCCACGCACCACAGAACCAAAATGATGATTACCTATATCCAACTCCTCTGTTGCCTTAATCATGGTTTCTATAACTTCAGGATTTCTGTGTCCGACATTATAGGTTCCTCCATTGAGGTGAAGATTCATATACTTCTTACCTTCAATATCCCAGAAGTAATACATGTCTCTCTTACCAATCATGATGTCAATTCCCATATTAATCCATGCATCAGTTCTGCTTGGATTCCAATATGTTCTACAACGGGACAGAGAGTTTTCCTTACTGTAATTCTCATCATCAAAAAACATTATGTCGCCTCCTTCTGAAAATAAAAAAAGCCGTTCCCGCTAATGCGAAACGACACCCTTGTCAGACTTAAAATAACTCCAATATTCATTTATTGCTTGTAAAATTTAGACCACCAACATATTCTCCTTAACTTTCATAAATTCCTTAGGAGTAAAAGTTGTAAATTTTTTAAAATCATGAATGAAATGTGACTGGTCATAATAACCTAATTCGTAACATATATCCTCATCCTTCTCAGACATTAGATTAATTGCCTGTTGAAGTCTATATATTCCTGCGTATTTTTTAATTGAAAAACCCATGTTGTTTTTAAATACTTTATCACTATATCTATGACTATATCCCAGCTTTTCAATTATATCCGCAACATTTATGTTACCTTTTCGGCTGTTTATGGCCTTGATTACGTATCCTGCAATCTCATGTTGCTCTACAATATCCTCGCGACACAGAAGGTTCATCATGAATTTAATTCTTTCCTCAACAGTTGATGAACCATTTAAAATTGAATATATCTGTTCTTCACTAATACATCCCTTATTTAAAATGCTAATTCTCATACAGTCATTGAGTTCTTCCATTCTTCCCATCAAATCTTTGTGGATATAACCAGGCTTTATTTTTATACCAATACATTTTTCGTAGTCCGCTGTTGTGGCTTCGCCTCCCTTAGAAAAACTTCCAACAAAATCAGCAAAAACCTTACCACCTGCCAGTCCAATCTGAATATCAACCATACCATCCGGAAATCCAAACATTTTCTTAAGTCCTGAATTTTCAATTTCATAAAACTTATAAAAAATACTATCAACTAAATATACTTCCTTATATTCAATCTCTTCACCAATACAAAATGTTTTAAACTCCATAGCTTATTCCTCCTTGTTATTTGGAATGGGATGATTATATTCCATAAAAAAGAAATATTTCAAGGGAAACAATTAAAGATGTCTAATAATTTTGTGTTTTTTTAGTTTTTTCTAAATTTATTAATGCAATTATAGACGTTGGATTAAGAAAGTAAACTCACCCTTTTTCTTTACTCTTTAATGCTGTCAGAGATACTGCTATCATAATAGAGACAAGACCTATACCATCCCATATAGTCATCCTGGTTCCCGCTATCATGGACAGTACTGTTGATGTAAAGGGCTCAAGTGTACATATTATCGACGCTTTAACAGCCCCAACTCTGTCTACACCTTTATTAAATGTTATAAATGGTGCAACAGAGCTAAGAAGTGCTATTCCTACCAAAAATATAATCATCTTTACATCCATACCTGATGGTGATAACTTATCCGGTCTTAGAAAAATAACGCATTCTATCCCGGCTATAAACATAGCCCACCCTGTTATAGACATATCATTGTACCGTTTTAAAAGATTTTGCGGAATCAGTGTGTATAATGACATGGCTACTGCTGACGACAAGCCCCACAGCAGGACATTAAGCGGAATTGAAAGCTGTGTTGGATTTCCATGAGTAACAATTGATACCACACCTATAATTGCCGCAATAACTGCTATAGTTTCCCTTACTTTTGGCAGCTTTAAGTGTCTTATACATGTATATAGCAATATCATTATAGGGAAGGTATATTGGATCATCGTTGCCGTTCCTGCATTAGATATACTTATTGTGTAATAAAATGTAATCTGAAGCAGTATAATTGAACTTGCATATATGATTAAAACAATTACATCTTTCGGTTTATGAAAGATTTTAAACATATCTTTCTTCTGGGATGCAAATGCCATTATAATAAGAATTACTCCGGCAATAATTATTCTTACGCTGTTAAACCAAACCACATTTACAGAATACATCCCATTAAATATTTGAAAAAATACACTGGAGCAACCCCAGCTAACCGCTGCAATCACTACAAATAAAACACCCATACATTCATCTCACTTCCTAATTAATTTAAATACGGACGGGAATAACTAAACGCATCTGACTGTGTATCTTTACACATATCTGACGCAAATTCACTTCCCGCCCGCAAACAGTCCTACTATTATTTAATCAGTTTAGAATTATAAACCTAATTCATTAAGAGAAGCATCAAGGATTGCAATTCCTTCATCAATCTCCTCTTTCTTAACATTAAGTGGTGTAGCAAATCTCATACCATTACCGTGAACGCCACAGTTAAGTGTAAGCATATGTCTCTTGAGGCACTCCGCTTTTACCTTTGTCCATATCTCAGGAGCAGGAGTTCCATCTGCCTGTGCAAATTCAATTGCAATCATAAGTCCAAGACCTCTTACATCATAGATTATAGGATGCTTTTCCTGGAGCTTCTTAAGTTCAGACTTGAGATAAGCTCCCATTTCATTAACATTTTTAAGAAGAGTTCCATCCTCAAACTGATCAAGAACAACACACGCTGCTGCAGCTGCAACAGGATTGCCGCCAAATGTTGTACCATGTGTACCAACAGGCCACTTTGCTGCAATGTCCGGTCTTGTAATAACAGCACTCATCGGAAGTCCTCCGGCAATTGCCTTTCCACAAGTCATAATATCAGGTATAACATCGAAGTTCTGACTTGCCCACATTTTACCTGTTCTGCCATAACCTGCCTGAATCTCATCATAAATAAGAAGAATTCCATATTTGTCACAAATTTTTCTAATTTCCTGCATAAATTCCTTAGGAGGAACAACATATCCACCTTCGCCCATAACAGGCTCCATATAAATATACGCTACATCCTCCGGTGAAACAATATATCTAAGCAGCTTGTTCAATTCGAATAATGAATATTCTCCTCTCTTATCTGCCGGAATCTCAGGTGGGCAAAGATCTCTTCCCGGATATGGTGCAAAATATACATTTCCCATTAATCCTTCATAATGTCTTCTGTACTTAGAATTAGAACCTGTAATTGATGTAGCACCACATGTTCTACCATGGAAAGAACCCATAAATGCAATACCTGCTGACCTTCCCGAATATGCCATAGCCATCTTCAACGCAGAATCCGTAGCTTCAGCTCCACCATTTGAGAAGAATACCTGTGTAAGTCCCTCCGGCGTTACACTTGTAAGTTTCTTGGCAAGTTTAAGTGTTGACTCATAATTAACCAGATTAAAAGAGGCATCAATCAAATTTTCAGCCTGTGATTTTATTGCCTCTACAATTGGCGGATAGCAATGTCCTAATGCATTAACCGCAATACCTTGAACAAAATCCAGATACTTATCTCCATTAACATCCCAGAGATAACATCCTTTTGCTTTAGCTGCAACTAAATCTGTTGCCTTTGCAAATACCGGATTAAAATACTGTTTAAAATCTTCATACTTAATAACCTCTGACATATGTCATTACCTCCCTTGAAAATACTCTTAAATATTAAAAAAAATAAAAGATGCACCAGAATATTTATTCTCGTGCACCTTTGCATATGCTGATATTATTATTTTTTTTAATGTCCGTATTGTAAAAAAATGAACTTTTAACACATAAACTATTGCTATTCCGGTTTTTTCACAAAATAAACTGTATCAATGCCTTCACCCCTGTCATTATTTAAACGCGCCACACAGTCAAATCCAAGCTTTTCCATCATGTGAAGTTGTGCTGCATTAGTACTCCATGTGCGTAATGCCATAATGTGATCTGGATAATTATCCTTTATATATCGTTCTGCCTGACCATAAATTTGAGGTGCAATCTTCTGTCCTCGATATTCTTTCAGTATGCATATTGTAGTTAAGTAGCAGATTTTATTGTATTGTTTAAGTTCTCTACAAGTGTAAGGAGTCCGAAAAGAAAGAAATGCAATAACTTTCCCGTTTCTTTTCAGTAATACATTATTTTGTTTCTCAATCTCTTCAATATATGCATCAATACCTTGCTCTGTCTCTTCTGTACAAGACCAGTTTTGCTGGAATGTACTGCTACGTTTCGTAAGAAACGGTACAAAATCCTCATTACATTCCTTCAGAATCATGTATACTTCTTTTTTTTCCTCCTCTGTCAACCCATTTCTGAATACAAATGAATCTTCTGATAATCCTGACAGAATCATAACTCCAATCTTTAATCCTTCCTCCAGACTGTCTATATCAACCCACTCTTCCAAAGTATGGGCACCACCACCCCTGATAAGACCGACACACACTGCTGGAATCCCCAATGAAAGCGGAATATTACAGTCTGTAGATGCCTTGCTGAAACATGGCTTCTTCCCAGTCACAGCTTCCACCGCCATACTGCATATACAAGCAAGCTCTCTTTGTTCATCTAAATTCACATTTCCCATACATGGCCGTTCTCCAACCAGTTTCGAACTTATATCAATTCCTTTCTCTTGTTGTTTTTTCAGAACTTCCTCTAAATATAGTCTACCTCGTTCCAGCTCTTCAGCACAGGTAGAACGGAATTCAAAAAGCATTCTGCATTCCTGTGCAATAGTATTAACAGATGTGCCGCCTTCAATTGTTCCTACATTAAAGGTTGTATGACCTTTTTCCTCCTGTAGCGGAAACTTATACAAACATTCTATGACTTCAGCAAGTTTTGCAATTGCATTATCTCTGCCAAAATCAAGATAAGAATGTCCACCTTGTGTATGTACACTAATCTCAAAGCGCAGTGAACCAATGCAGGAATCATAAACAGCAGACTGATATAAATCAAAGGCCACAACTCTTTTAATCTCATCAGCACACATATGAAGAAGGCTCAAAGCTCCTGCAAGATTTCCTAGTCCTTCCTCACAGACATCCATTGCGAAAATTATACCATAGGGAAATTGTTTTTTTGTTTCCCACAAATATCTAATAAGAAAAAGCATGATTACAACATTCGCTGTATCATCCCCAATCCCCGGGCAACTCCATTTGGATTCTTCCTTACAAATATGCAACAGAGTTTCTTTTTCAAACACTGTGTCAAGATGGGCTAAAACAAGTACATTATTTTTTCCTTTCTTCTTAAAACAGGACACAATAACATTGTTTTTTTCATCTATTGCTACTTCCGGAACACCATGCTGTTTTAACCAGGATGCGCAATACAGTGCTCTGTTTCTTTCCTGAAAGCTTGGCGATGGTATTTTTGTAAGTTCCTCCAGCACCTCTTTCATACTTTCGCTATGTTTCCCTATAAACGCAGACAAATCTTTCATTTTTATACCCCCATTTTACCTTATAAGGTTCACATGCTCGATTCAAATAATCCAATATCTCCAACGCTTGCTCATTTGAAGCCGGATAAGGAAGATTTTTCTCATATCTTTCCCTGTCCAATCCAAGTGTAACCGGCATAAGTTCTATATGTGTACACTTTCCATTTTCCACTTCAAAATACGGCAAAATCGTCTCATACACTTCCTTAACTGAATAAAGACTATGCTTTGACTGTTTTTTTCTCTCCTCTATGCCTTCTGCCGCTGTTGCCTCATAAGATAATGCATACTTTTCCATATAATCAGCCGGAAGAACTCTTACATATTCATTTTCAAAGATAAAGTTACCAAGACAATAAAATATTGGACAATCCTTATAAAATTCTATACCTTTTATCTGATGTGTTCCACTGCCAATAACTGCACAGGCCCCTGCATCAATACATTTATGGGCAAATTCTTCCAAGAAGAAGTCTGGCTCATATTCTTCACAATCCTTGATTTCATGGGAGTGAACCATTACGATAACAGCCTCACAGCTATAAAGTGCCTCTTTTATACCTCTTAGCGTCCGTTCCATATCATTACTGTTAACAGTACTAAATCTTCCCTCTTCCTCCTTTGTCTCCACAATTTCAAATAAAGAAGTACCAAATTCAAATCTACCTTCTGGCAGTGGTTTTATAAAACCCTGTTCTCGATGTTTCTGACGAAGACCATTTATTTTAGTGGTTTCCCCGATTTCAAGAAGCGCATTGGCATGTTCTTTAGTTACCCGATATACGGTTTGAAAACGTAAAGCATTCTGTCCCGGTCTTCCCTTCTGATATGATGTCTGAATGCCGGCCCTCGCTGCATCTTCACATGTAGAGCATATGTCAATAATTCCCACTCTTCCGGAATCTGTTTCCATAAAAACAGCACGGGATGCTTCATAAAGATTCTCACCCGTTCCGGCATTATAAAATCCTGCCTCCTCCACGTACTTTCTAGTCAAGGCAAGACCATCATAAGAATAATCCATAGAATGATTATTTGACAATGCTAACATATTAAAGCCATAATTCTTAATATCTTCAAGACATTCCTTCGTAGTGGTCAACCATGTGCCTCCTGAGAATGCAGAAGCAAAACAGCTTCCATCTGTAACTGTTGTTTCAAGATTAGCCACCCTTATATCACCCTGTTTTATAAATTTTCCTATTGCCTCCATTCCCGTATTGCCTTTCGGAATTCTTCTTGTTATCAAAATATCTCCTGCGGCACTTATTTTAATTCTGCTTTTATTTGAATTCATACTTTACCCTCCTGGGAATTTTCTACCTGGTATGCTAGCCTATTTTAGGTGTAATTCTATCATTATATTTTATTGCAAAAATTTTTCCGTCCTCATTTTCCAAAATCATAATTGTGTTAATTTGGTATGGTTTATATATTATTCCAAGATGTTTCTGTACTATGTGCAAATTATATGACTTATCTCCAATATTTACCTTTAACATATTATTCTCTCTATATATGCTTATAGGCTGTCCTTCTTGTGCCTCATATCTACCAATTAAATTACTAATCATATCTTCATCCGGTTTGATATCTTCATAATAATCTATTGATACCTCAGGACTTTTTTTATTGAATGCTCTCATAATGGCTTTTCCAATATTTTCAACAGGAACACCAGTTGTATTGCATAAAACAACTGCTCCAATACCCAAATCATCAGACCAAATCATTGTTGAAGATACTCCCGGATTAGTTCCGTAATGACGAACGGTAACAATATTATCCAGCATCTCTGTATATAATCCGTATCCATAATATGTCTGTGGACGAAACAGAATTCTTGGTTTACACATCTCCTTCACCCGATATGCATCTATTACCCGGGTTCCGTTAATACCTTTTCCTTTATTCAAATACATAGCAATATATTTTTTCATATCTCCTATAGTGGATTTCAGTCCACCACCACCAAGCAATACGAAATGATTGTTGTAAACATCATTTACGTTTTTAAGCTCGCCATTCTCATCGTAATATAATTCTGACACATTTTCATCTGTCTTCATTTTGTTAAATTCAAAGGTACTACGCATCATTCCCAATGGTTTTAAAATATGTTTTTCTACATACTCTGCATATGTATTCTCTTTGCCATATCTTCTGATGAGCTCCGCCAAAACACCATATCCATCATTACAATAACTGGATACTTCTCCCGGCTTTCCTACATATTTTTCCTGACTATTCATTCTGCCAATAACTGTTTTAGCGCCTTCTTCTGCGATTGTTACATTATATGCATAATCACACTGATTCTCGTCAGCATGTAACTTTTTTGCCACATCTGCAATTCTGATTCTTGACAAAGGATAATATCCAGCACAATGAGACATAAAATGTTGTATTTTTACCGCATCATTTCCGTTATATTTAAACTCTGGTAAATACTTTTCCACCGATTCATCTACTGACAACACTCCCTTTTCTTCCAGTTGCATCATAGATAGGCAGGTAAAGGACTTCGTAAGTGATGCAATTCCAAAAATTGTATCTTCATTTATTGGTAACTTATTCTCTATATCACGATAACCCCAAAAATTTTCGTATAATGTATTGAAATCCTTATCAACCACACTTACGGCAATGCCTGCAGCATTATATGCTTCCTTAATACAACTTACATAACTTTCTAACTGACAACAAATACTTTCTGGTAATCTCTCCATATAGCCCTCCTTATATCAAGAAAAAAATCTTTATATTCTGACAAATGGGTCAGGCGAGCAAACTCACCTGACCCATTTGTCGTTTATATTTATAGAACTATTTACTTACATCTTTTTTTGATAAACTACTTCACCACCAGATATAGTTGCAAGTACCTTAATATCCTTAATTTCTTCTTCCGTACATTCCATATAATCCTTATCTATTATAACAAAATCAGCCAACTTGCCTGTCTCAATGCTTCCTTTAATCTTTTCTTCAAAAGCACCATAAGCACTCCAGATAGTGTAAGATTTCAATGCCTCCTCTCTGGTCATTGCCTGCTTTTCATACCATCCTTGTTTCTGATTAAGCTTCGCTCCCTTTCTGGTCACAGCTGAATACAATGAATAAAATGGATTTATTGGTTCTACCGGTGCGTCTGTTCCATTCGGAATTACATTTCCATCCTCTATAAAAGTTCTCCATGCATAAGATCCTGTTACACGATCACCTAAATGAGAATCAGCCATCAGACTTGCTACCCCGATAAACTGAGTCTGCATTGTAGGAATTACACCTAACTTTTTAAATCTCTTTATATCTTCCATTCTACATATCTGTGCATGTTCAATTCTACATCTATGATCTGCATCAGGAAGTTCCTTCATAACCCGTTCGTATACATCGAGACACTGCTTGTTCGTAGCATCACCAATAGCATGAATCCATAACTGAAATCCTGCCCTTCTTGCTTCCTTCACAATCTCATACAATTCGTCATAGCTAAGTTTTCCACTGCCACAACTGTCAGGATTATCTGAATAAGGCTCAAGCATCCATGCACTACAGGCTCCCAGAGAACCATCTGCTGAAATCTTAAGTGCTCTGGATGTCAAATGGTTGTTATATTCCCCTATTCGTAAACCATGACTCATATAACTTTTAGAGGTAGAAAGCAACTCCTGATAGTCCGGTCTGCCAGGACAACGTAGGCTCATATAAATTCTAATCTTTAACTCATTCTCTCGATACATATCTTCCAGAATTTCATATATCTCTTCTGAAGATCCTGCATCTCCTACCGAGGTAATTCCATTTTCAAAAAATGATTCTTCGGCCAGCTTCGCTGCCTTCCTTACTCTTTCCTCATCATCTTTAGGCAGTACTTTGTTAAAAGGCTCCTGAGCCTGGTCTGTCATAACTCCTAACAGTGTACCATCTTTTTTTCTCAAATATTCTCCACCCACGGGATTCTGAACATTTTCCTTAATCCCAGCAAGTGCAAACGCTTTACTATTAGCCCATGCAGCATGTCCACACGCACGCATTAAATATACCGGTACGTCTCCGGATACAGCATCCAAATCCTCTTTTGTTGGAAACGTCTGCTCATCCCACTCCATCTGATTCCAACCTCGACCTTCTACCCATTCACCTGGTGCAGATGCATCACATGCTTCCTTAACCAAACGCAAAATCTCCTCTTTTGACTTATTCATACAATCCAGCATCATTCTGGTAGCTCCATAGCTTATCATGTGTAAATGCGAGTCTATAAGCCCCGGCAATACTGTTTTCCCTTCTAAATCCACGATTTTGGTATTCTCTCCCATATAACACATTACCTGCTCTTTTGTACCAGCCGCAATGAACCTGTCCTGATAAACAGCAAAGCTGTCTACTATATGAAACCCTTCATCCACTGTGTATACCTTACCATTTACATAAATGGTGTCGGCAATAAGCTTTGTTTCTATTTCTGTGTAACTCATACAGTGCCCTCCATTTCCTTTTAACTTAGTTTTACATTTTTCTCATAGTCAATTTTAAAATAAGTTAAATTGCCTTATCTAATGAAGTAATGACTTTGGTTATCTCTATTCTGTAGATAATATATTCTTTAACATTTGTATTATTGTAAATATTAGAACTTACGATTACTTACATAAACCAAAAGATAAAGGACCAAAATTTACATTGAAAATCTCTTCATCAACTTATATTATTTCCTTAGACTTTTATTGGAGGCCATATATATGTCAGTTTTCGATATTTTTGTATTCGCCGTTAATTCTGTACTACCTGTAATTCTTTTAGTTGCATTAGGATATTTCTTAAAAAGAAAGGGCTTATTCACTAAGGAATTCCTAAAGGTAGGCAATAAAACTGTTTTCAGATTATTAATACCTGCTCTGCTTTTCACTAACATTGCAGAGATAAATAATTTTTCAGAATTAAATGTTGATGCTTTAATATATGTATTGATTGCTATTCTAATTATTATAACCTCAGCATTTATCATTTCTCTTACCATTAAAGATAAACGTCAGAAAGGTGTCATACTTCAATGCACTTTCCGCTCTAATTTTTCTCTCATAGGAATTCCTCTTGCACAGCTTATGGCTGGCAATGCAGGTGTAAGATGCGCCGCACTCATTTCCTCTTTTTCTATTCCCATATTCAATATAGTTGCTGTAATTGCACTATCTATATTTGTAGATTCTCCGGAATCAAGTGATATACCCGTTTCTCCGAATAACCGAATCAAAAAAATTATCATGAACATTGTAAAAAATCCTCTTATTATCTCAGTATTACTGGGTGTTTTGGTAATTCTCATAAAACCTGTTATTAATATGTTACCTACTTCAGTATTAGATATATTTTCACAATTTAACTTTATCAAAACAGTTCTTGATTATCTTGCCAAGGCTTCAACCCCTGTTGCACTACTGGTATTAGGCGGACTATTTGAATTCAATGTCATTAAAGATTTAAAAACACAGATAATCAAAGGCTGCATGGGACGTCTAATAATTGCTCCTGCCATAGGAGTTGGCGGTGCGGTACTTCTACAGTCACTTGGCGTAGTTAACTTTGATAACAGCGTTTATGCGGTATTCGTTGCACTATTTTGTACTCCTGTTGCAGTTTCCAGTGCTGTTATGGCAGAAGAAATGAATAATGATGGGCAGCTTGCTGCTCAGTTGGTTGTATGGACAACCCTAATGTCCGCATTGATAATCTTCCTCGTGGTTGTAATGCTAAAAGCCCTTGGTTTATTGTAATCTTAAATGTTTATTTATTCCTCATAAGCATCCTCCTATTTGATAGAAACATCAATAGTATAAGTCTGGTCCATTTCATTACTTTCCACATACCAGTATATCTTCTCATTGTGGCTATGATAACGCTCTACACCATATTTCTCTTTAAGATATAGCTGTATGGTGTCAATAATGGATGATTTGGTGTCCCCTGACAAACCAGCGTAATAGTTGATTGTATAAGTACCGGTTCCCCTGTTGTAATACTCGTCAAATCTTGCCTTTAGCTGGTCCATGGTGTAGAGGGTATCATTATTGTAATCAAATGCCATGTATATATGATAAGTATTATCACCAGGTAAATACTCCTCATTCACATACTGAACAGCCTTTACTGCCTTCGTCTTTACAAATGTTAACGAAAAATCATTGTCATTTAAGAGCTCAGGATCAAGGTAGAAGTTAAATATTCTGCAGGCATTATCTGCTGCTGAAAATTCCTGAATGCATCTTCCATATTCCTCATGGCTTGAGATATATTTAATAACCTCTTCGTCATCTCCGAAAGAAACGCTGAACTTTGCATAGCCGCATCCATTAGGAAAATATGTTCTTCCTTCTTCCTCATAAACCATATCAAATCTGTAACTAAGATCCTTATTTGTGGCTTTAAAAACACGATTGAAATCATAAACATTTGTATATGAATCATACTCTGAACAGTTATGTTCAAAAGCAACAATGCCCTCATATTTTCCACTATTAATCCAGTTGATGATACCTGTATAAAGCTCGTCCTTCGAATAAACATGAAGTGTGTCCCTTTCAAAACACTCCCAATAACCATATTGGGTTGCATTACAGGTTTCGTTAATCTGGAAGCTGTGCCTTCCATAGGTTCTCATATAATCATCAGTAACATTAAAAAATGTATTATTAAGTTTTCCCTCTTTATCCGGAACAGGGTCATCCCAGGTTACATCCACATGGTACCAGCATCCATCATCCATCTTTACAATATTCCAGGCATGATCATCATACGAAGCTTGTCCAACAACAATCTTGCTTTCAATACCAAGAATATCCATACAAAGCTGAAAAGCTAAGGCATAGCCGTTACAAACCGCTTTTTTATCAATGAAAACACCTTCCGGTTTATAGGCATTCCAAGGAATAGTTCCATTGTGATAATTCTCCTCATCATACTCACAGTTAAGTATCATCCAGTCATGAACCGCCTTTTCCTTCTCAACCTTAGCGCCCTTACTGCTCGCCTCATCGAGACATTGCTTCATATTCATATAAAATGTAAGCTCATCCTCACTAAAGCCTGCGGTATCTCCTGTCCTGTAGGCATTTTTATATATGTCGTATCTGCTGCCAAGAATCTCATAATTTCCTAAAATCTTATTAGCAAAGCTGCTATCCGCTCCTCCGGAGGTTCCGCCGGCAGTGCCACCTGAAGTTCCGCCTGAAGTTCCACCTGAGGCACCACCTACGTTCTCCTCATTACCTCCGGCGCTTTCTTCTTTGCTTTCTTCTTTGCTTTCTTTTTTGCTTTCTCCTTCGCTTTCCGTACCTTGGCTGGCAGATTCCTTATCTATATTGCTTTTCTTTTCAGATGTATTTTCAGAAGTCCCGTCACTTTCAAAAGTTCTCTCTGCTTTGGCAAAAGATTCCTCCACCTCAGAAACATTTGTGTTCTCCTTATTCTTAGGTTCTCCACATCCCGTCATACCGGAAATGAGTGTTAAACATAAACCAAATATGGCTATTTTACTTTTCAATTGTCTTCTCATAAAAAAATCTCCTTTCAGATGAACTTGTCTATATAGTAATAGTTCATCAAAAGGAGAAAAGGTTTTAAAAATATTAAAAAATTTCAAAAAATTTCAAATTTGCATCCATTAGCGACGTGCGCCGCTAGGCGCAAAAAAAATCTAGAGCTGTCACTCTAGATTTCCTTGACTCACTTGGAATGATAATCGCTGTTCTTGTGTATGTCCAACCTTCTTTCTAATTTCCTCAATTCTCTTACCCCTTTCAACAATATCGTAATACATTTTTTGTGAGTGCCTTATAATCATGATTCCAAGGTAAAAGAACCTGTAACTGCTCGTTATTCATATTGTCATTAGGACATTGTTCCAAAAGGAATGTAGTGTTTTGAAAGTCTTTCTACTCATTTCCGATATGTATAAGAGGTAAAATAGATTTGGGCCCTAATACCTCAAAAAAAATAACCAAATTATAAAAAGGAGATACTTACATATGAATACCTTTGTACCCATTACTGAAAAATACCTTGAATACTGTAAATCACAGAAAAGACTAGACGATAAGACAATCAAAGCATATCGAATTGATTTAAAACAGTTTACAACCTTTTTCAACAATACAGATATACACACTTTATCTGTAACCGATATTGAAAACTACATTGGATATTTACATCAAAATTTCAAACCAAAGACAGTAAAAAGAAAATTAGCCTCGTTAAAAGCCTTTTTTCACTATTTAGAATATAGAAGTATTATAAAAGTAAACCCTTTTAACAGAATTAAAACCAAATTTAGAGAACCCTTACTACTCCCCAAGACAATTCCTTTACATACGGTTGAAAACCTATTATCAACAATGTATAAAGAATATTCCCTTGCCCATACTGCTTATCGAAAAAAACGTGCACTCTTAGATATTGCCGTTTCAGAAACACTATTCTCTACCGGTATGAGAATTTCTGAGTTATGTAATTTGAAAAGTTCTGATGTTTATATGCATGATGCAGTAATTCGTATCTATGGTAAGGGAGCAAAAGAACGAATAATACAGATTGGAAATGAAGATGTCATTAGACTACTTGAAAAATATGAAGATGAATATGTGTCAGAAATACAAGATAGTGGTTATTTTTTTACAAATCAAAATGCAACACCACTCTCTGATCAAGCGGTTAGGCGAATGATTAATAAATACTGCTCTATTGCAGCGATTGAATTACATATAACACCACATATGTTTCGACATACCTTTGCTACAAGCCTGCTAGAAGCTGATGTTGATATCCGATATATTCAGGAAATGCTTGGGCATAGTTCTATTACTGTGACTGAGATTTATACACATGTGGCTCTTTCAAAACAGAAAGATATACTTACCACAAAACATCCTCGACAGAATTTTAAAATATAGCCCTCCTGAACAAGCGACTGATAATTTTTAGTTATCCGTCAGAAATAGATTTATAAAACCAGATTTATAAAATAAGTGATAATACATGATTATCTTTTAAAA
>JBJEMF010000071.1:4413-42771 GCA_051879535.1 Lachnospira sp. | reverse complement strand
TATATTGTCTTCCTTTAATTCTTCTCCTATAATAGCTCCGCATACCTTTCCTTTTGCAACTATAAATTTTGAAATATCATATCCCACAATAATGTCATTGGCATTTTTAATTCGTGTTTCATTAATTCCATCATACATAATGAAATCTTTATCCAGTTCTATTTTTCCATATCCTTCCACTTCTATATGGTCTTCTGATGCCGATAAAACTTTCCCTTTTATAACATCCGATTTAATATCAATGGAAATCACCCTTCCGTTGCTTATATGCAAATCTGCAAGATTATTAGAAATATCACCATCAATGTTATTTATTGCAAATTCCCTCTCCACCCCATAGAAATTAACCTGCATTACATTTTTATTGCAACTCATAATCCACACATTATTATAATCCGCATAATCTCCCACCACATTTTCTATGTAAAGAAGTTTATCATCCCTTACCAGGGCATTGACAGTTTTGTCTACATAGGGCTGGACTATTAATCCTGTAAATGAATATGTTCCTTTACTTGTACACATCTGCCACGCCTTTGCATCACTGTTGGAAGGGGTTCCTGCAATGCACATTTCAATACTTTTAACGTTCTCACCATATTCAAAGAAACTCAGTATAGACTTGAATATTGAAACAAAAGTCTCTGCGGGTACAATCTTTTTGTTGTTCTCAAATTCATTTAAAAGACCGGAACCAAACTTATCAAAATAATCTTCTCCCACACCTAATTTACTGCATAATTTATACACATCCTTGTATGTTACATAACCATTAGGATTGTCAAATTCCATGTAATTATTAATTAGAACATATTCTGTGTAGGGCTTGTACCACTCTTTTTCATCTTCAATAAAATATTCATCGTCCTCAACAGAAGCATAGGCAATCATTTTGCTGGCCTGGGCATAAGTAATTTTGTTGCTGTAAGTTTTTGTCTTTATTGTTGTTTCCATTAAAATAACCAGAGTTGTAAGAAAAGTAAGAGTTAATATATAGATTAATAACTGTACTTTATCATTCATGGATTCTATAAATTTCAACATAATACTCTCCATTCCCCAGGCATTTTCCAACACATAACGAATTTATCCTGATTTTACATTAGTATTATGTATATTAATATGAAATCAAATATATGATTATTTTTTATTAGGATCAGGGGTGTTAAAAGCCCATTTTAAATTTTTTATCTTAGCAAATTGCACAAAGAAAGTTGTTTAAATGACTTTTGTGCTGTGGAGATGAGACTCTAAAAATCGTGGAAGCCTTTGCTGAACACGATTTTGCCCTAAGAGGCTCATCAAAACGGTTAGCACAATGGAATGCAAACAACTTTTTTTGTGCAATTTGCTAGGGCATAAAATTATAATATGCTTTTGATACCCTAATCCTATTAAAAAATAAGGTCCGATTTATTCAATCGAACCTTATCTTTAAACCCCAGAACGCCGTTTCTCACTCTTTCGACTCCTAGCCTGGCTAGGTGGGTTACCGCATCCAGACTTCTGCCTTCCACTCTAAGGAGGCTTGACATAGGAATGGAGATGTAGGCATCCCGTCGAAGAAATGTAGGATCAAAATATGTGAGTTTCGCGAACGCCCCAGGAATTATTAAGTTGTAACCAATTCTTTTATCTGTTTGTATTATACATCCTTCAAGAGGAATATACAATATTATATGCAAATATTTCTCATGTATTCATTATGCAATATATTTAATTTTGAATATCTTCTATCTTTCCTGCAGAAAAATCTATAGCCTCTTTTACAATGTCCTCAGAGACTCCCATTCTTTCAGCAGTTTCTTTGATTGTAGGCTTTCTTCCCAGTTCTTCCTTGAGTCTTACAGCCCAGTCATTGACATAATTTACCTTGTTAAGAATTTTACCGGAAACCCTGTTAATATCCTCCTGCTCACCAATAAGCATCTTCATGCTTTCTGTTGCAAGATATTTAACTTCATTCTCAATCCCTTTAAGCACATCCATTAAGTCCTCAGTTGTGCCTTCCTTAATCTTATCTTTCCATTCAAAATTATTAAGCCACTGCTTCTCACTTACATATCCCATCATGGCAAGGTTACCTTCCTGAACAAGGTCACATGCCAGAACACCTTTATTTCTGTAGGGCTCAATCCATTCTACAATCTTTTCGAGAAAAGATTCTGAGAGAAGTTTTAATGATTCTTTATCATTATCCTCAACAATATTAACCAAAAGGAAGGACTTCGTTGTATCTGACAAGGGCTGGATTGATTCTATATCTTTTTTATACATCTCCAGATACTTATCATCCTCAGAATAATCCAGATTATCCGCAATCATGCGGGCAGTCATATCAATTTGTTTATCAGGCAGTTCCTCGATTTCCTCTTTTGAAATCTCTACCTTTTCAATAATCTCTTCATCAGTATTATTTTCATTTTCAATAATATTATCCTGATTTTCGGAATCTTCCAACATTTTCATAAATTCATTGTCAGAATTATCCTCGCCTTCAATTTTAATATCATTGGCCATAAGATATCCTGTAATCATTAAGAATTTGTTATCATCAAGTTCCATGTCCTTGAAATAACTTTCTACATCTTCTCTTGTAACTGTTCCGCCGTTAACCTTTGCATATTCTTTAAGTCCGTTAATAGCCTCCATAAAGGCTGCCTGGGCATCTTTTTTATTATCCATAACAGATTCATCTCCATACTGATTTTCAAATATTATCAATGAATGATTATAATATCTCACAATTATCATTGTCAATTCCTGTGTAGCTGCCACATTGACAAAACAGGCAGGTTTGCTTATAGTTATTCATGTCGGCAAATATTTTGCCAACCTAATACTTTTATAAGAAAGAGAGGCATTATAAATGAGAATTGCTTTAATTAATGAAAACAGTCAGGCAGCAAAAAATGATATGATTTATGCTGCATTAAAGAAAGTTGCAGAGGGAAAAGGACATACTGTAGATAATTACGGTATGTATTCAGCCGATGATGCAGCACAGTTAACATACGTTCAGAACGGTATTCTTGCCGCAATTCTTCTTAACAGCAAAGCTGCTGATTTCGTAGTAACAGGATGCGGAACAGGTGAAGGCGCCATGCTTGCCCTTAACTCATTCCCTAATGTTTTATGCGGACATGTTGTTGACCCTTCAGATGCATATATGTTCATGCAGATTAATGACGGCAATGCCATTGCTCTTCCATTTGCCAAGGGATTTGGCTGGGGTGCTGAATTAAACCTTACATATATATTCGAAAAATTATTCGAAGGAGAACCGGGTGGCGGATATCCTAAGGAAAGAGTTGTTCCTGAACAGAGAAATAAGAAGATTCTTGACGGAGTAAGAAGTGTTACTTTAAATCAGGACCTTATCAGTATTCTTAAAAATCTTGACCAGGATCTTGTAAAGGGTGCTGTAGCAGGTGAGAAATTCCAGGAATTATTCTTTGCCAACTGTAAAGATGATGCAATTGCAGAGTATGTAAAGACATTACTTTAATAACAAAAAACTACCGCTAAACAGCTTAAATGTTTCCATTAACTTAAGCTTTTTGGCGGTAGTCTTTTTATTTTTATATTTACGTCATATTTTACGCTTCTATTAAATGCGCTTTAATAAGTGCTGTTCTTACTGCTTTTCCAAGGAAAGTTCCGGCTACAATTTTGATGGCATCTCCCGGTAAAAAAGGAAGCACACAGTAGCTTAAAGCTACACCTAATGTTTTTGGATTTCCGTTAACAGATGTCAGTATTAAATACCATGCGGTTCCAAAGGCATACAAAACTGCGGTTCCAACTACCCATGCAGCCAATGCAATCCACACATTATATTTTGTCGCCTTTATTATTGCTCCTCCGATAAGTGCCATAAATATATATCCAATAATATAACCACCTGTCGGGCCTGCAATCTTACCAAAGCCACCTGCTCCCCCTGAGAATACAGGCAAGCCTACAGCTCCCAGTAAAATATATATAAGAACACTTCCTGTTCCCATCCATGGTCCTATTACATATACGGTAAAATAAATAACCATTGTTGCCAGAGTTATGGGAATCGGACCAACAGGCACTGCCAATGGTGCAAGAATGCATAATAATGCAGCAAGCAACGCCATGAGACATATCTGATAAATCGTTAATCTTCTTTTTGTGGTACTGTTTGTATTGTCCTTCATACTCTTCCTCCCGGATTTACATAATATCTTTACCACATCCCATAAACAGCGAGACATGATTCAATCCTAAGTTATTGTATAATCGCAAAAAGATATTGTCAACCCATTTTTATTTAAGGTTAACAATATCTTATATTACCACATTTTATTACCACATTTTAAAATACTGTATCATACCGGGACCAAGGTTCTCAGTAGGTCTTGCAATAAACCCATGTTTCTCATAAAATTTTTCTCTTCCCTTTGCGCACATCAGACAAAGCATCATCTGAGTTCCGTCAATGGAAATACTTTTTACATATTTTATCAACTCCTCAATAAGCATACTCCCGATATGCCTGCTTTGATATTCAGGAATAATTATAAGATCCTGAATATAGCTTATTACAGCTCTGTCTCCCACAATTCTTCCCATTCCCACAGGCTTATCATCATCAAAGACGGTAAATATTTTCACACTGTTATCTAACGCCTTCTGCGCCTGTTCTCTTGACAATTCTATCCATCCCACCTGTTTTCTAAGTGAAAGATATGTATCTACATCCCTTAAATCTTCAACAAAATGTATCATTTTTTATCCATTCCATAAAGCAAATTTAGTTTTTTAATTCTTAATCCTGATAAAGTATACATTTTTTACCAGAGAATGTCTATAAAAGATTAGTGTGTCAAAAGCCCATTATAAATACTTGAGTAACAAATTGCACAAAAAAGATTGTTTACATGACTTTTGTGCTATGGAGATGAGACTCTAAAAATCGTGAAAGCCTTTGCTGAACACGATTTTTGTCTTAAGAGGCTCATCGGAATGGTTAGCACAATGGAATGCAAACAACTTTCTTTGTGCAATTTATCATGGCATAAAATTATAATAGGCTTTTGACGCTTAATCCCATAAAAGCAAATAATAAATGTATGGTTTATAAAATAGCATTTATTTGTTATAATAATTAAAAGCTTGAGAATGGAGATTAATATGATTACTGTAGCAAAAGATTCTTCCGGAGATTTTATTAACATTCAGGATGCAGTTAATTCTGTTGAAAGTCCTGAAGGTGAAACAATATTTATAAAAAATGGAATCTATAAAGAGAGAGTGGAAATCAGAAAAGACAATATCACTCTTATAGGCGAATCAAAAGATAATGTTATAATCACGGAGGGTTACTACGCATTTATGAAAATGCCTGACGGAAGTAACCGTGGCACCTTCAGATCTTACACATTTTTTGTTAATGCCAATAATTTTAGTGCCTATAATATAACATTTGAAAATTCATCGGGATTTGGCGACAAAGTGGGCCAGGCTATAGCTGTATATGCAGAAGGCAATCATTTAATCTTTAAAAACTGCAAAATGCTGGGACATCAGGACACACTTTTTACAGGGCCTCTCCCTTTTAAGGAAAAACAACCGGGAGGATTTGTGGGACCAACGGAGTTTGCTCCAAGAATCCCAACAAAACAATTATATGAAGACTGCTATATATGCGGAGAAATTGACTTTATCTTCGGAAGTGCGACTGCATACTTTAAGAACTGTACCTTGTATGCTCTTGACTGTGGCAAAGATATTAACAGCTACTACACTGCTCCATCCACTTATGAAGACCAGCCTGTGGGATATGTATTTGATTCCTGCACATTTACCGGAAACTGTCCTGCAAAAACCTGCGTTTTATCCAGACCTTGGAGAATCCACGCCAAGGCAGTGTTTCTTAACTGCGAGTACTCCAATCAGGTAATTGACGAAGGTTTTAATGACTGGAATAAGGAAGAAGCCCATGAAACCGTGATTTTTGCTGAATATAACTGCAGCGGTCCCGGATACAGACCTGATAAACGTGTCAGCTATTCATCACAGTTAACCCGGGAAGAATCATTAAAATACAGCAAAGAAAATGTTCTTGGAAAAAATTTTTAAATACTAATTTAGCGCTAAAGTTCCAAGACTTGTTCCTCCTGATGTTACAGAAAGCACTGAGCCTTTGACACTGTTTGCAGATTCTGATTTTACCTGAAACAGCAATACTGCATTGTAAGAAGAACCGGAAGCAATACTGACTGATTTTAAATTAAGCATATCATTCTTAAGCATAGATATATATCCGGGATAACTTGTGCCATTGACTGTTAATTTAACAGCAACACCGCTTGCTGTTGTATTAGCCAAAATATTATTTCCCGAATCGTTCTTTATCTTAAATTCTACTGCCACAACCTTACATCCGCTCTCAGCCGGTACGCATACTGCATATTCTCCCGTAGGATATCTGTCTCCCACTGACACCGATTCATAACTTATAGTCGTGCCGGTGAGTCCCAGAGCCTGTGGAAGACTACTGCACAAATCACCTGACGTCTGGGAAGATGTAGGATTCGTTGCTGTATTACCTCCTGATGGAACGGTAGCTGAATTATTATTATTGCTATTATTATTACTATTTGAACCGGATGGCTTTGTTGCAGATGTGTCATTCTTATTGTTATATGTATTCAAGGCAGTGTTAAGCTTAGTATACTTCCACTCATTTTCATAAGAATACTTAAGAAGGACACCTGCTGTATATTCAGCTATAAGTTCATTTTGTTCACTTGTTAATTTGACATCATTCTTGCATCCCGCCAATGAAAACAAACACATAACAGACATTCCCAATGCAATGCACTTATTTAATGAATTTCTCTTCATACCAATCTCCGTTTCTACCCATGTTTCTATATTAGATTTACCCCGATTCATATCTTTACACTGTAGAAATTCTATCATAATTTACAATCAAGGTCAAACCAGAAGACAACGCCATTCTCCAGGTTTTCCACACCGCAGGACTTACCCATGGAATCCATAATTGCCTTTACAATGGAAAGTCCTATTCCATTGCCTCCGTATTCCCTTGTTCTTGCCTTATCCACTTTATAGAATTTCTCCCATATATGTTCTATATCCTCTGAAGGAATATTATCACCGGTGTTAAATACTGAAACCCGTACATTATCTTCATCAATCTTTCCAACTCTTACTTCAATTATATTCTCCCGGCTGCAATGGTTAATTGCATTGGAAATATAGTTTGTGATAACCTCTTCCACCTTATATTCATCTGCCCACACATATAAGGGTTTATCATCTGTGTGGTAAGTAATGGAAATCCCTTTCTGACTGGCTCTCAACTCATTTGCATTGACAACGGACTTTACCAGTTCCTTAATATCAAAACGCTCCATTATAAGCTCATCATTTCCAAATTCAATCTGGTTGAGGGTGAGAAGCCTCTTAACCATATTATTCATTTTATTAGCTTCGTCTATTATTACATCACAATAAAAATCCATACTCTCAGGGTCATCCGTAATACCCTCCTTAAGTCCCTCTGCATATCCCTGTATAAGGGCAATAGGCGTCTTTAATTCATGGGAAACATTTGACAGAAAATCCGTTCTCATCTGTTCCTGTTTATCTCTTTTATCAATATCCCTTTGAAGTTCCAGATTTGCAGCTTTTAACCGCGAAATATTTTCCTCAAGTTTTCGGGACATATTATTCATGCTGGTTCCCAGAAGTCCTATTTCCCCCTTATCACTTCCCTGATATTTCGCTTCAAAATCCATTTCTGACATTCTTTCAGCTATGGAAGATAACTGCTTTATAGGTCTGGAAATATAGGTAGAAAGAATAACCGCTGCAACTATTCCCAGTAAAATTGTAGCACCTCCCACATAGGTAATCAGCCTGTTGGAAATGTGTACATTATCCTTAATTCCCTGTATGGGAGTTCTTATTAATATTGACTTACCGTTATCCAATGTGCCCCATAATTCAAGATAATCATCCAGAAGTCTTGAATCGTACACCTTCTGCAAAGTATATTTATCAGTCTTCTTTATAATACTTCTACTCTCGGTAGCTCCGTTCCCCGACATATCTATTATGCTTTTCTCGCCAAATAAATCCGAGTTCTCTGCGCCTCCGTTATCCTTAGAACCCATTCCGTCATTCCTGTCATTAGGCTTTTCTTTAGTTTCTCCCGGATTATCTGCATTCTCTTCATTTTCCTTACGCTTGGATTTATCATAAAATGAGCCATCATAAATATTCTGTTTAAAAATATCACTGTTAAAAATGCTCATTTTCAAACGTTCAAGCATCATCTCGTCGCCCTGGGTACTTACATAATAAGTTGTCCAGTCACTGTTAACAATAATCACAGATATAGCATTGGATGTGGCTATCTGTTCCAGATTGGTATTCAGCTCTTCTTCGTTAATATTCCCATTTTCATAATCTGAGCATGTACTGTTAATACTATCGTAAGAATCAAGCATGGATTTATGCTTATCTTCCAGATAAAATTTTTCAGAAAATGCAATATTAAATATAAGCAGCAAAGCAATTAGTGCTGCAATGGTTCCCACCAGAAGCAATGTGATTTTAAACTTAATAGAATGTCTCCCCATTGTATACTCCTCAAATATATCATATCAACAATATTTTTAATCTTAGGAATACCTAAATTATAGTGTAAAGACCGGCTGTTTTCAACAAGTTCACAAATAATTCGAAATTTACAAAGGTCATAGGCAATGATATAATTAAAGCAGATTTTACAGTGTTTCAGCATATTTATATAAATAAGAACAGGGGCAATTACAATGGCGGAAAGAACTTCACATAAAACAAATTCGGTTAGTAATCCGAAATCAAAAAAGTCATCTTCCAAAGATGGTTCTAAGAAAAAAGAATACACTGTGGGAGGATACACCTTTAATTCAAAGGATGAAGCCCAGGCTGCAAAGGATGAACTTAATGCTATAAAATACGTTTCTTCAAAAACAGACGGAAGCGATCCAAAACAGGTATTTATTCTCTACAACAAAATTATTGACAGGAAGTTATTCACCACTGCTATCGGAATAAATTATCTTAAAAATCTACAACAGTTTTTATATAACTGTGGTGATATTCCAAGGGAAAAGATACAACCCATACCCGTCAATACAGATACTCAGGCAGAAATGGAAAGACGCCACGAGCAAATCGCCCACAGAAGTGAACTTCGTGATTTATCAATACAAGCCGCAAGATACAAAAATAATTTCATAAAAGCAATGATACTTAATGTTGCTCTCGTAATAGTTATTATTGCCATGCTGCTTATATTAAAAACAAGTTCCAATGCCAATATAATAAACTATGAAGTTAATATCCAGGATAAATATGCAATATGGCAGGAACAGCTTGAATCCCAGGAAGCATCACTAAAAGCCAGAGAGGCAGAGCTTCAGAATAAGTGATATTTTTATTTTTGTTTAAACACATTTTGTACATAAATTACTGATATCCTAAAGGCAGTACATATTGGTGAGCATGATTCTTTCCATAAAAACAAGGAGGCGTGTATGGATAAATTGAAAATTTTAATGGTAGATGATGAAAGCCGCATGAGAAAACTTGTAAGTGATTTTCTTACAAGAAAAGGCTATATTGTTTTAGAAGCCGGTGATGGTGAGGAAGCTATAGATACATTTTATAACAACAAGGATATATCCCTTGTTATACTTGACGTGATGATGCCTAAAATGAACGGTTGGGACACCTGCAAAGAAATCCGCAAAGATTCCAAAGTTCCTATCATCATGCTTACCGCAAAAAGTGATGAACAGAGCGAATTAACCGGTTTTGACTGTGGTGCTGACGAATACATATCCAAGCCTTTCAGTCCTAAAATTCTTACTGCCAGAGTTGATGCACTTATCAGAAGAACTTACAGTGTAGACAGCAACGGTATAACTGAGATTAACGGTATTGTGATTGATAAATCAGCCCATATCGTAAAAATTGACGGAGAAGAAATTGATTTAAGCTTCAAGGAATTTGAACTGCTTACCTACTTCGTTGAAAATAAAGGTATTGCCCTGTCTCGTGAAAAAATTCTAAATAATGTATGGAATTATGATTATTTTGGTGATGCACGTACCATTGACACCCACGTTAAAAAACTTCGAAAGAAAATGGGTGAAAAGGGGGATTGTATTAAAACCATCTGGGGAATGGGCTACAAATTCGAAGTCTAAGAAAAGCCGGGAAACTTATGTTTCCCGGCTTTTTTACAGTGGACCTGAGGGGAGTCGAACCCCTGTCCTAAAGCTCATCCGCTGTTCTTCTACAATCTTAGTCAGTTATTTACAAACAGGCTCGCCCTGTTTTGTTCCCTCCATCAGCCGGGAACTAACACCCTGCTGATTTTAGTAGCTTCATAATACGCCCATAACCGCAAAGCTTAGGTCATGTCGTTTCTCACATAATCGAAGCCTGGGTCCTAAGGTGTGAGTTCCCTAGGTCAGACTGCTGCAACTAGGCAGCGTAAGCTAAATTTTCGTTAGCGTTTATATTTAGATTTGCCATTTAACGCATTGCATACGGATTGCTTCACCAGTTTCAAAACCCCAGTCGAAACCTTTACAAGCCCAAATATTGCCACCTGTTATTAGTGGCTGTTATCATTTAACATTATATTCATGTTAAAGTCAAGAAAACACAGCATTTTTAATATAAATTTTATCCAAGATTTCTAATCTTAAACTCTTTTGCTGCTTCTCTTTGCTGATCTTTTTTTGCAATTGAATCTCTCTTGTCAAAATTTTTCTTACCCTTAGCAAGTCCTATTTCCATCTTCATCTTTCCGTTCTTAAGATATACCTGAAGAGGAACCAGTGTATACCCTTTTGTAGCCAACTGTCCTGTCAGCTTATTAATCTCACTTTTATGAAGAAGGAGTTTTTTAGGTCTTAATGGGTCCTTATTGAATATATTACCCTTTTCGTAAGGAGTGATATTCATATTAATAGCAAAGACTTCACCATTTATAATCTGTATATACGACTCCTTTATGGAACATTTTCCCATTCTCATAGATTTAACTTCTGTACCATGAAGAGAAATTCCTGCCTCATACTTATCCTCAATAAAATAATCAAAATATGCTTTTTTATTATTGGCAATAAGTTTATTACCCCCTGAACTGTCCTTAGCCATCATAATCCTCCAAAAATACAAAATCAATGGTTCTTAAAATCTTATCGGTATCTGTAACTACCACTTTCACCTTCTGCCCAAGCTTATAACTTTTTCCCATAAATTCATTTACCATTTCATAATGGTTTTCATCAAACACATAAAAACCTCTCATATCATTTACGGAAACCATACCCTCCACAGTATTTGGCAGTTCCACATATATTCCCCAGCTTGTAACACCGGATATAACTCCTTCAAAGGTTTCCCCTATATGTTCAGACATATACTCAACCATCTTAAGTTTATCCGTATCCCGCTCTGCTTCATCCGCCCTGCGTTCTGTGTTACTGGTGCTTACTGCTACATCAGAAAGTATTTTGTTATAATGTTCTACCCTCTTTTGGCTCATTTTTCCATGGATGCACTCTTTTATTATCCTGTGTATCTGAAGGTCAGGGTATCGTCTTATAGGAGATGTAAAATGGCAGTAATACCTGGCTGCAAGGCCAAAATGTCCCACACAATCCGTGGTATATCTCGCTTTTTTCATGGAACGCAGTGTCAATCTGCTGATAAGGCTTTCCTCATCCGTTCCCTCAATTCTTTCCAGGAGTTTCTGCAATTCCTTTGGATGCATCTCATCCGAAATTCTGATTGAATATCCGAAATTATTAATAAATGTGCTTAATTTGGTCATTTTTTCAGGGTCCGGATTTTCATGGGTTCTGTATAAGAAGGGCATTTCCTGCCAGAAATAATCCTCTGCAACAGTTTCATTGGCAGCAAGCATAAATTCTTCTATAATCCTGGTTGCAACATTTCTGTCGTAAGGCTTTATATCTATGGTATGTCCCTTATCATCAAGAATAATCTTGGATTCCGGAAAATCAAAATCAATAGAACCCCTTGAAAATCTTTTTTTCCTAAGAACACCGGCACATTCTTCCATAAGCCTAAACATAGGAACGAGCTCTCTGTATTTTTCAATCTCATTTTCATCATTATCAACAAGAATTTTCTTAACAGAGGTATAAGTCATTCTTCTGTCAACATTAATAAGTGTCTCACATATTCTATGATTCACAATGACGCCCTTATCATTAATATCCATAATACAACTGAGTGCAAGTCTGTCCACTCCCTGATTAAGGGAACATATTCCATTGGATAACTGATGGGGAATCATTGGAATAACTCTGTCAACAAGATAAACACTGGTTCCTCTCTTAAGAGCCTCCTTATCAAGAGGGCTTCCCTCTGTTACATAATGGCTTACATCTGCTATATGAACTCCTAAATGATACAAATCCCCCTCTTTAGTAAGGGATACTGCATCATCCAAATCCTTCGAGTCCTCTCCGTCAATGGTTACCATCATAACGTTTCTAAGGTCTACTCTTCCGGACTTATCTTTCTCTTCAACTTCATAAGGAATTGATTTTAAGGCTTGATTAACATTTTCAGGAAATTCAACAGGCAAATCATAAGTCCTTATAATAGACATTATATCCGTTCCCGGATCATCAATATGTCCGATAACTTCAACAACTTTACCTTCAGGATTTCTTTCGTTACCACCATAGTTAGTAATTTCCACAACTACTTTACTTCCGTTGACAGCACCAAGACTCTTCTGCTTTTGAACAAAAATATCATATGCAATTTTTGCATTGTCAGGAATTACAAATCCATAATTTTTATTATCCTGATAAGTTCCCACGATTCTTTTTATTTCATGGCTTACAATTTCAATTATTTTACCTTCTCTGCGTCTTCCCTTCTGCTTCTCACAGGTAATAATAACCCTCACCTTATCATGATAAAAAGCTCCTTTAGTATCACCGGACTTAATAAAAATATCATCTTCCTGGTCAGGTACACATACAAAGCCAAATCCCTTCCTGGTAGGCTCAAATATACCTGTAACAGAAAGGTTATCCGGTTTCATATACTTTCCTTTTTTAGAAACCCCGATTGTGCCATCTGATACTAACGAATCCAGCACTTCTTGAAGTTCATGTCTGTTTTCCTTAGGAATATTCAAAAGTATTGCTATTTCCTTTGTTTTCATAGGAACATAAAATTCATTGTTAAGAATTAAGTCGGCTATATTCTTCTTGCGTTCCTTCAACAATTCCGGATTCATTACTATCACCTCACCTTATTATATACTAAAAAAGCGCCCGTAAGTAATAACTTAAGAGCGCCTTTAATTTAAAAGTTAATATTCAATATAACAGCTATCACTATAAATGCAACAGCAAGTACCTTTGTGAAAGCAACTAGTTTGCCTTCCATGGAACGACCTTTATTTTTTCCCCAGTAGCTGTCAGCAGCACCGCTGATAGCTCCTGATAAGCCATTCTGCTTACTTTCCTGCATAAGAACTATAACTGTTAATATAATACAAACTATGATAAATATTCCCATCAAAAGAACTCTTATTGTATCTGCCCATGACATTCCAAACATGTAATAACACCTCCTATTACAAAAAATCACAACTAGGTCATTATATCAGAGAAAATAATACAGTGCAACAATATATTCACCATTATTTCTCAATAATTATTATTTATTTCTTAATAAGAAGTGATTCACCTGTCATCTCAACCGGTTTTTCCATTCCCATTATTTCAATTAATGTCGGAACAATATCACAAAGTCTTCCGCCCTCTTTAAGTGTATAAGACTCGTCGTAATTTACAAGAATAAACGGAACAGGATTTGTTGTATGTGCAGTATGCGGATTACCTGTCTCGTAATCAATCATTTTCTCTGCATTACCGTGGTCTGCACAAATAAACATTACTCCATCAACATCTTTAACTGCTTCCACAGCCTTTCCAACAAGCTCATCAACCTTTTCAACCGCTTTCACTGCAGCCGGTATAACACCTGTATGTCCAACCATGTCAGGATTAGCAAAATTAATTACAATAACATCATACTTATCAGACTTGATTGCCTCAACAAGATCCATTCCAACCTCAGGAGCACTCATTTCAGGTTTCAAATCGTAAGTTGCAACATCCTTAGGAGAGTTTACAAGTAATCTAAACTCATCAACGTTAGGATCTTCAACACCGCCATTAAAGAAAAATGTAACGTGGGCATACTTCTCAGTCTCAGCAAGTCTGAGCTGCTTCTTACCATTTTTAGCTAAAAATTCACCAAATGTATTTTTAATTTCTTCCTTCTTGAAAGCAATAATCTTATTAGGAATTGACTCATCGTAATCTTTAAAGCAAACAAATGTTGTAGGGATATACTCTCTGTCAAAACCTGTGAACTTATCATCACAGAATGCTCTTGTCATCTCTCTGGCTCTGTCAGGACGGAAATTAAAGAAAATAACGGAATCATTAGCCTTTACAACTGAAAGAGGTTTTCCATTCTCAGTAATAACTGTAGGTAAAACGAACTCATCTGTTACACCCTCAGCATAAGAATCTGCCATAGCCTGAACAGCATCCTCAGCCTGTACACCTTCACCGGTTGTTAAAGACTTATATGCCTTTTCTACTCTGTCCCAGTTATTATCTCTATCCATTGCATAATATCTTCCTGCTAAAGAAGCTACTTTGCCCACTCCAAGTTCTTTCATCTTATTCTGTAACTGTTCAACAAAATCCTTACCTGATGATGGAGGTGTATCTCTTCCGTCAAGGAATGCATGTACATAAACATTAGAAATTCCATTTTTCTTTGCCATTTCCAACAATCCGTAAATGTGTGAAATATGGCTGTGAACACCACCATCTGATAAAAGTCCCCAGAGATGAAGATCCGAATTATTCTTCCTGCAGTTTTCCATAGCTTCAAGAAGGGCTTCATTTTCAAAGAATGTACCATCCTGAATATCCTTTGTTATTCTTGTAAGATCCTGATAAATTATTCTGCCGGCACCTATATTCATATGTCCAACCTCAGAATTACCCATCTGTCCGTCAGGAAGTCCCACATATAATCCTGAAGCATTTCCCTTAACAAAAGGATACTCCTTCATAAGTCTGTCCATTACAGGTGTATTTGCCATTGCAATTGCATTACCCTCTGTACGATCGTTTAATCCATAACCATCAAGTACCATTAAAACAACAGGTTTCTTACTCATATTATTTAACTCCTCCGTGCTTATTATGCATATTATTTTATTATCATTGAATTTTCCTTTAGAATGATAGCATAATTCTATATATTTTAAAAGCAAAAAATATCCTTTATGATTATAAACGTACAATCATAAAGGATATTATAAACAAAAACTATACTAAATAATCAAATTACATAAATATATTATGCAACCAATTATTGATTATTTATAATTTACGATATCTGCAAAATCAGGCTTAAGACTCGCACCTCCTACAAGGCCTCCGTCTATATCTTCCTGTGCAAACAATTCCGCAGCGTTGCAGGCATTAACAGAACCTCCATAAAGAATCCTTATTGATGATGCAACCTCTTCACCATACAGCTCCCTTATATTCAATCTGATAGCTTCACACACCTCCTGAGCCTGTTGGGATGTTGCCACACGTCCTGTACCAATTGCCCATATAGGTTCATAAGCTATTACACACTCTGCTGCATTCTTAGGTGAAACCTGCTGAAAAGCTCCAACAATCTGTGACTTTATAAAATCCAGGGTAATTCCTTCTTCTCTCTGCTGTATTGTTTCACCACAGCAAATTATAGGAATAATATTGTGCTCTATAGCTTTTCGCACCTTTCTGTTAACGCAATCATCATCCTCACCAAAATACTGTCTTCTTTCCGAATGACCCAGTATGACATATGAAACGCCTGCATCTGTAAGCATATCCGGAGAAATCTCTCCCGTGAAAGCACCCTTCTCTTCATAATACATATTCTCTGCTCCCACTTTAATGCTTGTACCTTTTACAGCCTCTGCTACAGGAACGATATCGATGGCAGGAACACAGAATACAACCTCTACATCTTTGCTGTAAGATTTACTCTTAAGCTCATTTACAAGTTTAACAGCCTCACTTGGTGTCATATTCATCTTCCAATTACCGGCTACAATTTTTTTTCTCATACAATCCTCCATTTTTCTGTGCGTCTTTCCCAAGAATTATAGATGTGTGCAATCCACGCAAGCACTAATCCACAATTCTAAATCCTGTTCAATATATTTCACGCTACACGTCTCAAATATAGTGGGATACAGACTATAAAATTATATCCACTTAATAACTTTATGATTCTCCCAAATCAAATATTCATGCTTTCTATAATTGAAATCCTGACCAAAAGACTTAACACAGATTTTATGTCTGTTGCAACAGACAACACTGACTATTAATATATGAGAATTATAGCATACAGACAAACAAAATGCCATAAAAACTGACAAAAAAATAAATAAAGAGACTGTTGCATCTCATCTGAAAAAAATCAGCCTTTTTTGATGCAACAGCCCCTTTAAATATATAGTATGTTTATGTCAGTAAACAATTACTTGTCGTTAGCAGCAACAACACCAGGAAGTTCCTTACCTTCAAGGAATTCAAGTGAAGCGCCTCCACCTGTTGAAATGTGAGTCATCTTATCTCCAAATCCAAGATTATTAACAGCAGCTGCAGAATCGCCACCACCAATAATTGTTGTAGCTCCTTCAAGTGATGCAAGTTCCTCTGCAACAGCTATTGTACCCTTTGCAAAGTTATCAAACTCAAATACACCCATAGGACCGTTCCAAACTACTGTCTTTGCGTCCTTTAATGCATCCTTATAAAGCTCACATGTCTTAGGTCCGATATCCATACCCATATCATCATCTTCCTGATGTCCGGCAACAACAATACGGCTAGGAGTATCATTTTTGAATTCCTTTGTGACAACAGTATCGATAGGAATAAGCATCTTAACGCCCTTAGCTTCTGCCTTTGCCATCATTTCCTTAGCATAATCAAGATAATCATCCTCAACTAAAGAATTTCCCACTTTTCCGCCGTGAGCTTTCTGGAATGTATAAGACATACCACCACCGATTATAAGAGTATCAACCTTATCAAGAAGATTGTTGATTACTGAAATCTTTGAAGAAACCTTTGAACCGCCAAGAATAGCAACAAAAGGTCTTACTGGATTATTTACTGCATTTCCAAGGAAATCAATTTCCTTCTGCATAAGATAACCAACAACAGCTGTATCAACAAACTTTGTAACACCTACATTAGAACAATGAGCTCTGTGAGCAGTACCGAAAGCATCGTTAACAAATACATCTGCTATTGAAGCAAGATCCTTTGAGAACTCCTCTCCGTTCTTTGTCTCCTCTGCTCTGAAACGTGTATTTTCAAGTAAAATAACATCTCCATCATTCATAGAAGCTACTGCTGCTCTTGCGTTGTCACCAACTACTGTATCATCAGCAGCAAACTTAACTTCCTGACCTAAAAGTTCTGATAATCTCTTAGCAACAGGAGCTAATGAGAAAGCCTTATCTGCTCCCTTTGGCTTACCAAGATGAGAACAAAGAATAACCTTTCCACCATCTGCTATTAACTTCTTAATTGTAGGAAGTGCAGCTACAAGACGTGTCTCATCTGTAATTCTGTCGCCATCTAAAGGCACATTAAAATCACATCTGCATAAAACTCTCTGACCCTTAACGTTGATATCATCAACCGATTTCTTATTAAGCATATAATATTTCCTCCATTTATAAATGTACTAATAAAATACCGGAGAATGACTTGTTCATCTCCGGTATTTTGTACTCAAACAATTAACAAAGATTTAATTAGTTTAATTCAGCAAAGTACTTAATTGTTCTAACCATCTGGCTTGTATATGAGTTTTCATTATCATACCAAGAAACAACCTCTACCTGAGTCTTTCCATCTGGTAATGGAGAAACCATAGTCTGAGTAGCATCGAATAATGAACCATATCTCATACCAACGATATCGCTAGATACAATCTGCTCTGTATTATAACCAAAGCTCTCTGTTGCAGCAGCCTTCATAGCAGCATTAACATCATCAACTGTAACTTCCTTATTTACTACAGCGAAAAGAAGTGTTGTAGAACCTGTAGGTGTAGGAACTCTCTGAGCAGCTCCAATAAGCTTTCCGTTAAGTTCAGGAATAACAAGACCGATAGCCTTAGCAGCTCCTGTTGAGTTAGGAACGATATTGCAAGCACCTGCTCTTGATCTTCTTAAATCACCCTTTCTCTGAGGTCCGTCAAGAATCATCTGATCTCCTGTGTAAGCATGAATTGTACACATAATACCTGACTCGATTGGAGCAAGGTCATTAAGAGCCTTAGCCATAGGAGCTAAGCAGTTTGTTGTACAAGAAGCAGCTGAAATAATCTTATCATCTGCTGTAAGTGTCTCATGGTTAACATTATATACGATTGTCTTAAGATCGTTACCTGCTGGAGCAGAAATAACTACCTTCTTAGCACCTGCATTGATGTGAGCCTGTGCCTTTTCCTTAGATGTATAGAAACCTGAGCACTCAAGAACTACGTCTACACCGATTTCTCCCCAAGGACAATTGTTAGCATCTGGTTCCTTATAGATCTTAATTGTCTTACCCTTAACAGTGATTGTACCAGCTTCATCATCAGCTGTAACAGAATCCTCATCACCTAACTCGATATATCTTCCCTGAGATGAATCATACTTTAAAAGATGAGCAAGCATCTTAGGGCTTGTTAAGTCATTGATTGCTACAACTTCATATCCCTCTGCACCAAACATCTGTCTGAATGCAAGTCTACCGATACGTCCAAAACCATTAATCGCTACTTTTACTGACATAAAAATAAATCCTCCTAATAAAAAAGATTGTTAATAAAAAATCAACTACCAGATAGTTTACAAAAATAAGAAAAAAATATCAAGTAGTAAATACCATTTTTTACAAAATGACACTTTTTTTTCCATAAATTATTGCATGGTTAGCAAATATGACGAAAAGTACAACAAGAATTGAATAATGTATACAATCCTATTTTGCTGCATCAATTTCACCCAGAATACAATCAGCAATATTGTTAGCATGATCTGACATTCTCTCAAGATTTGACAGAATATCAAGGAATACAACACCGTTAGACGGTTTGCAGCTTCCTGCCGAAAGTCTCTCAATATGCTTGTTTCTTAATTCTTCTTCAAAATCATCTACTTCATCTTCTATTCTGCAAACAGCCCTTGCTGCTTCTTCACTTGTATTTTTTCTTGCCTCAATTGCCTTGTCAAAGCATTTTATTACCTTGTCATACAACTGTTTAAGCTCTTCATTACCATGCTCTGAAAATGTAATGTTATTCTCAATCTTATATGCTGCAAGCTCAGCCATATTCTCACAGTGGTCTGATACTCTTTCAATATCAATAATAGCATGGAAAAGATCATTTACTACTCTGTGCTGCACCTCTGTGATAGAAAGATTGTTAATCTTAATCAGGTATTCCGTAAGATATTTCTCATAAAGATCAACCTTATGCTCTATCTCGTACACTTTATCAATCATATTTTGGTCGTTATTGGTAATCGCCTCAGAAGAATACTTTATATTATCCAGTGAAAGATTACCCATAATAACAACTTCATTCAACGCATTCTCAACTGCAAAAGACGGCTGTTCAAGAAGTCTGTCATCAAAATGTCTTGCAAGCTCTGCCGCATAGCTGTCTTTAGCTTCAAGTTCAGCATTTTCATCATCAACAGATTTTTCACGAATGACAACACCGGAAATTTTAACAAGAAGATTTCCAAAAGGTATCATCACAATAGTACATATAATATTAAAAAATGTGTGGAAAATTGAAATTTCAACACTTGTAATATTATGTGCAGCTAACTGTGGATTAATCGAAAAAATAATAAAAGCCAGAGTTCCGAAAAGCAAAGCACCCGCCACATTAAACATAAGATGCATACAGGCCGCTCTCTTTGCATTTCTTGATGTTCCAGCACTGGAAATAATCGCGGTTACACAGGAACCGATATTCTGTCCCAAAGTAATAAATACTGCCGCATTGGTAGTTACAACCCCATTAATTGCCAGGGTCTGTAAAATACCAACTGATGCAGAAGAACTCTGCAATATAGCTGTCACAACAATACCAATGAGAATTCCCAGCAGAGGATTATTACCAACAACTTCAAAAGCTTTTGAGAATATTGGAGCATCCGTGTATGGGGAAATTGATGCGGACATAAAATCAAGACCCAGGAAAAGAAGTCCTATACCTACAAGTATCTCTCCTACCATTTTCTTTTTAGGTTTTTTGGAAAAAAGGTAAATAACAGCTCCCAGACCCATAAGTAAAGGTGCATAAAATGAAGGTGCAAGTACTTTCACAGCATCACCTAACTGTCCTAAAGATACAATCCATGCAGTAATTGTTGTACCAATATTAGCACCCATGATAACGCCTACAGCTTGAACAAGTGTCATAAGTCCGGCATTTACAAAGCCCACCACCATAACGGTTGTTGCACCGGAACTCTGAATAATTGCTGTTATCAAAGCACCCACTACAACTGCAAGGAATCTGTTTCTGGTAAGATATCCGATAAGCTGTTTCATCTTACCACCTGCAGTTTTCTGCATACCATCCGCCATAATATTCATACCATACAGGAACATTCCAATACCGCCGACAAACATAAATAAATTACCAATTAACTCTATATCCACTTTATTCTCCTATCCTGCACACCTTCCAAAACTACCACAATCGTATATAAATAAATGTAAATTCTATGTGCATTGTATATGAATTATGTAAACGTACTTTTACATAATATCAATGACGTGATATATTTTCAAGTTCTTAATCACATAATTTACTGTGTTCATTTTTCCGAAAAAAATGTATTTATTGAAATCTATTTGTGTAAAATGCTATACTCTCGTTATTAAGACATACAAGGGGTTTAATTATGTACAATAACTTATCAGATTTTCATTTACATACACATTTTTCAAGTGATTCAGAGACTTCACCGCTGGATGTAATAAAAAAAGCAAAAGCTCTTGGTCTCAAAAATATATGTTTTACGGACCACAACGATTTCAACTATCCTACAGAAGATGGAAAAGTTGTTTTTAACCTTAATTATAACGAATACACGGATTATATGCTTGACCTTAAAGACAGAATGTCTGACGGCAGTTTGTCAATTTATGTAGGTGTTGAACAGGGACTTATGGAATCAGTGTCAGAAAAAGTCAACTCCTACGACAATGATAACAAGCTTGACTTTATAATAGGCTCGTCCCATCTTGTCAACGGCGTTGATCCCTACTATAAATCATTTTGGGAAGACATTTCCGTCAGGGAAGCAATTGAAAAGTATTATGAAAGTATTATATGCAATATAAAGAGCTGTAACAATTTCGATGTATACGGTCATCTTGACTATATAATAAGATATGCCCCAAATAAGGATGCAGATTATAATTGGAAAGATTACAGGGAATATTTTGAGATTATTTTGAAATCTCTTATAGACAAAGGAAAAGGAATTGAAATCAATACCGGCGGTCTTAAATACGGATTAAAAAATCCTAATCCCTGCATTGAAATAATAAAACTTTACAAAGAACTGGGAGGGGAAATCATTACAACAGGTTCTGATGCCCATACTCCCGAGCATATTGCATACGGTTACCATGTTATCACTGATATTCTCACTAATGCAGGATTTAACTACTACACCATATTCAATAAGAGAAAACCTGAATTTATAAAATTGCAGTAATTAATAGAAACGTGCACTGCCAGGCGCACCATGACAAAAAGACACAACCGGGAGGAGGTTGTGTCTTTTTAATTTCCAACAGAAAGCGCCGCAATCACTTTCTATTGTTTGTTATTGATTATTAAATTGTTCATCGTTAGATGATAAATTAATTCTAACATAGAATAACTTCTTTTCAATAGTCCAAAAGCACTAAAAGCATAGTATTATATACTTATATTAAGTCTTTTTATCACATTTTTAATTATATTTTAAATATTTTGTATGAAAAAGGCTCCATATCAATCTTCCCTGACAAATTAACAGTATCACCGGATATCATGTCCACTGCCTCACTACATTCCGTATCACAATAAGCAGTATATTCTTTGTCATCTGCATTGATTGCAACCAGAACCTTTTCATTTTCCGTTCTTCTGATGAATACATACTGTCTGTTGGTGATAACCTTTTGCTCATAATCTCCGTAAGATAATGCTTTACAGTTTTTATATGTTGCGATAATGCGGGACAATTCCTCTGTTAAGTCAGTAAATTCAGGTTTCTCAAAACAAGGTCTTAATGCATTGTCCGTTCCGTTACATTTTTCCCCTTTAACTGCCCATTCACTTCCATAATATATACAAGGTATTCCCGGCATACTAATCATAAGCGCGTATATCAGTTTAAGATGATTTTCATTGGTAAGCACGCTGGCTATCCTGTTAACATCATGATTATCTACAAAACTAAGAAGGTGCTTACCTGTATAAAGGCACCACGATTCCCTTCCAAACTGTCTGTTAATGCTGTGGGCTATCTCAAACATATTCATTGAATTAAAGCTTGAATACAACCCCTTATAGCACTCATAATTTGTAGCCGAATGCATCATCTCATCATTAACTATAGTATTGTAATCACCATGAAGCATTTCTCCCAGCATAAAGAAATCATCTTTCATCTGAGATGTTTCTTTTCTTACCCGCTTCATGAAATCATGGTTAAGACAATAAGCAACATCAAATCTTATGCCATCAATATCAAATTCATCAATCCAATATCTTATTGTATCAATAAGGTAATCCACCACTTCTCTGTTTTGGAGATTTAACTTCACGAGATTGTAATATCCTTCCCAACCCTCATAATAAAATCCATCATTATAGCAGCTGTTACCGTCAAAATTAATACAAAACCAGTCCTTGTACGGGGAATCCCATTTTTTCTCCAATACATCCTTAAACGCCCAGAATCCTCTTCCCACATGATTGAAAACTCCGTCAATAACAACCTTTATTCCGTTATCATGAAGTTCTTTAACAACATGAGCAAAATCCTCATTGGTTCCGATTCTTTTATCTATAAGCCTGTAATCTCTTGTATCATACCCATGATAATCACTTTCAAATAATGGTGAAAAATATATAGCATCAGCCCCCAACTTTTTTATGTGTGGGATCCAGTCACATACTTCTGAAATACATCTTTTCATCACACCATCATTATCCCTTAATCCATCGCAAAATCCCAACGGAAAAATCTGATAAAAAACCGCTTCATTGTACCACATAATTGTATCTCTCCTCATATTTAATCATAATGTTTCAGGCTTTTTATATGTTCACAAAATCATACATTTTACGATTGCCTGAATAAATCTAAAATGAACACATCTTATTCTACCAGATTTCTAAGCTTAAATACATCATATTTTATACAATTCACGCAATAATCTGCTTCTTTCATAGTTATATTGTGGTCTATTGTAAGTCTTAAAGACCCTGACGCCAGACTGTCATTAAGTCCGATAGCTTTAAGTACATGAGAGGGCTTTGAATCTCCTGAAGAACAAGCCGAACCTGCAGATGCACATATCCCCTGTTTATCCAGCATAACCACCAGCGTTCCGGCTGTTATGTCTTTAAAACTGAAATTCAAATTACCCGAAACCCGTTGTATTTCATCTCCGTTAAAGATTACATCCGGAATTTCCTTTAATATTCTGGATTTCATATATTCTCTTGTACGAAATTCTATTCTTGTTCTTTCCCCCATAGTATCATGTGCATCCTTGGCTGCAACACCAAGTCCGACTATACCTGCCACATTTTCTGTACCGGATCTTTTTTTCATTTCCTGACCACCGCCATATATCATAGGCTTTATCTTTCCGCCTCGGGCATACACGAATCCCACACCTTTAGGTCCTCTTATTTTGTGTGCGCTTACACTTAAATAATCAACACCAAGCGTATCTACATCTATAGGTATATGCCCATATCCGGCAACAGCATCAGTATGAACGGGGATTTCATATCCATACGCAATATCGCATATTTCTTTCAGGGGTTGAATCGTTCCGATTTCGTTGTTCACAAGCATAACAGAGATTAACACCGTATCATGTCTTATGAGCTTTTCCAGTTTTGATACATCTACAATCCCGTCATTTCTGACTTTCAGATAATCAACATCATACCCCTCATTAATCAGCTCCTTACATGTGTTTAAAACAGCATGATGTTCAATATTACTTACAATTATATGTCCTTTATATTTGTCATCACGGGAAGAATATCCGGATACCGCATTACGAAGCACCCAGTTATCTCCTTCTGTTCCCCCTGAAGTAAAAAAAATCTCCTCCGCCTTTGCCCCTATGGTGGAAGCCACCGTTTTTCTCACATTTTCTATAACCTGTTTATTATTAATTCCATATTCATAAATAGAAGAAGGATTGCCATAATTTCCCATTATATAAGGCCACATAGCCCGGCTTACTCTCCTGCTTATGGGAGTAGTCGCCGCATTATCAACATATATCATAAAGCTCCCATACCCTTAAACTCTTATTAATATAATATTCAGTTATAACATATTATGTTAATAACCAAATGTACTTAAATATGTCTATGAAAAATATATTAAAAAGTTCAATAATAAAAGGTACTCTTATACTTACCTCAGCTGCTATAATAAGCAAATTATTTGGTTTCTACTATCGAATATTTCTTAATAGGTATATAGGTTCCTATGGTCTTGGTCTTATTTCTCTTACCATGCCTGTTTACAGTATAGCATTTTCCTTGTTTATGGGAGGTTTTAACTCCTGCATTTCGCATTTTACGTCGGCCCAGGGAAGCAAAAAATCTTTCAGATATCTCACAACAGCCACATTGACCGCACTTCCCCTGTCAATAGTATTTTCAATTATATGTTATATATATTCCGACAGAATTGCAGAGCGCATAATACTTAATCCTGAATGTGGCGCACTTATAAAAATATTATGCTTCCAGATTCCTTTCAGTGTCCTTCATAACTGTATCTGCGGATATTACTACGGATGTCAGAAAACTACTGTTCCCGCCGTTTCCCAGATAATTGAACAGATGATAAGAATACTGAGTGTAATTATTTACTGCCGTTTAACCTTGTCCCAGGGGAAAAATGTGTCAATCACCTATGCTCTTTATGGCAATATTGTAGGAGAAATCGCCGCCTGTTTCTACTGTATATGTGCTCAATTAATAACTCGAAAAAAAGAAAGAAACACTTCCCTGCGTCCTCATATTAAAGACTTACCTATGATAATAAAGTACACAATCCCCTTAAATCTTAACAGTCTGCTGATACATCTTCTGGAAAGCGGGGAATCCATTCTGGTTCCTGCCCAGCTCATTGTCTATGGTATGGATAGAAACGAGGCGCTTTCTCTTTTTGGTGTACTTACAGGGATGGCGATGCCTCTTATTATGTTTCCCACAGCCATAACCAATTCCCTCTCGGTAATGCTGCTGCCAAAAGTATCTGATGAACAAGGAAGAAATAATACAGAAAATATATCCTCCACAATTAATAAAACCATTAAACTGTGTGCACATCTTGGAATAATGTGTTCACTGTTGTTTCTCGTTTATGCATCTAAACTTGGGAGTATAATATTTGAAGACGAAAGAGTTTATACATTTGCCATTATGCTGTCTTTTCTATGTCCGTTTCTCTACCTGAAAGTAAATCTTACAAGTATATTAAACGGACTATCTAAAACAGGTTCGACATGTACATCATCCGTAATCGGACAGATCATAAGAATTTCATGTCTAATAGGACTCGTACCACGTATAGGAATAAACGGGTATATTTACGGAATTATTGCAAGCAACATAATCGTATGTGCTATTCTTTTTATAAAACTAAAATTTACAATTAATTTTAAGATTTCTCTTTCTGACAGTTTAATTATACCTGCAAATTTATCTGTTATATCTGTCATATCATCTAAAATCATAACCGACGCGGGATATACCTTGATTTCTTCCCTTATAACAATCCCCGTCCAAAGCACGTTAAAGCTTGTACTTGGCGGTATAATTGCAATTATTATATACGTGGTATTTTATCTGTTCTTTATAAAGAAAGACGAAAGTGAGAATCTTGTATAATTATCCCTGTTATTCATGGGTAATCATTTCTGTTATTCATGGGTAACAGGGGCCGCCTCATTAATAGAAGGCGCATTTTTCCAGTCATCTATACGTTCATCATAAATTGTTTGAAGCCATTGTATAGCCTGCATCCGTCCTTCTTCCGAATATTCAAACTCTTTCAATGTAATTTCATCCTCATTTACTGCACAGGATGCGTAGGGTCCCCTCCAGACCTGTGCCGTAAGGATAAAATCAGACTTTTCACCTTTTCTTTCAATTTTATATCTCATATTATTATGTCCGCCGGTGTAAACGCCACCATATTTAAAAAAATTAAATGGCATAATTTCTTTTTCATCAATCATCATATTCTCCAATTCACTACTTTAACCCGCGAAGATACTCTTTATGTTCTTTTGTCACTCTGAAACTCTCTATGGCTTTTTGTATGGTTTTCTTATGTGTCCAATCGTCAAGCCTTCTATCCTCTATATATCCGATAGTTTCATTGTACTTTTTAGCCAGTGCTGTAGCAAAATACCATGCAATTCCCATTTTTACATAATATTCTTCTGATTTTATTGATGAAACCATGTCATTGTACGATACATCAAAATCCTCATCAAGATAAAATGTCATGAGCATATTAACTCCAAAACGTATGGTATATGTATCTTTTGAATCCAGCCATTCCGATATATGTACCAGCAGCTCCTCCTTATGCTTTCCAAACACTTTAGGCGAAGTCATATCACAGGTAGCCCAGTTATCAATATACGGCAGAAACTCATTAATGTACTTTATACACTTATCGTAATCCTTCATTCCCGAAATCAAAAAACCGTGCAGATTATTCTCTTCATAATATCTGTGAGGAAGCATTTGAAGAAACTTCTCTGCATCCTCAGTCTTTCCAAATGCTTTCGCATACTTTCGGAGCTGCGGAGTCCTTACCCCGATAATTCGTTCCTTCTCTACCGTCGGCATAAGTTTTGCATGAAAATCCCTGTATTTTATGTCCTGCATATCAAACAGGTCCTGTTGCAATTTTGCTGTTAAATCCATAATAATCACCATTCTAAGAACGTTTACATTGACAAAACCTTATCTTTCAGAATCGTCAGATGTTAAATTTAAAATGTATGGGGTTATCTGATATACGTAGTAATTCAGCCAATTGGTATAAAGATTATTGGCATGACTTCTCCATGAAAGTATTGGCTTTCTGTTACAATCATCATCCGGATAATAATTTATAGGGAGTTCAGGTTCTATTCCCTTATCTAAATCTCTCTTATACTCCTGATCAAGAGTATATCTGTCATATTCCGGATGTCCCATAACAAATACATGCTTTCCATTATCTCCAAGAACAATATATATACCTGCATCCTTGGAATCTGCCAGCACCTTAAGTTTAGGATTGTTTAATATATCCTCTCTGCAAGCCTCCGTATATCGGCTGTGAGGTGCCATAAAATTGTCATCAAAGCCTCTTACTAAAGGTTCCTTTCTGTTAAGAACATGATGTGTATAAACCCCTGAAAGTTTCTTATCAAGTAAAACCTTTTTAATTCCGTAATGATAATAAAGTCCCGCCTGGGCTCCCCAGCATATATGAAGTGTGGATGTAACATGTGTATCTGACCACTCCATAATTTCAGTAAGTTCATCCCAATAATTAACATCACTGAATTCCATTTTTTCAACCGGAGCTCCTGTTATAATAAGTCCATCGTAGTTTTTATTTTTGATATCACTAAAAGACTGATAGAATTTTTTAATATGTGATGCCGGCGTATTTTTAGAAACATGGGATTCTGTCTGTAAAAATGTAACATCAATCTGCAGGGGTGTATTTGACAAAGCCCTTAACAACTGAAGTTCCGTATCCTGCTTAATAGGCATAAGATTAAGTATCACAATCTGTAATTCACGAAAATCCTGAGAAAGAGCGCGGCTCTCATCCATTACAAATATATTCTCTTCTTCCAATTCAGCCTTAGCCGGAAGATCATTTTGTATCTTAATTGGCATATATAACCTCGATTCCGTGCATATAATCTGCACTAACATTCTAATACTTATTATAACATTTACGTCAAATTATCGATTCCTGCAATCTCCAGAAATTCCTCCTCAGTAATCACAGGCACTCCAAGCTTTGATGCCGTCTTATTCTTAGTGGAATTTGACATAGCGTCATTATTGATAAGATAAGATGTATTGCCTGTAACTGACCCTGTGACCTTTCCTCCCATACTTTCAATAAGACTTTTAAGTGCATTTCTGTTAGGAAAATGGTTAACGTTTCCTGTAATAACAAAGGTCTTTCCTTCTAAAATATTGCTGTTTTGTGATGTATCCTCTTCCTCAAGGGTTACCTCCGATAATATGTCAGTATACTCCCTGCATTTTTCTTCATCATCAAAAAATGAAACTATGGAATCAGCTATTACCTTTCCTACTCCATCAATCCCTACAAGCTCATCTGACGTAACATTCATAATCCTGTTAGGATCATTATCCAGATGCTTTACAATCATCTTGGCATTCGACAATCCCACATTATCTATTCCCAATCCGTAGACAAGTCTTACAAGATTAGTCTTTCTGGATTTGTTGATTGCATCAATGAGATTATTATAGGATTTTTCGCCGAAACCTTCCATGGAAATAATTTCATCCTTGAATCTGTCAATATGATACAAGTCAGCCTTTCTCTTAATAAATCCCTTTTGTATAAATTTTTCCAGAGTAGCCTCTGAAAGTCCGTCAATATTCATGGCATCTCTTGAAACAAAATGTGAAAAACTTTTTATATGTTTTGCCTGACAGTCAGGATTGGTACAGTAAAGAGACTTTACTTCGTTGGATTCTTCTATTCTGGTTGCTCCTCCGCATACAGGGCATACCCTTGGTATCTCCATATTACCGCTGCAGGTGATATTCTCAGCTATCTGGGGAATAATCATATTTGCCTTAAACACAAGAATTTCATCCCCTATGCCCAGTTTCATATCTTCCATTATACTTATATTATGAACACTTGCTCTGCTGACCTGTGTTCCTTCTAACTCAACCGTGTCAAAAATTGCAACCGGATTAATAAGCCCCGTTCTTGACGCACTCCATTCAATCTTTCTTAAGATTGTTGAGGCAGTTTCATCAGACCACTTAAAAGCCATGGAGTTTCTTGGAAACTTTGCTGTTCTTCCCAGTGAATTACCATATTCAATATCATCGTAGACTATAACCAGTCCATCAGAAGGAAAATCATTGGTTTTAATATTATTCTCAAACCAATCTATGGTATCAAGTATGTTATTTTTATTAACTTCCTTATATTCAACCACACCAAATCCCTGTTGCTTAAGCCATTCAAACTGCTGCTTTCTTGAGTTATTAAAATCCACCCCTTCAGCAGAAACAAGATTAAATGCAAAAAAATTCACATTTCGTTCCTTTGTTATCTTATTGTTAAGCTGGCGTACAGAACCACTGCACAAATTTCTTGGATTCTTATACTTGGCATCAGCTTCCGGAATCTGCCTGTTAATACGCTCAAAATCTGAATAAGTGATAATTGCCTCTCCTCTTATAACAAGCTTTCCCTTATAAGGAATAGTTACGGGAACATTAGCAAATACTCTGGCATTGTTGGTAATTATTTCTCCTATCTCACCATTTCCCCTTGTAACTGCCTTAGAAAGTTCGCCCTCTTCATAAGTAAGTACAATTGTGAGTCCATCCAATTTCCATGAAAGAAGTCCGGGTTGCTCACCTAACCATGATTTAAGCACCTCCCTGTCCTTAGTCTTATCAAGACTTAACATAGGAGACTCGTGTCTTTCCTTTGGAAGTTCGCTTAAGACCTCATATCCGACATTAACTGTGGGGCTGTTGGAAAGAACATATCCCGTTTCTTCTTCAAGTTTCTTTAATTCATCATAAAGAGTATCATACTGAAAATTCGACATAATTTCTGTGCCTTCGGCATAATAGCTCTTTCCTGCCCTGTTAAGCAGTTCAACAAGTTCTTTGATTCTTTCCAGCTTGCTCATATAACTCTCTTTTTTCCTCCCCATCAAGAATTCTGTATTCGCCAACTTTCAAATCGCCAAGTGTAATATTCATAATTCTTATTCTTGTAAGTTTTTCCACTCGGTACCCCAATTCTTCGCACATCCGCCTTATTTGTCTGTTAAGACCCTGTGTAAGTATTATTCTGAAAGTATCAGATGACTCCTTATAAACTTTACATGGCTTTGTTGTTCTATCTAACTCTGTTAAATAGACACCTTTTTCCATTGAGTTTATGAAAGAATTGTCAATTCTTTTATCTACAGTAACTATATATTCTTTCTCATGTCCGTTAACAGATCTTAATATTTTGTCCGTTATTTCTCCGTTATTGGTTAAAAGAATAAGTCCATCAGAATCTTTGTCCAATCGTCCCACAGGATAAATTCTCTTATTAAAGCCTATATAGTCAACAATATTATTCCTGCCCTGCTTATTTGTTGTTGTACACACTATTCCCACAGGCTTGTTAAAGGCTATAATAATATCCTCTACAACGTCATTGTTAACGATATTTCCATCTACAACAACAACATTATTATCGTCCACCTGCTGTCCCACAGTTGCCACAACTCCGTCCACGAGAATCTTTCCTTCCGAAAGAAGCCTGTCAGCCTCACGTCTTGAACATACTCCCCGGGCGCTTAGATATTTATTGATACGCATAAATTATGCTCCATATTCATAAAATTATGTGTAGAACCACACTGGGACATTTTATCATAAAAGCCTTTAAAATCAAAGAAAAAGAGAAAGACTCTGTCCAAAATGCTCTTAACGCTTACATCTTGGACAAAATCTTTTATAAAGTCTTTTTAACTAATAGTGATTGATTGATTCCTCCAATTAGTGTATTATAAGATTTGTGTGTGCGTGTAGCTCAGTTGGATAGAGCGTTCGCCTCCGGAGCGAAAGGTCGTGGGTTCGACTCCCATCATGCACACTTTTATTATTATCACAGTGTTATCTGCTGCGTTTTCCTGTTATACTCGTACACCACATCAGACAGCACCTCATCTCTTGGTACCCCTTCAGCATTAACCTCCCTTACCATATTAATCAAACTATTCTTATCCATCGCTCCCCTTTTCGGAATTAATATAACCTCGTGTATTGATGAAGGTATTATATACAAATCACTGTCGATACTGTCCGCAAATTCTTCCAAAACTCCGGGATATAGTATGCATGCAGCCCCGTTAAGTTTACATTCGTTGGTAAGTATATACATATTCTTTGTTTCGTTCTCCGCTTCTGAAATATCCGGCACTCCTAACATTCCCTGCTGTACAAAACAGTCCAGTATACTATACATTGAGGAAAGATTACTTTGCAAAATCTTAGGTGTATTCTCCATGGCAGCCTCATAAAGTTCATCAATACCTATATTCCAGCTCTTTATATTATTGTTGTAAATAAGCGCTGTAGCGTTACCTCTCTCTCCCTTCTCCACAAGACAGTAAAAGACCATAGCAAGATTCATAATACGTTTATGAGGTATTTTCTCGAGCAGCTTTAAATTATATTCATAATTTATCAGTTTGAATGCTATATTCCGCTTAACCCCTTTAAAACTTTTAAACATTTCGGTATCAAATGTTTTCTGCTTTTTTCCTGTCTCATATACATCTATAACAGACTTAAATAAAGCATCCAATTTTTCTCCTTTAACATACCTTCTGTAATAATCATTCAAATATATTGTGGGTGAGATATTAGAACCCTTCTGCATAATAACCAGTCCATCAAGTTCCAACCCATTATTTTTTATAATTCGGGTTATATCCGCATCTCCATCTTCTCCTGCATAAGACTTGGCTTTTTCTTTGATGTAATCCAGAAAATCTGAATACTCCATTAATTTTTCAGATTCGTTTATCTTCATATAGTGTATCCTTTCAATTTCATATAAAATTCAGACAATTGAAAAACTACAAGCTTACATCTTACACTTTCCTGAATATATTCATCATATCTTCATATTTGCATATGTATAACCAAGCAGTTTCACAATTACCAATAGTATTAAATTGTAAATGCATTATTAATGCTTATATTCTTGTGCACAGAATAATCAAAATGGAATTAATACGAGTCCTAAAACTCTTGAACATATCTTTAAAAGATATGAAATGATAAGTCCTGAATTCTCAGGAATCAAATAAGTATAAATACTATACTTATACAGATGACTTATTGTCATAAAGAGAAACAAACAAAAATGTGATAAATCAATTGTCTGTTCCATTTGTAACACAATCAATCTATCACATTATATATACTATGTCAATAAAATATTTAATATCTGTTGAATATTTATAAAAATTTTATGGGGTCAGACCCCATAAAATTTCCATTAATTTTTCATAAAAAAATTATAAACTACAGTGTTTTAAGGACCTCCTTAATAAGCTCCCATGTCCTCTCTGTAGATTTTATATCCAGTCTTTCCTTGAAAGTATGAATATCTTTTATGTCAGGTCCAAATGATACGCAATCAAGGCCTTCAAGTTTAGAGGCAAAGAGCCCGCATTCAACTCCTGCATGAATTGCCTGTATCTCAGGTTCATGTCCGTACAGTTTTTTGTAAGAATCAGACATTATTTTTCTTAAAGGTGATTCCTTTTTATATTCCCAGGCCGGATATTTTCCTGTAATCTCATATTCTCCCCCCAGTAAAGAAATCATACTAGCCACTCTGTTTGTAAGATATTCCTTTTCACTCTCCAAAGAGCTTCTGAGAAGATAGGTAAATGTTATATTTTCATCACTGCAATGAACAACTCCCAGATTGAGTGACGTCTGGACAAGTCCTTGTATCTCATTGCTCATTTTGATAACCCCATCAGGAATATGGGTATACCCAAGTATTATCTTTGTAGTCGAAGTATGATCAAGAGCGCTCTCCTCTACGCTTCCTTCCTCAGATACATCTATTATCATATCTTTATCTGTGGATGAATATTCATTAAGCAAATCTTTTGCATATTCCTTCGCATCCTTCTGAAATTCTTTTGCATCCTCTTGTTCCACAATAATTTCTCCTTTGGCAAAAGGCGCAATTGAATTGTCTTTCTCTCCTCCCATAACACTTACAATGTTAAAGTTATATTTTCTGCTTAATTCAAAAAGCATTTTACCTAAAATAACGTTTCCATTGGCTCTCTGAAAAATTATATCCGTACCTGAATGTCCACTGGTAAGTCCTGTTATATTAATCTCTAATTTAACGCCGGAGACGATTTCTTTCTTAACAGGATATATTCCCTTTACTGTAGCTCCTCCGGCACAGCTTGAGAGGAATATGCCTTCCTCCTCAGAATCAATATTGAGCATGATTCTGCCCTCAATATCACTGCAATCCAGATTTTCTGCCCCAAGCATTCCAATTTCCTCATCAACGGTTATAACAGCCTCAATTGGAGGGTGTGAAATGTCTTTGCTGTCAAGAATTGCAAGTGCATAGGCCACCGCTATTCCGTCATCACCTCCAAGTGATGTCCTGTCGGCCTTTATATAGTTACCTTCCACAAGAATATCTAGTCCTTCTTTTTCCATATCCTTCACTTTATCATCTGTCTTAACAGTAACCATATCCATGTGTCCCTGAATAATAACCGGATTTTTGCTTTCACTGTTATTGGCGGGTTTCTTGATAATCACATTAAGATTATCATCTCTGCGATACCATAGATTACGGCTTTCTGCAAATTCAACAAGATAATCGCTTATCATTTTGACATTGCCTGAACCATGGGGAATATTGCATATATCTTCAAAAAATCTGAAAACATTCTCAGGTTGTATATTTTCCAACACTCTCTTATTCATACCTTAATTACCTCTCTTCACTCCCGAAAATACTTTTATTATAGACACAGTCTCACTCATTTACAACTTTTTCTCCCTTTAAAAGTTTATCAAGTATATCCGACAGCGGTTCCATGGCATTTTTAACCTCCTGAACCGTGTTAGTTTGTGCCCCCGCCTCAATCAGCATTGATTTTCCTCTCTCATGGAGGCAGTACCTGTAGGCATTTACATATATATTTCTCAACAAACCCGGATAATACGCCTCACCAAGAAGCTGCATCTGAAGACTCATGGATAAATTATCATCTCTGTAAGGATTATTAAGATATCCTATATCACCATTAACTTTACTATAGCTTAATCCGTTAAAAAACATTAATTTTGACATAGTTTTACCATCAACCTCAGTGATAAGGTGTGTCGTCTCAGCTACACCGTCCCTGTGAAGATCTATAACAACTTCTATGGAAGGATTTTCATTAAGAATTTTTTCAATCCCCTCCTCCGCATAGGTGTATGCCTTACTTCTGTCCAGTTTTCCATCAACATAATCATAAACAGAAGTATCGTGAATAACATTATATCCATATTTTTCTTCAAGAAGAGACGCCAGATAATCTCCCACGCCTACGATTGTGGTGGATGCATCCCCCTCTACACTATCAACAAATCCTTCCTGGGAATGGGTATGAAATATTAATATCTGAGGCTTTGACTCATCTTTTTTCATAGACAAATCTTTATTGATAAATTCGGCAGGTCTTAAAATATCTGAAGTAAGGGAAGTTATTGATGTTATTGTATAAAAATGACTATGAACAAAATCATAACTCATCAAATCCGATTTATTATATACAGTTCCTGTAATTACATTTCTGGATATTACCTCTGAATAATCAGTAGATGTTCCTGTACTATCCTGCCCTTCCTTTTTATTACCATCTTCTGTCTGATTTTCCCCTTCGATTTTTTCGGTTTTATTTTCTGTGGAAACCAAATTTTTTGTTTCATTTTCCTGCACTGTAAGGACTGCAGTTCCTTCCTTGACAGCAATTGCCTCAACCCATCCATTGTCAGAAAATGCTATATAATCACTATCATTTATAACTTTTGACACAGGCATTACCTCCTTAAGCATCTCATCCAAAATACCGCTGTCCTTAAAATTTTCAGGACTATTGATACAGGCTGCGTATGGCATTCCCATGTTAATGCATCCGGAAATTACAGTATCTTTTATAAATGCTGAAATTGTTTTGTTATTTTTAATAAACATTAAACACAATACAATCAAGAGTAATAAAATAAAATTATACAGCCTGTACCTTCTATCCATAATTCTCCTCCACAAATCCTATGTCATTTATATTCAGTCAGTTCAAAATTATTCGTTTCGAGCAAATATTTATAGAGGCTGCAATTATACTGCATATATTTTTTATATCTTCATTTATATTCTTAGGTGTCATACCGTCAATTACCGTTGGAACACCGATTGCCATAACAGGAAAACCAATATTTTCCTTTGTAAGTCCCTGTCTGTGATTTCCCACACCGGACCCGGGCTTAATACCTGTGTCTGCCAGCTGTATTGTACTGTTTAATCTATCCATACTCCTGGCGGAAAGAGCATCGATTGCTATAATGATGTCAGGACAAATCTGTGATGAAACACCTTTTACAATGTCAGCAGTTTCCATCCCTGTATCAGCCATAACACCCGGATTAATGGCGCACAAACCGCAATCATACCCGGATTCATTAAAAATGTGCCTGTTAACCCTTAAATTATCCACCACCACCGGGCCTAAAGAATCCGCTGTAATGTTTTTATTTCCCAATCCTACCACAAGTATTTTCCTTACGTTGTTACCCTTTAACCTTCTTTCATTTCCGGTAACTCCGAGAACCATTTTTTCCATATTTTCCGTGAGAATTTTTATAAGTCGCCTTCTGTAATCTTTTCCATCGCTTATCAATCTGTCAGCCTCTATGGTAACATAAGTGCCTTTTGGCTTATTAAAACGCATTTCTCCGGTTCTGTTTGTGATTTTTAACTCACATACCCCAATTCCGGTTTTTTCGTCTTTATTTTCCTGCACAATAACACCTTTTAAAGCTCCGTCTCTGCGCATTATTTCTTCATTAATTTCAACCGCAAGGTCTGTTTTCACTTTATAATTATCCATTGAAAAACCTCTCTTTACCTGATATAGTGTCATAGTACATTTTGCGCAGAAAATATGCCTAATATTATCATTAAATTGCTGAAATAAATTTTTTTACTGTTTTTATATTGTTGGAGTTATATTTTTTCTGTTGTTATATTATTGGGGGGTTACATCTGTTATTCTCATATTGTTGAAATTTGTTGAAGTTATGATATTTTTTCTGTTGACATAATTTGGTTTGTACTATAGAATATATGAGTATGTTTACATTAGAACGTCCGTGTCCGGCTTTAATGGAAAACACATAATATTGATTTTAATTGATTTTGGAGGTGTACGGATTGGCTAACATTAAATCTGCTAAAAAGAGAGTAATCACAAGTCAGGTAAGAGCTGATAGAAATAAGGCTATTAAGTCTAGAGTTAAGACTTATATCAAGAAAGTAGATGCTGCAGTTGAGGCTGGTGACAAGGCTGCTGCAGAAGCTGCATTACCTGTTGCTATAGCTGAGATTTCTAAGGCTGCTTCTAAGGGAATTTTCCACAAGAACACAGCTGCAAGAAAAGTATCTCGTATTACAAAAGCTGTTAACTCATTAGCTTAATAAGAATATTAAAAGTACTTAAAAAGGAACGATGCTCACACCCACTGGCACCGTTCCTTTTTTTATTTTACATTTTCCGAATATTTGACAATAATTAACTCTACTGCCAGCTTATCATTGAGCCTGCCTTGTTTAACACTCTCCTCCACATCTGCGCATTCATTTAATGCTTCTTTTAACTTTGTTATAGTAAAGTACTTTGACTGGGACAGGTATTTTGCTGCAATAAAAGGTGCAACTCCCATCTTGGATGCCACATCTTTTGAAGGCAACCCCATTGAAGAAAGTTCTTTTGCCTGTAGTATACCATTAAACTGTCTTACAATAAGATAAAGAATTCTCATAGGTGGCTCTTTAAGTGTCAGAAGTTCGTAGTACAGTTCTAACGCTTTGATCTGATTGTGATTTGCCATAGCCTCTATCATATCAAATATATGACTTGTGGTCTGTGTTGAGCATACCGCTTCCACATCCTGCGCTGTAACACCTTCCTTTCCTTCACAATAGCTGATAAGCTTGTCTATTTCCTGTCTGATAAGGTTCATATCCGCCCCTGTTTTTGAAAGAAGTAATTCGCATCCATCCACACTTATCTTGAGTCCTTCTTTTCCAAGGATACCAACTATCCATTTTTTAAGGGTTGCAGTAGTCTGAGGTTTTAATTCGCATACATACCCAACCTTGTCAATTGCTTTATAGACTTTGTTACGTTTATCTATTTCTTTTTCAACAAGTATAAGAACAAGATAATCCGGAAGTTCCTTTATATAATCTGAAAGTTCTTCATTTGCAGATTTCACCGCTCCTGAATTTTCAAGAATAACAACTCTTCTGTCACTAAAGAAAGGTAATGTCTCACACATTGAAATAACCTGCTTTATATCTACGCCATCTCCTTCATAATAGCTGAAATTCATTGTGTCATCGCCCACCAAAGCCTGCTTTAACTTATCTCTGTATTGCTTCTTCAGATAATCTTCATCCCCATACAACAGATAAACTTTTTTAAATTCATTTTTCTTTATATCATCAATAATCGTTTTCATGTCACTATATTACCACTTAAATGCGGATTTGTCTTGTATATCCTATGTATTTGCAATAATAGCATGCTCTCGGCGGGGCATGGTGGCTAAAGTTATGGTTCTTGGCAATTTAAGTATAATTCTACTAGCCGGCGGGGCATGGCGGCTTCTTTTCCCCTACCATGCCCCGCTTCTCTTCTATTCTGATATAATCCTACTCACCGGCGGGGCATGGCGGCTCATTTTCTTCTCCCATGCCCCGCTTCTCTTCTATTCTGATATAAT
>JBJEMF010000071.1:0-4313 GCA_051879535.1 Lachnospira sp. | reverse complement strand
CTCATTTTCTTCTCCCATGCCCCGCTTCTCTTCTATTCTGATATAATTCTACTCACCGGCGGGGCATGGTGGCTTCTTTTCTCCTACCATGCCCCGCTTCTCTTCAATTCTGATATATTCCTACTCACCGGCGGGGCATGGCGACATCATCGTTAAAATGTGCAAATCCGGGAGCGAACTTACCCAACGCGTTCCTTCCGGCTGTTTGTACTATCTTAGCCATTTTTATCACCTTCCTGTTTCGTAATTTTTAATATTACATTACCATTAGCTAACAAATCTGTTACCTCGTCTTCAGGCAAATCTAATTTGCCAAGTCTCGTATATGACCAGGAATTTGTTCCGTAGAAAATGACTATATTGCTTCCATTGTACAGAACAATTTCCCCATTGTGAGTTGTGATTTGTTTGTCATTTCTTGTATAACTTCTACCAAGAAAACCAACCTGTTCAAAGTCACTATACATAGACATTGATACAACAATATCTCCATTACTTAATTCTGTTATCATTTCATCCACAGTCTCGTTATCTTCCCATATAACAGGAACAATCCTGCCATTAATATATAAGTTCATTTCATCGTCCTCACTTGAACTTTTACTCTTATCCAAATCACTTACAGCCTCAGTTATTTTTGTATTCTCAATAACATTATCAAATGTATTGTAATATGTATCTTCAATCGTATTCTTAATACCATTTTCCGATATATCTTCATTTGTATGGCCGGAATATTTTTTAGTTTTATTATTGCTGCAAGCCATTAAAACACAAGAAAATGTCAGGCATACCAGAATTAAAAATCTTTTTCCTTCTTTAAATCGCATTTTCTGCATCTCCTATCCTTTACTGACTTTACTTTATTGACTTTTCTATATTACCTTTACTTTATCGACTTTACTTTATTACTTTTCGTACAAGTTTTTTACTACAATGTTTTTCCCAACTCATAGGCTTTTTTCATAATATCTGCATGATTTGTCACATCGTTTGCGTCTGTAATTCCGCCACCTGTAACAATCCCCTTCAAAGATGCCTTCTCAAAGCAATCAACCCAGCCTTGAAGACCATTGTATGCCTTTTCAAATGTGTTCTCTTCATCTTCTGCAGCCGTCGCTATCATATATATTTTTCTGAACTTATAATCCATTGAGAACAAAGGATTTAGCCTGTCCAGAAGAGTTTTCATTTGCCCACTCATTTCATAATAATAAATTGGTGTGGCAAAAATAATTGTTTCAGCATTCTTCACCTTATCCATAATTTCCGGAACATCATCCTTAAGAACGCAAGTCCCTGTTTCTTGACATTTAAGACATCCTACACAAAATTTAATATCCTTTCCCTTCAAAGAAATATATTCTACAGTGTGTCCTGCTTCCCTTGCGCCTCTTTCACATTCCTTTGCGAGAATATCCGAATTACTCCCTCCTCTAAGACTTGTCGATATAATCAAAACTTTCAATTACATTCTCCTTTCATCTTCATACCACGTAATTGCAAAATTATTTAGCTTTATATATGTTTATTTATGGAAAATTTTTTCCAACATATTTGTCTACATACTCTGCCTGATAATTTCTCTCACTTCATCTTTTGTAAGAATTTTATAACCGCCTTCCATGATTAATGTACCATTTACAATATCCTCAATCATATCATCTGTCGCCCCTATCTCTGACAACGACATAGCAAGACCCAGTTCTCTCATCCACTGCTCCATAGCATCAAGTCCTGCAAGAGCTATTTCTTTATCATTTTTACCTTCTCCATTAACATCCCATACATTTTTTGCAAATCTTACAAACTTTGCAAGTCCCGCATCCATTATAAATTTATAGTAAGGGAGAGATACCGCAGATAAAGTCATTCCATGGGTTGCATCCGTAACAGCACCTACAGCCTGTCCAAGCATATGTACCATCCAATCCGTACTTTTCCTTTTGCAACCAGAGTGTTAAGCGCCCAGGTTGCAGTCCACATAATATTACTTCTCGCCTGATAATCCTGAGGATTCTTATTTGCAATACGACTGGAATGAACAACAGATTTCATAAGTGCTTCGCTAATGTAGTCGCTGGTATTATCATCATCTCCCGAAAAATACTGTTCACATATATGATTAAAAATATCATAAATTCCTGATACCATCTGATAATGAGGCAGAGTTAATGTATACTTAGGATTTAAAATAGAAAATCTTGGCATAATATTTTCGTCAGCAAACACATGTCCAATTTTTAATTTCTGCTCACGATTGGTAATTACAGCACCTGCATTCATCTCTGAACCGGTACCCACCATAGTGAGAACACATCCCACCGGAATAATCTCACAGCTTGGTTCCTCAAATTTAAGATAATATTTTTCCCAAGGGTCTTCCTCACAATTTACAGATACAGAAACAGCCTTGGAATAGTCGCATACAGAACCACCTCCTACTGCAAGTATGAGGTCTGCATTAGCTTTTCTTGCAATTCCTATACCCTCATAAAGCTTTTCAAGAGTAGGATTAGGCATTACCCCTGAAATTTCTGAAATATTTTTCCCATTTGCCTTAAGAATCTGTACAACCTCTTCATAAATTCCGTTTTTCTTAATGGAGCCACCACCGTATACTAATACAACATTTGAACCGTATTTCGGAAGTTCTTCATTTAGATACTTTAACGACTCATCTCCAAAATATAATTTTGTCGGGTTACAATATTCAAAATTTCCTAGCATAAAATACTCCTTTCACTTTACACAAAGTTTTTTATCTGTTATTTTAATTACATGCTAATACCTAAACCTAACTTTAGGTCAAGGATTATTTCAAATTTATATTTGGAGTTTATATTCTGAATTTTAATTTTAAATTTTATTTTTGAATTTTAATTTTGAGTTTATATTTTAAATTTTTGTTATGAATTTTTGTTATTAGTTTATATTTTAAATTTTTGTTATGAATTTTTATTATTAGTTTATATTTAAATTTTTTGTTATGAACTTAATTTTTGTGTTTTATATCTTAAGTTCTATATTACTACTCAGTGACAGGGGGAGGATTTTATGTATACAATTGGCCAAGTTTCAGAAATGTTTAATTTACCTATTTCCACGCTCAGATACTACGATAAAGAGGGACTTTTTCCAAATATAGAGCGTTCTTCCGGAATTCGCCAATTTTCTGAAACTGAAATAGAAGCACTTCGTGTAATCGAATGCCTCAAAAAAACCGGTATGGAAATCAAAGATATAAAGAAATTCATGGACTGGTGTGCCAAAGGTCCTTCAACCTATGCTAACCGCAAAGAATTATTTGAAAACAGAAAAAAAGTTCTTGAAGAACAACTCCAAGAACTTGAAAAAAATATGGCAATGATTAAATTTAAATGCTGGTATTATGAGCAGGCTATCTCTGACGGCAACGAAGACCGCTTAAAGTCAATGATTCCAAATCACCTTCCCGAAGATATCAAGGAAATGTACAACTTAGCCCATTCGTCAGAACAACAATAAGTCAAAAGCGAAGGGGAATTAATGTCCCTTATGCTTTTCTCTTTTCTTTTGCTGTTTCAGTTCAAACATTCGCTCTTCTTCAAGTTCTTTTTGAACCCGTTTTTTATTTTTTCGTTCCTGTTTGCTCTGTCCCTGCTGTAATTTCAATGCTTGTTGTGATTTTGTACCGATACCTTTTTCCTGTATCTGCTTTCCGGCATCACGTTTCATCCTCTTAGGATTCTTTTTTTGTTCCTTTACAACAGTTGCCACAGCCGGACTAAAATGCAGGCAATAAAAGTGTTTCAATACAAACTCATACACTTCACAGTCTTTTGGCTCCGCACCAAAGGTCACTTTAGCTACAGATAATTTACCATTTTCTATTTTCTCGAAAACGCCTACCCAAAATGGTTGCTCAAAATACACTGTCAGTTTACCGCTTACTTTGTTCATGACAATGCCTCCCTTAAATGATTGATTAACAAAGAATGGACAACCTGAAAATCTTTCCTCACACATTGCGTTTTTATCTTTGCATTTATATTCCTATCATACTATAATAACCTCATTTTTTCGATATTTAATCATTAATTAATTTTCTCCATGCCATATTCCCACCCATGTATCCGAAGGATTCCTCATCTCTAAAACCTTCCATCAACTTTTCTTTTAATCCTTCCGTAAATGAACTTTCCGGCTCATTAAAATTCATATGTTGGAATAGCCTTGATTTTCGAAAATCGCAAAGACTATCCACGCTTTCCAACAGTTACTATTTCCCATTCCTTAAACTGCTGTCCGCTTGGTGCAGCACTCGCTGTAAT
>JBJEMF010000070.1:98414-103867 GCA_051879535.1 Lachnospira sp. | reverse complement strand
TTGGAATACCATACTTTTTAGAGCAAAAAACTTCCACCCCGTAGAATTTAATCCTGCAAGGTGGAAGTAAGTCTTACAAAGTGGAATTTACTTTTACAAGTGACCAATTGTTATTGAAGAATTATTCAAGCATAAACATATTTTTTGCAAAGGAAGCATCATTTTCCATCTGCTTCTTTAGTGCTTCCACATTATCAAATTTCATTTCCTGTCTCAGAAAATGAAGAAGCATTACCTCCACTTTCTTCCCGTAAACATCTTCATTAAAATCAAAAAGATTAGTTTCCACACTAATGTCGCTTCCATTGTTCACTGTAGGTTTTGTCCCCAGATTAGTCACCCCGTAAATGTTTCTTCCGTCGATTACAGCCGTGGATGCATAAACTCCGTTAGGAGGAAGAAGCTTAATTTCCGTAGGGTAAATGTTAATGGTAGGCACATCAAGCTTACGTCCCAACTTATTTCCTTTCGCCACTATTCCCGTTACGGAATAAGGTCTGCCAAGAAGGACATTAACAGTTTCCATATGCCCCTGTTTCAATTCATCTCTGATATATGTACTGCTTATTTCAATATCCTGATATTTTTCCTTATCCACAACGATAGTCTCATATCCATATTTCTCACCATTTTCAACAAGAAGCTTGGCATTACCGGCCCTGTTTTTTCCAAAGCAAAAATCCACACCCACAACAACATACTTAGCTTTCAGCTTTCTCACAAGAACCTTTTCAATGAATTCCTCCGGTTCCATGTTCATAAATTCATGAGTAAAAGGATACTCAATCTCTACATCAATCCCGTACTTTTCGCACAGCATTTTTCTTTCCAAATTGGTTGAAAGAAAATGCTGGTTCTTTTGTGGGCATATACTTAACGGAATACTGTCAAATGTAAACAACACAGATAACAGATTATTTTCTCCTGCTTTCTCTTTAACGATGGAAATAAGCTTTTGATGTCCTATGTGGATACCATCAAACTTACCCAGAGTAACGGCACATGGTTTCTCAAGAACAAAATCTGAGGTGCCTTTTATATATTCCATTATATTCCCACCACCTTCTAATTATCTGACTCATAAAACATTTTTTCCGGGATTAATAAACCATCTTCATATCTATAAATGCCTACAAATATTCCATGAGAATCATATAGTCTGATTTTTTCAATTTCTGATATATTTTCAGAATCACTGTTTTCCAGGCTGTCAGTTCCCAGTTTGCTTCCGTTATGCAGCAAAATATCAAACTCTTCCTTGGAGTACGCTTTAGGATATCCCTCGAACACTTCATCAACAGGTTTAATAAAATCGTTGATTTCACCTTTTAAAACGCAGGCTGCAATCTGGTTTAAGGTAAGGGTATCATCAATAAAAAATTCACCCACCCTTGTTCTTTTCAACTCCTTCATGCAGGCTCCGCATCCTAATTTCCGGCCTATATCATCGCATAGAGATCTGATATATGTTCCTTTAGAACAGTCTACCGTCATTGTTACGGTTTTTACTTTGCCATCCAGGTCAATATCATTAATTCTTATGGAATCAATTCTCACCTTTCTTGGTTTTCTTTCAATCTCTTTGCCTTCTCTTGCCAGTTCATAAAGCTTCTTTCCACCAACCTTAACGGCGGAATACATAGGTGGAATCTGTTCATACTCACCCACGAAGGATTCACAGGCATCCATAATATCCAATTCGGTAACGTTCACCTCACTGCTTTTAATAATAGTACCTGACGTATCAAGAGTATCCGTGACTGTCCCTAAAAGCATAACTACCTCGTAGGTCTTCCCCCAATCCGTAATCATACCGCAAAGTTTCGTTCCCTTACCGATACATACCGGAAGAACTCCCACCGCATCAGGATCAAGAGTTCCCGTATGGCCTATTTTTTTTATGTGGAGTATTCCCCTAAGTTTAGCTACAACATCGTGGGATGTGAACCCCTTCTCTTTATAAACATTAATTATTCCGTTCATACTGTTCTTCTATCATCTCGCCTATCTTATTAATAAGGTCATGTACCGTTCCACGGGCTGTAAAGCCTGCAGCTCTTACATGTCCGCCACCTCCAAAGGCAACCGCAATTTTGCTGACATCAATATATTTTTTACTTCTCATACTTACCTTGTGTTCATTTTCACCGGTGTCGTACATGAAAATAGCAACTTCTACGCCTTCCGTCAGTCTCAGCTGCTCGATTATTCCACCAAGCTCTTTCCCTGTGACTCCGTAGAAATCCATCACTTCTCCTGTTACATTTGAGAAAATACATTTTCCGTCATAGAACAGAACACTTTCAAGCAAGGCTCTTCCAAGTATCTGATTCTGAATATATGTTTTCTTGTAAAAACTATTATCAATAATATCGGAGTAATCTATACCCATAGACATCATTTTTCCTGCAATAGTCATAGTTTTTAAGGATGTGCAGCTATACTTAAAGACTCCCGTATCATGAATAATTCCGGTGTAAATGCATTCTGCAATATCCTTGTCAATTTTATCTTCATCAAATGTCTCATATAAGACTTCACAAGTAGAACTTGCCTCCGGTCTTACAACATTTATCTGTGCAAACTGATTATTACTTATATGATGATCTATGCAGATTGTTTTTTTAGCATTATTGAAACAGCTTATAAAAGGTTCTATTCTGTCACTTGAACTGCAGTCCAACACAAAAAACAGATCAAAGTTTTTATCTTCCGGAACATTTTTAATATCATTAAAGCCGTTAAGATAAGAAAATTCAATCCCCGGCTGTTCAAGATAAACACTTACATCAACCTCCGGCAGATTACGTCTTATATAATTGTACAAAGCGAGTGTTGAACCTGTACAATCGCCATCCGGACGCACATGTCCTGTAATACCCACAACACTGCAATCTTTCAACTCTTCAATAATATTCATATTCACTCCATTTCCTCACCTATGTGAATACTATTCCTGAGAATACTCTGATTCATCCTCAGTTTTAACATGATTTTCACTATCTTTTTGTGTTACCTCATCTATAAGCCTTGACATATTAATGCCGTATTCAATTGACTGGTCAAGAATAAATCTGATTTCCGGTGTATTTCTTAAATTAACCGTTCTTGCAAGCTGATGTCTTATAAATCCTTCTGCATTCTTTAATCCCTCAATGGTATCTTTCTGTGACTGCTCGTCACCAAGAACACTAATATACGCTTTACAAGTCTTAAGATCCGGTGCAACCTCAACAGCAACTACGGAAGTCATAGGATTAATTCTTGGATCCTTTATTTCGCTGCGAATAATATTACTTAATTCTTTTAAAACCTCACCATTAATTCTGGTGTTTTTTACACTGTTTTTACGCATTATTCTTCCACCTTTATATCTTAGGTTTGAGGAAGCAAGATAAGCCTTATAAGGCCTATCTTGGAACCTCAACCATAATATGAGCTTCTACTATATCGCCTTCCTGAATATCTCCGAAACCTTCAAATACCATACCACATTCAGTTCCGGCTTTAACTTCCTTGACTTCATCCTTAAAGTGCTTAAGAGTAGCAATAGGTCCTTCAAAAATCTTTTCTCCATCTCTTGAGATACGAACAGTTGAATCCCTTGTAACTCTACCTTCAGTAACAATGGCACCTGCAATATTACCTACTCCTGAAGCCTTAAATATCTGTCTGATTTCTGCAGTACCAATAACTTTTTCTTCGTAAACAGGCTCAAGCATACCCTTAAGAGCTGCTTCGACGTCCTCAATTGCGTTATAGATGACACTGTATAATCTCAAATCAACCTTTTCCCTGTCAGCAACTATTCTTGCCTGATTGTCCGGTTTAACATTAAATCCGATTATAATAGCATTAGATGCAGATGCAAGTACTACATCGGATTCGTTAATATTACCAACGCCGCCATGAATAACCTTAACTATTACCTCTTCATTAGAAAGCTTTACAAGACTCTGCTTAACAGCCTCAACTGAACCTTGCACATCGGCCTTGATAATAAGGTCAAGTTCCTTCATATTACCTGCCTGAATCTGTTCAAATAAAGCATCAAGAGAAACTTTATGCTTGGTGTCATCAAGAAGCTTTTTCTTTCCTTCTGCAATAAATGTATCAGCTACATTTCTTGCTTCTTTTTCATTGTCCATAGCCATGATAATTTCACCTGCATTAGGTACGTCATTAAGACCAAGTATCTCCACAGGCATAGATGGAGTAGCCTCTCTGACTCTACGGCCCTTATCATCAATCATAGCTCTTATCTTACCAAAGCATGCGCCTGCTGCCACTGCATCTCCCACCTTGAGAGTACCCTTCTGAACAAGAATTGTAGCAACCGGACCACGTCCTTTATCAAGCTCTGCTTCAATAACAATACCTCTTGCTTTACGGTTAGGATTAGCCTTAAGTTCGTTAACCTCAGCTGTAAGGAGGATCATTTCAAGGAGTTCATCTATACCTTCCTTTGTGTGAGCAGATACAGGTACAAAGGTTGTTGAACCACCCCAGTCTGCTGCAATAAGTTCATACTCTGTAAGCTCCTGCTTAACCTTTTCAACATTGGCATTAGGTTTATCTATCTTATTTACTGCAACAATAATCTCTACCCCTGCCGCCTTAGCATGGTTAATAGCCTCTATAGTCTGTGGCATTACACCATCATCAGCAGCTACAACAAGGATTGCAATATCTGTTGACTGTGCACCACGCATACGCATAGCTGTAAACGCCTCATGTCCCGGTGTATCAAGGAATGTGATTGACTGTCCGTTTACATCAACAGTATAAGCACCTATCTTCTGAGTTATACCTCCGGATTCCTTTGCAGTGACATGTGTTTCTCTGATTGCATCAAGTAAAGAAGTTTTACCGTGATCTACGTGTCCCATTACACACACAACCGGAGGTCTTGGAATAAGATTCTCCTCTGGTTCTTCATCTTCCTTAAGAAGCTCGGCAATAACATCTATTTTTTCTTCATGATCACATATACAGTTAAATTCAAGTGCGATTTCTTCAGCGGCATCATAATCAATTTCTTCGTTGATAGTTACAATTTTACCCTGAAGGAAAAGTTTCTTAACAATTGCTGATGGCTGAACCTTCATCTTATCAGCAAGTTCCTTAATTGTAAGGGTATCCGGAAGAATAAGCTGCTTGATTGTCTCTTCTTCCTTCTTCTCCTGCTTTGCAGGTGCTTTCTTTTCTAACTTGCTGTTGGCAAACTTAAGATTCTCTTTTGAATCATTATCTCTTTTTCTGTCATTTTTTCTGTTGTCATTTTTCTTTGAAGATGGTCTTCTTGAATCAGGCTTTGTCTCAAACAGGAAATCATCCTTAGGTGATTGTGACTGTCTGTCATTTCTTCTCTGTCCGCCAAAATCCTGACCGTCAGAATTCTTTCTAAAACCGCCCTGATTGTCTTTATTCTGGAAACCACCCTGTCCGTTACG
>JBJEMF010000070.1:0-98314 GCA_051879535.1 Lachnospira sp. | reverse complement strand
CCGTTACGATCATTTCTGTAACCACCATTCTGGTTATCTCTGTTCTGGAAGTTACCCTGTCCGTTACGGTCATTTCTATAGCCGCCCTGTCCGTTACGATCGTTTCTGTAACCGCCATTCTGATTATCTCTGTTCTGGAAGCTGCCCTGTCCGTTTCTGTCATTCCTGTAACCACCCTGGCCGTTACGATCATTTCTGTAACCGCCATTCTGATTATCTCTGTTCTGGAAGTTACCCTGGCCGTTACGGTCATTTCTGTAGCCACCCTGGCCGTTTCTGTCATTCCTGTAACCGCCATTCTGGTTATCCCTGTTCTGGAAGCTGCCTTGACCGTTACGATCACTTCTGTAGCCACCCTGACCGTTACGATCATTTCTGTAACCACCATTCTGGTTATTTCTTTCTCTTCCGTCGTTTCTTGAACTGTTCTGTGGAAAATATACCTGAGATATGTGTTTCTTTTCCCCTTCACCGGAAGCCTTTGTATCAGTATCCTTTGACTTTTTAACAGGATTTTCCTTTGTTACTGATGTTGCAGTTACTTCTTCTTTCTTTTCCTGTGGTTTCTCATTTTTTACAACAGCATCAGATTTAGATTTATCTGTCTTTTCTTCCTCCACAGCCGTAGCTTTGCCGAATTTCTTTCTGACTGCAGCAATTTCAGTCTCTCCAAGACCACTCATTGTAGAATACTTTTTCTCATCATTGCTAAGCATATCAGTAATATCTTTTGTCTTTATTCCTAATTCTTTTGCTAACTCATGAACTCTCATATTTGCCATTTAACCTCTTTTCCAATAATCGTAAAGATTATTCTAAACTCTATTTAAAATGCTTCTCGATACTATTCTTGAATCCTTCATCAAGGATTGCGAGTGATGCTCTGAACTGTTTGCCTATCGCATGCCCTAATTCCTCTTTATTACTAAAAAAATATACCGGAACATTGTAATAAGCACACATATTCCTGAAAGACTTCTTAGTATTGTCTGATGAATCATCCGCCACTATTACCATATAAGCCGTACGTTTTTTTACAGCCTTTTCAGTAGCAAACTCTCCGCTTACAACTTTACCGGCTTTCATTGCCATACCAATCATGGATAAAGCTTTTTTATTGTCCAAGATTATTCATCTCCTTTTCCAGATTATCATAAACACTCTTATCTATAGCCATCTTAAAAGAGCGCTCCAGTCCCTTGTTCTTAACAGCTTTCTTCAGGCACATGGGATCGGGACAGATATAAGCTCCTCTCCCGTTTTTCTTTCCTGTAGTGTCTATAATAATTTCATTATCCTGTGTTTTCAATATACGAATAAGATCCTTCTTATTCTTCATTTCATTACATCCAACACACTGTCTTTGTGGAATCTTTTTAATACCTGCCAAATGTATCACTCCTCAAAAATATTATTCTTCACTAACATCATCAGAGGCTGCATCATATTCTTCATTATCAACATCTTCTGAAATCACCAGTTCATCATCTGCAAACTCATCTTCCGGGTATTCTTCATTTTCAAATTCTTCTGTGTCTGCTTCACTCTTAATATCTATTCCGTATCCCGTAAGCTTTGCCGCAAGCCTTACATTTTGTCCTGACTTACCGATTGCCAGAGATAACTGCTGTTCAGATACAACAATTTTAGCCTTCTTTTCTTCTTCATCTGCAACTGCGGATACTACCTTAGCAGGACTTAATGCGTTAACAATTAACTGAGCAGGATTGTCATCCCATTCAACAATGTCAATCTGTTCATTTCCAAGTTCATTAACAATATTCTTAACTCTTGCTCCGTTAATACCTACACAGGCACCTACAGGATCAATATGCTGGATATTAGCTTTAACTGCCATTTTGGTTCTGGAACCGGCTTCTCTTGCGATAGCCATAATCTCTACGCTGCCTTCTTTAATCTCTGTAACCTCTTCTTCAAAAAGTTTTTTTACCAACTCCTGAGATTTTCTTGAAATCTTAATAGAAAGTCCACTCTTGTCTCTGTTGGCAACACTGACAACGTAAACCTTAATTCTGTCTCCACTCTTAAACTCTTTATCCTGGAAATTTTCATCCCTTTTAAGAGTTGCCTGTGTTCTTCCCAAATCAACAACAATATCGCCATTCTCATTAATTCTTTGTACTACACCTGTAACAAGTTCTTTTTCTTTAGAATGAAATTCCTTATATAAAGCATCCTTTTCCTGTTCCCTGATTGTCTGAACAATTGTATTTTTAGCATTCTTTGCTGCTTTTCTTGAGAACTCCTCAGATTTAACTTCAATAGTAATAACATCACCAATCTGACAATCCGGCTTAATCTTTCTTGCATCTGCTAATGCAATTTCAGTTCCGGAAACATATTTTTCTTTCTTTTTATCCTGTCTGTTCTCAGGTATCTGTACTTCTTCAACTACAGTTCTGTCTGAGTAAATATGGAAATCTCCGGTATTTCTGTCAAGTTCAACTCTACCGTTATCCGCCTTATCAAACTCTGTCTTATACTCATCCATAAGAGATTTTTCAATAGCATCAAGCATAATTTCTTTGCTGATACCATTCTCCTTCTCCAGTGCATCAAGTGCCATTATTAATTCCTTATTCATCATATCCTCCATTCTACTGCTGTGCAGTATTGTATTTTAATTTAAAATTCATCAACATAAGCCCATCTTATCATTGCAAGATTGCTTCTTTCTATTACCATCTCTTTATCATCTACTGTAATAACAACATTATCTTTATCATATTCCTTTAATACGCCTGTATATTCCTTATTGTTATCAACAGCTCTGTAAAGTTTTACATCAATTAGTTTCCCTATGCTTTTAGCATAATCTTTTTCTCGCTTTAACGGTCTCATAAGTCCCGGCGAACTCACTTCAAAAATGTACTGGTCATCAATATAATCTTCCCTGTCCAGGATTTCATTGAATTCCCTGCTCACATTCTGACAATCATCAATTGTAACTCCGCCTTCTTTATCAATGTAGACCCTGAGATACCAGTCGCTTCCCTCCTTGACATATTCCACATCAAAAAGTTCAAGGTTATTTGCTTCGATAATTGGTTTAATGAGTTGCTCTGTTTTAGCCTCATAATCTTCCCTTTTTCCCATGATTATCTCTACCTTTCATAATATTCAGTTTTAGTTCCATGCATAAACGAAAGAGTGGACATAATGCCCACTCTTTAAACACGAATATAACACAGAATAGCTTGTAGGGGAGTCGAACCCCTGATTCCGCCGTGAGAGGGCGGCGTCTTAACCACTTGACCAACAAGCCATTATACTTGCACACGCAAAGCACTTGATAATAATATACTCATATATAAAAATTGTCAAGTACATTTTTTTATTTTTTTATCTCTTTTTAAAATGAGTTATTTTAAAATGCGTGCGCAAATTTTTTATTTATGCAAAATGAAATATTGCCGTAAACAAACCGGCTGATGCCACGCCCATAATGATACCTGCAAGAAGAACTCCACAAAGGACAGCTATTACGCTCTTCTTAAATCCCATATCAAGAAAACTTGCTGCTAATGTACCGGTCCACGCACCTGTTCCAGGAATAGGAATTCCCACGAACAAAAGAAGTGCAACAAATAAACCGGAACCAGCTTTTTCTTTCAGCTTTGCGCCACCCTTATGCCCTTTTTCTATACAGAATGTAAAAAATTTGCCAATATATTTCTTATCACAGCCCCATTCAAGAACTTTTCTGGCAAACAGATAAATTATTGGAACAGGAAGCATATTTCCGATAACACACACTATATAGGACTGTATCAAGGGAAGCTGAAATCCTTGTGAAATAGGTACCGCTCCTCTAAGTTCAATCAAAGGAACCATTGAAACCAAAAAACATATAAGATATTTTTTAAGCATAAATCTCCATTCCACCGCTAAAGCGGTAATTATAATCTTAATCACTGACCAAGGCATAATACCATTAATTTTATATTACGTCAAACAAAGATAACTGATTACTGTCCGCCATACCGTTAAGCAGGCCAAGCTCTGAAAGCTTTTCAATAACCGTCTGTCCTATTTTGGCTCTCTGCCTTAAATCATCTTTTGACAGAAACTCCCCATCTCTTGCAGCTATTTCAATTGATTCACCTGCTGATTCACCAACCTTAGAAATAACTTTAAATGATGGCATTATCTTACCGTTAATTATCTGGAAAGTTCTGGCTTTAGCCTTATATATGTCGATAGGAACAAACTCAAAGCCTCTTGCATACATTTCCTGTACTATTCGCATATCCTTAAGTTCATCCTCTTCCACCTTTGATATGGTTCCCGCTTCTTTTTTTGATTTATACTCATTTATAAAGTATTCCAGCTTATCCCGTCCCATAGCCATCTTCTCATAGTCAAATGCATCCGCTCTTATACTATAGTATGCACAGTAATAAGCCAAAGGATAGAATACTTTGCAGTAAGCCACTCTCCATGCCATCATAACATAAGCCGCAGCGTGCGCCTTAGGGAACATATATTTAATTTTATTACATGACCATATATACCAGTCAGGAACTCCATGTTCCCTCATTATCTGTTCCCATTCAGGAGTCAGCCCCTTACCCTTACGCACCTTCTCCATAATGGTAAATGCAAGCTCGCTCTCAAGTCCCTTCTGGATAAGGTAAATCATAATATCATCTCTCGTACAAATAGCTGTAGAAATAGTCGCCTTGCCTTCCTTAAGGAGAGTCTCGGCATTTCCAAGCCATACATCAGTACCATGGGAAAGTCCCGCTATTCTTACAAGGTCGGAAAAATACTGAGGTTTAGTATCCATAAGCATCTGCATGGCAAAATCCGTACCAAATTCCGGTATTCCCAATGCCCCCAGCTTACACCCGCCAATATCCTCCGGCTTAATTCCAAGAGCTGACGTATCTTTAAACAGAGACATAACCTCCTTAGAATCAAGAGGTATTTCCAAGGGATCAATTCCTGTTAAATCCTGAAGCATACGAATCATAGTAGGGTCAAGATGTCCCAGAATATCCAGTTTCAAAAGATTATGATCAATACTGTGATAGTCAAAATGTGTTGTTACAATTGTTGACTTCATATCGTTAGCAGGATGCTGGACAGGAGTGAAAGAATGAATTTCATCCCCTATCGGAAGCACCACAATTCCTCCCGGATGCTGTCCTGTGGTACGCCTTATTTCCGTGCATCCTTCCGCTATTCTTTCAATTTCGCATCTTCTTTTAACCTGCTTAATTCCTGTTTTTTCAGATTTATCTTCAAAATATTTTAACACATATCCGTAAGCAGTCTTTTCCGCAACCGTACCTATTGTTCCTGCCTTAAAGGTCTGTCCTTTTCCAAATATAACCTCCGTATAGGCATGAGCTTTACTTTGATATTCATTGGAAAAGTTAAGATCAATATCCGGCTCCTTATTTCCTTTGAATCCCAGGAATGTTTCAAAAGGAATATCAAATCCCAGCTTATTAAGTTTATGTCCGCACTCAGGGCATATCTTATCCGGCATATCGCATCCTGCACCACCGGCAAATGCTTTTACATCATCAGAATCAAAATCAACATAGTAACATTCAGGGCACAGATAGTGAGGACTCAAAGGATTAACCTCGGTAATACCTGCCATGGTGGCTGCAAATGAAGAACCTACTGAACCTCTTGAACCAACAAGATAACCGTCATCATTAGATTTCCACACAAGTTTCTGGGCAATTATATACATTACGGAATACCCATTGGATATAATTGAATTAAGTTCTCTTTCAAGTCTTTCAGTTACTATCTTAGGCAGCTTTGGACCATATATTTCATGTGCTCTGTTATTACATATATCCCTTAACATTTGATCGGAATTTTCAATAACAGGAGGTCTTTTATCCGGACGCACCGGACTTATCTTCTCACACATATCCATTATTTTATTGGTATTGGTAACAACTATCTCATAAGCCTTTTCGCTACCCAGATAATCAAATTCATGAAGCATCTCTTCCGTTGTATGAAGATACAAGGGTGCCTGATTATCAGCATCATCAAAGCCTTTGCCAGCCATTATAATTCTTCTGTAAACCTCATCCTCCGGATTCAAAAAATGCACATCACAGGTTGCAACTACAGGTTTGTTAAACTTTTCTCCGTAGGAGATGACTTTTCTGTTAAGATCCCTTAAATCTTCAACGCTCTTAACATAATAGTCCTCTTTACCAATCATGAACATATTGTTGCCCACAGGCTGTACTTCAAGGTAATCATAGAAATTAATAATTCTGGCAATTTCCGCTTCTGAGCGTCCGTTAACCATAGCCCTGAATAATTCTCCAGCCTCGCAGGCACTTCCCACAATAAGACCTTCCCTGTATTCATTCACCATGCTCTTTGGTATTTTAGGAAATCTGTTAAAATACTGCAGGTGTGATGCTGATATAAGCCTGTATAGGTTAATTCTTCCCATCTCATTTGATGCAAGAATTATACAATGATACTGATGTAGTTTTCTGATTGATTCTTCATCAAGTTTTCCTTCTTCATTGAGTTTATCCAGTGTAAATATATCTCTTTCATAAAGCATTTCCACAAGCTTAATATATATGCATGCTGTAGCCTCTGCATCATCTACCGCTCTATGGTGGTTTTCCAACACAACATTAAGATGCTTTGTAAGAGTGTCAAGCTTATAGTTATGAAGATTAGGAATGAGAAACTGGGACAAAAGCACTGTATCAATATATGTAAATTCCACGTCCAGTCCCAGAGTTTCAGCATTATGAATTATAAAACTAGTGTCAAATTCCGCATTATGAGCAACAAGTACACAGCCTTTACAAAACTCAAGAAACTCAGGAAGTACCTCATCAATTACAGGAGAATCCATAACCATACTGTCGCTTATTCCCGTAAGATTTTCTATTCTGAAAGAAATAGGCACTTTAGGATTTACAAAGGTTGAAAACCTGTCAATTATCTCTCCGTTCTTTACTTTTACAGCTCCAATTTCAATTATTTTATCTACAAGAGCTGAAAATCCTGTTGTCTCTAAATCAAATACAACAAATGTATCATCCTTAAATGACTGTCCCTTTGCATTGGTTACAATCTGCTTCGTATCATCAACAAGATATGCCTCAACACCGTAAATCACTTTAAAATCAAGTTTTTCGCCCTTTTTCTTATACTCGGATTCAAGATCATCCATAACATGTTTGCACTCGGTAAAAGCCTGAACAACACCATGATCTGTTATTGCTATGGCTTTATGTCCCCACTTTACCGCCTGCCTGATGATATCCCCTGCACTTGATACTCCATCCATATCACTCATTTTTGTATGGCAGTGAAGTTCCACTCTCTTATGCAAAGCAAGGTCACTTCTTGTAACTCTTGTATCAACACCCTTTCTTATTCCCGAAACGTTGGATATTGCAACCTCCTGATCATATTTATCCACAGAGGCAACACCTTTAATTTTAAGAAAGTTCTTTTTCTTTATAAAGTCCATAAGTTCAGGAAGCTGCTCATTCTTTGCAAACATTTTCACCATAATGGTATCGGTAAAATCAGTAACAGAAAACATTATAATAGTTCTTTCGTTTCTGATTTCTCTTGTTTCAACACCTCTAACCATTCCTGAGATTACAACATCACCTATTGCAGTATCTATCTGCTCAATAGGAACCGGTTCATCATCAAAGTCTCTTCCGTACAATACGTCCGTGTTAGCCGTTTTTTTATGATAAGAAAGTTCTTTCCCTGCCGGTCCTCTCTCATTAAAATAAGCAGCCGCTTTAGCTTTTTGTTCTGCCTTCTTCTCAGACGCATTCTTTGCTTTTTTATCTGCAGACTTTTCATCATCATTATTATCATTAGCTGCTGCCATCATGTTTTCTTCTATCTGCTTTACTCTCAGGCTCAGCTTATGGGCATTTTCCCTTTCATAATGGCTCTCTGTCTTGTCTGCATACTTATACTCAACATCAACATCAAATCCGAACCTGTTTAGAAATACCTTTTTAAAATAATCTCTCAGATTATCAGCATATGTTCTGGCAAGAAATCCATCCTCCAGTGTAAGTACCAGCAAATCTTCCTTTTCAAATTCCCATGATGAATTTTTAAAAAGATTGTATTCTAACGTCCAATATCTTTCCAGCTCAAACAGAATACTGTCATAATATACTTCCATAATATTACTTGGAGTATACTGTTTTGAAAGATTATATCTGTCAATAATCCTTACATCCATATTCTGTACTCTGAAAATCTGCTTTTTCAGTGCATCCTCAACTTTAACAATTATACGCTTATTAATTACTCTGTCATTTTTTATGTAAACTCTTGCCAGAGAATTAGTAGATGTTCTGGTTACATTCAAAACATCCGCATTAACCATATATACAGCTATTTCTTCCGGCAGTCTTAAACTCTTAAAAACCTCAAAAAACTTATACATAAAAACAACTCCTACGCGTTCCAATTGTCAAGCTCATACTTTAATGTAGAAAGCAATTCCTCCTCTTTTACTTTCTTCATAATCTCGCCATTCTTAATAAGTACACCGCAGCCATCACCACCTGCAATACCGATATCCGCTTCCTTTGCCTCTCCCGGACCGTTAACAACACATCCCATTACAGCAACCTTGATATCCAAGTCGTAATCTTTTACCATATTTTCAACCTGTGTGGCCAGTCCTATAAGATCTATTCTTGTTCTTCCACAGGTAGGACAGGAAACAACTTCTATTCCTCCCTTTCTTAATCCAAGAGTTCTAAGAATAATCTTGGCTGCTTCAATCTCTTTTACCGGGTCCCCTGTTAGAGACACTCTTATAGTATCACCAATTCCCTGACCTAAAATAAGTCCCAGACCTATGGATGATTTTATACTGCCGGAAAATACAGTTCCCGACTCAGTAATTCCCACATGGAGCGGATGGTCAGTTTGACGGGCTATAAGTTCATGTGCTTTAACACACATCATTACATCTGAGGATTTGATGCTTACAACAAGGTTATCATATCCCAAATCTTCAATAATCTTAACCTTATCCAGGGCACTCTCCACTATTCCCTCTGCAGTTACACCATTATGTTTTTCCACGATTTCTTTTTCCAGGGAACCTGAATTAACCCCTACCCTTATAGGTATATTGCGTTCTTTGGCTGCCTTGACAACAGCTTTTATTTTCTCGCTGTCTCCGATGTTACCGGGATTAATTCTGATTTTATCAGCACCATTCTCAATGGCAGCGATAGCCATCTTATAGTCAAAATGTATATCAGCCACAAGGGGGATTTTAATCTGTTTCTTTATTTCCTTTATGGCAAGAGCAGCTTCTTCGTTTGGTACAGTACACCGGATAATATCGCATCCAGCTTTCTCAAGAGCGTGAATCTGTGCTACCGTAGCTTCAATGTCCTCAGTATGAGTATTGGTCATTGACTGAATCATAATAGGATTACCGCCACCTATAACCTTGTTACCTATCTTTACTGTTTTAGTATTATCCCTATACATAAACTTCTCCTTATTTTTTCAATACACCGGAATTTCAGAACAATCCCCTGATGTCCTTAAACATTATATACACCATAAGTATTACAAGAAGTATCATTCCGATAAAATGTACCATACCCTCATGTTCTTTCTTTACAGGCTTACCTCTTAACACCTCAAGAATTAAGAACACAAGCCTTCCTCCATCAAGCGCGGGAATAGGCAGAAGATTCATAACCCCCAGATTGGCACTTATAAGTCCTGCAAGATTGAGGAGATTAAGAAATACATAGAATGTACCGTCGGCCTTGCTTTCTTCCACAATATCACTCATAGCACTGACAGTTCCTACAGGTCCCATTAAGTCATTAACTCCAACCTGTCCTGTAAACATCATTCCAAGACTCTTAATTACTGTATTTATACTATATCCCACTTCACAGAATGCATATTTAATTGTTCCCATTGGCGACAATTTGGTTCTCGCCCCATAACATGCAAATCCGGTATAGTAGCTTTCATTTTCCACATATTCAGGAGTCACCTTAAGGTTAACTTCTTTTCCGTCTCTGACTACCACTACATCAAGCTGCTGTCCGTTACATGATGTAATTGCCTCTGTTATCTGGGTATTATTTGTCATTTCCACTCCGTTAATGGACTTTATTATATCTTTTGACTTTATTCCTGCCCTAGACGCAGGGGTATTATCTGATACAGAGCTTATCATGCAATTTTCGGTAATAATAATACCCATCTGGTATTTTTCCTGCTTAACATACTCAGGAGTAAGAGTTGTGGTATATTTTTCACCATCTCTTACATAGGTTATTTTCATTTCTTTATCAGCGTGATAATATCTGTAAAATGAATAATCCCTATAGAATGTTATTCCCTGATTGTTCACCTTTACAATCTTATCTCCCTGCTGAAGCCCCGCCTGAGCAGCCGGAGAATTATCGTAAATTACATCAACAGTACAGGGATCATATCCGATACTGCCGATAATTACAATTGCACATACAAAAGCAAGAATAAAATTAAAAATCGGTCCTGCGGCTATAACAGCAATTCTCGACCATACCGACTTATTAGCAAATGATTTGGACATATCATACCCATTATCCAAAGCATTTTCCAAAACCTTCCCTGACATATATGAGCCGGCATCTTTTGAAGATGCATTACCATCAGAATATTCCCCATTAATATGCTTTTCCAAATCCTTCTTATCATCATTGTCATCATCATCATCTGACATAGATTCAATAAAATCCTGACCAAGCATTATACATGCTCCTCCAAAAGGAAGCAGCTTAAGACAATATTCTGTTTCACCCTTTTTAAAGTGCAGAAGCTTAGGTCCAAAGCCCAGCGAAAATTCAACTACAGTTATACCATTTGCCTTAGCAACAATAAAATGACCAAATTCATGAATTATAATTATGACGCTAAGTACCAATATTGCTAATATTACATTAAGAACCACTCTACCACCTGCTTTCAACCAGCTCATATACTGATTTTTCAGTTGCAAGAATCTCTTCAACCGAAGGATTATCAATAAATCTGGTTTCTTTCATTGAATACTCAATTATATCAGGAATATCCAGATATTTTATCTTTCTGTCAAGGAATTTGGCAACCGCCAGTTCATTGGCAGCATTAAATGCCGTAGGTATATTACCGCCTCTATCCGATGCATCATAGGCCAGTTTCAGCCCCTTAAAGGTGTCAAAATCCGGCTTTTCGAAGGTTATATTCCCCAATTCGTAAAAATCTAATCTTTTTGTATTAAGTTCTCTTCTATGAGGATAATAGAGTGCGTACTGTATAGGAAGTCTCATATCCGGACTGCCCAGCTGTGCCATAATACCACCATCAACAAATTCTACCATGGAATGGATAATGCTCTGTGGCTGGATAATAACCTGTACCTTAGATGACGGAACATCAAAAAGCCACTGTGCTTCCATAACCTCCAGACCTTTATTTACCATTGTGGAAGAATCAATTGTAATTTTTCTGCCCATAGACCAGTTTGGATGGTTAAGTGCATCTTCCAATGTTACATTAACAAGCTCCTCTCTTTTCTTTCCTCTGAAAGGTCCTCCTGAAGCAGTAAGAAGTATTTTCTCCACCTCTCTGTGATACTCTCCGTTCAAAGACTGGAAAATGGCAGAATGTTCACTGTCTACAGGATATATATTAACGTTGCACTCTTTTGCAAGCTTCATAATTATATGTCCGGCTGTAACTAAAGTTTCCTTATTGGCAAGAGCAATATCCTTATGGGCCTTAATAGCCTCAATTGTAGGAATAATCCCCATCATTCCCACAACAGCAGTAAGAACAATATCAGCAGAAGCAATGGTAGCTGCCTCAATAAGCCCCTCCTCACCATAAACAACCTTAACATTCATGTCGCCAAGGAGTACTTTCAACTCTGAAACAAGCTCTTCCTTGCCTACACACACAAGCTCCGGTTTAAACTCTCTTACCTGTTCAGCAAGTTCCTTAACCCTGGTTCCCGCAGCCAGCGCCACAACTTTAATGTCATTATTTCTTCTAACCACATCTAAGGTCTGTGTTCCTATAGAACCCGTAGAACCTAATAATGAAATTCCTCTCATAATCTTCTCCATTCAGTTAAATCATATAAAAATTGTTCAACAATAAAACAGCCCAGTAAACAACAGGTGCTGTAAATATAACACTGTCAAATCTGTCCAGAATACCACCATGCCCCGGTATAATATTGCCATAGTCCTTTACATTATGATTTCTTTTTATAGCCGACGCAGCCAAATCACCAACAATAGACAGTATTGCTCCTATAAAACTTGCTATTCCAAATGTGATTACAGGATGTAAAAATACTTCTGACATTCTCGGACTTACAATATATCCGTAGAGCAGGCCCAACACCGTAGCTCCAATAATACCTCCTACAGCACCCTCTATTGACTTCTTAGGTGATAATTCCGGTGCCATCTTATGCTTTCCTAATATAACGCCTGTAAAATAGGCAAATGTATCATTTCCCCAGGAAGAAACAAATATCAGCCATACAATATATATTCCATCGCTAAACATCCTTGTGGTGTATATATATGAGAGCATTACAACAACATACATAACGCTAAAGAATGCCCACATAGTATCCTCTGCCTTGTATCTTGGAAATGTAAGCACGTAGACCGACATAAGACCAATAAAAGTTAATACCAGTATAAATACACTATATTGTGAATTATCAAAAAGAATACTTAAATAGTATAATCCGGCAGCTATATAACAGGCTATTCCCATTGATGATTTCTCCAGTTTATTAACTCTCAGCAGTTCAAAAAGACCCACCATTGAGATTAACATACACAGGCCGTACAAAAACCATCCGCCTAAATAAAGTGCAGGGACAAAAATTAATACCAAAGCTATACCGCTCATTATTCTAGTAAGCATATTATCCCTCCTTTACACCGCCAAATCTTCTCTCTCGTTTATTATATTTTTCACATGCCTTGATAAGTTCTTCTCTGTTAAAATCTGGCCAGAGAACATCGGTAAAATAAAATTCCGTATATGCCAGCTGCCAGGGAAGATAATTGGATAATCGTTGTTCCCCACTTGTTCTTATTAACAAATCAGGATCCGGAAGTTCCCATGTATCTAAATTATCATTAATTAATTTCTCATCTATTTCATCCGGGTTAATTTCACCACGAGCTACCTTTTGGGCGATTTTTCTAACACTGCGGGTAATTTCATCCCTTCCGCCATAATTAATTGCAATAGTAAAATTAAGACCGGTATTATTCTTTGTCTTTTCTTCCAGATTAATGATACTTTCTACAATATCATCACTTAACTCTTCTCTTCTTCCTATGACTCTGCACCTTACATTATTCTTCATGGATTTCTTAACGCAATCCTTAAGATATTTTCTTAAGATACCCATTAATGTTCCAACTTCTTCTTCCGATCTCTTCCAATTCTCTGTGGAAAAAGCATATACAGTAAAATACTGAATACCCAAATCATCAGCTATATAAAGCATATCCTCAACGACCTTGCTTCCTTGCATATGTCCGTAGGTTCTGGGCATAAGTCTCTTTTTTGCCCACCTTCCGTTACCATCCAGTATAACAGCTACATGAGCAGGTATGTTCAGTCCTAACTCTTCATTGAATCTATCCATATTATAGAAAGTCCTCCGTTGTTATAATTATATAATTATCATAACATTTTATATAGTATAATTACATTAATTAATTGTTAAATATTACATATCACACAACAGCCTGCGCCACCAGGCATACAAAAGAAGGGATGTCACACTAAGAAATAATGCAACATCCCATTTTTATTCTTATACCGTAAGTATCTCTTCAGACTTTTCTTCAATTGCCTTATCAATAGCAGCTACATATTTATCTGTAAGCTTCTGAATCTCATCCTCTGCATTCTTAGCTTCATCATCTGATATCTCTCCGGCCTTGTTCTGCTTCTTAATCTGGTCATTAGCATCTCTTCTGACATTTCTTACTGCAACCTTGGCGTTATCACCCTTCTTTTTAACTTCCTTAGCAAGCTCTTTACGTCTTTCTTCCGTAAGTTCAGGGAATACCAATCTGATAGCTTTTCCATCATTGTTTGGTGTAATACCAAGTTCTGAAACCAGAATAGCCTTCTCAATTTCTTTTATAAGGCTTGCTTCCCAAGGCTGAATCTGAATCATTCTTGCCTCAGGAACAGATATATTGGCTACCTGCTGGAGAGGTGTTGGTGTACCGTAATAATCCACTCTAATCTTATCAAGTATGTGAGGATTAGCTCTTCCTGCTCTTATTGTTGTAAAATCTTCTTTAAGACTTTCAACTGATTTCTGCATTTTTACTTCAAAATCTTTAATATCACTCATTGTATTATCTCGCTTTCAAAATTTAATTTAATCAACGGTAACTACTGTTCCGTTAAAGTTACCTGACAACGCATTAACTATGCTGTTATTTTCATTAAGTCCAAACACCATAAGTGGCATCTTATTCTCCATACACATTACGGACGCCGTCATATCAATCACGCCCAGTTGCTTATCTACCACCTCATGTATTGATATTTTGTCGTATTTTTTAGCATTTGGGTTCACCTTAGGATCACTGTCATAAATGCCATCTACTGCCTTTGCAAGCAGAATTGCGTCGGCATCCATTTCAATAGCTCTAAGTACAATTCCTGTATCCGTTGAGAAATAAGGATGTCCTGTACCACCTGCAAAAAAAACAACCATACCTTTTTCAAAATATTTGTTAGCCCTGTCCTTTGAAAAGAGCTTTGTCATACTTCCGCACTCAAAAGGTGTAAGTATGTTTGTTTTAAGTCCGCAGGATCTGAATATTTCAGATACATATATACAGTTCATAATTGTGGCAAGCATACCAATCTGATCAGCCTTAGTCCTGTCAATATTATTATTAGAACGACCTCTCCAGTAATTTCCTCCCCCAATTACGACTCCAACATTAATTCCTTTATCTATTATAGTCTTAACCTGATTAGCGATATTCTCAATAAGTTCATCGTCATATCCTGACGCCTTGTCTTTGGATAATGCCTCTCCGCTTAACTTAAGAATTACTCTTTTAATATCACTCATTATTAACCTCCATATTACTTAGAACTTTTCTTATTCTTTAAGTTAAATATAGAATCAGTATTAACATCTGCATAGCACTGTGAGCATCTTCCGTCTATGGTAGCACCGTTATTAATCTGAACAGTCTTAGACTTAATATCTCCCACAACTATAGCTGAGGCATCCACAATAACAGGACCATGAACATCAATGTCACCCTTAACAGCTCCTGCAATAACTGCTGATGTTGCAGTGATATTACCTACTATAACTGTACCCTGTCCAATCTTTACAGAGCCTTTGGCATCAATATCGCCCTCTATTTGTGCATTATTAGCAAAAACTTCATTAGCCTTTGATGAACCAAATATAGAGCCGCTTACTGTAAGCTTTCCACGACAAGTGATATTGCCGTCAACAGAGCCAAATAAATCAATGGAACCTATAGAATCAAGGTCTCCTTTAACAGTAAGTCCTTCAGTTATTACTGCTGTTTCATCAGCAATCTCTTCTTCTGCATCTGCTCCCTGAGTAACCTCCGAATCCTTTTCTTCAGCAGGTTCAGCATTCATCTCTTTATCTTCCGTCTTGGAATTCAACTCTTCATCCAACTTATCAGAGATAGGGGATTCTTCTACTTCTTTCTTAAGACTCTCAGCCATCTTGGCAAGCTCCGGATCATCTAATGTGTTAACCATTAAATCCTCATCCTTATCTTCTTCAACTTCCTTTTCAATATCGTCGCCATAAAGGCTTTTTACATCTTCAGATAAATCATCCTTAAAATCTTTAAAAAAACTCATTGTAATCTCCTCCATAGTTGAATACTGTTCAATAACACATTAAACATGATTTGGATAAATTATATCATAAGATGACAAAATATAGAAGAAAATTTTTATTTATATCCCAAATTTGTAGATTTCATTAAAAAAGGAAACCCGTTCAGATACCTATATCTGAACAGATTTCCTTTACACTATCTTATATATACTGCAAAATTTCAGTATATAATTTTATATTACTGTCCTAACTGAGCTGCTACTTCTGCTGCAAAATCTTCATTCTTCTTCTCGATACCTTCACCTGTCTCGAAACGAACAAATCCTTTAATCTTAATATTTGCGTTGTTTTCTTTTGCAACCTGTTCAACATATGCAGCTACTGTCTGCTTTCCATCTTCAGCTTTAACATAAACCTGGTCTACAAGACATATTTCCTTTAATTCCTTGTTTATACGTCCCTTAACCATACCTTCAATAATCTTATCATTAGCATCCGGCTTCTCATTCTTAGCTGTTGCTGTGATAATCTCTGTTTCCTTAGCAAGGAATTCAGGGTCAACTTCATCTCTTGTTGTATACATAGGCTTTAAAGCTGCAGCCTGCATAGCCACATTCTTAGCCATCTCTAAAACAGCATCGTTCTTAACGTCTGATTCAACATCAACTAATACACCAATCTTACCGCCCATATGGATATATGATGCAATAAATCCGTTGTTTTCCTCAATCTGAGCGAATCTTCTAATCTTTAAGTTCTCACCGATTACAGCAACCTGGCTTGCTAACTCTTCTGCAACAGTCTTAGAAGAATCCTTTGCCCAGCTCTCAGCTAAAAATGCATCAATATCTGTTGCACTTGTATTAAGTGCCTGTGCTACTACATCATCTACGTAAGCATTAAAGTCAGCATTCTTTGCAACGAAGTCTGTCTCTGAATTAACTTCAACAATTGCTGCCTTGTTACCTTCAACTGCAACCTTAACAATACCCTCTGCTGCAATTCTTCCAGCCTTCTTTGCAGCCTTAGCCATTCCATTTTCTCTTAAATATTCTACAGCCTTATCCATATCGCCGTCTGTATTAGCAAGCGCTTTCTTGCAATCCATCATACCTGCGCCTGTCATTTCTCTTAATTCCTTCACCATTGCTGCTGTTACTGCTGCCATGTCAAAATCCTCCATTATGTTATATATTAATAAATATCTTTATACCCAATTGAAGCGGACATCATATATGCAACATCCGCTTCATAATTGTAATATTAACGTTTATATTATGCTTCCTCAGCTACCTCTTCCTCTTCAACAGGAATTGCTTCTTCACCCTGGTTAGCTTCTATAACTGCATCTGCCATCTTTGCTACTATTAAGTTAACAGCTCTGATTGCATCATCATTACCAGGAATTACATAGTCAAGTTCATCAGGATCGCAGTTTGTATCAGCAATACCAATCAACTTAATTCCAAGTGCATGTGCTTCCTGAACACAGATTCTTTCCTTCTTAGGATCAACGATAAAGATTGCATCAGGAATTCTCTTCATTTCCTTGATACCACCAAGGTTCTTCTGAAGCTTCTCTAATTCCTTCTTTAAGTTGATAACTTCCTTCTTAGGAAGAACATCAAATGTTCCATCTTCCTGCATTGTCTCGATTTCCTTCAATCTTTCAATTCTTGACTGAATTGTCTTGAAGTTAGTAAGCATACCGCCTAACCATCTCTCATTTACATAGAACATACCGCAACGCTGTGCCTCAGTTGCTATAGCATCCTGAGCCTGCTTCTTTGTTCCAACAAAAAGGATTGTACCGCCGTCAGCAACGATATCAGAGATTGCCTTATAAGCCTCATCAACCTTGCCTACAGACTTCTGTAAATCGATAATATGGATACCGTTTCTCTCTGTGTAGATGTACTCTGCCATCTTAGGGTTCCATCTTCTTGTCTGATGTCCGAAATGAACACCTGCCTCAAGTAACTGTTTCATAGAAATTACGCTCATTTTAATACCTCCATTGGTTAATCATTCTTTTGCAGACTTCAACCCTCACAACCACCGGCGCGTAAACCGGCACCAGTCATGAAATCCACCTGCATGTTTTTTACACGAAGGGTATTATAACAATACTAACAAAATAATGCAAGCAATTTAATTAAACTGCTTGCATTAAATTTGTAATTATTTGCTTTGTGTTATTATCTTTGCGATGTTTTCGTAGGATTCACCGGGTGTAATCTCATACATTCCCTCTTTAATTTTTGTAGCATAAACACTTGTGTTCATATAATTGTTAAACGCTGCTTTATCACTTATAACACCTGCATTATATAATATATCACCAGCCTGATAAGCATAATATACATCTTTTATGTACACCTGCACCTTCCCGTTGGAATTAACTGTTCCGGCTGTAGCCGTCGCAGTTGTAGTTTCCTGCTTTGCAGTAGTCTCAACAACAGGTTGTGTCGTACCGGCTGTTTCAGTAGTCTTTGTTGCTTCTTCTTTTGTAGCTACCAAAGACTCTGTCATAGTCTCTTTCCCAGTCTCTTTCCCAGTCTCTTCAGATGTGGATTCCCCATTATCTGACTCCGTTGTATATGCAATAACCGAACCTTCAGCTTTACTGCCCTCATTTCCGTCATAGCCCTTTGATGTATTAACACCGTTCACCTCACCTGCAATCATAAGAATTATTGCAGTTATAATCATGCCGGCACCCAGGCCACGTAAATAGTACCTAAACTTCATACCTAATCCTCATCCTTATTTTCCGCCTTTATAAAGGTCAACAACAAGCTTAACTTCGCCAACCCCCATATTCAGCTGCTTTGCAATATCTTTATTAGCATAACCCAACTCATTCATTTTCAATATTTTCTCATTGTTAGACATTCCGCTTTCAAATTGGATTACAGCATTTTCTGCCTCTTTATTAGCATCGGATTTTTTTGTTGCAGCAGTTGTTGTCTTCTTTTCAGCAGTTTTCTTACGGGTTGTTTTCTTCTCTGTATCAGCCTGTTCTGTACCCGCTTTTACCGAAGTTTTCCTGACGACTGTTTTTTTCTCTGTTTCAGCCTGCTCTGTGCTCGCTTTTACTGAAGTTTTCCTAGTGGTCGTTTTCTTCTCTGCATCAGCCTGCTCTGCCTTCGCTTTCACCGGCGTTTTCCTAGTGGTTGTTTTCTTCTGTGTTGTTGTCTTTTCCGTATCATTTTCTACAGGAGTCTTCTTTTCTGTAGGCTTATCCAAGGTTACTTCTTCAGGCATCTCTACAGTTGCCTTCTTTACGGATATTTTCTCTTCAACTGTCTCTTCTGCTGTTTTCTTTACAGTTGTTTTCTTCTCCTTCTCTTTATCAGTTTCTTTATCAGCTGTATTTCCCTCAGCTGTCTTTTCTAACTTTTTCTCTTTATCACTTTCATTTGATACTTCATTTTTATTACTAACTGCATTTCCAAGGTTTTCCGCCTGATTTGCTCTCACAATATCATTATCCTGTAGTCTCGCCTTTTCATTACTTTTTTTCACAAGGGCAATTAATCTCTCTTTAGCAATATCCTTTGTATTTGTAACGCCCTTTTCTGATTTTTCATAAGCGGGAGGATTATTATCAAATGTTGAGTCAGGTTCAACTGTTACCGCAGTATCATCAGCCGCCTTAACCTCAGCCTGAATTTTTTCCACCTGTCTTTTTGTAATATTAACATCCTTTACAGTTGTCTTAATTTCTTTTGCTTTTTCATTAAGCATATCAAAGAGAAATACCGTCTCATTATGATTCCTGTTTATCTCCCCAAGAACATTTTCAGCATATTCATTCATTTCCAAAATCTTTGTGTTGGATATTTTATCTAATGATGCCTCTGTTCTCTCCGATATGCCTTCAAGTTCTTCCTCAATTATTCCATTAATCTGCTCTCTGATTTTTTGCTTCTGAGCCTCATTAAGCTCTGAAGATACAATTTCCCCCACTTCATCCTTATCATTGCCTGTCATATCAAATATGAAGCTTGCAACAATACATATTATTCCAATGACTATAAGAACTATTTCAACCGCAGTCATATTAACCTCCACAGAAAATAAAGTTTGAGTGAAAGACAAAATATCTTTCACTCATTATCTAAACGTATATAATATATTATATTTTAATGTCAAAGTCCATACTTCCCTGTCCTTTTATAAAAACTCTTCCATCGGAACTTTGTCTTTTCTTTTTTGATGAACCATCCTTGGAATATTCGTTATCACTTTTATCCTTGGCGTCGAATTTTCTTTCAGAATTATCAACATTCTCTTTCTCTACCACCTGCTCAGATTTAACATCTGTATCCTTTCGCAGCTGCCCGGCAATAGTCTGCTGTTCAACTGCCGGCCTGGATTCAGCATTATGCTGTATTTGGGATACTGAGTTCTGTTGTTGAATCATTCCAAATTCTGTAGGTCTTATAATCATAAAACTCCTCCAGCTCTATTATCATTCCCCACTAAAGCGCCATGCATTTAATATCAGCTCCCTCTTTTCTGAACTGACAATGGTCATATTTTTCCTTAACAAACATACACAAATCGCCAAACATAATCTTTGTTCCAACAAAGCAAGTATTGCTCACCTTAATAGATGCATTCTTTTCCTCGCCAAGTTGTCCTCTGATTTCTTCAAATTCTTTTTTCTGTTTATTAATCTCCTGTTCCAGCATTATAACATTACGCATGGTTTTAGACTGAAGTTCTTTTTTGTCAGGAGAAAGTTCTCCTTCTGCATCCTGTTTCTTCCTAAGTGCAGTTAAAATCTGGTTAAGCTGTATTTTATTGTCACCAAGCTGGCTCAGACTCTTCTTAAGTTCATCAACCCTGCGCTTCATAGCCGGGTCAACTCCCACGCCCACTGTGGTATTGGTACCCATTGAATTTCCGATTGTTTTAGCCTCTATTGCGACAATAGCCTTTACATCTCCTCCAATAATAAGACCATTCCTTCCTGTCGCTCTTATAACACCCTTTGAAATAACCTTACTGTGAAGAATAGAGTCAGATTCTATATCACCACCGGCTGTTACACTTTCTGCACTCTCGATAAATTTGGAAACAATATTGCCCCCTGCTTTTATGACAGCTTTGTTCATTCCCTGAACACCTCTGTTAAAAGTTATGGAACCACCTGCAATAACAGTTGCTCCTTCCATAATTCCGTTAACAACCACATCTCCTGATGCTTTTACTGTAAATCCGGCAAGTATATTTCCCTTAATATTCACATCGCCTTCATAATCAATATCACCTGTTGAATTATCAACATCAACTAATTCCAATACATTAGATACAAATATCTTGTCCCCTTCAAGAATAACATGTCCGCTCACCTGGCTTATAAGTTCCAATCCATCCTCGGATATCACCATATTACGTCCGAATCTGAATATAACATGATTAACTTTAGCAGGATTAACCTTTCTTCCCAGGACATCCATTCCCGCATCTCCACGATCCTCCGGGTGAAGAACCGCTACAACATCTCCCTTGGAAACATGATTAATATTTTCAAGAGAATGAAAATCCACCGTACCATCATCATTCATCTTAGGACTAGGCTTTAAATCAACATCAAACTTGTATTCAATATACCCGTCACTTCCGTTTCTAGGCTCACTTCCCAATGCAACAGTATAAGCTTTACCATACTCTCTCGCTGCTACAAAGTCCTTAATAACCGATTCCTGTATTCCATGTTTAATTCCGATATATTCCAAATCTCTGACAATTTCATCCACACTAAGCAAATCAGCTCCAATGAAAGGAGGATAGAAAACAGCTTCAACTTTCATTCCGTCCCTGCTTATCCTATAATCGCCGAACTCACTGTAAGCATGTATCTGCTCAGGTGACACTTTTACAGATGATACGGCACTCCTGCCCTGCTTTATTGCCTCATCAAGTTTAACGATATCACAGTTAATCTGTTTCTTATCAATATAATACATTACATCATCTATAGATGCTGGTTTTTTCCCTTCTTTAGGTGGATAAACATTAATATATAATCCATCCTCTTTGGTCTCAAATTGAAAATATCCTACACCACATTCTTTAATCATACATGCCTCACATTATACATTCAAGTCTCGCTCATAATTAATATCGTTGTAAAAATTGTAGTCTGCTTTTCGTTAAACAAAAGATATGTAAACTATTTCACATCTACATTGGAAATACATAATCTCCAAGAATTCGCTTCATTTTATTAAGTGCTTTTGTATGAAGCTGGGATACTCTTGATTCTGATACCTCTAAGGTAAGACTTATTTCCTTTAATGTCATCTCTTCATAATAATACAGTACAATAACACTCCGTTCTTTTTCAGTGAGCATATCAATTGCCTGTACCATCTTTTTCTTAAGTTCTTCTTTCTCAACTGCATCTTCGGGCTGTTCAAAATGTGAATTCCCCACTGCTTCCATCTTAACTTCACTGCCTGCTTCAGTATATTCATCAAGAGAAATTAAATTAGATGCCTTAGTTTGTCCCTGCCACTCATTCAACTCATCAATTGATATCTCCAATTCTTCAGCCAATTCCTCATCAGTGGCAATTCTACCCTTCTCACTTTCAATTTTAGACATAGCCGCATCTATTTTCTTCTGCTTCTGTCTCAAAGATCTTGGAATCCAATCCATCTTTCTAATCTGATCCAGTATCGCGCCCCTGATTCTCAAGCTGGCATAGGTCTCAAATTTAACATTCTTTCCGTAATCAAACTTATCTATTGCGTCAATAAGTCCGAATATGCCATACCCAACCAAATCATCATATTCAACATTATATCCAAGATACATATTCATTCTTCCTGCTACAAGTTTAACAAGCTGTGCATATTCTAAGATAAGCTGCTCTCTCACCTCACTGCTGCGAGATGCCATGTAACTTTCCCACAGTTTATTTCTTCCTGCCTCATCCATTCTAGAATGCCCCCACGCTTAATAATATGTACCATAATAACACATTTTACGACATATTACCACTAAAATATGATAAATTGTCAGTCTATATATTACTTTTCAGCATCCGATTCGTTATTGTCTGATAACTCTACTTCGTCATCTTTTAAATCATCATTCTCTGATTTTTTTGATTCTTCTTTGCTTTCATCCTTATCAGCAAATATTCTGTTAAGAATAACACACAAAATAAGGCTGGCAATATAGAATAATACCATGACAACAACCAATGTCCACAAAAACTCAACAAGTTCATACTTGGATATAATCATAATAATACTCATAATAAAGCCCACAAGCAATGTAACTATCGCCGGAATATTTCTAAACTTTTTCATAATGCACCCCAATATAATTATATTGTTTTTTCAGGCTTACCAACCGATTTGATAATATAATCTCCCGTTTCGGAATAGAACTCTACTGTTCTACCATAATTCAAGCCACAATCCTCTGATAATAATCGTATATTGAGTTCAGAAAGTTTCTGTTTTACAGCAGCGACATTTCGCTCTCCAACCCTCAATGTATCATTACTTGTATTCATGGCAAACATCTGTGCTCCACCTGCTATCTTTGCAACCAATCTGCTCTTATTGGCTCCATTGGATATCATTTCCTTAACCAATTCATCCAATCCGCTATCCGCAAACTTGGCAACATTTGAATTGTTGCGAAACTGTGTGCTATCCGGCAGCATACAATGAAGCAATCCACTTATTTTGGTGACAGGATCGTATAACGCAACCCCGACGCATGAACCCAACCCTAAAGTAGTTAAGACACCCGGAGACTTACACGTTTTCAAATCCGCCATTCCAACCTTTATCATATCATTTAAATACATACGCATCATCTCTCATAGAAATTCCCATCAAAAAGAGTTTAGATTTACATCTAAACTCTTTTTCTCCCTGCAGGAATTTACTCATAATATAATTACATACCCAGGGAAGCAAGAATCTTATCATAGGAATCCAATTCGGGAATAAGAAGGAAATATCCTGTTACAAAATCCATTTCTCCAAATTGCGACTGAATGAGTAATAATTTATCTCCATACTTTCCAAATTCTGACGCAGGTACGCTAAGCAGTGCCCCAACCATATCAATAGTCATACTAGGTACAGTGGAAACCATCTTTAAACTTGTCAAAGATGATATTGCTGTAAGATACGAACCTGATACAATATTTCCAATTTCATTAAGTGCCGACATTTCCATTTCGTTAAAATTCTCGCCTGCGTCAATCCCTGCATCTTTATCCCGCATCATAATAGTATTTACAAGATGACGTGCCGATTTAACATCAAATATAAACATCATCATTCCATCAATATCTCCCTCGATGCCAAGAAGAATGCCTACAACTATCTGATCCTCGCTTCCAATAAGGGATGAAATTTCATTAAACGGTATCAATGCAACATTTGGAACTGACATATCCATACGAATGCTTAACATCTTTGATAATGCAGTTGTAGCATTACCAGCTCCAATATTTCCGATTTCTTTCAGTACATCATACTGCATATCATTGAGGTTTTCCAAATTAATCTTCGACATAATCACACACTCTCTTAACTAATTATTCTCAACTACAAGGCTAACAATATCAAGTAAAGAAATCAGTTCACCATTATGCTTACCTATGGCACTAATATAATTAGCTGCGGCATCACTGTTAGATGTTTTCGTTGTTTTCTCCGTATCTTCTTCATCAAGAGTAACAACTTCTCTTACCTGATCTACAATTATTCCAATCGTTGCACCTTCAACCTTTACAATAATATACCTGGTCTTATCAGTAAATACATCATCTTCCAACCCTAATTTAAGTCTTACACTCATAACAGGAATAATCTCACCTCTAAGATTAATAACTCCTTTATAATAAGACTGTGTCTTTGGCACTCTTGTAATATGCTGCTTTCTGACAATATTATCAATATATTTTATATTAATACCATACTGCTCGTTACCAATAGCAACAACTATATACTGAACTGTTGTTGAAGTTGTCTGTTTCTTATCTTCAATTGCATTCATATTTTCCATAATTAAGTCCTCCTATACTAATGTGTTTGCATCAATTATTAATGCTACAGAACCATCTCCAAGAATGGTAGCACCACTAATCATTCTATTGATACTAATATATTTACCAAGGGACTTAATAACAATTTCCATCTGACCGATAAGGCTGTCAACTACAAGACCTGCAAGTCTGTCTCCCTTTCTCACAATTACAACAACCTCTGTTTCTGACTGTTCAGGTTCTCCCGGAACATCAAGCACTTCCCTCAATCTTACAAGAGGTATTACGCTTCCACGCAGATGAATTACTTCTTTTGCATGCACATACTTAATTTCACTAACCGGAACATCCTCAATTGTCTCAATTGTACCAAGGGAAATTGCATATTTCTCGTCACCCAGCTTAACCATAAGAGCCTGAATAATTGCGAGAGTAAGCGGAAGTCTGATACTGAATGTACTTCCTTCACCATAAGTTGTCTTTACTTCAACATCTCCGCCTAATGCTTCAATCTTTGACTTAACAACATCAAGTCCTACACCTCTTCCTGATACATCTGTTATCTTTTCTGCAGTAGAAAAGCTTGGTCTGAACAAAAGATCAATTGCTTCTTTCTCTGACATTGCATCAGCCTGTTCCTGCGTAATAGCACCTTTTTCTATAGCTTTGGCCTTAACCCTCTCTACATCAATACCGTTACCATCATCTCCTACTTCAATAACGACATTGTTTCCTTCCTGAAAAGCATTAAGGAAAATTGAGCCAACCTCAGGCTTGCCTCTCTCAGCTCTCACCTCAGCACTTTCAAGTCCGTGGTCTGCTGAATTTCTAAGCAAGTGCATAATAGGGTCACCAATTTCATCAAGAACTGTTCTATCAAGTTCTGTTTCTTCACCGGTGATGTATAATTCCATCTTTTTGTTAAGCTTCTTGTTAAGATCCCTAATCATACGAGGGAACTTGCTTATTGCACCTTCAAGAGGCATCATTCTTACCTTCATAACTGATTCATGAAGATTAGTTGTAACTCTTTCAAGATACTCTATCTGTTCTGTAAAATTCTGATTGTTTGTTGATGTTTCTCCATCAGCTGTTACGCTGGCTGAAACAAGTCCGTTCTTCGCAATAATAAGCTCACTTACAAGGTTCATAAGAACATCGAGTTTATCTATATCAACTCTTACTGTATGGCTTACTGCCTTTGTTCCTCCTGTAGCAGGTGCTTTCTTAGACTGCTGTGCGGCAGGAACGGCTTTCTTTTCTTCCGACTTCTTTTCCTCACCTTTATCATCAGTCTTAACTTCTGCTTTGCTTTCCTCTTCTTCTGCAAATGGAGTTGTTATGGCTACTCCCACAGCATCCTTGATTTCAGATACATTCTTAATGATGTCTGTGATAGCCTTCACACTTTCCTCTGAAATCACAACCATCTTAAATTCAAATTCAAACTTTTCATCCTCAATATCCTGAGTTGATGGATCTGTTTTAATTACATCACAATGACCTTCAAGATTCTTAAATACAAGAAATGCTCTGGCTGCTTTAAGTATACAATTCTCATCAATTGTTATAACAAGCTTATAAACGTTGAGACCTTTTTTTAATGCTTCATTTACAGCATTCTTCTCAAAATCTGCCAACGCTACATCATTCTCTGCCACAGGAGCTTCCTCCGGTACTTCTGCAGTTGATGCTGCTTCCTGTACCACTTCCTGTTTCTCAGGTGATGGAGCTGCCTGTCCGTTAATAAATGCATTAAGTGCCTTTATTATAGGTTCATTATCCTCAGTTCCCTCATCCTGATTAGCCTGAATATTAGAGACATAATTCTCTAAAGCATCAAGACACTGGAATAAAACATCACACATCTCAGAATTAACTTTTATATTACCACTACGTACTTCTGAGAATACATTTTCCATATCATGAGTAAGATTCTGCATTCTCTTATAGCCCATTGTTCCAGCCATACCCTTTAATGAATGGGCTGCACGGAAAATCTCATTAATTGTGTCACTGTTATCAGGCTCTTTTTCAAGAACCATTAACTGATCACTAAGTGACTGCAAATGCTCATTTGATTCATCAATAAATATTTCCAGATACTGACTAACATCCATAATTAAGATACCCCCACGTTCTTTGTAATTGCTTCAGCGACTTTATTTAATGGTACGATGTCATTAACTAAACCTGTCTGAGTAAGTGCTTTTGGCATTCCATAAACAACACTTGTCTCCTCATCCTGTGCTATAACATGAATTCTTTTATGACAATCATGCAAGCCTTTTATTCCTTTGGTTCCGTCAGCTCCCATACCTGTAAGCACAACACATGTAATTTCATCAAAATCCGTATTCTGTAATGAATCATACATAATATTGGCACATGGTCTTAATCCTTCAATAGCAGGTGAATCCTCTATTCTGATGACATAATCCCGGCCGTTCTTTGCAACCTTCATATGTCTTCCTCCCGGTGCAATATAAACCCAGCCTTTCTTTATAACATCTCCGTCAGCGCCTTCTTTAACGCTTACCTCGCTCATTTCATTAAGTCTCTGAGCTAAAGATGCTGTAAATCCTGCCGGCATATGCTGTACCAGAACAACTCCCGCATCAAGATTCTTTGGCAGCATTGGTATAACCTGTTGTAATGACTTCGGTCCTCCTGTAGAACAAGCTAGAGCAACAAGCTTATTTCGTCCGGTTTTAACGCCTGTAAATTTATTTCCGTCAACTTTTACCGCAGGAATATTATTATCTTCATTTCTACGTTTTATTGAAGATATTGCGCTTCCCTGTCCCGTAACAGTTGACGAAGCCAAAGGTCTTCTTAAATTCGCCGAACCTGATGATGTTCCTGATGTGCTGCTCTGTTTTAATGTTCTCTCTACAGATGCTCTTGAATTTGTCGCAACATCCAGCATCTGATGGATTCTCGTTTTAAAATTGTCGCTCTTAGTATCAAGATAATTCTCAGGCTTGGTTACAAAATCAAATGCACCATACTCTAATGCCTGAATAGTTTCCTTTGCTCCCTCTTTTGCAACAGTGCTGACAACAATAACCGTCTGTTCAATACGGTTCTCTTGGAGTTTCTGAAGCAACTCAAGTCCGTTCATCTTAGGCATGTTAATATCCAAGATAATCGCACTGTAGAGGTTAGGATTTGAAGTGATTAAATCAAACCCTTCCAAACCATCTTTTGCTATTGCAGCGACTTCGTACTCATTACTTTCGTTTATTATATCAGATATAACCCTTCTCATGAGTGCAGAATCATCTATTACAAGTATTTTTTTAGCCATATATCTAGCCCCTTTCCTTCTTACGCATCATCCTTTGTTGCTGAAAGATATATTTAATTATTTCTTCTCTGTCATTGTTGCTGATATCAACAAATTGGATTCTATTATCAAACACCAAACTGTTATTTGCACTGGTCATGGACATAACAACCCTGCCCACAACAGTTTTCAACTTAGTTTCATCACCCAGCGTTATCGGAAAAGTGATTGCAATGTATTGATTTTTTTCGTACTTAATTTTGGAGAAAATTCGTACTCCTCCACCACTAATATCTATTATAATACATTTATCTTCAATTGCCACAATATTTTCGGGAATTTTGTTAAATTTTAGATAATATTCCCGTTCCTTTTCACTAAGAGTCTTAATTATTGCAGACGTTGTACATTCAAGCCTGTAATACTCTCTTCTCTGGAACTTCACCAGCTTTGTATCAAGCCGGATAACTGCTGTATGAATATTATCTGTTTTTCCTCTGTCCACCACAGTACAGTCTGTTTTGTAAAAGTTATTCTGAACAAAAAAATAAGCATCATACTGGCTGTCTATTTCAAGAGGAATAAGCCTTCCCTCATATATAGGCATGGCACAAATTATATATTCTTCTGTCATATCTAATATCTGACTTACATAACTGATTTTGGTGTCGCTATTACTTGTATAATCCAGTTTGGGTATCAACTCCACCTTACAGCCCACATATAACGGTTCAAACATAACATACCTCCGCAAAGCCCGTATCTTTATCTTTAGAAACTATAACTTTTTAGCAAATACATTTTTAAGATATCCTCTGACACCTCTTTTATGAGGAGGTATCTTCTCAGCATCATCAATTATCTCATTAGCAATGCGTTCAAAATGTTTTGTTGATGAAGCATTTGGATACATAAGCGAAACCGGTTTCTGCTTCATTACTGCCTTTGTTATACTGTTATCCTGTGGAATAATTCCAAGATATTCCATGTCTATGTTAAGGAATTTTGAAACAACCATGCTTAGTTTTTCATATAAATTACGGCCTTCTGCTTCCGATGACACCTTATTGGCTATCATCCTCACCCTGCTCTCCTGTGGCTTAAATCCATCACATATACTTAAAGCTTTGAGAAGTGCATAGGAATCTGTGATAGACGTAGGTTCCGGAGTTGTAACAATAATAGTTTCAGGACTGGCCATAAGAAATTCCATAACACTAGGAGAAATTCCTGCTCCTGTATCTATAATAATTACATCCGCAAGTTCCTCCAGTTCAGACAGCTTATTGACAAGCCTTTTAATCTGTTCCTTATCAAGATTTACCAGTTTGGCAATCCCTGAGCCTCCTGATATAAAACCTACACCTTCAGGTCCCTCTGTGATAATCTCCTTTAGTTCTTTTCCCTTGAACATAAGGTCACTGAGATTGTACTTTGGAATAACACCAAACATAACTTCTATATTAGCCAATCCGAAATCCGCATCCAGAATTATTACTTTCTTACCCATTCTGGTAAATTGTAAAGCAAGGTTTATGGAAACACTTGATTTTCCCACGCCTCCCTTACCGCTGGTAACAGCAATAACTCTTGCATTGGTAATTATATTCTGATTCTGTTTTTTAATAATATTGCGAAGATTTTCTGCCTGATCCATTAGTTATTACCTCCCAATAATTGTTTAGCAATTCCCTGTTCGTTAATAACTTCTATATCATTAGGAACATTCTGTCCGGATGTTGTGTATGACAAATCCGTTCCTGTAAGCAGCCTGATATTAAGAATGTTACCCAGGGAACAAGTTTCATCCAGCTTAGTAAATATAATTGACCAGTCATTGATTTCCTTATATTTTTCTGTAATGTTTACCAAATCCTTATACTTTGTTGTAATACTTAAAGTAAGATAAATTTCATACTCAAAATCGCTGTCACGTTTTTTAACGTGTTCAATAAGCTCTTTTAATTCCTCCATCTGTTCTTCAGACTTATGTGAACGTCCCGCAGTATCCACCAGAATAAGGTCATAATTCTTATATTCATCAAGACACTCGTCCATCTCATCAGCCGAATAAACCACATTAACAGGGCAGTCAATAATTGATGCATAAGTATTTAGCTGTTCCACTGCGGCAATTCTGTATGTATCCGAAGTTATAAATGCAACTTTTGCATGCTTTTCCAGCTTAAATCTGGAAGCAATCTTGGCAATTGTTGTGGTCTTTCCAACTCCTGTAGGACCTATAAAAAATATAACCTTAGGTTTTTCAGAAAACTTAATAACCTTAGGCTGCCCCAGCTTAAGAATTATCTTCTGATAAACAGCGGCAAGAATACTATCAATATTAGATTCCTTTTTTAAAGATTTTTCTATATCACCAATAATTTCATCAGCATACTTTTCATCAACCTCATTATCTACAAGCTTTTTATATATAAGCTGAAGAAACTTAAAATTGGCATTTTCTCTTTCTTTTGTAACTTTCTCACCCTCAGTGGCATTGTCATCCCCCTTTTTCTCATTATCTTTACCAAGTTTTTCCCTGGAATCCGGTGAATTTTTAGGCATTGCCATCTGATTCTGTAACAGAGAATGCAGAGAATCCAGTTTCTGCTCTATTGCCGCAGATGAACTGGTATCCAGCTTTTCATCTGCCACAAGATTAATAGACCCCATTGCTGCATTTTCTGTTTTATTATCCTGTTTTACATGTTCAGTTCTCTTTTCAAATGTAGGTTTTCTGTTGTTTATTCCGTCAACAAAATCCTTTTCTTCTAAAGCCGCAGTAACCTCAACCATATCCTTTTTAAATAATCTGAATATTCCTCTCTGCTTCAAAGTTTTAACATTGAGTACAACCGCATTGCTTCCAAGTTCTTCATTAGCTTTTAAAATCGCTTCCTTCTCTGTAGGAGCCTGAAACTTCTTAACTATCATTTACGCCGTCACCATCCCCACCGATTGTAATTCCACATTAGATTCCACTTCGTTATACGAAATGACAATAATGTCTTTAAAGTAGTCAACTGCAAGTTTCTTAAAATATAATCTCACAATTGGCGATGTAATAACTATCGGATTCTTACCCATATCCTCCAGTTTTTTAAGTTCATTTCTCAAGGACTCAATTATCCTTTTTGTTTTATCAGGGTCCAGTGAAAGATATGAACCCTGCTCAGTATTTTTTACTGCCCCCATAATATCCTGTTCAACCTTAGGGTCCAGTGTTACCACGTTGGTAACCTCATTAGGAGGAAAATACTTTCCTGAGATAGCACGCTTCAAACTCTGTCTTGCATATTCCGTAAGAATATCAGTATCCCTTGTAACAGAAGCATGATCTGCAAGTGTTTCAAATATTGTAACAAGATCTCTTATAGATATTCCTTCCTCCAAAAGATTTTGTAAGACCTTTTGAATTTCGCCTATACCAAGCATCTTAGGAACAAGTTCATCAATAAGTGCTGTGTTATTTTCTTTAACATTATTAATAAGATTCTGAACATCCTGTCTTGTAAGAAGTTCTGCGATATGCTGTCTTATAATCTCCGTCAAATGGGTAGCAATAATTGAAGGCGGATCTACTACCGTATATCCCAGAGATTCTGCCCTCTCTCGTTGTCCTTCCGTTATCCATATGGCAGGAAGATGAAATGAAGGTTCAAATGTTGGTATACCTGTTATTTCCTCCTCAACATATCCCGGATTCATAGCCATATAGTGATCAAATAAAATTTCCCCTTCACTAACCTGTATACCCTTAATTTTAATTACATACTGGTTAGGATTCAACTGAATATTGTCTCTCAATCGGATTATCGGCACAACAGCACCAAGTTCAAGTGCTATCTGACGTCTTATCATAACAACACGGTCAAGAAGATCTCCGCCCTGATTAACATCTGCTAAGGGAATAATTCCATATCCGAATTCCAGTTCAATAGGATCCACATTTAAAAGAGAAACCACATTTTCCGGCTTTCTGATTTCCTGAGCCTCAGTTTCCTCAGCTGCGGCACTCTCTTCTATTCCCGCTTCTCCGGACTTCACCTTTAACTTTCGTCCGTATATAATAAGCACTGCCCCCAAAGGAACAAATATGTACCAAGGAAGAGGTGTACCAACTCCAAAGATAATGAGAGCAACACCTACCATCAACAACACCCTGTCCAGTGAGAAAAGCTGACCCACCATCTCATCTCCAAGTTCACCGTCACTTGAAGCCTTTGTAACGAGAATACCTGTTGACAAAGATATAAGAAGTGAAGGTATCTGGGAACACAGTCCATCACCAATTGTAAGTATTGTATATGTTGTAAGAGCTTCATTAATTGACAATCCCTGATATATCATGCCCATAACAACACCACCTACAAGGTTAATGGCCGTTATGATAAGTCCTGCTGTGGCATCACCTTTGACAAACTTTGTGGCACCATCCATAGAGCCAAAGAAGCTGTTTTCCTGCTGAAGTTTCTTTCTTCTCTCAGCAGCCTCCTTATCACTTATAGCACCTGTATTAAGATCCGAATCAATAGCCATCTGCTTTCCGGCCATGGCATCCAGTGTAAATCTTGCTGTTACCTCTGATACTCTCTCTGTACCTTTATTGATAACAATAAACTGCACAATTATAAGAATTATGAAAATAATAATACCTATTACCAGGTTACCGCCACCTACAAATTCTCCAAATGTGGCAACCACCCGTCCGGCGTAACCATTCTTAAGAATCAGCTTTGTAGAAGATACATTAAGAGAAATTCTGAAAATTGTAGTGAACAAAAGCATTGTAGGAAAAGAAGCCATATCCAATACTTCCTTTGCAAACAATGAGTTAAAAAGAACCACCAAAGCAATAGTTATATTAAGAGCCAATAAAATATCCAAAAGCCACGAAGGAATTGAGATAATGAAAAACAGTACTGCTGCAAGAATATATATACCTATAAACAAATCATTTTTCTTGATTCTCATCTTAATTCCTCCTCTCCTAAGTATAGATAGCGGCAAAAAAACCACTTTACATATAATACCACAAAGTCATGCTATAATCTATTATTAGTTCGCATAACCGCAGCAAGAATTTCTGCTACCGCCTGATACAATTCCGGAGGAATTTCCATTCCAATATCTATATTGTGATATAAAATTCGGGCAAGGGGCTTATTCTCAACAATTTGAATATTGTACTCTTTTGCCCTGTCTCTTATCTGAAACGCAAGATAATCCGCACCCTTGGCAATTACTATAGGTGCCTTGCCTGTATTAGGTTCATATTTTAAAGCCACTGCAAAATGTGTTGGGTTGGTAATTACCACATCTGCTTCCGGCAATGCCTGCATCATTCTTCGCCTTGAAACTTCCTGCATTTTTCTTCTGATTTGACCCTTGACCTGAGGATCACCTTCAGTATTTTTGAATTCATCCTTAACTTCCTGTTTGGTCATCATATTATCATTTTTAAACTTGATTTTCTGATAAACCAAATCCACAAATCCCACCACAAGAAAAAAAGCACTTATCTGTATTCCCAGATTAATAACAATATTTCCTATTGCAGCAAGGGCAGCATTAAGTGTTATATCATAAAATGTAAGAAGTATGTTCATCTGTTTTTTTATGGTGTTGTAAACAATAATCCCTATAATCCCAATCATTGCAACCGACTTTAACAATTCCATTAACTGCCTTGTAGAAAAAAGTCTTCTAAAACCGCTTAGAGGACTGATTTTACTTAATTTCGGCTGCATTGGTTTTGCTGTGACCATCCATCTTTGCTGAAGAGCATTTCCAAGGATGGCAATTACCACCGCAACAATAAATACAGGATAGACAACTTTTATTACAATCATAATAAACTCTCTGAGAATACCTGTTGCAGCATTCATGGTAACTCCGTTCATGCTGGTTTCCACAAAAAGCCCCATATAATTGTATATTTCTTTAAAGGCATTTATAAAACTTGTACCCATTGTTGAGACATATACTTTAAGCATTATAAACAGTGCCATAAGGGAAACTGCCGTAACAATTTCCTTACTCTTTGCCACCTGGCCTTCTTTTCTGACATCATCCAATTTCTTATTGGTGGCAGGTTCTGTCTTTTCCCCTCCCGGGCCATCCTTTGCAAAGAACTGAATGTCAAGTTCTAACAATGTATGATTAAGATTATATTCTTCACAATAACAATCAAAAGTCATATCTATCTCCGTTTCTCAGGCGTCATAAAAATATGTATAAATATATTTCCACGCATCTCTCATAAAGGATATTTCTCTAACTCATTCCTCTTACCAAAGCTGACATCAGTGTTTCAATCTCGTTAAGAATAAATGTTGAAACTGCAGGAAGCATACCGATAGTAAAGAAAATGACAAATATCCCCACAAAAATCTTCAGCTGCATACCCACTACAAACATATTCATCTGGGGTGCTATTCTTGCAAGTATGGCAAGAATGCAATTAAGCATAAGAATGGATGCAAATATTGGTAAAGCGATTCTAAAACCTATGACAAAATAATCTGACATAAACTGAATTATAGAGGTGTAAATGGAGGCTCCAAACTTTACTCCACCGATTGGAATCACATTATAAGTTTCTACAATGGCAGATAAAAGATATCTATGCATTCCTGAGATAATCAATAAAAGCATTAAAAGGTAATAATAGAAATTACCCATTATACCCACCTGCATCCTTGTGGTGGGATCATACAACTGCGCCATTGACAAACCTATATCCATGTCAATTATCTTACCTGCAAACTGAATAATCATCACACACCAGGATGACACAGCTCCCAGAAGAACACCAATCATAACCTCCTCCAGAACAATAATAACATATTCAATTGTTCCGTTATACTCCACATTCATATCAGGATGAAGAGAATACACAATCACCGACAATCCCAGAGATAATCCCACCTTAAATCTGGCGGGAACATTTGCAGTATTAAAAAAAGGCGCAGCAAAGACAAAAGAAGCTAATCGCATAAGTATCAAAACAAAAAGCTCAAATTGTCCAAGTGCAACCTCATAATTAATCATTGTATTACTAACCCTTTATCATAAATATTGCGAAAAATTCCACAGGTTATTCATAAATCCGGTGATTTGGTTCAGTATCCACGCTCCCAGTATCATAAGTGTAATCATAATAGCAAGAAGCTTGGGAACAAAGGTAAGAGTCTGTTCCTGAATCGATGTAAGGGTCTGAAATAAACTTATTATCAAACCTACAATCATTGAGACCAACAGTATAGGAACAGAAGTCTCAACAATTATCCAGATTGTCTGTCTAGCTATATTAATAACTGTACCTGCATCCATATACTCACTCCACTACTTGAATGTTGTCATCAAGTTACCAATAATAAGATTCCAACCATCAGCCATAACAAAAAGCAAAATCTTGAACGGCGTTGAAATGGTTGTTGGCGGAAGCATCATCATACCCATAGACATAAGCGTTGACGATACAACCATATCTATAACAATAAACGGAAGGTAAATCAAAAATCCTATAATAAATGCAATTCTCAGCTCACTTATTATAAACGAAGGAATTAAAACCTGAAGAGTAATATCATCTTCCGATGTAATTGATCCCTCCTCGTATCCTGCAATTTTTAAAAATGTATCCAAATCCTTTGTTGAAGTCTGCTTTAACATAAAAGTTCTTAATGGTTTAATTCCCACATCATAAGCCTCTTCAAAAGTCATTTCATTATTGGATAAAGGAACTATGGCACTGTCATATATCTGGGTAAATGTGGGTGCCATAACAAAAGCTGTCAAAAACAAAGACAAGCCAATGATAACCTGATTAGGAGGAACTGTCTGCGTACCTATTGCTGCTCTTGTAAAATGAAGAACAATAACTATACGCGTAAACGATGTCAGCATAATAAGTATTGATGGTGCTAAGGAAAGAACCGTCAACACCAAAAGCATCTGAAGAACACTGGCCATATCACTGCCGTCTCCTGTGGATATGCCTATGTTAATAAGACCACCATTACCGTCTTCTTCCGCAGCCAACACCTTGGCTGTCACAAAACACATCACACCAAACACTGCACTAACAGCAGCAAAACCTCTAACAAATGCTTTCCTATGCTTCTTTAACCACCGTAACATAAAACCAACCTGCCTAACAATCTATCAATCCGGCTTGTCCTTTTTAAATTTCTCTAATATTGCCTTGAAGCTTTCGGAATTAACCTTATCGGATGAAGAACTTGAATAAATTAAATCATTCTCATCAACTTCACATAAATAAGTTACTGTATCTTTACATACAGCAATAGTAAAACACTTTTTACCCACTTTAACAACTTGTATGTACTTACTGTTGGAAATCCTCATAGTCTCCAAAATCTGGACATTGCTTCCTGCCAGCTTATTCTTCTGAAAATTACCAACCCATCTTGTCGTAAAATAAGTCAACGCCAACACTAAGGCAAATACAACCAATAGCGTAATTAACTGAGCAAATGCTTCTAACCTGCCCCCTGTAACTGCTAATGCCATCATCCTACAACTTTCTGAACAGCCTCAATAACTCTGTCAGCCTGGAAAGGTTTAACAATGAAATCCTTTGCGCCTGACTGAATTGACTCAATAACCATAGCCTGCTGTCCCATTGCTGAACACATAATAACAGAAGCATTAGGGTCTGATGCCTTAATCTTCTTTAAAGCCTCAATTCCATCCATCTCTGGCATTGTAATATCCATGAGAACCAAATCTGGTTTTAATTCAGAATACTTCTCAACTGCTTTCAGACCGTTCTCAGCCTCTCCTGCGATATTGTAACCATTCTTTGTGAGAATATCCTTAATCATCATTCTCATAAATGCTGCATCATCACAAATTAAAATATTCTTTGCCATATAAATCTCCTATCCGAATAAATTTTTCACTAGATTAATTAAGTGTATTATACATCATAATTCACATTTTTGATACTATTTTTTGTAATATTTTTAAAAAGTCTATAAATTATCCATAAAATCACTTAATAATCTCAGTGATTCTCACGCCAAAACTTTCCTCAATAACTACTACTTCACCTTTAGCAACATACTTGCCGTTAACGAGAACATCTACAGACTCGCCCGCAATCTTGTTAAGCTCAACAATTGTTCCCGGAGCAAATTCAAGAATTTCTTTAATAGATTTAGATGTCCTTCCCAACTCAACAGTAACCTCAAGAGGCACATCCATGATAAGATCTATATTTTCTTTTTGAGCGAGAGGATTAATATCCCCGGCAAAAGGCTGGAACGCTGCCGACGCCACATTAACATCCGGTGCAGGAGCATATCCGTAAGGCGCCTGCATAGGCATTCCCTGCATTGGCATCCCCTGCATAGGCATTCCTTGCATAGGCATTCCCTGCATTGGCATTCCATATCCATAAGGTGTCTGCATTGGCATTCCCTGTGGCTGTTGTCCCATACCCGCCTGTGGTGATGGGGATGGTGCTGCCTGTGGTGCTGCGTCCTGTGGTGCAGGTGTCGGTGCTGCCTGTGGTGCTGGAGACGGTGCTGCCTGTGGTGCTGCTTCTGCATTTCCCGGCGAGAACATATTAAGAAGTTCCTGGGCAAACTCTATCGGATACAGCTGCATAATCTCACTGTCAATCAAATCACCGATTTGCATTTTAAATGCCACCATAACAAATGCATGCATAAGGAACTTCGGAAGACTATCATCCAATTCATTATAAGTTTCTACCAAATTAGCATTTGGCGGACTGATATCTATTTTTCTGTTAAACATAGAAGACAGAGACGTGGCTGCTGAACCCATCATCTGGTTCATTGCTTCTCCGATTGCACTAAGATGCAATTCACTTAATTCCTCATCGTCATTAGCAACACCTGAGCCTCCCATCATAAGGTCCGTAATAATCTTAACATCTTTTTCTTTAAGAATAAGGACATTATTACCGTCAAGCCCCTCTTTATATGATATCTGCATCATAACACAAGGTCTGTCATACTTTCTGGAAAGATCATCCCATGTAGCAACTTCAACCCTAGGTGTTGTGATATTAACTTTCTGGTTAAGCAGTGAACTGAGTGTGGTTGCCGCTGTACCCATGCTGATGTTGGAAATTTCGCCTACAGCATCCTTTTCTGAGTCAGTGAGTGCAAAATCTTCTGTGGCAGTTCCTTCAGTTTCTGAAACAGGTTCTTCAGGTGTTTCAAAGTCACTGCTTGTACTCATCCCGCTTAATAATGCATTAATTTCATCCTGTGACAGCATTCCGTCCATTTCTACTCACTCTCCTCTCTTATAACTTCTGTAACTCTCACCGCATATTTGTCATCATAGTAACCCGGAAGAGCCATAAATTTCTTTATATTTCCCACATATACCTCCAGTTCCTGATCCACTCGTTTATCCATTCTGATAATGTCTCCAACCTGTAAATTAACAAAATCTGAAACGTTTATTTTTGAATTACCAAGAACTGCCTTTATAGGAACTCCTGCTTTTGAAATTATTGATTCAATAGCATCCTCATATGAGTTAGCGTCCTTTTCCTGCATATTGGCAAACCAGAACTTGGTATTAAGCTTATCCATTACCGGCTCTAATGTAGTATATGGAAGACATATATTTACCAATCCTTCCACATCTCCTATTTTTAAATTGATAGTAACAATAGCAATCGTCTCTGTTGGTGAGATAATCTGTGCAAACTGTGAATTAGTCTCAATTCTTTCCAATCTTGGCGACACCTTGACAACATTTTCCCAAGGTTCCTGAAGTAAATTTACACATATTGTAAAAATACGTTCAATAATTGAAAGCTCTATCTCTGAAAAATCCCTTTCTTTATCAAGGGAATTACCTGCTCCTCCTAACAATCTGTCCACAATGGCAAATCCAAGATTAGATGCCATTTCCATAATCATATTACCGGTAAGTGGCTGCATACTCACAACTCCCAAAAGCACCGGATTCGAAAGGGCATTAGAAAACTCTGAATAGATAACAACTTCCGAATTGACAACATCAACATTTACAGACTTTCTAAGGTATGCCGGAAGATTTGTAGCAAGAAGTCTTCCAAAATGTTCAAATATAATCTCAAGCGTTCTAAGATGTTCTTTAGAGAACTTTGACGGTCTTGCAAAGTCATAATTCTTGACCTGTTTCTCATCATTATTCTTCATCTCATCAACATCAAGTTCTCCTGTACTTAACGCTTTTAAGAGGTTATCAATCTCACTTTGCGAAAGCACCTCTCCCATCTCTTCCTCACCTCACTTTCTGTAAATAAGTAATAATTTCAAATTCTGTCCAAACTGCTACTGTACCACTACTGACACCATAACAGACTGAATGCAATCTGTCTGGAAAGTATCCTGTAGTGTCTTAAGAAGATTAGTTTCCATTGTTGTCTTATTGGCTGCTACAGTACTGTATGAATATGTCATAGCTTCCTTTTGAATTGCATTGACGATAACCTTCATTCCATTATTAATGGTTGTACTCTTTGATGAATAATCTTTTGCCTTAGTATTAACACCAATTGACACATTAAAAACAGCATAGTGCGTCTTTCCGTTCTCTGTATAGGAAACAGTGATATCATCATTGTCACCGTTGGTAACGTCAATATAAGTAATATCATCAATATTGGTTGCATTAGAAGAACCATTGGCTGTTGTACTTCCTCCCGCTACATCAAGATCAATAATCTCGGCAATCCTGCTGATTAATGAATTAGTCTTATTATTTGTTGAAACCAATGAAAATGTTAAAATTACTGTCAAAACCAGATTAATTAAAACCAGTGCCAGTGTTATAACATTAAGCATACTCTTTTTCATAGGTTTTCCTCCTGTTAACTGTTAATCTTGTTATATATCTTAATCTCCACACGTCTGTTCTGTGCCCTTCCCTCGGCAGTTGAATTGGACGCTATAGGAACTGCATCTCCTCTTCCTGATGAAGTCATACTCTGCTCACTGAATCCTTTATTCTTAACAAAGTAATCAAAAACACTGTATGCCCTGTGCAGGGAAAGCATCATATTATTAGGAAACTGAGCAGTATTAATAGGGTTGCTGTCCGTGTGTCCCTCAATAGTAATGGTATTATCATCATACTGCTTAATAGCCATTGAAACACTATCAAGAAGGGAAACAGCTTCCGCTGTAAGGTCTGCTTTTCCTGATTCAAAAAGAATACCTCCGCTCAAATTAAGCATAACATACTTACTGGTGGTGGTAACCTCAACCTGGTCACTTACATTCTGACTCTGAAGGATTTTCTCTATCTGCTCAGCCATAGCTTCTGACTCTTCCAAACCTTCTTTTTCCACCTCTTCCTGAGCGCTTTGTACCTCTTCCGAAAAATCTCCTTCTGTATTAAGACCCATATTATTGTATTGAGTACTTAAATCATTCAACTGGCTGGCTCCACTGCTTACCAGAATTCCTTCTGATGAAAGGGCAGAACCACCTGAAGGCAGAATACTGAAACTTGAGGACAACGAAGCAGCAATCTCTTCAAACTTTTGTGCATCTACTGTAGACATAGAAAACAAGAGAACGAAGAAACATAACAACAGGTTCATCAAATCACTAAATGTTGACATCCAGGCAGGAGAACCTGCAGGAGCTTCTTCCGGCTTCTTTTTAGCCATTATGCCTCACCTCCGCCCTTATCAGATGAAATATCATTTCTTGCGGATGGCGAAAGGAATGACTTAAGCTTTTCTTCAATAACTCGCGGATTCTCACCGGCCTGAATTGAAAGAAGTCCCTCTATAACAATCTCCTTAAGCTGGTATTCAACTGCATTCTGAGCCTTGAGTTTATTAGCAATAGGCGTACACAACCAGTTGGCAATCAATGAGCCGTAAAGAGTTGTAAGAAGAGCAACCGCCATATTCGGACCGATAGTAGATGAATCGGAAAGGTTTTTTAACATATTTACAAGACCAACCAGAGTTCCAATCATACCCCATGCAGGACCCAGTGTAGCCCATGTCTCGAAAAATGTGGCTCCGCTTCTGTGTCGCTCGTCCATATTAACAAGTTCTGTCTCAAGTATCCCTCGTACAAGTTCAGGCTCTGTACCATCCACAATAAGAAGAATACCCTTCTGCATAAATTCATCATCCAGCGACCTGGCAATATCCTCCAAGGCAAGAAGTCCGTCTTTTCTTGCAACATTGGAAAGCTCAATTATCTTAGCTATAGTTGCGCCCTGATCCACCTTAGGATCCTTAAATGCTATTCCAAATCCCTTGAGATTTGAAATGAAATCTTTCATTGTGTATGAACCAATAAGTCCGGCTATAGAACCTCCTATAGTAATAATAATTGATGGTATATCGACAAAATTTCCAATGGCTGCTACACCACCTGAGGAAATAATACCAAAAACTACCATTACCGCACCAAGGACCATACCTATAAGCGAAGCTATATCCATTAATGACACCATCCATTCCTAAAATATATTCAAAGAATCAAAATTACTTTTCAAAAAAATCAGCGGATATTTTTCTCCTGTATTCATAAACCTTACCAACAATCTCGTCTGTCTTCTCCTTGACAAGTATCTTTCTCCCCGTAGTAAGTGTAATGACCGTATCGGGAGTCTCTTCAACTGATTCAATTAATTCCGCATTTATAACAAAATGCTTATCATTCAATCTGGTAACATCAATCATAAATTCCCCCGTGAAATAAAACCAACCATCACAATAAATAATTAATATCCGATTATGTAATTTCTGTCGTTAATCTCATACAAAATACTATATCATGTATAGTACCCCCATTAAAATCAACTACATATATTAAAACACCAATGTCAAATTATTGCAACAAAATACTTCAAATTTATCCAAAATATAGATATTTTTTTATGATTTTTTACCATAAAATGTTATTTTTATTTAAAAATGGCAAAAAACGCTCCGGTATTTTGCCTCCCGGAGCGTTTCAATTTAATCATTTATCTCTTGAGATTAATAAGTTCTTCAAGCATTGAATCAGATACTGTTATAATTCTTGAGTTTGCCTGATATCCACGCTGTGTTGTAATCATATTAGTAAATTCTGAAGAAAGGTCTACATTTGACATTTCAAGTACGCCTGATGAAATCTTACCATCTGATGCAGAAACATCCTGACCAATTCCATCGAATTCTCCTGAGTTAAGAGTTGCGGCATATAAATTTTCTCCAATCTTTTCAAGACCTTCAGGATTTGAGAAAGAAGTTACCGCAATCTGACCGATTGTTCTGGTATCTCCATTACTGTAACTTGCAATGATACATCCCGAATTATCAATACCAACGGATGTCATGGAACCCACTGCCTTACCAGCGCCTTTTCCGTCAATACCAAGATAATTCTTTATTGAAGTCTTATCAGCAAACATTGTAATTCCTGAAGCATCCAATGTTAACTGATGATTAGCATCTCCCAATATATCCAAAGACTCTCCTGTCAAAGTGTCACTGGTTATATCAAACATAATAGACGAATTATCATCAGCAGATAATCCTGTTACTGAATTAAACACAAGCTTCTGGTCACCTACAACTGATAATTTGATATCTGTTGCCACACCATCTTTAGTTACTGATGTGTTAGTGATACTATAACTTACTTCTGTACCTGTCTGTCCTTCTCTATGAAGTGTAAGTGTAGCCTGATAAGAACTTCCAAGTGAATCATAAAAGTTTATTGTTGTTGTAATATCATCATCTGAGCTTGACTGAAGGTTACCTGTAAGGCTGACTGCAGTTGTTTTCTCAGGAGTAGTATATGTAAATTTAGAGCTCTTTATATACAGCGCAGAAACAAGATCCTTTACTATATTACCATCTTCATCAACCTGCCATCCCATTACATTGGCACCACCGGCTGTTACTAAAGCTCCTGATTCATCAACTTTAAAATTACCGGCTCTTGTAAAATATGTATTTCCTGCACTGTTTACGATAAAGAAGGAATCTCCTGAAATAGATAAATCGTATGGATTATCTGTTCTTTCTGTAGCACCTTCTGTTGATATTGCAGTTGAAATCGAACCTACTGACGAACCAAGACCAATCTGCATGGCATTAGTTCCACCCTTTCCCGATTCAGCATTAGGTCCTGATGCTGTCTGGGTTGTCTGATAAAATACTTCACTGAAAGTCATTGACTGTGACTTATATGCAACAGTATTAACATTGGCGATATTGTTACCAATAACGTCCATCTTTGTCTGATGTGCCTTTAAGCCTGACACAGCAGAGAACAATGATCTCATCATAATATTGTTCCTCCATATTAAATATTTACTTTAATATCCGGTTTATATTATTGATGACGTCGTGCTCATCCCTTCTGGCATTCGGGGATGATAACCTCCTTATCGGTCCGGCTATATAACGACTGCTCCATCAATATTAGTATAGATATTTTCTTCGCTTGTATTCTGGTCCATTGCTGTAATTACCGTTTTATTCTGAGTATTAACAATGAATGCAAGATTGTCCACCAACACCAAAGATTCTTTAATTCCCTTTGAAATTGCCCTGTCTGTACCTTCTTCAAGTCTCGACATCTGCTCATCCGTCAACTGAATATCCCTTTGTTCAAGTCTTGAACCTGCGTGTTTAGAAAATTTCAACTTACCGGCTGTCTGTATATTGCTGTCTGAAATCACTTCTTCAATTGATCGCTTCTGTTGTAATATATCGGCAAAAGATGGTCCGTTGTAAACACCCTGAGACACATTTTTTGAATTATTTTTTCCGATACTCTCCGTCATCTGCTCAATTGAAGTAATATTTCCATTAATCATATTATTCATATAATCACCTCAATCAACATATTCTCCAACCATTTTTGAACATATTCATTTCTACACATTATCCGTTGAATCATCCTTTGATTCTGTAACACTTCCGGATGAATTTCCCTGTTCAGGTGTAACAACAGTATAATAATCATCATCCAGCACCTGCTCAAGATCAGCTATATCATAAAGGATGCCATTAATCTTAAGATAAATCGTATCATCCATCTTCTGCCAGCTGTCTACCACTCCTCCTGCATAACCATCATTTGAAAGTGTTGTCTTCATGATAACTATTTTTCCTACTAAAGAAGTTGCTTTCTGTTCCAATACATTGGAATTCATCTCTGTTGTAGCCTCAACCTGGGAAAATGTAGCTAACTGTCCCATATACTGTGAATTATCTGTTGGCTCCAAAGGATCCTGATTCTGCATTTCAGCAACAAGCAAATTTAAGAAATCCTGCATATCAATAGTTGAACTTGTTGTTTTGTCGGCCTTTGTAGAGCTCTTTGTTGCGCTTGAAGTGTCAGAGGTCTGTGTCAGAGTTCCATCTGCATTAACCTGTGACCACGCTCCCACTGTACCTGCCATATTATTCCTCCTTTCCTGTCTCCTGTTTGACTAATAAAATAATTACCGGGTATCAAATTAAGCTGAATAAACAACACTTGATTCTCCGTTTACCAGTGAATCCTTAGTCCTTAATTCCTCAACTGTCATCTCATCCTCATCCAATTCATTAAGGCTTGACAAATCCAGCTTTCTTTGAGTTTTCTTATTCTCACCGCTTTCATTTCTGTCATTTCCGTCTAAATTACTGTTAGCCTCAAAGCCATGACTTTGAACCGTAACCTCAACAGCATCAACCTTAAGTCCCTGATTGGTAAAATGTTCTTTAAGAGCTGCCATCTGATTTTCCAATGCAGTTTTAACCTGTTCATTCTGAGCTGCCAATTGTGCTGACACCATACCGTTTTTAGATGAAACCGTTACATGAACGCTTCCAAGATTCTCAGGGTTAAGTAAAACCTCTATGCTTGTAATCTGACGATTTGCGGTAAGTTTAATCTGGTCCACTACCTGTCTTACAATATCTACATCGCTGATTTCATCTGTGATTTGTACATCCTCAACATTGAAAGCTTCCTGAATACTTTGAGAAAGATTCCTTGAAATGTCATCAAATCCATTGCTCTTTTCTTCACCATTTCCATTATTTTCTTCCCCCGTACCCGCGTGAGAAGAACCATTTGATGTTTCAACTGTAATCTTTTCTCTTATTACGCTTTCAACAGTTTCCTGTGTTGCAGATGTTTCATCATCTTTTACCTGCTGTTGTTTATTATCTGTAATCCCAGCAAAATCATTCTTTACCGGTGTAGCATCCTCAGAAACACTGCCATCATCAAATACATTTTCCTTTTCCTGGAAAAATTCATCACTCGCAGCCTGCTCAACCACTTCCTCAGGCTTGATTCCGTTATTTACAGCAACCTGTTTGATTGCATCACTGATAGTTTCCAATACTTCATTAAGTTTTGACAGCATGTCTCCATCTGTGATAAATGAAATTGTATCTGTACCGGAAAGTTCCGCAAGAAGCTGTGTAACCTTTTGTGGCATCAGTAAATCTCCCAGTGTCATTCCAAGATTCTCCATAGCCTCTTTAATATCCTCATCAGATACTCCAAGTTCTTCTTTAATCTTGTCTTTAACATCTGTCACAGCTTTACTGATATCTTCCTTTACTGCTGTACTGTCAGTCTTTGCAGATTGTGAAACATCCTCAGTCTGCTCACCGGAAACAGAATTACTCACTGAAGATGAGATATCTGACTTGCCTGTATTTCCTGAACTAACCTTGTCCGAAGTAGAAAAAATTTCATTCTTCCTGCCGCCGGTCAAAGAAATATTCATAATTTTCTTAAAGTCCATTCCGGTCTTTGATGATGCATTTTCCAAAGCAGCGGATGAAAATGCAGTATTGGATGCAGATTGTACCCCTGTGCCTGTAATAGCTGCACTAACCATTAGATAATCCTCCTTTCAACATATTGTGCAAATGTAGCAAAGCCTTCCAAAGACGCACTACATCTACTACTGATATGTATATCGGAAGTTACGTAATTACACTTAACCCTATGGGTACATTATTTTTGTAAGTTTTGCGGCATACACAGGATCCATCTCGGCCATAATGGCGCCCCTTTGTTTAGACGTCATGCATAAAAGAATTTTAGCAACAAGATCAGTATCACCTGTCATCTCCTCAAGAATGGCCGCAGCATTTTTTGCATCCATTTTCGTAAATGTTTCTGCCCAATCCTTTACATCCTGAGAATATTCCAGATCCTTTATCACCTGCTGATACAGTTTAGCCGCATTATCCGCATCAATAGATTCATACCATTTTTTATAATTATCGATAGAAGGAGCATTGTCTGCATAGACAACCTCCTCATCAAATTTATCCTTAAGTTCCTGATAATACTCAGCATTTTCTTCAAATACCCTCAATCTGGAAATTTCCGCCTGGAGTTCCGCTATCTTAGAAGAATCTAAAGTACCACTGCTCTCATACTCCTGAAGCTGGGCCTCAAGCTCTTTAATTCTGTCTACAGCCTCAGAAAGATTCTTATACCGGTACCCTGTTTCTTCCATAACTTCCTCATCTGTAGGTTCCGGGAGAATTTGATTAATAACAGGAATATTTTTAAGATAAGGACGAAGCATGCTTCCTATTCCGCCCACATTCATTTTGATGAGAAGCGCAAAAATAACAAGCCATATAATAATAACAACAAGTCCTATAAGAAGGTTAGCAATCTTGCTGCCTCCTGATGATTCCTCGTCCAATCTTTCTCCATCTACATTTAATTCATTTTTAGACTTCTTCTTAGCCATCCTTCTTCTCCCATACAATTAATATCCAGGTTGCTTGGTTTAGACAATTCAACATAAAAACATAAGTCATAACTCACATATTTTTAATAATCGTCCTTGTTATTATAATTAAAACTTACAACTTCATCAATCTCTTTCATTTCCTGTGCATTGAGTTCCTGTTTAAACTCTTCAAATGCTTGTTCTTTTAATTTTTCCTGTATCTTTCTTTCCTGAACAGCAGTTGTAAGCCTGCTCATGGCATTCTCCACATTTTTTTGAGCGATTCTGACCTTTACAGCTTGATTCTTTGCCATATCTTCCATAGCTTTAATAGCGTCGCTGCATCTTCTTATTTCCTTGATATCCAGCTTATTCATAGCTAGTTCTTTAGCCAGCTGCTGATACCCGTTAAGTTTGTCCAATATAGCTCTCATAGCCTGTTCTTCGTCATGAAGCTTACCCAGCATCTGGGCATACTCCTGCTTAGCCTGAGTTTCAAGCCGTTCTTTTATATTCAAGAGATTCTGCATACTATAAACGAATTTAGCCATATTTTGACATTCCTATTCTATCTTCTCACCGGCTGTTTCCCGACTTTTGCGGAAGGCTGAGCTCCAAGCACAAGCGTTCCGTTCTCAAAGTCATCATAATCCGAGAAAATTTTATATAACTCATTAATTTCCTCATCAAAATCAAATTTTTCATCCGTCTGCTGCATAAGAAATTTATTTACAGCATCTATTTTATAAACAGCATAATCAATATTTCTGTTTGAGCCGCTCTTATAAGCCCCTATATTAATAAGATCCTCCGCCTCATTGTAGGTGGCAAGAACCGTCTTTAATCTTCCCGCCATCTGCTTATGCTTCTTATCAACAATCTGGCTCATACATCTTGAGATACTCTGGAGCACATCAATAGCAGGATAGTGATTCTTATGTCCTAATTTTCTGGACAACATTATATGTCCATCCAGAATACTTCTGGCAGTATCTGTAATAGGTTCGTTAAAATCATCTCCATCCACAAGTACAGTATACAAACCTGTGATGGAACCTTTTTCAGACATACCCGCTCTTTCAAGAAGCTTAGGCATTTCACTATATACACTTGGTGGATATCCTCTGGTTACAGGCGGTTCCCCTGACGCCAATCCAATCTCCCTTTGTGACATTGAAAAACGGGTAAGAGAGTCCATCATCAGCAACACATCCTTGCCCTGATCTCTGAAGTATTCTGCAATAGCCGTTGCCGTCTTTGCAGCTTTATTTCTGATGAGTGCCGGTTTATCTGATGTGGCCACCACCAGCACGCTTCTTTTCATTCCCTCAGGGCCTAAATCTCTTTCAACGAATTCCCTTACTTCACGTCCTCTCTCTCCTATAAGAGCAATGACGTTAATATCTGCTTTAGTATTTCTTGCGAACATACCCAGCAATGTACTCTTTCCAACACCACTTCCGGCAAATATACCAATTCTCTGTCCTTTTCCAACCGTAAGAAGTCCATCTACCGCTTTTACGCCAAGAGGGAGCACCTCACTGATAATTTCTCTGGACATAGGGTCCGGAGGCTGTGCTTCCACCGAATACTCCTGAATCAAGTCAAGTTTGGCTCCATCAGTTGGATTTCCCAATCCATCTAACGTATGTCCCAATATCTCATCTCCGACTTTTACGCCTAACGGTTTCTCCGTATTTTCAACAATACTTCCAGGTCCTATGCCATCCACAACATCAAATGGCATAAGAAGTACTCTTGAATCCCTAAAGCCAACAACCTCAGCGAACAAAACCTGACTTTTGTCCGCTGAGTATATTTTACACAAATCATTAAGTTTCGCATCCGGTCCTATTGATTCAATTGTCAGACCTACTATCTTTGACACCTTTCCCAACTTTTCATAAAAAGATTTCTCTGTCAATGCATAGTATTTTCCTTCATTAAGTACAGCCAAGACAACTTCCCCCTAAACTGCTTATACACAACTTAACAACTTAAGATTCTTAATAAGATTCCTAAGTTCAATATCAAGACTACAGTTAAATACCCCTGTATCTGTCTCAATAATACACTGATTGCGTTCCATAGTCATATCTTCCACTATATCCATGTTTATTTCTCTTGACATGGCGCAATAAATCTTTCCCTGATTATTAATTAAAAACTTATAATCATCAGGAGATACCTTAATAATAAAATCTCTGCTGGAATCAGCATTTCTCATAACACCGTTAATAAGATGAAGAATTATGTCCTGATTATCCTCAGCAACCGTTAAAGTTACTTTTCTGAACACTTCAGTAAGAACATCCACAAGCTTTGGTTCAATCTCAGCTTTCATCTGTTCATACTCATTCTGTAACTGCTGTCTTTCCTTTTCAAACTCTGACTGTAAAGCTGCCTTCTCATTATTTATCTGTTCCTGTGCAGACTGCATCCCTTCCTGATACCCGCGGTTTCTTGCTTCATCAGCAATGCGCCCTGCCTCACTATTGGCATTTTCCAGCACAGTATTAGCTTCGTTATTTGCTTCCGCAATAATCTGTTGTGCCTGTTCATTGGCATCCCTGATAATGGCCTGTGCCTTTTCTCTTGCCACTGCATCATCCACAACAGCATCCTCAGTTGCCGACATCTCTCCATCCGAATCAGATATCAACTCTTCTACAACATCAGCATTAAGTCCGTTAACAAAGCCATCTGCATCTATACGTCCGGATTGGTCAGACATCATGGATTGAAGTTTATTTTTTATTAGTTCATTGTAATCAATTACCCTCTCATCTTTATTGATGGTGGTTCCCCTCTTTAACAGATTAGACAATTATTTCGTCACCTCCGCCTCTTGCGATTACAATTTCTGCTGAATCTTCAAGCTTTCTGATTATATTAACAATCTTCTGCTGTGCTTCCTCAACATCTTTCATACGGACAGGGCCCATATATTCTATATCTTCCTTGATCATAGCTGCCAGACGTGATGAAAGATTGTTGAAAATAACATTCTGAACTTCCTCCGTAGCTCCCTTAAGAGCGAGGGCAAGATCATTATTTTCAACATCTCGAAGAACTCTCTGTATAGCTCTGTCATCAAGTGAAAGAATATCCTCAAATACGAACATTTTCTTGCGGATTTCATCAGCAAGCTCCGGCTCTTCCACTTCCAATGTTTCCATAATATGTCTTTCTGTACCTCTGTCAACAGAATTAAGGATTTCAACAATGGCATCTACACCACCAACTATTGTGTAATCCTGATTTACAAGGGAAGCAAGCTTACGCTCAAGCACTTTCTCCACCTGTTTAATAACATCAGGAGATGTTCTGTCCATCTGGGCAATACGTTTTGCTACATCTGCCTGTTTTTCAGGAGGCAGTGAAGATATAACTGCCGACGCCTGTTGGGAAGGAAGATAAGAAAGTATCAATGCAATAGTCTGAGGATGCTCGTCCTGAATAAAGTTAAGCAGCTGTGATGAATCTGTCTTTCTGATAAATTCAAAAGGTCTAACCTGAAGACTTGCAGTCAGCTTACCAATAACATCTCTTGCCTTATCTTCACCAAGGGCCTTTTCAAGCAACTCCTTGGCATATCCAATACCACCCTCAGCAATATACTGCTGAGCCAGACATATCTCATAAAATTCATTAAGAACAAGTTCCTTAGTCTGAGGTGAAACACTACTTGTATTAGCAATTTCAAGAGTAAGCTGTTCTATTTCTTCTTCTTTCAGATGTTTAAATATCTGGGCAGATTTTTCCGGTCCCAGGGCAATAAGTAAAACGGCTGCCTTTTCAACCCCATCCATACCTTTATTATCTTGTTCTTTGGATTGTCTTGGCATATATCTCAACTCCCATCAATTATCATTATATATTGCGGATTTCTAATTATCCCCAATCGTCATTCAGCCAATTTCTAAGCAACAATGCCACTGCTTCCGGATTTTCATCCACAAATTTCTCGATAGCTTTCCTCGTTTCGGATTTTTCCTGTAAATCAATATCATCCACAGCCGGCTGATTTTCTTTGGTTGTAGCAAGCATTTCTTCAACAGAAAGCTCCGGTTCTTTTTCTTCCACTGTAAGAGGTCTTGCACTTCTGATAACAACAAGTACCAGAATTCCCAGTATTGCAACAGCAAGTACTATCTGAACCCAGAAAGATGCTGTCTTTAATATATTAGTCTTAGCTTTATCTTCAAATGAATTTCTCTGATATGCAACAACCGATATATTAGCAGGGTCAATTCCTGTTCCCTTGGAAATAATATCAATCCATGTGTCATCCACAGCAAGTGCTATCGGTTCAACATTCTCACTCTTAAATGTAGCCCAGTCAGTACCATCAAGATATCCAAGGTTTTTAGCCTGAGTCTCCTCATAAGTAACATTTTTAACCAGTGTAACTGCAATGGTTGAATCTGCCTTAACAATGGAGCCCGGCTCAGACGTAGTTGTTGTCACAAGTTCATTAGGAAGATATGAATACTGTTTAACAGTATAAACCGAAGAGCTTGTACTTCCATCAGTTATATCGTATGTAGTGGTATCGTTGCTGTTGCTGACTGTACCCGGAGTTCCACTGGCACCATTAGTTCCTGTGGAATTAAGTTCATAGGACTCCGAATAAAGACCTTCTTCTCTTCCTTCCTGAGCCTCATATTCTTTAGCAACTTTATTAACCGTATCCCAATCCAGTTCATAATTAAGTGTTACCACCGCATCGTCATATAGTCCCGTAGCAAGAATATTATTAATCAATGAGCTCTTGGTAGTAGCTTCAATCTGAGACTTATATTTCAGCTTGCTGTTGTAGCTTACACCTGAATTGGTGCCATTACCTGCCGCTCCGTTAAACAGAGTATTTCCTTTATTGTCAATAATAGTAATGCTTTTTGTGGAACTGTTTCCTACACCTGTTGCCAGAAATGATGCTATGCTCTCTGCGGTATCTTCACTAATTTCTTTTGTTGTAACAAGTCTTACAGATACTGTTGCCTCAGAAGCTGCCTGATAAAAAGAATTGGTAGTATCCGGTATATTAATTGCAACTGTAGCCGACTTAACACCATCTATATCCGAAAGGTCATTTGTAAACTTTGACTCAAGATAATGAGCATACTGTTTGTTTTTATCTGACTCCGTAGTTGTAAAGCTGCTGGACATAGCGTCCTCAAAAGAATATCCTTCCGAGCGGATATCTTCTGACGCAATAAGCATTTTACAGTCAGTAAGTTCACCTTTCTTAACCTTAACCGTCATGTCAGTAATTTTATAGGCATGATTATTGCTGCTCAAGAGGGATGTTACAGAGTTCATCTCGGTATAATCATCGCAATTAACCAGTACCTCATACTTAGGTCTTGTAAGTACCACTGCCAGCACAACCACGACAGCAATAAATGCGGCTGTGGAACCAACAATAGTAATTTTTTGTTTAGTTGTCCAATTATTCCAGATTTCCAAAAGTCTTTGTGGAATCTGTCTCAATCTGTCCGCCATTATTAAATCCTGTCCTCATAAATTTATTAATGAAAATGATAAAAGCTGAAAATAAACGAATAAATCCAACATTAAATTGACATATTCATAATTTCCTTATATGCTTCCAACGCTTTATCACGTATTGCAACTGTATACTGAAGTGCAATATTAGCCTGTTGCTGATAAACTCCCAGCTCGTGGGTATTGGTCATCTTTCCAAGTGCAAAATCTATCTCAGCCTGCTGTGCCTGTTGAATGTAAGAATTTGTGCTTTCCAAAAGGCCTGACACAGAATTAAATATGGAGTCAAAGGTTGAATCCCCGTTTGTATCTGTAGTTCCAACAGACTGTGTCATTGCATTCTGCACTTTTGAGACATAGTCACTTCCAAGTGCATTAATTGCAGTAGTCAAATCCATACTTTAATCCCCCTATACTTCTCCAATGGTAAGTCCTTTGCTTGCCATTGATTTGCTGGCATTAAATGCGGAAATATTAGCCTCATAAGAACGTGAAGCATCAATCAAATCCGTCATTTCCTGAACCACATTAACATTAGGATATGTAACATAACCATTCTCATCTGCATCCGGATGATCCGGATCATATACCATATTCATATCTTCCGAATAGTCATTATAAACAGATGTTACCTTAACTCCATCTCCAACAAGTCCTCCGTTGGCCTTCCTCATGGCATCAGCAAAGGTTGAATATGAAGAGGTCGAATAAACAGATCCTGTCTTTCCAAGTGTGGTACCCGTAAGCGTCTTTTCTGTGAAAACAACTGACTTCTTTACGTATGGTCCTCCATTACTTGTTCTTGTTGTATTTACATTGGCAATATTCTCTGCAATAACATCTGTTCTAAGCTGTTGTGCAGTCATGCCTGATGCACTGATATTAAAAGACGTAAACATTGACATAGGCTATCATCCTTTCTAGCTCATAACCATTTTAAATCTTGAAAACTCATTATTCATACTATCTATAAGCGCATTGTAATTAAGCTGTTCCGATGCCAGCTCAACATTTTCCGTAGAAAGGTCTACATTATTACCATCCGATCTATAGGAAAGTGTAGAATTATCCGTATAAGTTCTTATAGATAAATCATTATAGTTGATATTGTTAACCCTCTGTGTCAGCGAAGATGCAGAACTTCCCGAACGTTCAAGAGCAGCCTGAAGAAATGAAGTAAATTCAACGTCTTGTCTTTTGTAATTAGGCGTGTCAACATTGGCAATATTGTTAGTTAACACTTCTTCTCTTGCCCAGCTTGCATCAGCCGCTGTCTTTAACACATTAACATATCCAAATATTCCCTGGCTCATGTATTCTCCTTTCCTATGTGTACTATCATCACATAATAACACTAACTAACATTATAAATTATACACACGAAAAAACAAGTTTTTTTTCATATTTCTGACAAAAATACACATAATATTGTAGTTAGTCCTATAATTTTACACCACATTTTGTTAAACAAATAACTTTTTTGATAAACTCCCCGGACAAACCCACCTCCTTATACCAAACAAAAAAGGACCCACAACCGCGGATCCTTCCTTTTACTATCATCTTTCCATAAAATATTATTCACTTAACTTCTTAACTTCATCAAACACGACTTCATTAATAACCTTAATGTAAGTTCCCTTCATTCCTGACGAACGTGATTCTATTACTCCGGCACTTTCAAACTTTCTCAAAGCATTTACAATAACAGATCTGGTAATGCCAACCCTGTCTGCAATCTTACTTGCAACTAATATGCCCTCCGTTCCGTCAAGTTCACGGAAGATATGCTTTATAGCTTCCAGCTCCGAAGCTGACAAAGTTCCTATAGCTGACTTTACAATCTGTTGTTTTCTGACTTCTTCAGCATTCTCCTCATTGACCGAACGCATCATTTCCAGTCCCACAACAGTGGTACCATATTCACTAAGAATAATATCCTCAATCTCATAAGCATTATCACTCTTGTACATAAAAAGCGTTCCAAGTCTTTCCCCTGCTATCTCAATAGGAGCAAGTAATGCCTGAAACTTTCTGACGTTATCAGTAGTAAAACCCAGAGTTGATAAATTAACATTCTCTTTTGTGGAAAGGACACTCAAAAGTCTTTCATTGAGCATGGAATCTACAAATCCACCCACTTTATCATATATAAGCTCGTTGATAACATCAACTTCCTTATAAAAACCTGTTCCGAGAACCTTTCCCTTCTTACTTATAACAAGAATATTGGATTCCAAAATTCCGCTAAGCACATCACATATATCGTTAAATTCAACCCTTGATGAATGATTGTTGTGTAATAATTTATTAATTTTACGAGTTTTATCCAAAAGCTGTACACTCATTCTTTTGTCCCTCCGTATCAAATTCACGACATAATACTACTATGATAATAGCATATTTCTTCTGAATAATCAACCAATATGAGTGATTTGTCAAAAAACTTTACAATATTAAGTGTATTGACAAACCAAATCAAAAAAAAGCTCAATTAGTCAGTCTCTATTGTTCCTTATTATCAGTTATATATCCGCATGAACTATCACCGCATACCAGTTTATTGCCCTTTACAAGCATATAACCGCCACACTTAGGACATTTTTTATCTGATGGTTTCTGCCATGAAACAAAATCACATTCCGGATAACCCTCACATCCAAAGAATATTCTTCCTTTCTTTGTCTTTTTGAGGATTATATCTTTTCCGCATTTAGGGCAGGATACTCCAATCTTTTCAAGATACGGCTTTGTGTTATGGCACTCCGGGAATCCCGGGCATCCAAGAAACTTACCGTGAGGACCATATTTTATAACCATGTTGCGTCCACATTGTTCGCATACCACATCTGTCTCTTCATCAGCTATAGTAACATTTTCAAGATCCTTCTGTGCTTTATCTACAGCTTCTTTAAGATCAGGATAGAAATTTCTAATTATTTCCTTCCAATTGACACTTCCCTCAGCAACTCCATCAAGCAAAGATTCCATATTAGCCGTAAAATTAACATCTATTATCTGTGGAAAAGCTTTAATCATTGCATCATTAACAGCATTTCCAAGTTCTGTAACATAGAGGTTTTTCTGTTCCTTTGCAACATAATGTCTTGCAATAATCGTTGATATGGTAGGAGCATAGGTACTTGGTCTTCCTATTCCCAATTCTTCCAACTCCTTTACAAGAGAAGCCTCAGTATAATGTGACGGTGGCTGGGTAAAATGCTGAGTTCCTGATACATCCTTAAGGCTAAGAACTGACTGTTCATCAAGTCCCTTAACCAATGTATTGTTCTCATGTTCCTCATCCTCAGACTTGTAGACAGACATAAATCCGTCAAACTTCACTTTGGACGCGGCCACACCAAATCTATGCTTTCCCGCTGCAATCTTAACTGATGTTGTCTCATATACAGCATTAGCCATCTGGCTTGCCACAAATCTTTTCCACACAAGCTGGTATAATCTGAACTGATCTCTTGAAAGAGAATCTTTAATCATAACAGGTGTAAGTGTAACATCTGTAGGTCTTATAGCTTCATGAGCATCCTGAATTTTCTTATCATCCTTTTTCTTTGACTCGTTCACAGGAAGATAATTCTTTCCGTAATTGCTTCCGATATATTGGGCAGCTGCATCTTTAGCCTCTTCTGCCACTCTTGTTGAGTCAGTACGAAGATACGTGATAACACCTATTGTTCCTCTGCCTTCTATATCAACACCTTCATACAACTGCTGTGCTATTCTCATAGTCTTTGCGGTAGCAAAATTAAGTGTCTTGGATGCTTCCTGCTGAAGGGTGCTTGTTGTAAATGGGAGAGGGGATTTCTTAATCTTTTCACTTTTCTTAACGCTCTCAACAGAAAATTTGCTCTTCTTTACGTCTTTAAGGATAGTTTCCATCTGCTCTTTACTTGTAATTTCTATCTTTCCTTTTTCATCTCCGTAAAACTTGGCAATCAGAGGTTTTTTCTCACCTTTAACATCAAGAACAGCTTCCATTGACCAGTACTCTTCAGGAATGAAAGCATCTATCTCATTCTCCCTGTCGCATATAATTCTCAATGCAACCGATTGTACTCTTCCGGCGCTTAATCCTCTTTTTATCTTAGCCCACAACACAGGACTGATTCCATAACCAACGACTCTGTCCAACACTCTCCTTGACTGTTGTGCATCAACAAGATTCATATCTATCTTTCTTGCATCTTTGATTGCAGCCTTAACTGCTGTCTTGGTAATCTCATTAAACGTAATTCTGTATATATCTTTTTCTTCAAGTTTCAGTGCTTTTGTAAGATGCCATGAAATAGCCTCACCCTCTCGGTCCGGGTCGGTTGCGAGATACACTTTGTCAGCTTTTTTCGCTTCTTTTCTTAAAGCTGCAAGAATATCTCCCTTCCCACGAATAGTAATGTACTTAGGCTCAAAATCATTATCCACATCCACACCCATCTGGCTTTTAGGCAAATCTCTTATATGCCCCTGTGATGCCATAACTTCATAATTAGAACCTAAAAACTTCTTTATTGTCTTAACCTTTGCAGGTGATTCCACTATAACAAGATACTTTGCCATCGGCTATATTCCTCCAAATTCATTGATAAACCCTAGCATAACAATTCCGGGACACCTCAGAAACCAGCCCCTCAAGTTCCAGCTGAACCAGAATTTCGCTTACTTCCCCCAGCGATAACTTAGTTTTTTCAATGAGTGTATTTAAACTCATAGGGTACAAATTAAGAGAACTATACAACATATCTTTTTTGGTTGCAACCCCGAAATCTCTATTTTTTTCTTCCTGATTTATTAAATTGTCATCTTTTTGTGCCGTGCCAATTCCTGTTTTTGGACTTTTGGGAATTAAAATTCTCACTCTTTCATTGTCAAAAATATCTTCTGCTTTTGTAATTATACCTGCTCCCATCTTTATCAATTCATTACACCCTTCACTTAAAGAATCACCAATCCTTCCAGGAACAGCATATACATCCCTGTTCTGTTCCAAAGCTTGATCTGCTGTAATAAGTGAACCACTTTTCTTTCTTGCTTCCACCACGATAACCACATCCGACAATCCGCTTATTATACGGTTTCTCATAGGAAACTGCCCTGAAAAAGGGGTTGTCCCCGGCGGATATTCTGACATTACACATCCATGCTCACACATATATGTATATAATTCTATATTCTCTCTGGGATAACATATATCGATTCCACATCCCAAAACGCCGCAGGTATATCCCCCTCCCTTAACCGCGCCCTTATGAGCCGATGTATCTATACCAAGAGCCAGTCCGCTTATCACTTGTATTCCCATACGCCCATAGGATTCTGCAAGGTAAGAGGCAACCGACCTTCCATAGGATGTATTCTGTCTGGAACCAACAATAGATACTGAAGGAAGATTGCCACTTGGCAGAGTGCCTTTGTAATATATCAAATGGGGATAATCATATATATTCATTAATCTCTCAGGATAATCATTTTTTCCCGGATATGTAAGTTTTATTCCCTTATTTCCCAGTGAAATAAAATCATCATATATACTCCTGTCGTTTTTTGACAAAATAATATTCTTAACATCTTTTTCACTTAGTTGCTTTACTTCTGACAACAATTTTTCATCCGTCTTATATATACATTCAGGTTCATTGAACACATCAAGAAGTTGTCTTCTCTTTTTTATTCCTATACCCTTGATATTGCATAGCCAATACCAATAATAATCCTTTAACACATTTCACCACCTCTTTCATCTGATTTCACTGCATCTGTAAAACATAGCTTCAGACAAATGTTGTTCCGTAATATTTTCTTCCCCTTCTATATCTGCTATTGTTCTGGCTGTCTTTAATATTTTGTTATAGCTTCTTGCTGTTAGTTTAAGTTTATGGTACATCATCTCCATGAGACTGTATTCTTTATCCCCCAGCCTACAGTATTTCTTTATATCTTTAGTGCTCATCTCAGAGTTGAAATTGATTAATTCTCCTCTAAATCTGTGCTGTTGAATCTGCCTTGCATTCTCTATCAGTTCTTTCATTTGCCTTGAGGTCACACAATTCCCACTTGTATCCTGATAATCCTCAACTGACAATTCCTTAAACGGAACTTCATCCACCATAATGCATACATCAAATCTGTCCCACATGGGATTACTTATTTTTCCTATATATCTTCTTATATCATATTCCGTACAAAAACATCGGCTCCTGTCAGGATAATAACCGCATTTACAAGGATTAATAGCTGCAGCCAGCATAAAGTCAGCAGGATATGTGAAGGCAGAATTAAGCCTTGCAATAGTAATCTCTTTATCCTCCAGAGGTTGTCTTAAAGATTCTAATATATCAGTTTTAAATTCAGTCATCTCATCTAAGAAAAGCACACCTTTTCCGGCAAGGGTCACTTCTCCCGGTTTAGGAATTCTCCCTCCACCCAGCATTGCACTTCGTGTTACGGAATGGTGCGGACTTCTAAAGGGCCGTTTCTGCACTAATCCTGTATTATGCTGCAATTCACCTGCAACACTGTATATCTTGGTAACAGTAAGCATCTCTTCCCGTGTCATGTCAGGCATTATTGTAGGAATTCTCTTAGCCAACATTGTCTTTCCGCTTCCCGGAGGACCAATATACATAATATTATGCATACCTGCCACAGCTATCATGGTAGCCCTCTTTGCAATTAATTGTCCCTTGATATCTGAAAAATCCTCCTGTGCATCTTCCTGTAACTGTATGGAGTCTGATGTTGTATAACTGTCTTCTCTGTATATCAATAAATCTCCAACACCTTTAAAATAATCAATAACACTCCCCAAGTCCTTTGCTCCCAACACTTCAATATCATCAAAAATTGAGCCCTCCCGTAAATTATCAATAGGAACAATGCATCTTTTTAATCCCTTATTTCTTGCACTGCATACACAGGAAAGAATGCCGTTAACCGGATTAATTCTTCCGTCAAGACTAAGTTCTCCAATAAGTAATGTATCTTTAATAAAATCTTCACTGATATAACCGTTAGACACAAGTATGCCAATAGCCATTGGAAGGTCGAAGCCCGTGCCCTCCTTTCTGATATCCGCCGGAGATATATTAATTACTATCTTCTGAGGCATAAGTTCAATGCCTGTATTCTTTATTGCAACCTTTATCCTGTCTCTGGCTTCTTTTACTTCCGTACCAAGATAACCACTCATATCAAAGGAAGGAAGTCCGTTTCCAACATCAGTTTCAACGCTTACTATCTTAGCATCAATGCCATAAATCGATGCACTTAACACACTGCTAAACAATACATTAATTCTCCTTACATTTAAGTGTAGTTCAGGTAATTGCAAAACGCTGTAAATTAATAACTGACGTTATGGGATTTACTATAACTGTTCAGTGAAAAAGGACGTTTCGCAAACGCCTATAGTATAATTCTGTGCACACATAAAGATTTTATATATTACTAATATATCTTTATTATTATTTATATTCATACTATCATTGTTTTGTATATATTTCAAGTATATTTTTATAATTTATAATAACAAAAAGCTGCACCACACTTTAATCCTCTACAATCAGCCTTTTCCTCTGATTGCAAAAAACTAAAGCATGGCGCAGCCTGCATTATTAGCATATTTAACTCTTATTAAATTGAATATTTCCGTAATAAATATATATTATGAAACATCCTGTAACTAATTAAGATTAAACAGTGGTCTGTACATAACTCTCAATACGGAATATCCTGTAGAATCCATGGTATCTGTAGCACTGACACCTAAGATTAATGTATTACTTGACAATCTGTTTTTCATTTCCGAAACGGTGGATGAATTTACATTTGCTCTGTCACACTGTGCCCACAAGTCAAAGGTATACTCCTGACCACTGACTATTGACATATCCCCATCAATTTTATTCTCATTAAAGTTACCGTCAACATCAAGATATCCCAATATTACGTCACTTGTTCCCGAAACATACATACCATTATTGTCTGAATCATAGAATATGTACGCACTCTGAAGCTGTCCTGCTCCTGATACAAGGTCTAAATCATTTACCGTATAGGTAATATTAAACTCGTCTGTACTAAGACTCTGTCTGTAGTAGATAGAGTATGTTGTTTCATCTTCTTTTACAGCATCCTTATATTCAACGTCAGGTACAGAATTGGCTGCTAAAAGAGCTCTTACAAATGTATTAACAAACAGCTGCATCTCTGCACCTTCACCTGTTATCTTTGAATGTCCTGCACTTGTATATGTAATATTACCAACGGAATATACATAATAATTACTTACCGCATCCTGACCGGCAGCATCAAATATATCCGAGTTAACATATCCCGAATCTGAAGCCAATGTATACCAAACTACAACATCCTTGTTATCTGCCATACTCTCATGATTTAATGCAAAATACTGCGCATGTGTCACAGCAACAGTCATCTGGGCATCTGAAAGAGAATATGGATATGATGTTATCTCACCATCATTAAGCTTATTAACCTTGGTGGTAAGTCTTGTACTTCCTGTATTGGAAGCAAGGCTGTTGTATGGTTTTAACTTATTAAGCTTGCACAGAAGGGTGTCTGTATACTGCAACCCATCCTGCATTCCTATAACTGTCTTAAACTTTCTTGTGAAAATATTTAATTCAGAAACCTTAGTTGCAGCAGCATCCGCCGTACCCTTATGATAAGACATACTGTCATGAGTAAATAATGCAGAATTTCCTTTGTCTACGTAACGTCCAATGGCGTCCACTGCATCCTGGGTCAAATTCACATTACTACCGCTTCTGTCATTTCCATAATTGTCGCAAAGTCCAAGAACTATCATTGAATAATTTGAAAGATATTCATCTTTATTACTGATATTGTTAAACTCTCCCTTTGTCAGCTGATCTACCTTAATATTAAGACCTGTTACATTCTTGGTTCTGTCAAAAGCTTTAACAAAATCTCCACCTGTAAGATCAATATTTGAATCATAGGTAGTTCCTGTTTTGGTATTTGTAATCTGAAGAACTCTGATAACCTTTTCTGAAGACTTCGGTGTGATGGCAAAAGCTCCATCATTATTGCTGACAACCCCGGTATCCGTATCAGTAATCTCTACTCTCCATTTAATATAACCCGTTAAAGCTGAAGGAAGAGGTACCGCTACAGAATAACTTTCACCACTGAATTTCTGTCCTAATATATTTCCTTTTGAATCTCTGGCAGCTTCACTACCATTCTTTTCAAATACAAACAGTTCACTCTTGTCTGTTTTATAGTCCTCACTGAAAATGCTGTCAGAATCTCTGTCAATATACACTTTAATTCTGTAATTGCCGCTTCCCCCTGTTACAGAACCCATAAATGTCATTGTAGACAAAGAATCTGAGGATATTGTCTGGGTATATCCTATAGAATCATTTCCTGATGTATCAACATTTCCAACCTGAGAATAATTCTCAACAGGAGTCACACTTCCGTTCACCCTGATATAAGGTGATATAGAAACCTCTGCTCTTGTCATATAAACTAATGCTCTTGATATACTCTGACTATTATTATCAGCTCTTGTATTAACACTGGTAACATTACCGGATAAAGTAGCGCTTCCATCAGCGGCAAGTCTCTTGGTAAGCTGTGTTATCTGAAGCTTCTTTATATTACTGCAGGAATCTCCCACAATGGTATTATCACCATAATATATAGCATCGTCCAATACTACAGGCATACCTATTCTGATATACTCATATAACTTTTCGTAAGCCTTCTGTGTAAGGTCATTACCGTTATATGTATAATTTCCGGTTGTCATATCTGCATCAAACACTGTATTGTATATGTCTGATGTATTGATATTGTTATTATCGTATGCGCCAAATATAATAAGATCATATTCAGCTCTGATATCTTTGTTAAGTCCTACAAAAGCGTTTACAGCATAATGATCAACGGTCACCGTAACTGCTTCCGCTTTTTCTCCTGTTAATCCAAACCATGACTTAATAACTCTCATGTCCTCATCATTATTATATCTGTAAGCCCCTGCCGGCTCTATCTCAAGAACTTTGATATCTGCAATCTCCGGACTGTCATAATCACCTAAAATGTATCGTACGGCATTGGAAGGTCTAAGACCGTTATCTCCACTTTCAAGTCTCTTTGCAGCATCCATATATGTAGAACCCATATATTGTCCGTTACTGTTATAGTCATTATCCCAGACAGTATCTGTGGACATACCGCTTGTCATATTGTTATTACCATTAAAAACAAACAGATTCTTATTAACAAAGGTCTGCTTAAATGCTCCGTTAGATGCATTATAGTATGGATAATAATCCGCTCCGTTGTCAGGATATCCGTTATCCAGACCACTTGTGGAATTAGCAAAATGATTATTACCGTTTATAAACATATCATCCATAAATGCTATTTCTTGTGAAGAACCGCTCTTGGTTGTCCAGACTTTAATCACATTTCCTGAACCGGTTATTGAGCCAAGTGAACCTGTGAATTTTGTAGAAGACTCCTGTCTATATGCAAATTGAGATATTAATGTATCCGGATCTATTGCCTCAAATAAAACACAGATTCTTGCAATATTACTATAATTACCGTTAACCTGTGACTTATTTCCCGAATCGGATATTACACTTTTATCCCCCATAGCATAGGATCTTAAAAGGTACATTGCCACATCGCTCTTAAGATCATCTCCTCCCAGTGACCAAGTATTTCCCTGGGTAACACTTGTATTCTTAATACTGTTATATACAGAAATTCCGTAAGTATTGTGAGACTTTCCGTTAAGATATACAAGATCGGCATTTTTTATATCATCCATTGTGACATTACTTGCTTTTTTAACAACTAACGCCATCTTATCATCCATGTCAAAATTACCAAATATAACTCTTCCGAATACATTTCTGTACCCCGTCTCTTTATATGTAACAGACCAATCAGAGGCCACAATTTTCTCACAGATAACGATTTTCAAATTATTCCAGGAACCATTAAGTCTGCTATACTGCCAGAATGATGTTATATCACCGTACAAATTTCCCTGTCCGTCCTTGTAACAGCACACATATCCGCTTCCGCTGATAAGTGTATTAATATAAGACTGATATGAGCCAAGCAAACTCTTATATGAATTCTGATTACTGTCACCATCCCCGGCAATGGAAGTAGGAGCTTTGCTTAGAATTTCCGAATACTTAATTGAGCCCTCTTCATTTCCCATAAGAACGCCCAGTTCATCATATGCCTCATCCGGAACAATTTCCAAAACAGTAAGTTTATTCTCTTTTGTATATGTCTTCATACCAATGGTTACAGAAGATGGTAAACTTGCGTCATCAGCTATAACATTTCCGATATACACTTTAACCGCAACAAAAGAAATTACTGCGCAGGCAACAAGCCCCAGTAATGCATAACGATATTTTTTTAAAAATGCTCCTATCCTTTCCATACTGCTTCCTCCCGTAAATTATAATCAATCAATATATGAAGAAACCTTTGTCATAGTGTAATCAATCATCTTTACCGGTACATTTTTATCAGGTATCTTAATATATATGTCTCCCCTCATGTCCTTTCCGAATATAGAATTTCTAAGGGATACACTTCTTGTTACTTCTCTCATATTCTTGAGGCTTTCCAACTTTATTTTTACCTTTACATTTATGTTAGAATCAAGCTCCAGTATTGTTTTTGTCTCTTTTACTGCTCCAGCCACGTCAGTGGCAACAACCTGTTGAGTTTCCCTTACGCACTCACTGCTTATCTTTATACTAAAATCGCTTACATGTTCACACACCACGCTGGCATTAGTACTCTCAAGCTCAAGCTCGCTGGATGGATTATAATCTGTGGAATAATACAATACCTTGTTATCCTTGTCCCATATATAACCATAATACTTATTATCAGCTTCAACTGACACTTTAGTAAGATAATAATCATATTTAGTTCCCTGGTTACACATAATAAGTGTGGTAGCTTCCATCAAATCATTTTCCACCTGATTAAGGGTTATGTCAGCGTCATTCTGAAGTTGTGCTGACACTGACTGTTTCGAATAACTTCTCACCGACTGCTGTATGAGCATAACGAGAGCTGACAGAATAATTCCCGCAACAGCCAGTGCTATTAATAATTCAACTAAAGAAAATCCTCTGTTGTCCCCTTTTCTCATACTTTACCATCCTTAAACTAATTATCAATCGTAATTCTTCCTGTGTTGTACCACAATGTAAGAGTATACGACTTAGAACCTTTTGTAAGAACAATAACGCCCTTGAGGTTCTTATTCACATCAATACTGTTTTCACCCACCTCAATACTCTGAAATCTTCCATTAGTTCTGCTGTAAGTAAATGTAGCAGTATTGTCGTAAAGATTATATTCTGTCGGAGTACTGCCGGCAGTTTCATAATCATAAAACATAACGGAATACCCTGTACATATATCCTTTTTATCGTGCTGTTTCCCGCTCTTATATGTGACTGCTGAAAGCTTGCTTCCGTCTTTTTCCAGAGAAAGCTTCCAGTCTGCATTAATTGAAAGAGTCTGGGTTCTTAAATTGGTAAGTTCTGAATACAGGTTGTTTCCGGCTTTCTTAACATTGCCTTTGACAATAACAGAAACCCCTATTACAACACCTCCAATTACAATTGCCATTATAGCAATCACAACCAACAGTTCAACCAAAGAAAAACCTTTATTATTAAATTTTAACTTCTTATGGTTGTGATGCATCATTATATTTCCTCCAATTAGAAATCATTACCATATCTTTATATGTCATTTTTTGCACATCCAAAAATCCACTGTCGTCACTGTCTGCCATCGGATTCCATACTTTAAATATCTCGGCAAATTTCTGATTAGTTTTTACAAGATCTGTTATATTAGCCAAACCGCCAACCGTAACATTATCTTCAATTGTAATGGTTCCTCCGGCAATAATAGTTCCGTTGAAATTCTTTTTAATCACCACATTTCCGGAACATACAACTACGCCCCCTGAATAATCCTTAAAACTATAAGTAGCATTATTAGCCTGTGGAAGCACTTCCGTGTCATCACTTATAATCAGTGGTGCACTTCCGGTATTGGAATTATCAAATGCACAAAGCACCATTCCCTTATACCCTCCTGTAAGGGCATCCATCTTAGGTCCGTTATTGCCTGATGTATAAGATGTAAAACCATTGGTAGCTATAATATTGGAATATACATTTGTGGAATAAGATGAAAGCTTCGGATACATCTGATTCACAAGATCATTATTCATGTGTGTACTTGTTGTAAGCTCATATAACGTCTTGGTAAGTACAGTGTATCTGCATGATAAATCCTCAAAATCATTATAAAAATCATAACTGTCACTTGTAGAAGCCACATAGGATAATCCGTTGATTCCGTTTCCCGGTGCTGCTGCAATCATGGTTGATTTTGTATTAATATTACCGCTTCCGGCAGTTATTACACTTCCCATGCTTTCAGCATTAAATGTTATGAGCTTCTTCATATATGCTCTCTGACTCTCGAATTTTTCTTTTATGGAAGCACTCTTACCTGCAATAATTGTGTTGAAAGTACTATCATCGAGAATAGCTTTTACATAATCGGCAGCATTCTTATCATTGATAAACTTCAGATAATAAAAATCTCTTGTAACACCATCATCCCCCTTTACTGTCTTTATGACATAAGGAGTTGTGGGGTCAATATATTCGTATCCAAAGAAATCATTTTCATTTGTAATATTTACCGTAATTCCACTTCCCGTATTAACAGGGTTACTTCCACCCATAAGAGAAGGCGGCACAAGGTATATCTCCTGATTACCGATAAGAGATACAGACTCACCTGTAGAATATGGTGATGCATTAGATGTTAACGATGCATAATCCACATAGGCCTTACCTGCAACTACAAGACGGTTAAGGTTTGTAAGGTTGAGATTCGATCTCTTACTGTTAATTGTTATTGAACTGCTGTAAGAATGAATATTGCTGGCATTATCACTCTCATAACCATATCCGTAGTAATTGCCTGCCACATTAACATTACTGTTATCACCATTAATTTCCAAGTCATCTCTTACATAAGTATTGGTAGAACTTGAAATATTAACAGTAGGTGTACCCTTAGACCCACTATCGTTGGATGTCTTTAAATTGTAGCACCAAATATTGACATTACCATTGGTTGTGAGTGTACCATCTTTAACATCAATATCACCACTTGTGGAAAGAGAATTACCACTGTTAACTGAAAGTGTAGCCCCCGGTTTAATCTCAATTCCTGTACCGTTTGCATTACCTCCAAAGGCATTACCGTTAAGGCTGAGCACCTTAGATGAATCTACTGTTATTCCTTTATTACCGATTAATGAATACTGAACAAAAGAATCAAGTGTTAAACTTTCCGAATCAGTAATATTTACGAGACTGTCCGGCATTCCCACTGAACAATCAAATGTAATGTATGAATAGAAACCATCCTCTGTCAGGTACTCTACCACACAATTGTCAAGTTCTATAACATAAGCAAACAAACTGTCATCCGGATACTTGTCTATTCCCTCAGCACTGCTTTTCTTACTTATTACTTTAAAACTATCTATGGATTTAACCAAAAGTGTTGGATTACCGCTGTCATCCTTATGTGAGTTCTCAATATATGTACCAAGTATAGCTACAATACCGTTAACCTCAGAAGTTCCGCTGCTTCTTACAAAGGTTCCCTCTTCCTTTGCTGAAAGATAATCGCTGTATGTGTACTTAATAGATTCCAGGTTAGCATCTGCCACAACTCCTAATTTATTCAGCATTCTGTGTACATAATTCTGTCTGAGTCTTGTATTACATGTAATATTATCCACAGTATAACTTCCGCTTGCTTTAGTCTTACTAACTACGTTGGATATCTCCTCCTGATAAGCAGCATTAAAACACTCAATAGACACCTGTCCAAGAGCTACATAAATTTCATTAACCGCGTCCTCAGATGTATAAAATATTTTAGTTGTGGTCTTATCTGTCATCTTCATCTTAAGATTAAGTGCCGTAGATGTTGTCAATACTGTCGCTAAAATAAGAATAAATGATGTCATAATAAGAACGATTACCATAGTAGAACCGGAATTATTCAGTTTTCTTTTTTCTTTCACAGCTTTAATCATACGCTCTCCCACATTTAACCAACTTTAGTTGTTACAATCTCAGCTATCGGCTCCGCTTCATCTTTGTAATACACCTTTACAGTAAGTGAATACAAAAGACTCTGACTTGTTATGCCATTATTTCCTCCCCCTGCATTATCAGGGTCCACATAAGTGTTCCACTTGTAAATGTTAGCAAATATACTTACCGGTCCCGAAGTTCCTTTAGTCTTTGACAAACTGACTGTTCCCTCTGTAGCAAGCTGTTTTGCCTGTCCGTTTATAGTAAGTTTCACATTGCTTCTGTTTAACTGCATCTTATAATCTGAATATTCATCATTAACTACCGTCTGCTGTATAATAAACACATTGCAGTTATCATAATTCATATAAGTTTCGTTGTTTCCGTAATTATAATTGATATTAAGAACATCATTGGAATAAAACTTCAAAGTTCCGCCTTCTACCGTAGTCTTTGAATATGTATCAAATGGGGTATAGAAAATGTATACGTCCTTAAGATTAGAATCTAAAGCAGAGGAAATCCTGTAGGAATTGGAACCTATTGATGCTGCTTTAAAATAATTATTAGGGAATTCTACATCTTTCTTATAAATATATAAATCATTATTACCATACTTGTATTCCATGTGTACGGAAACACTCTGGTAATAATCATCTATTCCATCCCCTGTTCCTTTATTCTGGGAAGACTCATTTCTCTTTACATCAATGTTAATATTGGTTGTTTTAACCACCTGCTTTTTGTCATAAGCTGTAGCTCCCACCATCGCTCTCAACTGTTGTTCAGCCTCTGTATCACACTGATAGAGTTCATCTCTTAAAACAAAATTCTTTATAGAATTTACGTATGAGTTGATATTATTGTTATAATTCTTATCATCATCAGAACCTGCCGTGTAAAGAGACGGCTCTAATGTTGCCTCAACTCTGAACTTCTCCCCATTAATTCCTGTATAAGAATTAGAAGCTCCTCCCTCGCCAACGGAATTGTAAATATTAAAATTATACACTCCATTGTTAACAGAGTAATTACCGTTAAACGTTTCCTTAAGTTCATTAAGACTTGATGACTTAAACTGTTCAACTACAGATGATGCCGCCACATTGGCGTTCTCCTGTCTTCTGGCTTTGGCATTAACTTTGGCAGCTCTTGAAAATGAACTCAGGATGGGAACTGATATAATGGCAAGAATAACCATGGCAACCAACACTTCCACCAAAGAAAAGCCTTTATTATTCAGTTTTCTTCCCCTTCTTCTCATGTCAGCCTCCATGACCGAAATTGAATCATTATTGTATCCGGTCTAAAATCCAATTTAACTCACAGCTACATTTATTAATTATTATTCTGTCCGCCATCATTCTGGTTAGAGAATATATTTCCTGTACCAACACCAATATCAAACTTAGGTTCCTCGAACTTCCTTCCCTCACCTGTTACTGAATAAAGTGCAAGGGACATTGTTCCCGATACTGTATTGGTTGCTTCGCTGTATGATACAGTAATTGCTTCTATAGAATTCTTTGTATCATAATCATTGATATACTTAATCAGATTCTTCCACTGAGTGTAATCAGCATCATAAGCAACATCGATTGTAACTTTATATCCTACCTTATCAGTTGAATACGCCACTGCTGAGGAATCAGAAGGATTAGAAGAAGTCTTCTGTCCAAATGTATAAACTGCTACAGGCTCGGAAAATGTCACACTCTTAACCCATGCTCCTGTTGAGCTTTCTATCTTATTGAGGAATGAAAGCACTGAAGTCTGGCTTGAACCATTCTCATATTCTGTAAGGAGTTTCTTTGACTTTGACTGAAAATCAAGAGTATCAGATACATACTTACCCTTATTATTATTCTTTTCTGTAAGATCTCTCTTCTTCTTGGTAAGCTCTGTTACCTGTCTCTGATTATTTTCTGCTACAGCCGCCAATTTCTGATATCCAAACATATAAGCCATTACAACGATAAGTACAGCAAATACATATACAAGTAATTTCTTATCTCTTTCACTGACTGACAGCATTGATTTTACATTTTTACTCACTATACGTACCTCCCTACTTAGACTCTTCTATCTGGCCAAATGAACAACTAAGAGAAAATGTTACCTTAATTGTACCTGTATTGTCCTTTGACTCTGTCTCATTAGCCACTTTAACATTAGTAACACTCTTAATTGAATTAAGCTGCTGGATATATTTTCCCAAAGATGATTTACTTGTAGCTGTTCCACTTATTGCAACAACCCCTGAACTTACGCTCATACTGGTTATAACTACATCACTAGGTGTCTTTTGTTCAAGATTAGATATAAAAGCATCCAGAGAATCGTTATTGTTAGTTGTTAACGCTTTAAATAAACTTACATCTGTATACTCATCTTTTGCTTCATAGTATTCATCAACTATATCTTCAACATCTGAAAGTTTATTAACACTGCTTTTAAGAGACGAAACCTCAATTCCTGAAATAAGACATTGAATTCCCGGAACTGCAACAAGAAGAGCAGATGCAGCTAAAGCCACCGAACCAACAAGAATAAGACTTCTGTTGGAATCTTTCTTCTTTTCCTGAGCAATTCTTTCTTTTGAGATAAAATTAACAGGAGCTATCAATGCACCAATGTTAGTTATGTAGGATGTTAAATCCAATCCGTTAACATAAGTTCTTTTATCAAGCATTACCCCTGCCAGCTGTTCAATGGCGTTAATCTCAATATTAAACTCATTTGAAAGCAACTGGTTGAAACCTACGATTTTAGTCGCATTACCGATAATATATGCCTTCTCAATCGGTACGTTATTTCTTGATACATAGTAATCTGTAATTCTGTTAATGTTACTTACCAAAGCTCTTAAAGACTCTGATAATTCATTGGAATCAAGAGTAGAACCAAGAAGTTCCTCACTCTGAAGCCTTGATAATGCAATATCATATTTGAGTCCGTATTGCTCCATTACCGCATTTACAAGTAATGACTTACCATAAGGAATAATTCTTTGTAACTGGAGCGTATTCTCCTTGAAAATATTGATTATAGTACTGTCATTTTCAATATCAACAACAAGACTGACTTCTGCTCCAATCTGCTGTCTCATTATCTGATATGTACTGTTACCTGCATAATCAATAAATGCAACCTTAAAACCAATTGTCTCTGCAAGCTTGTAATACTTCTCAATAAACTGGCTTGGTGCAGCTATAACAACTGTTTTTAACTTGTCCTGTTCATTATCATTCACCTTATCCAAGGTGTAATACTGAACTACATAATCATCAATATTAACCGGAAAATACTCTGATGCGTTGGTTTCAATTATTTTATCAAGCTTAGCAGCCTTAACATCAGGAACCAATACATCCTTTGTTGCAATCTTATTTGACGCCACTGTAAACGCCACATTATTACATGTTATACGATTCTCGTCCAGTGCAAGTTTAATTACCTTACCCAGATTCTTTATATCTGTAATATCTCCCTCTGCATAACAGCCTGAAGGCATAGGCACAGTAACTGTTTTGTGTACTGTAACTGTTTTAACACTTTTGCTGACCTCTGCAATTTTAATGAACTCACTGTTAAGATAAATCGTAGCAATCCTGCCGTTAATCTTTACTGCCATAATCAATATCCTCCAATTAATATTTCAATCAGTGTTTCTATCCCTTTATTATTTATCTATAAATGCCGGGTATCCCTGAAAGTCTATGAAAGCAGGGACATGTACCAGCTTATTATATTCTCTCCAAACAGCAAAGCTATTGTAAGCCCTGCGCACAAATATGGTCCAAATGCTAACACTCTGTCGCATTTTTCCACCTTCATTCTGATACTATGTATAACTGCACCCAGTATGCAGCCAATAAAAAATGCAAGAATAATATTCTTCCATCCCAAAAACAATCCGGAAACAGCCATCAGTTTTATATCTCCGCCTCCGAAAGCATCCGCTTTAAGAAATATTCTTCCCAAAACAAGTACAATAAGCATGAATCCGCTTATAGCACAAAATCCTATTAGATAATCTAATAGGTTTCCAAAATCAAGAGCTATTCTTATTATTGCAAGAACTCCTATAACGATGTTAAGGGAAAAGGGTATCTCCTTGGTTCTTTCATCAATTACAGATATCACAAGGAACATTGATAATGCTATACACTCCAGCCCTGATATAACATTAAATCCGCCAAAGGCAAATGCACAAACGTAAGCCACTCCATTAACAGCTTCAATTATAGGATACTGCTTAGAAATCTTCGCCCCGCAATACCTGCATTTTCCTCCCAAAAGTATGTAGCTCAGCAGTGGTACTAAATCGTACCACTGCAATTTATGGCCACATAACATACAATGTGAATGTTCTGTTGCTATATTTTCTTTTAAAGGTATTCTGTAAATTAGTACATTCAAAAAACTTCCAATTACTATACCGTAAAGGAAAATAATGAAGTACAGAAGTAATTCATATTGCATCAGATTAGGTTTCCTTTAGTTTATCAATAATTACTTAGAAACAAGTTCAGAAAGGGCTCCATTAGCATCCTTTGTTCTCTTGCAATCAACTGCATCAGCTGTAGTTGCTGTAGGAGCTGTAGAATAAACACCTACGATAACCTTGCTGTTACTATCTATAATAACATAAATATCATTACCTGATGCTTTTCCTGCAGAAGACTTCATTGTAACGCCAAGAGAACCATCCTCTTCCATCTCAGTATATAATGCACTTGTTAAAGCATCTGTAGAACCTGAAGCAATATCAGTATACTTAATTACCTTAATTCCGCTACTAGGAAGTTTTGCTGCAACTGCTTCCTGATTGAGTGCTGTTGTTACTGAGCTCTTGATTGAATCAAGGTTCTGTAAATCTGTTGACTCTCTTGACTTTTCTACGTTTCTGATAAGTGTTGGTGCTAATACACCAATTAATACTGCCATGATTGCAATAACTACAATCAGCTCAACTAATGAGAAACCTTTGTTACCTAATCTTTTCTGTGTTTTTTTCATTATCCTTATCTCCCTTTTCTTATATTTATATAAATCCGGCACCTCGTTGCGATTCATAAATACCGGACTATATACTAAACCCTGACAGAATTACCTGACGGTATATTCCGTGTAAAAAAACAATAACCGTACAATTTTATAAATTATCCTAACGTGTTGTACAGCTGAATCATTGGCTGATAGATTGAAAGAATAAGCAATACAACCACCAATGCCATAACCACTATAATAAGCGGTTCCATAAGTGATGTTAAAGTCTGTGTCTGGACTTCAACTTCCTCTTCATAATATACTGCGGAGTTATTAAGCATTTCCTCTATATTACCTGTTTCCTCACCAATACCTGTCATATGTACAATCATTGGTGGGAACAGTCCCGATACCTTTAACTGGTCGGAAAGAGGTATACCAAGCGCCACGCCGCTTTTAACCTTACCAAGAGCATCCTTGTACTGTATATTACTCATAGTGGATGCTGTTATATCAAGTGCCTCTATCATAGGCATACCTGCCTGAAGAAGCGTGCTTAATGTTCTGGCAAAATTAGCACAGGCTGACTTTGTCTGAAGGACTCCGAACACCGGAATCTTTAGTTTCAGCTTATCAATAGCATGTCTGCCTCCGTCAGTCTTAACATACAGCTTAAATACCACAACTAAAGCTGCAATAACAATTATGTATATATACCAGTATCCTGTTATTGAGGCACTCATGGCCATAACTATCTTGGTCATAGCAGGAAGATCTGATTCAAGATCCTCAAACATTGAAACAAAACTTGGGATTACGAAAGTCATCATTACGATGATTACGCCTATCATTACGAACAAAAGAACCATTGGATACATCATTGCTTTTTTTACAATGCCTTTCATCTTGGCACTTTTCTCGAATTGTAACGCCATTCGTGTGAGGGCATTCTCAAGACTGCCCGAAGACTCTCCCGCTTTAACCATGTCAATAAGAATTGAAGGGAATATATCTGAATTCTGTCCCATAGCATCTGAAAGGGTTTCACCTTTCTCCACCGCTGCCTGTACGTTTATAATACCTTTTTTAAGCTCCTTGTTCTCAGTCTGTTCTGATAACATTTCCAAGGCATTGACAACGCTGACACCGGCTTTTAATATACTTGCAAACTGGCGGCAGAAGACACTCATATCCCTGGCTGCAACTGATTTCTTTTTCAAGAAAGGTAGTTCTATATCTTTATCCAATGCACTTTGCGTTTTAATGGACATTGGAGTGAGTCCTGATTCCTTAAGCTTTCTTGCAGCATCATCTCTAGACTCAGCTTCAATAGAACCTTTCTTATCTTTTCCATCAGAGGCAACCGCTGTGTATGAAAACATCTCCATAACAATTAACCTCATTTTTAACTTATTTCACACCTTAAACTGACATAATTATAGCAGTTTCCGTTGATATAATCAACACTTTTTTTGCCAGCAGGTGTATTTATGTTACTTAGCTATCACTTTCTTGGTACTTAAGATATGTATTTTAAGAAAAGCAAATATCCCCTCTATTTACAATATGCAATCCAAGTTATTCCAAAAGTCAGCTTAGTATAATATAAAAATTTTTTTACAAATTGTCAACCCAAAAATAACAGTTGTTATTTTTTGTCAAATTCTGTCTAAATGTAGCCTTCCACTCTCTTCTGGACAAATGAAACATCCTGGGCATAATTTATTGCATTCTGTGCACTGATTATTCCTCTGTCATATAAATCAATCAATGCATCATCCATTGTACCCATGCCATTTTTCTTATTAGTCTGAAGTATACTTTCAATCTGATAAGTCTTTCCTTCTCGGATAAGATTTTTTATGGCAACTGTACCCTGCATTACTTCAAATGCCGCAACACGTCCCTTTTTATTTTCCATAGGAATAAGCTGCTGAGACACCACAGCCTCCAGCACCATTGCCAGCTGTATCCTAATCTGTTGCTGCTGGTGAGGAGGAAATACATCTATGATTCTGTCTATAGTTGCTGCCGCTCCTATTGTGTGAAGCGTAGAGAAAACAAGATGTCCTGTCTCCGCTGCGGTTATAGCTGTGGAAATTGTCTCTAAATCTCTCATCTCTCCCACAAGAATCACGTCCGGGTCCTCACGAAGGGCAGCTCTTAGTGCTCCTGCATAAGAATTGGTATCAAGGCCTATTTCTCTTTGGTTTATCATAGCTTTTCTATGACTATGAAGATATTCAATAGGGTCCTCAAGAGTTATAACATGTGCATTGCGCTCGTCATTGATTCTGTCTATCAGTGAAGCTAAGGTTGTAGATTTTCCGCTTCCTGTAGGTCCTGTGACAAGAACCAATCCTCTCTTCTTTTTGTAAAGGTCTATCACAGATTGTGGCACTCCAAGTTTTTCAGCCTTTGGAATCTCCGTATCAACAATACGCATGGCACAGGCAACAGAGCCTCTCTGTCTGAATACATTAACACGAAATCGTCCTACCTGGGGAATTGAGAATGAAAAATCTACTTCTCCATATTCCCTAAATATGTTTGCCTGACGTTCATTCATAATATTAAGTACAATCTTCTCGCTGTCATCAGGAGAAAGTCTTGGATAGTCAAGATTTGTAAGTTCTCCATCAATTCTTACTTTAGGGGGAAGACCTACTGTGATATGTACATCAGATGCCCCACGTTCTTTTGCTATCTCCAACAATTGTTCAATCGTTACCATCTTCATCATCCCCCTGCGCTTCGTAAGTAGCCTTAATCATCTCTGCCATTGAGGTCATTCCTTCTTTAACAGCATTGGCTGCTGCCATTTTCAAAGTATTCATGCCTTCTTTTATCGCCTCATTTTTCAGAGCTTCCGCCCCTGCTCTTTTAGAAATAAGTCTCTTAAGGGAAGGCGTGATTTTCATAATTTCATAAATACCCATTCGTCCGTAATAACCTGTATCATTGCAAAGCTTACATCCGCAAGGTTCATATATTGTGAGAGGTTCATTGATATCCACTCCCAGCTCCATCTTTTCTTCATCCGTAGCCTGTTTAGCTTTCTTGCATTCACAAAGTCTTCTCACAAGACGCTGGGCAATAATACCAACCATTGAGTCAGCTATCAAATAAGATTCAATACCCATATCCTCCAGACGGTCCACCGAACTGGCTGTACTGTTGGTATGAAGCGTACTTACAACCAAGTGTCCGGTAATAGAGGCTCTTACGGCAATTTCAGCAGTTTCTGAATCTCGGATTTCTCCAATCATAATGATATCCGGATCCTGTCTTAAGATTGATCTTAATGCTGATGCAAATGTAAGATTTGCTTTATTATTTACCTGAACCTGATTAATACCATCAATATTGGCTTCCACAGGATCTTCTACAGTAATAATGTTAACATTTTCTTTATTAAGCTCACTTAAGGCTGTATAAAGAGTGGTTGACTTACCACTACCTGTAGGTCCTGTGACAAGAATAATTCCATGAGGATTCTTTAAAATATCCTCAAATACCTTTCTGTCCCTGGCTGTAAGGCCAAGCTTGGTTATATCTACATTGAAGCCTTCCTTTGAAGCAATTCTCATTACCACCTTCTCTCCATAAACTGTTGGAAGGTTGGAAACTCGGATATCGTACTCATGTCTGTCAACATTAATAGTTATACGTCCATCCTGAGGTTTACGCTTCTCAGAAATATCCATTCCTGACATAATCTTTAATCTGGTTGTGATAGCTCCCAAAAGTTCATTGTCATAATTAAGTACTTCCTTCAGGTTTCCGTCAATTCTGTATCTTACCCTGATATAACGTTCCATAGGTTCAATATGGATATCGCTGGCACGGGATCTTACAGCCTGTTCAATAATATTGTTGATAAGAAGAACGATAGGAGCATTTTCAATCTCTTCTTTATGAGCGTTAGTCTCCTTCTCCTCTTCTTTGAAGGTTTCGCTTTTTTCTTTCATATAATCAGCCACAAATTTTTGTGCCTGCTTTTGTCCAAATGCTCTGTCTATAAATGCATTAATATCCCTTGCATTGGCAAGAAGAGGAACAACCTGCATTCCTGTTATGATATTAATATCATCCATTGCAAGAATATTCATTGGATCTGCCATAGCCACCTGCAGTGCGCCTGCATTTTCTTTATCTGTCCACAGCGGAACCAATGTGTACTTTCTCATAATAGACTCATCCAGCAGGGCAAGTGCCTTAGGATCAGGCTCCGTCTCTCTCATATCAATAAAATCAATATGAAGGTGTTCACACAAAACGTCATTTATTTTATTCTGGGTCACATAGCCTAACTGAACCAGCATCTCCCCCAACATAAGACCTTTTTCCTTCTGCTGGGACAAAGCTGTTGACAACTGACTCTCAGTAATAAGTCCTTTCTCTTTAAGAAGATCTCCCAAACGTATTTTTTTCCTGTAATTCATTATGCGCCTCTCTTTTCTCACATATATGCTTATATTATAATTTCTGCCACGAACAAAACAGCCGTTTATTATATTATCACAATATTATAATTTAGTAAAATTTTTCTATGTTATAAGAATTCTGTTTTTCGCCTATAATTTCCTGATAAAGGGCATCCATATCTGTTGAGCAGCTGTACCTTTTATTCTCGTTGTCATGACCTATATCAAAATTCCCGTCAATTGTTGTGTAGGCATTAACATACTGGAATATAAAAAATACATTTTCAGTGCTTTCATTATCATGAACATCTGCTGAAGCAACTATATAAATATAATTATTATTTCCCTCCTGTCCTGATTTTCTGGTAAGAAAATACTTATCAAGAATCTTAATATTATCCGCAGTTTCATCATTTAAATGATACAGATAATCCGTGTTCTTTGTTGCTTTATACAACATTCTGAAAGTTGTATCCAAGGTCTCATTTTTGATAGTTTCACCAATTTCCTTACATATTCCGTTGATAATGTCTTTGTCAATCTTTTCTGCACTTTCACAGTATGTGCTTAACCTGTCTGCGTTAAATGTGGCAGTCATCTGACGGCACAGATACCCATGCCTTGCCATATCCTCATAGCTTACATTGCAGGAAACTGTAATGCTGTCTCCTAATGCAATATTGCTTTCCTTGTCTGCCGAAAATGTAACAGTATTCAGATATTCATCTTCCCAGTTATTGGTAATTACCACTTTGGCATCAGGACTGACACCATTAAACATAACCTCCACAGAATCAAATATATCTATCTTCTCCCCTTTTTTTATGCCTTTTGCCCTTATGGTGTAAGAATTTTTTCCAAGACTTACCCCTGCCGCCTTTTCATAGCCCTGATTAAAGCTCACATCTACTTTTATCTTATTTCCGTTCTTTACATCTGTACATTCTGTTGTAACATTTATTGATTCTACCAGTTTTCTCACATTGTAAGCTTTTTCTTCATCAGGATTTTTCCCCGCCAGTCTGTCATACAGCTTGTCCCTGTCAATTTCAAAGGAAGGAGTTGCATATCCGTTGGCACCTGTGTAAGTTACCTTAACATATTTTTTCAACTGAAACCTGTTAGCATTAACAAATATAGCAATTGACGCAATAGCGCATATTATGCCCAATCCAACCACAATATAAGAAATATTTTTCTTTAATCCCATAACTGTTCCTACCCTTTTCCACTAAATATTTATTGTTGCAGTATTAGCTTTCAGATATTCCAGTTCCTCAGAATTCATATAAGGTGAAAGCTTTTCATATACCATACTGTTATAATTATTCAACTGCTCTATGTCTTTTCTTTCCAGCAGTGAAACGTCTATCAGTTCCATATCAAAAGGAGCTAATGTAAGAAACTTAAATTGAAGCCATGTTCCGTACTCGTTAGTTTCATCTTCCACACACAGTATTTCATTTTCTATTCGTATTCCGTATTTATCCTCAATGTAGACACCGGGTTCGTCTGAAGTCACCATACCGGGCTCAAATACCGAAAGGTCGTTATAACCCGGCTTATGTTTCCATCTGAATCCGTTAGAGCCCTCATGAACATTTAAAAGATACCCGATACCATGTCCCGTACCACATCTGTAATCAATCTTTTCATTCCATAATGGTGCTCTGGCAAGCACATCCAGATTAAATCCCGTACAACCCTTTAAAAACTTTGCAGAGGCAAGATTAAGCATTCCCTTTAGAGTAAGGGTATAATGTCTTATCATATCACTGCTCACAGGACCTAATGAAATAGTTCTCGTAACATCGGTAGTTCCCCTAAGATACTGTCCACCCGAATCTACAAGAAGCATACCCTCAGGTTTCAAAACAGCACAGTTATCCTCAGTAGCATGATAGTGGAGCTGCGCCGCATTTTCATTATAAGCGCTTATTGTGTCGAAACTTAATTCAATATAGTCATTGATATTGCTTCTCAAGTTATCAAGATATTGTGCAGCTGATACCTCCGTTACACACTCTCCGCTTTTAACTGCCTTTTTAAGCCAACACATAAACTTTGTCAAAGCTACTCCATCATCCACATGAAGTTTTGTGAGATTATCTATTTCCACTTTATTTTTCTTAGACTTGAGTAAAACTTCAGGATTTTCTGCCTGAACTACCTGACATGATTCATTTGACAGTGATAACTTTAACAGTTTTACATTAACCCTTTTGTTATCTATAAGTATTCTTTTGTTTCTCATATTTACAACATCATTATAAATGCTTTCATAAGGTTTAACCCTTACGCCTGCCTTTTGAAAAGCATCCAGTATTTCTTCATTAAGCCTGTCCTCATCCGTATATATATAAGCTTCATCTTCAAATATGCAGCCATAAGACATAATTACAGGATTGCACCATACATCATTTCCCCTGATATTATAAAGCCAGCATATATCATCAAGAGAAGCAATAATGTGACAGTCGCAATTTTTTTCAGCCATAATCCGTCTCACTGATTTCAACTTACTTTCAATTGTCTCTCCTGAATATTTCTCTTCAAGATAATATGCCCCTGTATGGGGAAATGACGGTCTGTCAGTATATATACTTTCAATTCCGTCAAACTCCATATCAACTGAGGCGCCTTTGCTCTTTGCTACGTCTTCAAGCTCCATTCCAAATCCTGCCTCAACACATTTTCCGTCAAATCCCAGAACATCTCCCTCTTTAAGAAGTGTTCTGCAATATTCAGACACGGAAGGAACATCAGAAAGCCCGCTTCTCATAAGGCGAAATCCTGTATCCTTTATCTGGAGTTCTGCCTGGACATAGTATCTTCCGTCCGTGAAAAGAGCTGCATCCCCCATAGATATTACAGCCGTTCCTGCTGAACCTGTAAAACCTGTTATAAATTCTCTTTCCTTAAAGTAATCTCCCGGGTATTCTGATATATGATAATCTCCCGTAGGAACAACGTAAACGCTTATATTATTGCGTTTCATATTATTTCTAACTTTATTAAGTCTTGTTTTAATTATTTCGCAATCAGTAATTATCATTATAATTTCTCCTGTTTTACAATTTTATTGAGACATTTGTGGAACTGTGTATCCGAATTAATTTTACAACAGTTTATTATCTTTTAAAAGATTCAATAACTTATCAAGGGCTTTTCTTTCAATTCTGCTGACATAACTGCGGCTTATATTTAATCTGAGGGCTATCTCATTTTGTGTCATTTCCTTTGCATTATCCAATCCAAACCGGCTTTTAATTATGTATAATTCTCTCTTGTTGAGTACATTTTCCATATTCTCCCTTATGCACCTTATGCGTTCCTTCTGCATGTACTCTTCAACATCGTCTTTGGCATCATCACCCACTATTTCTATAAAACTGATTTCATTCCCCTCTTTATCGGAACCTATGGGATCATACATGGAAAATTCCATCTGTTTTTTCTTATCCGCCCTAAACATCATTAAGAGTTCATTATCAATACATTTAGCCGCATAGGTTGCCAGTCTTATATTTTTTTCAGGGTTAAATGTATTTACTGCCTTTATAAGTCCTATCGTCCCCACAGATATCAGGTCCTCACTGTCTCTGCATCCTGCGGCATATTTTTTAATCATATATGCTACAAGGCGCATATTTTTTTCCACAAGAATATTTCTGGCATCAATATCTCCCGCCCTGCTCCTTTGGATCATTTCCTTTTCTTCCTGTAACGACAATGGTTTTTCAAATGTCTTCAAAGAAAGGCACCCCTACACATATTTCTATATTTTATGTGTAAGAATGCCTTTTATTGCATATCCAAATTTTGATTATAACAGTCTACTCTTCTTTTCTTCTTAAGATATCATACTTGTCCAGTTTTATTCCAAGATCAACATATAATTGCTGTTTTGGGTGAGGACAGCTTTCCATTTCTTCACCCCTGTCATTGATAATTTTCTTTACAACAACAGAAATATTCTCTCCATCAGGCTTCATAACTTCTATGGTTTCTCCCACCGAGAACTTATTTCTCTGCTCAATACCATAAAGACCATCTTCATTGGTATCTCCCACCATTCCCAGATAGGTGTACTCTTTTATATATGTGTTGCTGTCATATATCTGTGTATTTTCATCCGGCTTTCCAAAGAAAAATCCTGTAGTATACTGTCTGTATGTGCATTTACTGATTTCTGACTTATAAAACGGAATTCTTGACCGATATTTTAACGGGTCCTCAAGGAAATCATCAATAGCAAGCCTGTACGTTCTTGCAACCGTTGCAACATAAAGAGCAGTCTTCATTCTTCCTTCAATCTTAAAGCTGTCAATTCCCGATGCAACCATTTCAGGAATATGCTCTATCATGCACAAGTCCTTTGAATTAAAAATGTATGTGCCTCTTTCATTTTCATATACAGGCATATATTCTCCCGGACGATTCTCTTCAACCACCGCATATTTCCATCTGCAAGGATGTGTGCATGCGCCTTTGTTGGCATCTCTTCCGGCCATAAAACTGCTAAGAAGACATCTTCCTGAATAAGATATGCACATTGCCCCGTGAATAAAGGTTTCAATCTCCATCTCCTCAGGGATATTTGCTCTGATTTCTTTAATCTCGTTAAGAGAAAGTTCTCTTGCTGTCACCACTCTTTTAGCACCCTGCTGCCACCAGAAATTAAAAGTCATGTAATTAGTGTTGTTAGCCTGAGTACTAATATGGATATCTATATCATGTAACTCCTCCTTAGCTATTGTAAACATACCCGGGTCGGAAATAATTACAGCATCAGGCTTTATAGCGTCAAGTTCCTTAAAATATTTTCTTGCTCCCTCCAAATCATAATTATGAGCAAGAATATTAGCAGTCACATAAACTTTTACATTTCTTTCATGGGCAAACTTAATCCCTTCAGCCATATCTTCATTTGAAAAATTCTTTGCCTTAGCTCTCAGTCCAAAAGCTTCTCCTCCGATATATACAGCATCTGCTCCGTATATTACCGCAGTCTTTAACACTTCAAGGCTGCTTGCCGGTATAAGTAATTCTATTTCCCTGCCATTATAAAAATGTCCTGCCATATCTCATCCTCATTTCTTAACACTTAAAGTTATTCCGTCGCCAATAGGAACCACGGAGGTTATCAGTTCATCCGAATGTGTCAGTGCATAAACATACTCTCTTATACGGCTATGGATTGTTCTGTTTCTCCTTGTTACCGCATAACGTGACTCAACTATTTCTCCCTCTTGAAGGATATTATCTGAAATCAACAGTCCTCCCTTAGGCATAAGCCGTAAAATATCCGGAAGATAGTTTATATATTGTCCTTTAGCTGCATCCATAAATATAAAATCAAAATTCCCTGTAAGTTCCTTAAGTACCTGAGCTGCATCTCCTTCTATCAGCTCAATGCAATGTTCCTTACCGGCCCTTTTAAAATTATTTCTCGCAACAGGTATCCTTTTATCATAATTCTCAATTGTGGTAATTTTGCATCCTTCAGGCATATTTTCACTCATAAGAATAGATGAGTAACCTACTGCCGTACCCACCTCAAGGATAGATTGTGGTTGCTTTAACTCAAGCAACACCTTCAGTAAATTGCCCATCTCTTTTCTTATAATCGGAACCTGGTCCGCAATCGCTTCTTTTTCAATTGTATTACAAATATCAGAATTGCCACAATCAAGGGAGTTAATATAGGATACAACTCTCTCATTAACTATCACTTTAATTGCTCCCATCCCTTATCTTATTTACTGTCCGAAGAACCCGAGGAGGACATAGCCTCCATCATTTCAGTAGGCTTCATTCCCGTATTAAGTTCATAAGTTCCCGCCGTAAATTTATTATTGTAATCCGAAAGACTTATCTGGAAATATGTAACCGTCTTATCCTTAACAAGCCCTTTATCATACAATATCTTTGAAAGTTCCTTTGCCGTTACACCATCTTTTATTGTAACTTCAACAACTCTGGCATTATCTGCAGTATCAACAGCTTTCTCATTAAAAATCTTATTGCCGAATGAATAGGCACTGCTTCCCACAGTGAATATAATATATACGCCAATCACTACCAAAAGCAGATTCAAAGATAATGAGATAATCATTCTTATGGTTTTATTACTCATTCCTTAAAAATCCTCCACGAAAGCCATAATATATGATTCACTTCAAAAAATCAAGGTTAAAATCCACAGAATCCACAATGTCCTTGCAAATATCCTGAATCATTCTGCAAAGACATATCTCTGAACTAAGGTATCTGTTAACAGTATCTGTATTTCTCATATCAGCAAATCTGTTGTTCAAATCCTGTGTTGCCCAAAACACATCCTCAACAGAGACACTGTTCTGAATTTCAAAATTCTGTCTTCTGAATTCGTCAACAGTTCTTCTCAAATCAGGGTCTCTGTCAATTATCTTTTCAAAATGTTTGTATTCTTTATATTCAGGTGAGTTTCTTATAGCATCTGCAAGTTCAAGTTTTAATTCCTCAATTTTCTGCATTACAGCTGTGCCTCCATGATAATCGGAAGAATAACAGGGTTACGTTTCATCTTTTTCCACAGGTATTCGCTCAAATCATCCTTGATTATATTCTTTATCTTGCTCCAGTCGGTAATATTCTTATCCAGGCATCTGTAAGCCGAGTCTGTTACAATAGCTTTAGCTTCATCAAGGAGCTCTTCTGCCTCTCTGACATATACAAATCCTCTTGTTACAATATCAGGTCCTGCCACAAGCTGTCCGCTGTGTTTCTCCAGGGTAAGTACCACAATAATAATACCATTTTCCGCAAGATTCTGACGGTCTCTAAGTACTATGTTACCTACATCTCCTACTCCAAGGCCATCAACAAGAATATCTCCTGTCTGTACATGTCCCACAACCTCAGCCTTTTCCTCGCTAAGTTCAAGCACATCTCCTGATTTCATGATAATGACATCTTCCTTGTCGTAACCTAAAGACATAACAACTTCTTTTTGTCCCACAAGATGTCTGTACTCTCCGTGAACAGGAATAGCATACTTAGGCTTAAGAAGTGAATATATAAGTTTAATTTCTTCCTGGCAGGCATGTCCTGATACGTGAGTATCCTGAAAGATGACCTTTGCCCCCTTCATGCCAAGTTCATTAATAACCTTTGCAACAGATTTTTCGTTACCTGGAATAGGCGTTGATGAAAATACAACACAGTCTCCCGGCTGTATTGATACCTTTCTGTGAAGGTTGGCTGCCATTCTTGAAAGAGCTGCCATTGACTCTCCCTGGCTTCCTGTTGTAATAAGAACAATCTGCTCAGGTGTATAATTCTTCATATTCTCAGTCTCAATAAGTGTTCCATCAGGTATATGAAGATACTCAAGTTCCTCAGCAACCTCAATAATGTTCACCATGCTTCGTCCTTCAACACAGACTTTTCTGCCATATTTTACAGCAGAGTTAATTATCTGCTGTACACGGTCAACATTGGAAGCAAATGTAGCAATAATAATTCTACTATTCTTATTATCATTAAATATCTTATCAAATGTACTTCCCACTGTTCTTTCAGACATGGTAAATCCAGGTCTTAAAGCATTGGTACTGTCACACATTACAGCAAGTACACCTTTTTTACCAAGCTCACCAAGCCTCTGTAAATCGATTGCCTCACCGTTAACAGGTGTGTAATCCACCTTAAAATCTCCCGTATGGAAAATAATTCCTGCAGGAGAAAAAATAGCAAGTGCTGCAGCATCCGCGATACTATGGTTAGTTCTTACAAATTCAACCCTGAAATCGCCCAATGTTACAGATTGTCCATATTTAACAACCTTTCTCTTAACTTCCCTGGTCATATTGTGTTCCTTTAGTTTTGACTCAATAAGACCCATTGTCAGTCTTGTGGCATACACAGGTACATTAATTTCTTTAAATACATAAGGAATAGCCCCTATATGGTCCTCATGTCCGTGGGTAATAACAAAACCTTTAACTTTATCAATATTTTCCTTAAGGAAAGTAACATCAGGAATGATAAGGTCAATTCCCAACATATCCTCCTCAGGGAAAGACAAACCGCAATCCACAACAATAATACTGTCATCGTACTGAATGGCAGTAATGTTCATTCCAATCTGTTCAAGACCTCCCAGCGGAATAATCTTAACAGAACCGATATTCTCTTTTTTCATCCGACACCTCGTTTTATTAAATTATATTCTTACGGCAGTTATCCTGCCATTGTTCCCCATATCAATATGCGAATACATCAGTAAATAAAGGATGCTACACATCCTCTTCATTAAGTAATTCTTCAAATATTTTTCCCACAGCAGAAAGTTCCGTATCATCCTCAACAAATTCATAAGATGCTTCTAAACTTTCAGCCTCAGATGTATCTTTGAGAATATAGCAATCACCGTCCATATCCTCATCCTCTGTTTCTGTCACAAGGAGATAATTAACACCGTTAACCCTTGTTTCCTCAATTACATACAAATCAACATTTTCATTATCATCTGTAATAAATGTAAGCTTTTCCATAACTATACTTCCTATCCATAATCATAATTTATAATCTTTGGTATCTCCGTAATCCAGATATCCCTGCAATATAAATACAGCCGCCAGCTGGTCTATAACTGCCTTGCGGTTTTCTCTTTTAACGCCGCTTTCCATCAGTATCTCATTAGCCTCAACTGTAGTAAGTCTCTCATCCCACATAACTACTTCAAGACCTGTTCTTCTTTCCAGCGCAGCAGCAAAATCCCTGCATGCCAACGCACGCTCTCCTTCAGAATCGTCCATATTAAGAGGTAACCCAATGACTATCTTATTAACATCATTCTCTTTAATGATTTCTTCAATTCTGGCATAAGTTCTTCTAAGCTTATTATCTTCTTTTCTTGTAATCGTCTCAACAGGCTGGGCAGTAAGACCCAAAGCATCGCTAAGAGCCACTCCAACGGTCTTTGAGCCAAAATCCAAACCAATTATTCTCATATTAAAGTAAAATTATAATCCTTTTCCTTCAATGAAATACTTAATTACTTCCTCTACAAGCTCGTCTCTCTCAACCTTCATAATAAGGCTTCTTGCATTATTGTGGCTTGTAATATAAGTAGGGTCTCCTGACATAATATAACCTACGATCTGGTTAACAGGATTGTATCCTTTCTCTTTCAACGCAAGGTATACCTGTTCAAGTATTCCCTCTACTGATATATTTTTATCCGGCTGTGTTCTAAAAAATTGTGTGTTGTTATCCATCATATCACCACGTCCCTTTCGTATACACGAATATAATATAATATTTGTAAAAATAAAACAAGTGTTTTGAGATATAAAAAAAAAGAAAGGAAGCGAGGGGTCAGACCCTATAAAAATTTTATAAACTTTTTCGCGAAAAAGTTTATAAAATTTTTATAGGGTCTGACCCCTCGCTTCCCGTCCCTTCGTTACTATTCAAGATTAAGTTTTTTATCTAATGTTCTTACTGACAAAACAGTATAAATCACAATCATCACGATATTAAGTATTAAAGAGCCTGCCATTATTATATTCATAAATCCTACGGGTGCCTCAGTCATTTCCATTGTATATATGTCTGTGGTAAATATATTTCCGAACTGGCTGAATCCTGCTATAACTATCAATATAAAGCTAAGCACCTGATTAATCACATTAAATATTAAATATGTTACAAAAGACATAAGATCCTTATTACCTGACATTCTGTATCCTATACAAAGACATGCAAATACATAGCTGTACATTAAAAACGGATTAATAGCAAGAATTATACCGGTAAATACAAGGAAACTTTCCATCCCCTGAGCTGCCATCTCTGCATTTAACATCTTACAAATATCTGCTCCCCATGTGATATCAAGCTGTGCAAGAGAACTTATAAGATAAATAACCACAACAGTAATATACATATATAATGCAGCCACAAGGATTTTACTCAAATGTATCTGCCAGCTCATTACCGGCAGTGTATGTGTGAGATATCCCTCGTCCTTTAATACATTTTTTCTGTATCTTAAGATGCACATTACAAAAGAGATAACCACAATAGCCACAGCGCTCAATACAAATAAGCCCATAAGCAAATCCCCAAAAAACGTAGAAAATATATTTCCGGGATTTATCTTTTCCAGAATATTTGAAAACATTACAGTAAGTCCTGTTATCAGCACAAATATATACATCCCTATATGTGCCTTAAAAAGTGCTTTAAAATCATATTTTAATAATTTTCCAAACATGTGAACACCTCCCTGAATAATGCATCTACGCTCTTTCCTTTGTTGTCTCTTATGTCATCCACAGTAGAATTAAGAATTACATTTCCATTCTGAATAAATAAAACTTCATCAAGAACCTTCTCAACGTCACTTATAAGGTGCGTGGATATAATAACGCAGGCATCCTCATTATAATTTGAAAGAATAGTCCTTAAAATATAATCTCTGGCTGCAGGATCAACACCTCCCATAGGCTCATCAAGAAGATACACTTTAGCATCTCTGCTCATAACAAGTACAAGCTGTACCTTTTCTCTTGTTCCCTTTGACAAAGACTTAATAGTGTCTTTAGGTGAAATATTCAGCCTGTCAAGCATTTCTTCAGCTCTCTTTGGTCTGAAATCCTCATAAAAATCATCAAACATCTTTATAGCATCCTTAACTTTCATTGAAGGATTAAGATATGTTCTTTCAGGGAGATATGACACAATACTCTTTGTATCTACTCCTATCTTTTTTCCGTCAATAAGAATTTCTCCCGAATCTGCTTTAAGCACCCCTGCAAGCACCTTAATAAGAGTACTTTTTCCGCTTCCATTAGGGCCTAACAGACCAACAATTCTGCCTCCCTCAAGATCCAGATTCATATTCTGAATAACATGTTTAATTCCATAGCTTTTGTTCATGCCATTAATGTGTATTAAACCACTCATTTTACCAACCTACTTTCCCTCATATTTTTACATGACTATGTTATTTCCCATAACATTTTGATATGATACCGTTATTTTTCACATGACTATTTCCACATGATACTGTTTACATATTATTTTTTACATAGTCTTCATATTCCCGTACAGACTCTTCCGGGGTATACCCTATTCTGGTCATACTTTTCAGAAAATCGTTCATCAAGTTCTGTGCAAGACTATTCTTTAATTTCTGCGGAGTTTTTACATCATCTGCCACAAACCTTCCCGATGTTCTCTGTGATTCCAACAATCCTTCTCGTTCCAGTTCTGACAATGCTTTCTGCATGGTGTTGGGATTGACTCCCGCCTCCAATGCGAGCTCTCTTACTGACGGTATCTTATCTCCCGCTTTCATGCTGCCCGATGCAATCTCCGTTTTAAAATGTTCCATTATTTGCAAATATATCGGAGTATCATCGTTAAACTCCCACTTCATTCATTCAACCTCCATTTCATACGGCGCGCGCTTTCCGCAATTATTTTGGCATAAAAAGTACGTGTATTATTGTACTATCCAATTAATACAATAATACACGTACTTTTATTTGTCAACACATTTTGTAAATAAATTTGCAACGCAACCTAATTCAGCACAGCTACATTTCCTTCCGGCATCATACTAAGCATAATATTAAGATTTCCGTTGCGTACTCTTAATTCGTCAATAAAATCTTTTTCATTCACATCATTGAGAAGTTTTATATCATATGTCAGTTCAAACATTGTTCCCATATTGGTTGTCTTTACCCTGTTAAGATTTACTTCTGATGTGTATTTTTCGAACACATCATCAAATACTGATGTGTAATTAAGATTTTCAGGTATTGTTATACGAAGCTGTTTCTTTCTGTCATCCTTTGAGCCAAAGCCTATTATATTAAGAACAAGAAGCACTAATACAATAATAACTACAAAAACAACAGAAAATGTTACATAACCCAATCCACATGCAAGTCCCGATGCCATTGAGAAGAATACTACAGAAATATCCTTCGCACTGCCCGGTGCACTCCTGAATCTTACCAAAGCAAAGGCTCCTGCCATTGAGAAAGCACGTGCCACATTGCTTCCTACAAGTAAAATCACCACAGCAACTATAGCAGGCAGAATAGACAAACCAACGATAAAGCTCTTCTGATAGCCTTCCTTTCTGCAAATAAGCATATATGCTACAGCAATGACTATTCCAATTACAATTGCAACCCCAATACTTAACATTGACTGACTAATACTGAAGGAATTATCTGTGGTTGCAGTAAATATTGATTCAAACATAAACTTTCTCCTTTATTTTTATTTGTCATTTTGTATTTCTCTGATATATAAGTTTTGTACTCCGTTCCGTACTTGGAAAAAGAGACAGGGTAAATATTATATTCTGATATAATTTTAGAAAACCATATAGGAACAGCCCCGCTGATCTTGATTTCCATAAGAAAAACCCCTTCCGGCAGAAGCTTATCTCCATAACTGCCACTTTCCAATCGTAAATCAGTTCTTCTTGTTGTGATGTTGGTATCAAATGTCACCCTGAAATCCCCATCATGTTTTTCAAAAAAAGCATATCTGTCATAGGATAAATAAACCTTAGGTACAACATTGTGTATCTGTTTAAAATAATCAATTTCTCTTAAAACCTGCCGGTTTATTTTTACATTTTCTGAAACAGGCCTTATATTTTCATCCATATACTTATATGCATCTTCAAGTATTACAGAGGTTCTTCTCTTGTTAACTATCCCATTGTATTTCTTCTTTATCTCCAGAAACACTTTATCTTTCATATCCGGAGTTCCGTAACTGCGCATCCTAAGTTTCTCTTTATATACGGGTTTCTCTATGGAATTTCTTATAAGACTGTCATTAGGAGTATCATAATAGATATTGCAAATGGAATAATAATCACCGTTAATATTGTAACTATCCAGATCCATATAATCTCTTATCCGGCTTTCCAGCTTATGATATGTCTTTTCATCCATCATGTACTTCTTTTCATAACGGTTAAAAACCTCTATAGCCATGGCAATTCTCCTTTCCTTGAACACTTAATATACTAATTATTAAATGTGTCCAAATTATGTAAATTTTTTGTAAAATGTGTGATTGTTAAATTCACATTTGAGCATAAAAAAAACTGTTGATACTGTTCACATTCAGACAGATTATTATAAACACTGTTTAATGTTGTAATATAGATAAACAATTCCATGAAACACGTTGTATTCTTCGTTTTTCTGCGCCGCCTATCAACTGCGCTCTTCGCAAACTCGCCATAAATGGCTCAAACATGCTGCGAGCACAGTAGCTATGCTCGAAAAACGTTAGAATACTACCTAAAGTTTCATGAAATTGTTTATCTATATTGCATATATACATGTTTATAATCTGTCTAAGTGTGAACAGTATCAACAGTTTTATTTCAGTATAATATGTAACGATTATTTCTCATTAACAATATGCACATCAAGCTGATTAAATGGAATCTCAATATTATTCCTGTCGAGGATTTCCTTATATTCCTCCAACAATTCAAATTTTGTATCCCAGTAATCTGATGAATTAAGCCAAGTACGAGTCTCCAGAGTGACGCAGCTTTCATCAAGGCTCTTTACAATAACCTTAATTTCCTTGTCTTTGAGAATAGTTTCTTTGGAATCAATTACCTGTCTTAATAATTCTTTTGCCCTCTTAACGTCACTGCTGTAGCTTATACCCACTTCAATATCAAGTCTTCTCAGATTCTCGGCACCCACATTAACCACACTTGAGTTGGAAAGAGCACCATTAGGAATCATAATCACCTTATTGTCGATGGTATTCAGCCTTGTATATAAAAGTTCTATGGAAGTTACGGTTCCTTCATTTGTTCCCACAATAATATAATCTCCCACAGTGAAAGGCTTGAATATGAGAATAAGTATTCCTCCCGCAAAATTCGAAAGGCTGCCCTGAAGTGACATACCAATAGCCAATGCCGCCGAACCAAACAGGGTTATAAGGGATGTAGTCTGTATTCCAAGTTCATCAATAACCATAAGAAGCAACACTACATAAAGTCCGAATTTTATAAAGGATGTAGCAAAATTCTGAACTCCTGCATCAAGAGTTCCCTTTTCAAGAATCCTTTTAATCAGCTTTACAATATACTTAATTATCTTTTTACCTACAACCCATATAATAATTGCAAATACAATCTTCCATAATCCTGACATACCCCACGCGGTTATGCGGTCTAATATATTTTGAAAATTTCCCATAGCTAATTCCTCTGTTCTATACTTATTTTATTCTGTTCTCTCATGGTTTTTTTTCAATTCATCCAGCTTTCTTTTTGTTTCCTCATCAATACGAAGGCTGGCTTCCATGGCTTCTTTTGCACGTTTTTCAGCTTCTTTGCTGGCTTTAACAGCAAGTCTGCAGGATTCTTTCGCAACCCTCTCAGCTTCAATGGCAGCTTTAGCTTCCTCATCTGCTTTAATTGCCAGTTCTCTTGCCTCTCTTGCCTTATCTTCCGCTTCTTTCTTAGCAATAGCTGCTGTCCTGCGGATTTCTATTTCTTTAATCTCTTCCTGAGAAAATGGAGTATATCCGTATATAACCGCACTGCTGCCCGGAATGGTGATATTTAAAATATCTTTATTATCCTCATTCAACTCATACATGGATGGAATACATTTTGTGTCAACCCTGCTGTCTCCACCGTATTTTACATCATCGGAATTAAGCAAAATCTTATACTTACCCGGCTTAGAAACCTTTAATTTATAATCTTTACGTTCCACCGGTGTAAAGTTTACAACCACTGTAATTTCATTGCCTTTACTGTCTCTTCTCGCATATCCGATAACAGTTTCCTCTGAATTGGAATTTTCCAGCCATTCAAATCCTTCTGTATAACTGTCCAACTCATACATCGCTGTATTATTGCGATACAAATCATTTATATCCTTAAGATATCTCATCATTTCCACATACTTTTCTTCTTCCAGCTGCTTCCACTGACTCTTCATATCAGTTGACCAGACAGAATTTATACCAATATCCTGTCCCATAGAAAGCATTTTTGCACCGGGATGTGTAAATATATACCCTAATACGGCTCTTATATCCTTAAGCTTATCCTTGTCCGAAGTGCCTGACGCAATTTCATACACAGACTTTTTATCAATGGAAAAATCATCATGAGAGAAGCTCAAAATAAAATTCTCCCTATAAGTGTAAAGCATTCCGTCTGTAAGTTTGTTATACTTGCCTTTTCTAAATAAAGGATCTGTATCCATGAAACTTATAACATCATCCTTAAAATAATTATTCCACTTATAATCAAAGCCTAAGTTATCTCCACCGTTAGCATCCGTCACATTATTCCATCCGCTGGTTTCCTCGGCAATAGAAACAGCTCCGTCATTTCTGTCATGAATTAATTTATTGACAGACTTAATAAACATAACAGCCTCAAGATTTTCGTTATCTCCGTACATATTAGGCTGCCACTGACCCGGCTGTTTACCATAATCAAGATAAAGCATGGAAGCCACTCCATCTATTCTTACACCGTCAACGTGGTATTCTTCAAGCCACATATTCACGTTGGAAAGAAGGAAACTTCTCACAGCCCCCGTTTCATAGGCAAATGTTGTAACATTCCACCCCGGCTTTTTCTCAAGTCTAGGCTTTAGATAACCATAACAGTTTTCCCCGTCAAAGTTACTTATTCCCTTGGAATCGCAGCCAAAATATGAAGCATTCCAATCTATGATTACACCTATTCCCTCTTTGTGGAACATATTAATCATATCCTTGAATTCTTTAACTGTACCATATCTTGAAGTAGGTGAAAAATAGCTGACAGATGCATATCCGTACGCCTTATCCCCCATAAACTCGGCAACAGGCATAAATTCCACATGGGTATATCCCGTCTTCTTTACATAATCAAGTATGGCTGCGGAAATTTTCTTATAACTGGCCTGTCCTGACACAATGCTGTTCCAGGCTGCAAGATTAACTTCCAATACAGAAAGAGGCTTGCTGTCGTTTCTCTTCTTTGCCCTGGAAGTCATCCACAGTGCATCTTCCCATCTATACTCCTGCTCATCAGATACTACTGAATTACAGTTTATATAATTGGTAGTTTCCGTACAGTATGGATCAAGCTTTTGGGTAATACCTGAAGCCCTGTTTTTAACTTCATACATATACTCAGCACCGGCTGTTATCCCCGGGATAAAAAGCTCAAACACCCCGGATTCCCCTATTTTTTCCATCTGATGGACTCTTCCGTCCCAATTATTAAAATCCCCTGTAACACTGACTCTCAAAGCATTTGGTGCCCACACTGTAAACAAAGTTCCATCAACTCCGTTAACAGTCATCACCTTATTTCCCATAATGTTAAGAGCATTAGTTTCTGAGCCGGCATTAAATAGTTTGTAATCTTTTGGGGTTGTTATGTTATCAAATGAGTAAGGATCAGCAAAAGAAGTTACTTTTCCTTGAACACTTTCAACATTAACAGTGTAGGATACCTTCTTCTTTCCCGGTATAATTACTGCGAAAAATCCGGCTTCATCCACTTTTTCCATAGGATATTTTTTCTTTTTGCCTTCAACTGATATTGTCACAGAAACAGCATCAGGTCTGAATACCTGAATAAGATATCCGTATTTACATATATGTCCACCCAACAGTTCCTTAGGATGACTGCTCTCTGAATATACTATCTCCTCAATATCCGGCCAATTCATTAATTCATATAAATTATTATCCATATCTATCTCTCCATCCACTTTGCAAATAATTCTGTCCATGCAAATACTTCAGGCTGATAATGATTCATCCCTTTAGTAGTTGTCTCTTTAGTTCCCAGACCAAGTCCATGACATCCCTTAGGGAACACATGATACTCAAAGGGAATATCATTCTTCCTCAACGCCTGTACAAAAAGCAACGAATTCTCAAGAGGCACAGAATTATCTTCAAATGTATGCCAGATAAAACATTCCGGTGTATCCTTAGATACTCTCTCCTCTAAAGAAACATCCTTAAGATATTTTTCATAATTATCTCCCAGCATTCTGACAAAAGAGGCTTTATGGGCAAATTCCCCTGAGGTTATAACAGGATAACCTAAAAGCATACCATTAGGTTTAACATATTCACAGTCACAGCCCAAATTATTATTCGCAAAGGTTTTCACAAGATCCGTATTCCACATGGTTCCAAGACTGGCAGCTACATGTCCTCCTGCTGAGAAACCGGCAATAATAATATTGTCAGGATTAACATCCCATTCTGATGCGTGATCTCTCACAAACTTCATTGTATAAGCTGCTTCATAAACTTGTGTAGGATAAACATAAGGAGTAAGGCTGTATCTGAATACTACTGCATTATATCCCATTTCCAGCATTTTTACCGCAATAGCCTCGCCCTCTCTTGGAGAGTAATGATTATAACCACCACCCGGACATATCACAATCAGAGGTCTGTTAAAAGGATCCTGGTCATTAGGAAAAATATCCTTTATATAAGTGGTTATTGTCGCTGGTTTATCCGGCGTCTTTAGTCCTAATTCTTCATAAGGAAGATTAATTTCATATACCTGATGTAACATTGCTTTTCTCCTCTCTTTCCCACATTTCTTTCGTTATTACAAATATGTTATTACAGAACTGTCTGTCTTTACGCTTGTGAATAAGACTATATTTTATGTATAAACAAACCGCTTCTCAACTTTGGTTCAAACCATGTTGACTTAGGTGGCATAAGCTTATTGGCATCAGCCACATCAAAAAGCTCTGAAATTGAGGTTGCATACATTGAAAATGCCAGAACACAATCCGTATCACATCTTCTTTCCAGCTCCTCAAGTCCTCTGATTCCTCCGACAAAATCAATTCTCTTATCTGTCTTTGGGTCTTGAATTCCAAGTACAGGTTCCAACAGATTATTTTGAAGTATGGCAACGTCAAGACCATCTACAGGATCCTTGGATAAAATCTCCTCTTTTGCAGTAAGCTCATACCACTTCTTTCCAAGATACATCCCAAAAGTTCCTTTTTTTGATGGAGAGACGGGAGCATTTTTTTCTTCAACCTTAAATTTTTCTTTTACCTGAGTCATGAACCCATCTTCACTCAAACCGTTTAAATCCTTTAAAACTCTGTTATACGGCATAATCATAAGTTCTTCGTCCGGAAATAGTACAGAAAGGAAATAATTAAACTCCTCGCTGCCTGTATAGTCCGGATGTTCCTGTCTTCTCTTAAGTCCCACCTTAACTGCCGATGCTGCCCTGTGATGTCCGTCTGCAATATAAATTGCATTAATTTCAGCAAAAGCTTTCTCAATAGCTGACACCATTTCTTTGTCGCTTATTTTCCACACCTGATGTCTGATACCATCAGGAGATGTAAAACTGTAAACGCAAGCTTCCTTTTTCGCCTTATTAACATTATCGTTAATTACGCTGTTAGCTCTGTAAGCAAGGAATATAGGTCCTGTCTGGGCTCCGCATATATCGACATGATTGATTCTGTCCTGCTCTTTATCAGCTCTTGTATTTTCATGTTTCTTGATAACATTATTCTGATAATCATCTATAGATGCGCAGGCTACAATACCGGTCTGGGTTCTTCCATTCATGGTAAGCTCATAAACATAATATGCCTTATCAGTATCAGTGATAAATGTTCCATTATCAACAGCCTCCCAAAGCATATCGTGGGCTCTCTTATATACCTCCGGTGCATAGGTATCAACTGACGCATCAAATTGAGTCTCTGCCCTGTCAATCCTTAAGAAGGAAAGGGGTTCCGCCTTAACTTCTGCACATGCCTCTTCCCTGTTATACACATCATAAGGAAGGGCCGCTACTCTGTCTGCAACCTCCGGATTTGGTCTTACACATTCAAAGGGTTTAATCAATGCCATCTCTTTATCCTCCGATCTTTTTAATCAATCATGTAAATCATGTTCTATGTGAAGTAATTCATGAGCTTTATGGGACAACGGTTTTTCAAGATACTCTTCATAACAGGTAATAACAGATTTATTCTCATGGGAAAATCTGATATTACTGTCCTTATCCAGTCCATAAAGAATCTCTCCTCGTTTAAATACCTTGTCACAATCATCCTTGATAGGCTGACCACCACCATTGACGCATCCGCCGGGGCATGCCATAACCTCAACAAAGTCATAGCTTACTTCACCGGAATCAATAGCCTCCATAAGCTTTCTTGTATTCGCAAGACCACTTGCCACAGCAACCTTTATCTCGTTGCCTGCCAGTTCAAAGGATGCTTCCTTCCATCCCTCAAGTCCTCTCACACATTTGAAGGCATCCGGTTCAGGATTGGTTTTATTAACAAGATAGTAAGCGCTTCTTAACGCCGCCTCCATTACACCTCCGGTAACACCAAAGATTACGCCTGCACCTGTACCTTCTCCCAATGGATTATCAAACTCTTCCTCCGCAAGTTCATCCACTTTAATAAAAAATGATTTGAGAAGTCTTTCTACTTCTCTTGTAGTAAGGACTGCATCAACATCCTTTCCTCCATCCCATGTCATCTCATTTTTCTTAGCAAGACACGGCATCAGGGAAACGCAGAATATTTTTGAAGGGTCCACACCAAGCTTTTCTGCATAATAAGACTTTGTTATTGCACCAAACATCTGCTGCGGTGACTTAGCTGTAGAAAGTCTTGATACATACTGTGGATATTCTTTCTTTATAAAATTAACCCATCCCGGGCAACAGGATGTAAACATTGGAAGTCCGCTTTCCTTGATTTCAGGAAGTCTCTCTATAAATTCACTTCCCTCCTCCATAATTGTAAGGTCTGCTGAAAAGGTTGTATCAAAAATGTAGTCAAATCCTATTTGTCTTAAACCTGCCACGAGCCTTTTCGCCGTTGCGAATTCTTTAGACAGCCCAAAGCCTTCTCCCCAGGCTGTTCTTACTGCCGGTGCAATCTGTACCACTGTAATAATATCCTCATTTTCAACGGCATCCAGTACAATACCTACATCGTCTCTTTCTCTTAATGCTCCCACCGGACAATTGGCAACACACTGACCGCAAAGGGTACATTTTGTTTCCTGTATATTTCTGTTTTTAGATACATTCACGGTTGTACGGGAACCTGTGTTAACAACATCCCACACATGCATCCCCTGAATATTGTCACATATCTGCACACATCTCATGCACTTAATGCACTTATTATTTTCTCTGATAAGAGGAAAGGTCTTATCCCAGTTATTCTGTTCCAATATAGAATCATAAGGCATCTCTGAAATATTAAGTTCATTGGCAAGGGATTGCAATGTACAGTTACCGCTTCTTATACATGATGCACATTCGTAGTCATGCTGGGAAAGAATAAGCTTAACATTAGTCTTTCTTGTTGTTCTTACCTTTCTTGTATTGGTACGAATCACCATTCCTTCTTCCACAAAATTGTTGCAGGCGGTAACACACCTGTCTATACCTTCCACCTCCACAACACATATACGACAGGCACCAATCTCATTAATATCCTTAAGATAACATAGTGTAGGGATTGTAACACCAACTTTTTTGGCGGCTTCAAGAATTGTAGTACCCTCCTCAACAGAAACGTCTATTCCGTTTATTTTAACATTTACCATTGTTCTTCTCTGCCTCCTCTAAATGCCCCAAATCCGAAATGGTCACACCTTAAGCAGCGTCCGGATTCCTGACAGGCTTCTTCACATGAAAAGCCATACTCAATAGGCTCAAAATCCTTCTTTCTGTCAACGGCTTCTCTCATAGCCACCTCAACTCTTCCGCAAGCCACTTTATCCTCATAGCTTGCATAAGGAATTTCCACATCACAGGTTATTTTATGATGGAATCCCAGATATTCATCAATATTAGCTGCTGCAACTTTACCCGCTGCAATGGCCTTAATAACCGTGGCAGGACCTGTAACGCAGTCGCCGCCTGCAAATATACCGTCAGCCTTCTTTACATTACCTGTATTAAGGGCATCAATAACACCTCTTTTAACATTGATACCATGCTCCTCAAAATATTTGGATTCAATACCCTGTCCGATGGCAACAATGATAAGGTCACTCTCCAAAAGGACTTCTTCTTTATTAGCCGATACAGGTGACGGTCTCTGATTAGAGACTTTGGATATCATCTGTGGTTTAACAACAAGTCCC
>JBJEMF010000069.1:0-13581 GCA_051879535.1 Lachnospira sp. | reverse complement strand
CGGTTTACCGCGGCGACTTGTATATAATATCATTACACATTTGCGTTGTCAACAACATTTTTAAAGGTTTTTCGATAAAATTTTTATAAAAACATTTATGAAGTACTCCATCCTTATTGCGGGAAGATTCTGTCTAAAATCTTATCTCCTACTTCCTCTTTAGTCATAATAGGAAGCTCTGTTACATCATCCTTAGTAATAATTGTTACCACATTGGTATCTGTTCCAAAACCGGCACCGCTTACTTTTAAATTATTAGCAACAATCATATCAAGATTTTTCTTTTCCAGTTTTTCTTTAGAATTTTCTATCACATTTTCTGTTTCCATGGAAAATCCGCATAAAAACAATCCTTCTTTCTTGTTTTGTCCAAGTGTTCCTATTATGTCATCAGTTCTGGTTAAAGGTATTGACATGTCACCGTCTTTTTTCTTTATCTTGTTATCACTGATTGAAGCAGGCTTATAGTCAGCCACTGCGGCTGCCTTAATGACGGCGTCAGCATTTTTAGATTCCGACAAGACAGCATCATACATATCTTTCGCCGAAATAATATCTACCATCTTGACAAATGGTACAGGTTCAAGATTAACCTTTCCTGATATAAGAACAACCTCAGCACCTCTTAACATTGCTCTTCTGGCAATTGCATACCCCATCTTTCCTGTTGAATTATTAGATATGTATCTTACAGGATCAAGTGATTCTCTGGTAGGTCCAGCAGTTACCACAATCTTCTTTCCTAACAAATCCTTTTCACAGGCAATTTCACGTAAAATATAATCATACAATACCTGCTCCGATGGCATTTTGCCAATTCCTTCGTCTCCACAAGCAAGATGTCCTGTGGCAGGGGTGATAATTTCAAAGCCGTAATCCCGCAACTTTTTCATATTGTCCTGAACTATAGGATTAACAAACATGTTGCTGTTCATTGCAGGAGCAATTATCTTTTTGCATTTGCAGGCTAGTATTGTAGTAGTCAGCATATCATCTGCTATTCCATTTGCCATTTTGCCTATAATATTTGCAGACGCAGGTGCCACCATAACAACATCTGCCTTTTTTGCTAATGAAACATGCTCAACGCTGTATTGAAAATTTCTGTCAAATGTATCAACCAGACATTTGTTTCCCGTTAAGGTTTCAAATGTGATAGGATTAATAAATTTTGTGGCATTTTCTGTCATAATAACATCAACATTGCAATGTTGTTTTACCAGCATACTTGCAAGGTTTGCTATTTTGTATGCAGCAATACTGCCGGATACGCCAAGAATTACATTTTTACCTTTAAGCATTAATCCACCTCCACATTTTTATCATATATAATTTTAAGGCCTTTAAGCAGCAATTCATTATCTTCTATAATATTGTGTCTGCAGTGAGGAATAACAACTTTAGCAAGACCTCCTGTTGCAATAATACTTGCAGCTTTTTTACCTTCTTTTCCAAAACCGCAGCTCTCATTAATTCTGTCTATCATTCCATCAAGGCATGACGCATTTCCGTATATTATTCCACTTTTCATACAATCAACGGTATTTTTTCCTATAACACTCTTAGGTTCATCCAGTCCTATTCTCGGCAACTGGGCGGTACGTGAAACAAGAGAATCCAAAGATACTCTGATTCCCGGAAGTATAACACCACCTATATAATTTTGTTTTTCATCTACAACACTGATTGTAGTAGCTGTACCGATATCTATAATAATCGCAGGAGCACCATAAACATTAAGAGCTGCCACCGCATCTACAATAAGGTCACTTCCCACCTGTCTTGGCTGGTCCATAAGAATATTAAGTCCCGTCTTTACTCCCGGTCCTACAATTATTGGTGTTATTCCTATTATTTTCTCAACTGCAGATTTAATAATATTTACTAACGGAGGAACAACAGAGGAAATAATGGCACCCTTAATATCCGAAAGTTCAATATTATAAATTTCAAATACAGTTTTAAAACCTATTGCATACTCAAGTTCTGTTTTAGATAAATCTGTTGAAAGTCTCTCCTCGAATAATACATGGTCATCATCAACACATCCTATAACAATATTGGTGTTTCCCATATCAATTGCCAGTATCAACCCATGTTCATTTTTTCTTGATTCTGTCATTTTTCCACCTCCGTTTCCCAATCAATCTGTCCTATCAGCATATCACCATTATGATTTATATCAACAATTTTTACATTTAAAATTTCATTTATGGCTGAAGCCTCACCGTATAACGAATCAATATCTTTCCCTTTAATCATTACTTTAATGTAATTCTTAGTATGTCCGGTGTAGTACTCCTCGTTATTGATTTCAGTCTTTTCTTCAACCAAAACCTTCATAGATGAACCAACGTAACCCTTTCTGTATTCAGCCGACATTTCTTTTTCCAGTTTCAAAAGTTCACCGCTTCTGTCTGTTTTTATTCTGTCATCAATCTGATTGCTCATTCTGTCAGCCACAGTACCTTTTCTCCTTGAATACTTGAAAATATGCATCTCGTAAAATTTAATCTTTTCAAGGAAATTTTTTGTAGTATTAAAATCTTCCTCTGTTTCACCCGGAAATCCAACAATAACATCTGTAGTAATTGCAGGGTTGTCATAATATTTTCTTAATAAATCACAGCCTGTCATATATTCCTGAGTTGTATATTTTCTATTCATATCCTTTAAAGTCTTGTCACAACCGCTTTGAAGAGAAAGATGAAAATGCGGACATACCTTATCCAGTTTAGACAGACGCATTACAAAATCATCAGTTATTATTCTTGGTTCAAGAGAACCAAGTCTTATTCTTTCAATCCCATCTATTTTGTGTAATGCTTCAATAACCTCAATAAGACTACCTTTATTGTTGTCTACGCCGTAAGATGAAAGATGTATTCCTGTTAAAACAATTTCCTTATAACCGTTTAACGACAGTCTTTCAACCTCTGAAATTATATCTTCTGTGTCCCTGCTCCTTATCCGCCCTCTGACATAAGGAATTATGCAATAAGAGCAGAACTGATTACAACCGTCCTGTATTTTTATATAAGCTCTTGTATGTTCGTTAACTTTATCAATATTAAGATTTTCATAATTGGTATTATGGCTGAGGTCAGTAACATAGCTGTCCTTACCCTTATCTTTGTAGTAATTATCCAGAGCCTCAACTATATTTATTTTCATATTGTTACCCAGAACAATATCTACTGCCTCATCCTTTTTTACACCTTCTGAATCAGCCTGGACATAACATCCCGCAGCCACAACTATTGCATCCTTATTAAGTTTCTTTGCCTTATGCAACATCTGTCTGGACTTTCTGTCAGCAATATTAGTTACCGAACATGTATTTATAATATATATATCAGCCTTTATATTTTCGTCAAAGGGTACAATCTCATATCCTGCATTCTTAAGGAGAAGTTCCATAGATTCCGATTCATAAGAATTAACCTTGCACCCCAGATTATGTATAGCTACTTTCTTCACATTTCCTCGCTTTCGACCCTATATAGAATCACATAATATTATATTAACAAATTTCACTTAACAGATACCTGTATCAGCCTTATTACTCCACTTTATTCTTGACATCCCCTTTTCAGCCATTATAATAAATATAAGGGTAAAACAATTCAATCGTAGGAGGTAATTCAATGAAAACTGTTCAGATTTCATTAAACTCAATTGACAAGGTAAAGTCATTTGTAAATGACATAACAAAGTTTGATGTTGATTTCGATCTTGTATCAGGAAGATATGTAATTGATGCTAAATCTATTATGGGTATATTCAGTCTTGACCTTTCTAAGCCAATCGACCTTAATATCCATGCAGACAATGATGTTGATACTATTCTTTCAGTATTATCACCATACTTGGTTTAATATAGGATTTCAATATTGTGAATGGGGCTGTTCCACCATAATTCTTAGTGGGACAGCCCCTTTTTATTAATTCTTTGGGGTATATGCCTTATTTCTATCCCAAGCTTCTATTTCACAATGATTTTCTCTGTGGTCTCAATTGCTGTCTTCATCAATTCATCAATAACTTCATCAAGATTATGTTCATGTTGTTTAATAATTTTTAAATTTGGCTTTGTCACAGGATGTTTTGCAACAAATATTGTACAACAATCCTCGAAAGGCTGAATTGAAGTCTCATACGTTCCTATTTTTTCTGAAATATTTATAATCTCCTGCTTATCAAAACCAATCACCGGTCTGTAAACAGGCATTGTACATACTTCATTGGTACAATACAGACTGTGCATAGTCTGGCTTGCCACCTGTCCAATACTTTCACCTGTTATAAGTCCCATACAGTCTGACTGTTTTCCAAGTTCTTCTGCTATTCTCATCATGTATCTTCTCATAATAATGGTCAATTCATCATGAGGACATTTTTCGTATATAGCCAGCTGTATATCTGTAAAATTAACCACATTGAGAACAATTGGTCCTGCATACACGGATACCTGTTTTGCAAGATCCACAACCTTCTGCTTTGCTCTCTCTGAAGTATAAGGTGGTGCATGGAAATATGTAGCCTCTATCTGTACACCTCTTTTAGCTATCATGTAACCCGCCACAGGACTGTCGATACCTCCTGATAAAAGAAGCATGGCTTTCCCTGCTGTACCGATAGGCATTCCCCCCGGCCCCGGAATTTCTGTTGAATAAATATTAATCTTGTTTCTAATTTCTATTGAAAGTAACACATCCGGTTTATGAACATCAACTTTCAGCTCCGGAAAAGCGTCAAGAAGTCTTCCTCCCATCTCCATATTAATTTCCATAGAATTCATAGGATAATTTTTTCTTGCTCTTCTGGCATCAACCTTAAAGGTAAAGTTCTTATCCGGATATGCCTTATCAATATATTCAATCACTTTTTCAGAAAGATTATCAAATCCCTCATCCTCAATCTGAACTACCGGACATATTCCGATTATACCAAACACATTTTTCAGAGCCGAGACAGCTTCATCATAATCAAACTCAGTAATTGATGTTACATATATACGTCCACTTTCTTTTGTTACTTCAAATTCGCCATCCACTTTCTCAAGAGCAAAATATATCTGCTTAATAAGGGCATCCTCAAAAATATATCTGTTCTTTCCTTTTACACCTATTTCTCCGTACTTTATCAAAAAAGCTTTATACATTATTTATCCTCCTATCTTCTGGTGTACTTTCTAAGTACCGGAAGAAGTTTTTCTAAATTCTCTAAAGTATAATCAAGTTCTTCCTTTGTTGTTTCATAACAGAAGCTAAATCTTAACGTGCTGTCCAAAAGACTTTTGTCCAGTCCAATAGCCACAAGAGTATTACTTAATCCCGGTTTATTGGATGAACATGCCGAACCGGAAGAAACGTAAATCTGTTGATCCTCCAGTGCATGAAGAAGCACCTCAGCCCTAACACCTTTAAAGCTCACACTTACTATCTGTGGTGCAGAAGCTTTTCCCTTTTCTGAATTAATCTGCACATCAGGGAGTTTGCTTATTTCATCTATAAAATAATCCTTAAGTTCATATAAATGTTCGATTTTTTCATCAAAAGTATCATTATAAATAAGACTTACAGCTTTGCCCAGTCCTGCTATTGCAGGAACATTTTCAGTTCCCGAACGCATTCCCTTCTGCTGTCCTCCACCATATATTATAGGCTTTATTCTGGTCTTGTCTTTGATATAGAGGAAACCGCTTCCCTTAGGTCCGTGAATCTTATGTCCGCTCACCGAAAGCAAATCAATATTAAGCTTATTAGGATATATTCTGTACTTTCCGTATGCCTGAATTGCATCCACATGGTATACGATATCCGGGTTATAACCTTTGATAACATGTCCGATTTCTTCAATAGGTTCCACCGTACCTATCTCATTGTTCACATACATAACAGAAACCAAAATTGTCTCATCATCAAGAGCAGCCTTCAATTCATCAATATCCACTACTCCCTTTTTATCAACAGGAAGGTAAGTAACCCGGAATCCCTGTTGTTCCAGGAAGTTAAAAGGTTCTTTTACAGATGAATGTTCCACAGATGAAACTATAACATGATTTCCCTTTCTTTTGTTAGCCATAGCTGTTCCAATAATTGCCAGATTATTGGATTCTGTTCCTCCTGAGGTGAAAAGTATTTCCTTATCCAAACACTTAAGACTCTTAGCTATAATCTGCCTTGCTTCTTTTATATACATTTCCGCATCGACACCCTTCATGTGTTTCGACGAAGGGTTACCATAATCTGTCTGCATCACTTTGACGCAGGTTTCAACAACCGCATCAGCACATTTAGTCGTTGCCGAGTTATCAAGATACGCTTCCATCATTAACTGCCTTTCCATTATATATCTGTCTATTCTTCAAATTTGTACATAAGAACCGAAAGCAGCATCATGCCTGCTGTTTCTGTTCTTAGTATTCTCTTTCCCAATGTAATTATACTTGCCCCGGCCTCTTCTGCCAATTTAAGTTCATCCAGATCGAATCCTCCTTCAGGACCGATGAAGATACCAACTGTCTTTCCCGGAGTAATAGAGTTAATCAACTCCTTTGTTTTTGACATACCATCAGCACATTCATAAGGCAGAAGTATTATATCAAGTTTTTTTGCATATTCAAGCGCTTCCTTAAAGGAATATACTTTATTAACCTGAGGTATCACGCTTCTCTTACTCTGTTTTGCCGCACTTAACGCAATAGAATTCCATCTGTCAATTTTATTCTTTGATTTTTTTTCATCAAGCTTCACAACGCAACGTTTCATGGCAACAGGAACTATTTCATAAGCTCCCAGTTCTACAGCCTTCTGGATTATGAACTCCATCTTATCTGCCTTGGGAAGTCCCTGAAACAAATATATTTTTGATGGCAGTTCCTTACCCGATTCATCCTTAGATTCAATATCTGCCCTAATACAATCTTCTTCAATGGCGGAAATTACACAGGTATAATCAACATTGTCACCACTGCTGATAAGCAGCTTATCGCCAATTTTAAATCTGAGAACGTTCTTAATATGATTAACATCACTTCCAACTATATCTATATAATTTTCGTGAATATTTTCATGTTCTGCAAAAAAATGGTACATAACACTACACCTTTCAAATCTACCGGCTATCTGCGTCTTGCCGTAACATTTACCCATTCGCCATCACGATTAATTTCAACTATTTCAAGCTCTTTATTTTTCTTAAAAGCTTCAACCACTTCATTTTCTTTGGTATTAATAATACCTGAAGTAATAAAATATGCTCCATGCTTCATATGCTCATGAATACATACCGACAAAGGTTCAAGGACATCTGCCAGGATATTGGCACATACCACATCATAACACTCATAGCCACACGCATCCTTAACCTTTTTATCATCAATAATATTTCCTTCAATAACCTCAAGCTCTTTTTCGGTAATACCATTTTGTTCTGCATTTTCTCTTGAAGCTGTAATTGCATTCGGGTCAAGATCAGTACCTAATGCATGCTTTGCGCCGTACTTAAGGGCAACCACCGAAAGTATTCCGCTTCCGCATCCCACATCAAGAATCTCATCACCGGATTTTACATATTTTTGTATCTGCTTAATAACCAGTCTTGTAGTCTCATGGGAACCTGTACCAAATGCAGTGCCCGGGTCAATGCTTAAAACCGCATGTCCTTTCATATCTTCGGTAACTTCCTCCCATGTAGGCTTTATATATAAATCTCCGATAGTAAAGGTATGCCAGTACTGCTTCCAATTGTTAATCCAATCTTTATCTTCTGTTTCTGACTCTGTTATGGTTCCTTCCCCCATGTCACAGAAAAGTCTTAAATCCTCAATCTCAGCTTTCACTTTATCTACGATAGTCTTATCATCATCTTCTGCATCAATATAGAAATTAACCTTTGCAGTACCGTCATCCGGAGGAAGTTCAGGAATAAAATCCACAAACATAGTCTTCGCTTCTTCCTTAGTAAGCTGAATATTATCCTCAATCTCTATTCCCTCTATGCCAAGGTCATTTAACGCACTGCTAAGCAAATCAACAGCCTCTGTAGTTGTCTTTATTGTATACTTATTCCACTTCATATCTTTCTCCGTTCCTGTAAGTTTCCCTACAATACAATTACATTAATCAAAAGGAAACTACGCATTGATTAAAAATGCCTCATATCCCTTAAGTGTCTCATATAAATCAGCCTTGCTTATAACCTCGTATGGTGCATGCATATTTTGAACCGCAATTCCGCTGTCAATAACATTCATGTCAAGATTTGCAAGTATATAAGCGATTGTTCCGCCACCGCCTGCATCTACCTTGCCCAGCTCAGCTGTCTGGAAATATACCCCTGCATCATCCATAATCTTTCTGAGTCTACCCATAAATTCTGCAGATGCATCGTTAGAACCACTCTTTCCCCGTGAGCCGGTATATTTGTTAAATACCATACCTTTACCAAAGTACGCAGCATTCTTCTTATCAAAAACATTTGCATAATTAGGATCATAAGCAGCGCTGACATCTGATGAAAGCATATAGGATGCTGCAAGAGCTCTTCTTAACTTTAATTCACTGTATTCTCCACATCTGTCCATAACCTCTGCAACCATATTTTCAAAGAAACGGGATTGCATACCTGTAGCTCCCACACTTCCTATCTCTTCCTTATCAACCAGAATACATACAGATGTTCTCTTTGTTTCTTTGCAGTTAATAAGTGCTGCCAATGATGGATATGCACATACCCTGTCATCATGTCCATAACCCATTATCATGCTTCTGTCTATACCATAATCTCTGGCAGGTCCGGCAGGCACAGCCTCCAGCTCAGCAGACAAAAAATCTTCCTCTTCAATACCGTATTTTTCCTTAAGGATAGCAAGAATATTATTTTTAACGGAATACTTATCACTATCCTTGGAATCCTGTGTATCATCAGAATCACGTTTTTCATTAGGTACCGGCATGCTTCCAACTAAAATATCAAGGTCTTCACCTTCAACCACTTTATTAGCTTTCTTTTCAAGCTGTGCAGATGCAAGATGAATGAGAAGGTCCGAAATACCCACAACTGTATCGCAAGGATCTTCACCAATAACAACATCAACAGTAGTTCCGTCTTTAAGTGCCACAACACCATGAAGTGCTAACGGTGCTGCAACCCACTGATACTTCTTAATTCCCCCATAATAATGGGTATCAAGTAAAGCAAGTCCTGTTTCCTCATACAAAGGATTTTGCTTAATATCAAGTCTTGGAGAATCAATATGTGCTCCCAGAATATTCATTCCATTACTCAATGGTTCTTTTCCAATATTAAATGCCACCAAAGCCTTATTCATGTTTACTGAGTATACTTTATCGCCGGCTTTAAGGGTTTCGTCATTATTTATAACCTCTTTAAGATTTCTGTATCCTGCTTTTTCCAAAAGTTCAACACATGCTGTAACACACTCTCTTTCCGTCTTACAACGGGATATGAATTGTCTGTATTCCTCAGCAAATGTAAAAACCTCCTTACGCCCGGTTTCGTCGTACTTATCCCATGCGTTCTGTCTTTCCATAATATCCTCCATTCCGTAGGCACTTTAGCGCCGAAGGAATCGCGAGCTAAATGTCAGATTTGGCTCTGCGATAAGAGCTATTTGTGGTGCCTGCATCACAAATAGCCGTGTGAAAAATCAGCGCATCAGCGTGATTTTTCACACTATCCTCCATTCAATAATTTAATAATTAAATATTCAGAGTAAGCTGCTCGTCTCCTGAATCTATAGACTCCTCCAGCTTTTCATTGGCAATTTCAAGTTCCGCTTCTTCCTTATACTGTTCCACCATATCTTCCGTAATTGTTGGAAGATCCTCAATGGATTGAACACCAAAGGTTCTTAAAAAATCTTCTGTTGTACCAAAAAGCATTGGTCTTCCCGGAGCATCCAGTCTTCCCACTTCTTTAACAAGGTTAAGCTCAACCAGCTTGCTTATTGAATGATCTGAGTTAACACCCCTGATTTTCTCTATTTCTATTTTTGTAATAGGCTGTTTATAAGCAACTATAGAAAGTGTCTCAAGAGCAGCATCCGTTAGTACGTATTTACGGGGCTGACTGCATACCTTGATAAGATTCTCATAATATTCCTGCTTGGTACATAACTGAAAGCTTCCATCAAGCTCAATAATTTTAATGCCTCTGCTCTCGTCCTCATATTTATCCATAAGATTATGAACAATTTTAGTTGTTGTCTCAACATCATGGTCAATTGCTGCTGCAAGTTTTTCCACTTCAACAGATTCCCCCATGGTAAACAACACCGCCTCTATCGCTGCTTCTATATTTGCAAGACTCATCTCCATTTTAATCTCCATTTCTGCGTCTGATTATACGCATAGCAATTATATAAAATCTTCTATTCTTCTGTAATACTTTCAATAAGTTCAGGGTCTTTAACGACCTCAATAAATATATCTTCACAGGTCCCTGATTGGGTAACTGTAACAAATCCTGTTTTAATCAGCTCCAACACTACCAAAAATGTCACTATAACAGCCACCTTGGAAGAATTCTCCATAAGAAGTTCAGTAAAAGAAAATCTGTGATGTTCTGTCATAAAGGCTTTAATGTCCACAAGTTTCTCACTCATGGTAACTTCTTCCTTCTCAATTCTTCCGAACTTACTTCTTACAGGATCAATCTTATCTTCTTTACGTCTCATAACATCAGCAAAAATGTTATTCAACTTGGTAAGATTCATATCCCCAATCACTTCATTAAGATCAATGGGAGGACTGTAACTTTTTACTTCATCAGGAATATCAGACTTTCTGTAATATGCTTTGGATGCGTCCATCTGCTTGTCTTTAAGTTCAACAGCCATTGCCTTAAACAACTTATACTCCAACAGTTTTTCCACAAGCTCTGCTCTTGGATCTTCTTCCTCCCCTTCCTCATTAACCTCTTTTGGAAGAAGCATTCTTGATTTAATATCAAGCAGGGTAGCTGCCATAACAAGGAATTCACTCACCACATTAAGATCCTCTTCCTTCATCTGGCCGATGTATTCCATATACTGCTCTGTAATCATAGCAATCGGAATATCATATATATTAACTTTATTCTTATCTATCAGGTGAAGCAACAAATCCAACGGTCCTTCAAATGCCTGTAATTTAACACTAATTCCCATTCTCAAGCCTTCCAATCAATATATTTAAATTAACCAATCTATTTTACCTAAAATGTATTCTTTATGCAAGCAGTACATTAGATTGATAAAATATTTAATATCACATATAATTAACTGAAATATTAATATCAATACAGAGGTTTACTATGAAATTTACAGGATTTATATTTTCTTTGCAGGAAACTGTGAGAAAAATAAACAAAGACAGACTTGCAGATTACTCAGCACAGGCCTGCTACTATATACTTTTAAGTTTTATGCCATTTATTCTTGTTCTCCTTAACATTCTTCACTATGTACCGGTAGAATTCAAAGATTTTGTGGACATATTTGGTAATATTATTCCCGGTGAATTTCGTGACTTTATTATGGCTATTATCTCAGATATAGACAATTCATCATCTGTTGCATTGCTGTCCATTACAGCTATAGGTTTATTATGGTCCGCCGGTAAAGGTTTTATGTCAATTAAAAAGGGATTGGATCAGATATACGAATCCAACTCCAAAAGCAACTGGTTTTTTCAAAGATTGCTTTCCAGCATTTATGCCCTGTTATTTTTATTATCCATAGTTGCCAGCCTGATTCTTGTTGTATTTGGTGAAAATCTTCTCAGATTGTTTAAAACATATCTGCCAAACCTAAAGCTTTTAATCACCATTATGACAGCAATCCTGGATAATAAAATATTACTGGTTCCCACATTGTTGACTATCTTTTTCGCATTAATATATACATTTATCCCTAATCGTAAACGTCATTTGTTAGAAGAAGTTCCCGGAGCTCTCCTGGCAGCTATCGGATGGTATCTTTTCTCACAATTATATTCTCTGTATGTGTACTATTTTCCAAGCCATTCCTACACCTACAGCGGTATTACAACGTTTATTCTTCTGCTTGTGTGGATGTATTTCTGTATATATATCCTGTTTATGGGAGCAGAATTCAACTCTCTTATTGAAAAAGAAATATTCCGGCCGTGGCATATATCTAAAATTTCCAAAAGAATAGCCCACAGGCGAAAAAATAAGGACCGGTAAGTTTAAAAGCACTACGCTCTTACCCGTCCTCATTTTATTTAATTGGTCTTTTTCACCACTTCCACACCTTTATAAAAATATTTTAGTATTTCATCATAATTGAATATTTCAGACATTTTCTTAACTGCATTCTGGCTCATTCCAATGCCGTGTCCATATCCTCCTCCCACTATATTAAATCCTTTGAGAATTCCATTTTCATAAACTCCTTTTACCACACAAAATGCACTTGGAAGCTTATCTGTCTGTCGTGTTCCGTTAAGAGTATTAAGAGTAACATTACTGTTTCCAAAAAGATTCCTTACCGAAGATTCCCCCTTAACAATAACAGTTTCTTCGCTCCCCACAATTTTAACCGTTACTATTGCCCCTCCTGTAGTTCTTTCAATTACCTCAACATTATTCACGTTTCCCACCGAGGTTACATTTTTAGAAACCATTTCATTATTGTCGTTATATACATACTTATTGGAAGGATTAATAAGGCTGGTATTTTTTAATTTGGAATTAATGTTCTCACTAAAAGATGTAATATCCTGAAACATATTCCATCTGTACAAATCAAAGCCATAATCATAATCATTTTCATCCATACAGGTGATAAATTTTTCAAAACTTTCATTGTTGCTCAGATTAAGAGATTCTGTATTACTGCTTACACGTACTGAACTGTACATAGGATAACTGTCAGGATTACTTCCCCATACACTAACATCTGTGGTATAACCGCAGGATGTAGAATAATAATAAGCCTTAACCACCTCTCCGTTACAATAAAGCACTTCCCCCTTGGTATCACTAATTGCCTTATTGGCGTCCTCCTTTTCCAACGTGTTGTTGTACACCTGATAGGATACACTGTCATCCACATGAGCTCCGTACTCACTGTAAAAATTATTGGTCAACTGTGTGTATGCATAACTTCTTGCACATACAGCCTGACATTTTAAGGCATTAACCCCAAAAGATACAGGCATTTCGCTTGGCACCACACGCTTCAAATAATTCTCTATATTAATCTCATTTATAACCACGATTCCCTTATCATAAACCGATAGTTCAATATCCCCCTCATAAGAAGGATTCCCCTGACTTCTGTTTATGGAACAAAATGTAATTTCCGACAGTTCTGAATGCAGTGTAATTCTACCGTTATTAAAACGACTGTCATCTTTGTTAATTGTTATAATCTGCCCCGGAGCAACATTTTCTTCCCCATCATTCCATGTGATTTTCATATCAGAAGAAGCCATAAATTCCACCGTATCATAAAAAATATCTTTAAAACCTGTTGTCTTAAGAATTACCCTTATATTGTCTTCCTTTAATTCTTCTCCTATAATAGCTCCGCATACCTTTCCTTTT
>JBJEMF010000068.1:0-43260 GCA_051879535.1 Lachnospira sp. | reverse complement strand
GTATTATTTCTAATACTGAGATCTTGATTTGTCATCTTATCTAAATGACATTGGGGTCTGACCCCCTCCCTTTATTATAAATTATCGATTAAAGCTATCAAGGTTGCTTTGTCATTTAGTTTAGGATTTTCAATGACCACGGAGAGCAGATTGTTCATGGTTTTACCAATGTCGGCACCGGATAGCCCGTATTCCATAAGATCATTTCCTGTAATATCCAGATCTTTTATGGTAAAACAATCACCCCTGTCCAGGATGTCTCTGCATAAACGTTTCAAAGTAAGGACATGTTTGCGTTTTGAAGGGTTAGAAATAAATGTTATTTCTTCTCCGGCCTGGACTGTAGCAAGAAGAAATTCAAAAATATAATCCATAAGCTCTTTTCCGTATTTGTGAAGAGCTTCACGGACAGCGGGTTCTGTCTCGCTAATGTCTTCTTTGTGGAACTGTAATATTTTTTTAACAATATCAGTGGTCTTGTTATCCATTTTTAAAAGACGCAATGTCTTTTCGGCTTCCTCCGGCGTGCAACCGGAAAGAATGGCCGCAAATCTTAATGCAGGAGTTTTCTTAATGTATTTGGTGGTCAGTAAAATTCTTCTGGCATATTTTCCTGTCAAAGTGTTATTTAGGACCGGGAGAATATCTTTGAATAAACCTGTTTCAGCATATAACCTGCACAATTCGGGGTTGTCCGACATAATGGTTTTTCTGAATTCTACGCATACCCGCTCCATGCTTACTTTATTGATGTTAGGTGCAAGGGTTAAAATTGCCTGATATGTGGCAGGCTCAATATCAAAACCTAACTGGGCTGAAAATCGAATAGCCCGCATCATTCTTAGAGCGTCTTCGGTAAATCTTGCGATAGGATCACCTACACAACGGATTACTTTATTTTCAAGATCTTTAATTCCTTCAAATTCATCAACAAGACCGACGGTGTCATTGTAGGCCATGGCATTTATTGTAAAATCACGTCGGCATAAGTCATCTGTCAGACAAACGGAAAATTCCACTGATTCAGGGTGACGACCATCTTTGTATTCCCCGTCAATTCTGTAGGTGGTGACTTCATATCCGTTTCCGTTAAGCATTACGGTTACGGTGCCGTGGGCAATACCCGTATCAATGGTCTTTTTGAAAAAAGATTTTATCTGGGCAGGAAGTGCTGAGGTTGTAATATCCCAGTCATCAGGATTTTTTCCCAGCAATGTATCACGAACACATCCTCCCACAGCGTAAGCCTGGAGTCCTTTTTTCTCTATACTGGAAATTATATATTTTACATCTTCCGGTAATTCTATTCTAAAATCCACTTTGCAACCTCTTTACAATAAAATTTCACAAATAAATCTCACAAATTTCCATAATTCTATCAAAAAGAAAAAAATAAGGCAAGAATGGATTGAAAAGTTCATTTTTATCTGTACCCATGCATTTTTATCGGATGATGTTCATAAGATAAGTAAGATTGATGGGAGGTTTATGGATGTGAATGAGAAATCAGAGAAGGTGTTAGAGCAATATGATATCAGCATTAACCGGGTGGTAAGGGGAAGAGGCGGTCTGATTCTTGGAACTGACAAGGGATGCAAGCTGTTTCTGCCATGTGGTAAATCTGATAAATTTTATGAGCGTGAGGACAGAATAACAAGAGCCCTGAAGGAAAGGGGTTTTATTAATACAGATACATATATGCGCAATTTAGACGGGGAATTAATAAGCGAGGACGCCGATGGGCGGAAGTATGTGCTTAAGGATTGGTTTGACGCCAGGGAAAGTGATGTAAAAAGTCTGGAAGATATGAGTGAGGCCTTAAGGACAATGGCATCAATGCATAAGGTTTTGAAAGAGGTTGGAATTGAGCTTAAACAGCGGGAAATCAAAGAGGAAGCCGGTGAACTGTCAAGGTCGAAAAATGATGAGTCAGATGGATGTTTGGGGCTGACAGATGGTGCCGGAGGTGAGGGCATGGCGTTGAAGCCTGAATTAACTGCCTGTGGATTTGCAGGACAGACCGGACTCAGGGATACTTATGAAAGGCATACCAGAGAGCTTAAAAAAGCATATAATTATCTTCGCACAAAGAAGGGCAAGCAACATTTTGAACAAATGGCATATAAAAATATAGAGGAATTTTATCAGGAAGCAAGTCAGGCGGTGACGTTGCTTAATAATCCCATGCTGGATGAAAGATTGTTAAAAGCGGCGGCAGATAACGAATTATGTCATGGAAGCTTTAACTATCACAATGTTTTTCTGGACAATAAAAACAGCTATGTTACCAACTTTGACAGATGTAGAAATGAGTGTCAGGTATGGGATTTGTACCAGTTCATAAGAAAGGTAATGGAGAAACATGATTGGGAAAGCAGCGTATTTTACAGGCTTGTAGATGAGTATGACAGGGTGAGCAGCATTTGTGAAAATGACTTTTACATATTGGTGGTGTTATTGTCTTATCCGGAGAAATTCTGGAAGATAATCAATCAGTATCTTAACGCTAATAAATCATGGATTCCTGATAAAAATGTTGACAAACTGCAAAAGGTTATATGGCAGAATCAAAGAAGACGAGAATTAATTGATAAAATATGCTGTCTATGGTAAAATCTCGGTAAGAATGCCTATTTGTATTAATGAGGCATTTTAATAAAAATATTTGGGATTATCATGAAGAATATATACAATATTTTTGCAGGACATTCCGGCAGCAGAGGTGCAGGGTGTGGGATTATAAAACGCTCCGGCAGCAGAGGTGCAGGATGTGGGATTATAAATAGAATGAAAAATATAGTGTGTCTTGGTATGGTTATGGTGTTTATATTATGCCAGACAGGTTGTGGATTGGGCTCAAAGAAATCGGGTTCGTCGGTGACACCGGGTTCATCTATAACTCCGGCACCAAAGGGAGATATAAAAGATATAGCCAATGATAAGGGAGATGTGACTTTGACCGGTATCCTAAGTGGTAAGGATAACAACGGCAAAAAGCTGCATTTTATAGATATTTCGTCAGGAACGGAGTATTCGGTGCCTTATACGGGTGGCACTGATATTCAGGATGCACATGGGAAAGTTAAGGCTGTAACTGTTATGGAAATAGGTGAGATATATGATGTTTACTGTAACAGCAAGGGAACAGCGGTTAAAATATATGGAAACTCCAACGCGTGGGAGAGAAATGAAGTTACCAATGCCACAATTGATGAGGACTCAAGAAGAATTACTATTGGGGGAACTAATCTGGTATATGAGAAATTTTCACTTGTAACTTCAAAGGATAAATTGCTGAGTATAGCGCAGATTGTTAAACAGGATGAACTTACAATTCGAGGAATTGGGGATAAAGCTTACTCAATCGTAGTTGATAAGGGGCATGGATATCTGACTCTTACAGGTGTTGATGCATTTTCAGGAGGATATGTCAGTCTTGGGAGCAAACAGCTTTACGGTATAACGGATAACATGGTTATTACTGCAAAGGAAGGGACTTACAGTGTTGAGGTTCAGAATGGCAGTATGGTGGCAAGCAAGACTGTTACAATTGTTAAGGATCAGAGTACTACTTTGGATTTTTCCGAGTACAAGACGGAATCGGAAAGGAAGGGAGCAATTAATTTTTCTGTCACACCAAGTAATGCGGTTATGACAATTGATGGAGTTGAGGTTGATTATTCAAATCCGGTTTCCCTTACTTACGGAACTCATTATTTAACACTTTCAGCTAATTATTATACAAATTATACAGAGACATTTGTGGTTAATTCCGCTTATAAAACTAAGGTTATTGATATGACATCGACCTCAGCCACAAAGTCGTCATCAACAACCTCGACCACAACAGCAGATAAGACCAGCGGTTACTCCGTTAAGGTTACTGCGCCGGAGGGAGCAAGTTTGTATGTGGACAGTGTGTATGTTGGAGTGATTCCTTGTTCTTTTAATAAATCAAGTGGAAATAAGACTATAACATTAACACAAAGTGGTTATAATACTATCAGTTATACAATAAGCATAGCAAATGCAACCGGGGATTTGACATATGCGTTTCCATCTATGGAATCAAGCTCAAGTTCGTCTACTACACCGACGGTAGAAACGCCAACGGTGGCAACGCCGACGGCAGCAACCATATCGGGTAACAATTAAAAAGAAAAAAAGGGGTCTGACCCCTGAAAATTTTTATAAACTTTTTGCAAAAAAGTTTATAAAAATTTTATGGGGTCAGACCCCATCCCACTGGAGGTAACTATGACAAAGAGAATGAATATACCATTTTCACCGCCGGATATAACGGAGGAAGAGATAGAAGAAGTAGCAGCAGCGTTAAGATCAGGGTGGATTACCACCGGTCCCAGAACGAAAGAGCTTGAAAGGCAGATGGCCGAATTTTGTCATACAAAGAGAGGAGCCTGCCTTAATTCAGCAACTGCATGTATGGAGACGGCACTCAGATTGTTTGAAATTGGACCGGGAGATGAAGTTATTGTTCCGGCCTACACCTATACAGCATCAGCCAGTGTGGTATGTCATGTTGGCGCAACACTTAAGCTCATAGATGTTGAGAAGGGTACATTTCATTTGGATTATGATGCTTTGTCGGAAGCTATCACTGAGAAAACCAAAGCTGTGATTCCGGTAGATATAGCAGGTGTTATGGTGGATTATGACAGAATCAGAGAAATTGTTGAAAGCAAAAAGTCATTATTCAAGCCTGCCTCAGAGCTTCAGGAAGCATTGGGAAGGATACTTATTCTTGCTGACTCAGCCCATGGTTACGGGGCCTCAAGGGGAGGAAAAATGAGCGGGGAATGTGCTGATTTTACTTCATTTTCATTCCATGCTGTGAAAAATTTTACAACCGCGGAAGGCGGTGGACTGGTGTGGCGAGAGATTCCTGGAGTCGATGATGAGGAAATTTACAAAAAGATAATGCTGTTTTCTCTTCACGGACAGTCGAAAGATGCTCTTGCAAAAACGAAACTGGGTGCCTGGGAGTATGATATTGTGGACACCTATTACAAATGCAACATGACTGATATGGCTGCAGGCCTGGGACTTATCCAAATGAAGAGATACCCCGGACTTCTTGCGAGACGTAAAGAAATAATCCAAAAATATATATCCGGAATTGAGGCTGAGGATGTATCCTGTCTTGAGCATTATACCCGGGAGTACACATCCAGCGGACATCTTATGCTTGTAAGGCTGTTAAAAAGGGACGTTGAGGAACGCAATGCATTTATTACAGCCATGGCAGAGGAAGGCATTGCAACAAATGTGCATTATAAGCCGCTTCCGATGCACACAGCATATAAAAAGCTGGGATTTGATATCAAAGATTTTCCTAATTCATACGATATGTATAGGAATGAGGTTACACTTCCTCTCCACACACTGCTTACGGATGAGCAGGTTGATTATATTGTAGAAACCTTTAACAAATTAAAATAGTCATGAAACGGGAATCATATCTGACTAAATGTGATAAAGAAAATGTATCTCGTCACATTGATTTGTATTATGGAGATTAATTATGGAATTACGCAGATGGAACGACTTGCCACCTAAAATGAGGAACAGGGAAGTCAGAAAATATTATAATATTTTACGCAGACATACAGGATGGCTTAAGGTTAAGAGAATGCTTGACGTATTAGTTGCAACTATTATGTTAATTGTTCTTGCCATTCCCATGGCTGTAATTGCGGTGCTTATAAAGCTTGATTCTCCGGGGCCTGTGTTATTTAAGCAAAAGAGAGTAACGCAGTACGGACGGATATTTGAAATATACAAATTCAGAACCATGTGTGATAATGCCAGTGCTATGGGGGCAGCCGTAACGACAGATAATGACTCAAGGATTACGAAAATCGGTGCGAAGTTAAGGAAGATTAGAGCGGACGAGTTCCCACAGGTGTTTAATATTATTGCAGGTGATATGACGCTGGTTGGTACAAGACCTGAGGTTCCTGAATATGTAAGACAGTATACTGACGAAATGTATGCTACATTGCTGCTTCCTGCCGGACTTACATCCAGGACAAGCATTGCTTACAAGGATGAGGACAAAATTTTGGGACAGGCTGAAAATCCTGATAAGGCGTATATTGAGGAAGTTCTTCCTATGAAAATGAAGTATAATCTTGAAAGTTTAAGAAGATTCGGAATCAGGGAAGAAAGTAAAGTGCTATGGGATACATTTGCATCAGTTGTTGGAAGTGAAAAACTTACGGTTAAGAAATAACTTTTGGGAAGGGGAGGGGTCAGACCCCGGAAAATTTTTATAAACTTTTTGACAAAAAAGTTTATAAAAATTTTATGGGGTCTGACCCCATATCGTGGAATATGTTCATTACGGTATGCGTTATTGCCTATAACGAAGAGAAATCGATTAACAAAATATTGGAGGATATAAGCAACCAGGATTATGCTCACAGTGATATGGAGGTAGTTCTGGTTGATGGTGCGTCAGGCGACAGGACAAAATGTATTATGGAAAAATACGCCGCGGACAATAACAATAGTCCGAACCCCTTCAGAAGAGTGGTGGTGCTTGATAATCCTAAGAGAACCCTCCCAAGTGGGTGGAATGTAGCCCTTAGAGAATACAAGGGAGATGCCATCATTAAAGTGGATGCCCATGCGCAGATTCCTAAGGATTTTGTGAGTAAAAATGTCAAAGTACTGGAATCGGGAGAATATATTTGTGGGGGTGTGCGTCCTACAATTCTGGATGAATCAACACCATGGAGAGAGACCCTTCTTCTTGCCGAAAACAGTATGTTTGGTTCCAGTATAGCACCATACAGGAACAATCCCGGAAGGTCATACGTTAAGTCAATGTTCCATGCGGCATACAGACGTGAAGTGTTTGATAAGGTGGGATTCTTTAATGAGGAATTGGTAAGAACAGAGGATAATGAGATACATTACAGGATGAGAAAGGCGGGATATAAGCTTTGTTTTGATCCTGATATTATTTCGTATCAGCATATACGAAGCAGCCTTCCTAAAATGCTTAAACAAAAGTATTCCAATGGATACTGGATTGGTGTCACAAGCATGGTATGTCCCGAATGTCTGTCAATATATCATTTTGTTCCCTTTGCCTTTGTAACAGCAATTGCTGCCACAACAGTGGGACAATCATTCAGAAAGACGTGTAAAATAGCTTCCGCAACGGCAAAACTTATGTGGGGAGCATATGCTTCTCTTGCTGTGGGAATGTCGGTGCTATCATCTGTTAAGGCAAAAGACAAGAGAAATAGGACAAATGTATTACTGCCGGTGTTATTTTTGTTGTTACATTTAAGCTACGGAATAGGAACTGTAGCAGGTTTACTGAAAGGAAGTCAAAGTTATGGAAGAAACAAGAAAAGATAAATTACAGCTTCTTGTAAGAAGATTTTTCTTGATAGTTACAGATATTATACTGGTAAACGGAAGCTTGCTTCTTGCACTTCTCATGAGATTCGATGTGAGCCTGGAATCCATTGAGCCTCAATATCTGGAAGTTTATAAAGATACATTTTTACCATACACAATAATTACCCTGTTGGTATTCTGGTGTTTCAGGATGTATCACAGTTTGTGGCAGTATGCAAGTATTGCAGAGCTGTATAAGATTGCGGAAGCCTGTGTGGTAGCGGAGATTTTATATCTGGGATTAACTGCCATACTTGGAGAAATGATGCCAAGATCCTGCTATTTTACTGCAGGAGTATTTCTGTTAGTTGCCATGAGCGCCAGCCGTTTTATGTATCGTCTTTTAAGAACTGCCATACAAAATTACAGACATACATCAGAGCAGATTAAAATAATGATTATAGGTGCCGGTGAGGCAACTAGTGCATTGATGAGGGAAATCCAGAATTCCAGATATCTGGATAACTCTAAGGTTGTGGCTATTATTGATGATGACCCTAAGAAAATCGGAAAATATATAAGGGGTGTGAAGGTTGTTGGTACAAGGCATAATATTAAAGAGTATGCAAGATACTACAGCATTGATGAAATAATCTTTGCCATACCGTCAGCATCACAGGACACAAAAAGGGAAATTCTTAACATTTGTAAAGAGACACCATGCAACTTGAAAATCATACCGGGTATGTACCAGATGATGGACGGGGAAATCAACATTAACGATATCAGAAATGTTGATGTTACCGACCTTCTGGGAAGGGACCCTATTGAGGTGGATACAGAGTCCATTCTTGGTTATGTGTCAGGAAAGGTTGTTATGGTAACAGGCGGTGGCGGCTCTATTGGTTCTGAGCTTTGCAGACAGCTTGTGAAACACAATCCTAAGTGTTTAATTATATTCGACATATACGAAAATAATGCTTATGATATTCAACAGGAGTTAAAGCAGGATTATCCTAAGGCAAATGTAGTAACTCTTATAGGTTCAGTCAGAAATTCTTCAAGATTAGACGCCATATTCTCAGAATACAAGCCTGATATTATATATCACGCAGCAGCCCATAAGCATGTTCCCCTTATGGAAGGCAGCCCAAATGAGGCTGTGAAAAATAATGTGGTTGGAACATGGAATGTGGTGCGTATGGCTGATAAGTATAAAACCAAGAGATTTGTTATGATAAGTACTGATAAAGCAGTTAATCCAACAAATGTAATGGGAGCGACTAAGCGTATCTGTGAAATGATTATCCAGTACTATAACGAAATTTCTGAAACGGAATTTGTAGCTGTAAGATTCGGTAATGTACTTGGAAGTAACGGTTCGGTTATTCCGCTATTTAAGAAACAGATTGAAGCCGGAGGACCTGTAACAGTTACACATCCTGACATTATACGATATTTTATGACAATACCTGAGGCTGTATCCCTGGTTATTCAGGCGGGAGCTTACGCAAAGGGCGGAGAAATATTCATTCTTGATATGGGAGATCCTGTTAAAATAGATGACCTTGCCAAGAACCTTATAAGACTTTCGGGATATACGCTGGGAGTTAATATGGAAATCAAGTATACAGGACTTCGTCCGGGAGAGAAGTTGTATGAAGAACTTCTTATGGATGAGGAAGGACTTCAGGATACAGCAAACAAACTTATTCATATAGGAAAGCCTATTGAGTTTGATAAGGAAAATTTCCGGGAGAGATTGGAAAATATCAAGGAAGTTGCATATTCTGAGGACCAGAAAGCTGTAAGAGATAAGATTAAAGAAATGGTGCCAACATATCATCCAAGGGATTAGTTAGGAATTATGAGTATTAGAGTGTTACAGATAGTGGAAGACATGGGACTTAACAGTGGTATAAGTTCCATGCTTCTGAATTATTACAGACATATTGACAAAGAAAGAATTTCATTTGATTTCATTACATTTAAACCGATTCCGGAAAATGTAAAGAAGTATTGTGAAGATAACGGTTCCCGGGTGTTTTATGTCGGGGAGCTTTCGGGTAAAAGAATTATCAATGGAGAATTGGAACGCTGTGTTGATAATATATTCAGCCGATATGAAGGAGAATATTCCATAGTACATTGTCATGAGACCAATCTGGCCTTTGTAATACTTAAGCTGGCTCAAAAACATAATATTCATGGAAGAATCATTCATAGTCATAATTCAAGAGGAGCTGATGGGGCTCTGAAGAAGGTAAGAAATCATATTCTTCATAAAATGGGACTTAAGTATGCCACTGATTTTTGGGCCTGCTCAAGGAAAGCAGCTGTCTTTCTTTATGGAACAGATGAGGGAAAAGTAATAATCAACAATGCCATAGAACTTGAATCCTATAGATTTAATACAGAAGCAAGAAATAAAATAAGAGGAGAGTTGAATTGTAAAGAAAATACATTTGTTATTGGACATGTTGGCAGATTCGCGGAACAGAAGAATCACAAATATCTGATAAACGTATATGAAAATTTCTGTGAGAAACACCCTGGGATTGATACAAAGCTTGTGCTAATCGGTGACGGAGAACTGATTGGTGAAGTGAAAAATGAAGTTGAGAAGATCAGACATAAATCAGGAGTTGTATTTGTGGGGCTTACTGATAGAGTGAAAGAATATGTTCAGGGTATGGATGTATTTGCTCTGCCGTCTCTTTATGAGGGGCTTCCTGTAGTTGCTGTGGAAGCACAGGCTGCGGGGCTTGCCTGTATTATATCGAATCAGGTTACTGATGAAGTAAAGGTGCTTGAAAGTACTGTTATGGCAGGAATCACCTCTAAAGATGTTGATATTTGGTGTGACGAATTGTACAGTATATATAATCAGGTTGAAAAATCCGGTTATGACAGAAGTCAGGCATATAATATTGTGGCTGAAGCGGGGTTTGATATCAATATTGAGAGTAAACGCTTAGAAAAATATTATATGAGTATAGTTGGAAGGATTGCAGGATGAAAGATAGGAAAGTAGTAATTCTCATGGCAACATACAACGGAGAAGCGTATCTTAGAGAGCAGCTTGACAGTCTGCTGAATCAGACATATAAAAACCTTGAAATTGTCATAAGGGATGATGGTTCTAAGGACAAAACCAAGGATATTATTAAAGAATATGCAGACAGATTTCACAATATAGAGATGCTTTGTAATAATCAGATTAATCTGGGAGCTATGGGAAATTTCTTTGAATTAATAAAAAAAGCACCGGAAAGTGATTACTACGCATTATGTGATCAGGATGACGTGTGGGACAAGGATAAGATATCAATAGCAGTTAATAAACTTGAAGAAATAGATGATGGCGGATATAATAGCGATATTCCATATGTTTATTGTGGGGCAAAGAATATTACGGATAGCGAGCTTAAAGTGGAATATGTAAGCAGCTTCAGTAATCCAAGACCGTCATGGAACAATGCGCTTGTTGAAAATATATGTACCGGATGCACATGCGTGATTAATAAAAAAGCAGTGGATATGATAAAAGAATACACCCCGGTAAATTCAGTGATGCATGACTGGTGGATATATCTTATTGGGACTGCATTTGGAAAAGTGGTGTACGATATTGTTCCCCACATATATTACAGGCAGCACGGGAGTAATGAGTATGGAGATGTTAATAGTTTCGGAAAGTTGTTAAAATATAGAATTGGACAGTTATTTGCAAAAAGAGGAGCGGTTTATCTTCAGATAGATGAGTTCCTCAAGGTGTATGGTTCAAAGCTGGATACCGGCAAAAGAAATCTGGCCAGAGAAGTAGTTGAGTCACAGCACAGCCTGAAACTTAGAAGACATCTTATCAGGAATAAGAGAATATACAGACAGAAGGACAATGATAATAAGGTATTGAGATTTCTTGTACTTACTGGTAAACTTTGATAGAATTACGTAAGTTGTATATATATCAGGCATAAATTTGGAATACTCCGAAGAATTTGTGTGGGATTGGAGAGTGTTATGAAAAGCTTTTTAGATATAATTAAAAATAGAAAGATATTATTCAGACTGGCAAAAAATGATTTCAAAAATAAGTTTGCCGGTTCTTATTTAGGTGTTATATGGGCATTTGTACAGCCGGTGGTAATAGTTTCCATATACTGGATAATTTTCGAGAAGGGTCTGCGTTCAAGACCACTTCCGGAGATGCCGGATTTTCCTTATCTATTGTGGCTTATTGCAGGTATGTGTCCATGGTTTCTTATTAATGATATAATGAACCAGAGTACTAACTGTCTTGTGGAATATGGATATATTGTAAAGAAAATGAAATTCAATATAGACATGATTCCGCTTATTAAAGTTATTTCCAATGCCTTTGTACATTTATTCTTTATTGCACTGGTATGCATTGTATACGTTTTTTACGGTAAGATTCCAACAATGTACGGATTACAGGTCTTTTATTATTCCTTCTGCGTGCTGTGCTTTTCCACTTCTATCGTATATTTTACCTCAGCCATAAATGTGTTTTTCAGGGATATGGCTCAGATTGTGGGTGTTGTGATGCAGTATGCCATGTGGGTACTTCCTATTATGTTATCCGAATCCCAGTATCCGGATTTTATGAAACCGTTGATTAAGTTTAATCCTATGTATTATGCTATTGAAGGTTACAGAGATGCGTTTATAAGAAATATAGGATTTTGGGAAAAACCTTGGATGACATTGTATTTCTGGGTATTTACAATTGTTCTGTTTATTATAGGAAGAGTAGTATTTAACAAGATGAAACCGCATTTTGCAGATGTTATGTAAATGCAGGATAGTGCAGAAATGGAGCATTATATGGAATATAGTATTGAAGTTGAGAATTTGACTAAGGTTTATAAATTGTATGACAAGCCTTCTGACAGACTTAAAGAGGCTCTGCGTCCCGGTAATAAGAGTTACCATAGAGATTTTTATGCACTTAAGGATCTTAGTTTTAAGATAAAGCCGGGTGAGACAATTGGTTTTGTGGGAAAGAACGGTTCCGGGAAGTCTACACTTCTTAAGCTTCTTACAGAAGTATTAACACCAACCTCGGGAACTCTTAAGATTAATGGTAAGGTTTCCGCACTTCTTGAGTTGGGGGCCGGATTTAACAATGAATATACAGGTATAGAAAACATCTATCTTAACGGAACAATAATGGGTTACAGCAGAGAAGAGATGGATAAGAAAATTGATGACATAGTCAAATTTGCTGATATTGGAGATTATATTTACCAGCCGGTTAAGACTTATTCCAGCGGAATGTTTGTCAGACTTGCCTTTGCTGTTGCAATTAATGTTGAACCGGATATTCTGATTGTTGATGAGGCATTGGCAGTAGGAGATGTGAGATTCCAGTTAAAATGTATGGACAAGTTTTTGGAATTCAAGAAAAAAGGTATTACAATCCTCTATGTAAGTCATGATGTCAATTCAATTAAGAGATTTTGTACAAGAGCAATATGGATTAATGAAGGTCACATGGAAGCAGACGGCGATGTTGATACCATAACTGATAAATATCTTGATTACCTCAAGAGACTGGATGCAGAAGACGTAGACAAAGACAAGACTGTAGATGATGGAGAACCTGTTGAAGAGAAAGATGACAATAAGGTTGATATAGCCGAGATAACCTCAATGATAATAACCAATGAGGCAGGAGAAGAAGTCAAAGAAGTGAAACACGGGGAAAAGATTAATGTAACAGTTAATTATTATGTAAATGATACTTCTATAAAGAAACCTGTTATTGGAGTTGCCCTGTTAAGACTGGATAATTTATATATATGCGGGCTTAATACGCTCCTTGATCAGATAGATGTGCCCTGGAAAAAAGGACATAATTCAATAACACTTCAGTATGACAATTTTAATCTGGTGGGCGGAGGCTATTACTTTGACGTGGCAGTATATGATCAGACAGCGTCAGTTCCATTTGATTACAGAACCAAATATAAAGAAATATTTGTTAAGATGGGTTATATCGCTGAGGGAATTGAGATTATTCCTCACACATGGAGTATAGCTGACAAAACAGCTGATTAATACGTATGTGTTAAGAGATTATTCACAAAAGAAGAAAAAATGGGCATAGAATGGAGGTTGTCATGAAGTATGATACTGAAATCGATTTTGGATTTAATAATACGATGACTATATTTATTGAGAATATCCAGGAAGGTTCAACTGTGCTGGAGTTTGGTCCGGCAAGCGGAAGACTTACCCGGTATCTTAAAAATGAGAAGAAATGCAATGTATATATAGTGGAAATTGATGAAGAAGCAGGCAGAATTGCTGCAGAATCAGCAGTTGATTACGTAATCGGTGATATACAGGATTACGAATGGATGGATAAATTTTCAAGTGTCAGGTTTGATTATATATTGTTTGCTGACGTGTTAGAGCATTTGACGAGAGCTGAGGAGGTCATGAAAAAGGCTGGTGAAATGCTGGCAGATGATGGAAAAATATGTCTGTCTGTTCCTAATATTGCCCATAATTCAGTTGTAATTAATCTTCTTAACAATAAGTTTGACTACACCAAAACGGGAATAATGGATAATACTCATGTCCATTTTTACACAAAAGATTCTTTAGACAAATTTGTAGCAGATTGCGGATTTTATGTTGAAAAAAGATATGCGACATATACACAGGTGGGAAAAAACGAGTTTTCTAATTCGTATGAGGATGTTTCAGGGGAATTAAGGGCTCTTTTAAAAGCCAGAAGGTACGGAGAAGTTTATCAGTACGTTTATGTTATTTCACAAAATCCTCATGTTTTAGGAGAGAATCATATAACAGAGTATGCAGACTACACTTTCGTTCAGGTATTTTTTGACAGAGGAGAAGGATATGGAGAATATAAAAGATATCCTTTTAAAGCGGAAGAGAAGTCATATAGTATAGAACTTGAAGAATTGGGAAATGTTAGTAAGGTAAGGCTTGACCCTGTAGATGAGTCTTGTGTAATCAGTAATGTTAAAGCAGTGGGAACTGATGAAAACGGGAATCTCATAGATATTAATATACTTCACTCTAATGCAGATTATATATATGATGATAATATGGTATTTGCCCATAACGATCCTCAGTTCCAGTTTGAGATTCCGGAAGGGATTACTAAATTAACAATCACATATTGTATTGAAGAATTTGTGGACTGCAATGACGCCTTTGTTAAGGCATTTAAAAATATAGCTGATAACTATTCGGTTATTAACAAATTCATGATAAGTGAAGAAGGTAAAAATGCTTTTCAGGAATATTGCGAAAGATGTGAAAACAACAATTAAGTTATAACAGTCAATACTGTGTATGGTATGGAGGCAATTATGTCAGATAGAAAAAAAGTATTAGTATACAATCCTTATGTGGACACCCGCGGAGGTGGTGAAAAACACATGGGATATCTGTGTCAGTTTATGGAGGAGTATTACAACTATAATGTAGATATTGACATTCTGGTTCACAGTAATGAAGTGTTTGATGTGGATTCGCCTGATTTTGTAACAATAGCTGATTTGAATAAGCAATTTGAACTTGATTTGAAGAACACAAGGATAAAGAAGATAACTCTTCCGGGGGATCCATATCACAGACCATATCTTAAATGTAAGAGGGTAATTGAGAATATTACAAAAGACTATGATGTTTTTGTAAATTTCCAGTTTTTAAGTAAACATGCAGGTAAGGCAAAGAAGAATGTATATGAAGTAATGTTCCCTCCTTTAAGATACAGATGGCAGCTTAATAAGACGATATTTCACAAGCTTTTTGGAGCGTATCTGGACTGGCTTTATTTCAGAAGCTACGATGTATTTATCAGTAATTCACAGTTTACTAATAAATGGACAGAAGAATATTGGGGGAAAAGCAATAACTACAGGGTTGTATATCCGCCGGTATTCAGTGAAAAAGATATTGATGGACGTTATGATGAATCCCGTAAGAAGAATATTATCATGAGTGTGGGAAGATTTTTTGTTTCTACTCACAGTAAGAAACAGTTGGAGATGGTAAGATTTTTCGTTAAGAATAATGATAAATTCAGAGATTATGAGTATCATCTCTGTGGGGTTGTATCTGATGACCCGGAGGATAAGAAGTACTTGGAAAAGGTAAAAGCAGAGGCTTCTAAGGTAGATAATGTATTTATCCATCTGGGACTTCCTCATGACGAGCTTATGGACTTATATTCACAGGCAAAGATATTCTGGCATGGTACAGGATATGGAGTAGATGAAGATAAAGAACCTGAAAAGATGGAACACTTTGGTATTACAACCGTTGAAGCCATGAGTTATGGTGCTGTTCCTGTTGTAATTAATAAGGGCGGACAGAAAGAAACAGTGCAGGAAGGCATAAACGGATTCCGATGGGATAATGAAAAGGAATGCGTGGAAAATACGTTGAAGGTAATAAAAGATGAGGAACTCAGAAAGCGTTTGGCTTCTAAGTCGGTAGAGCTGGCTAAGAACTATTCTATTGAGAAGTTCTATGAAAGCAATAGGAGAATATTCGATGAATTCAAAATATGATGTTTCGGTTGTAATTATTAATTATAACAGTAAAAAATATATAGATAACCTGTTTGATTCACTGGTGAAGCTGAAGCATGATGACTTCACATATCAGATAGTGGTGGTGGATAATGCTTCTACAGATGATTCAATGGAATACTTAAGGGGCAAAGGTTATGACCAATATATGGATATTAAGCTTGTAAAGTCTGATAAGAACAGAGGCTTTGCGGGGGGAAATAATCTCGGAGTGTCGCAGGCTGACGGAGAGTATGTGGTATTTCTTAATAATGATACTGCAGTTGATGAGAATTGGCTGAGTGAACTTTATCATTTTATTAAGAGTCAGGATAATTGTGTAATGGCCAATTCCAAGCTGTTGTTCTTTTATGATTACATTGATTTTACCTTTAAGACCTCAGATAAGATAGAATTAGACAGAAATATTATGATAAACAGTCATGAGCATTATGCAGACGGAAAATTTATCACTAATTGTCTGTGTGAGGAGGATAAGCTGGTATGTTTCGGTCATACAGATGTTAAACTGCCTCTTCTTGACAAGGATGAAGCGACAGTATTTGAATTTAAAACTAAAACATGGAATAAGGATACAGACAGAATAATCTTTAACGGTAAGGAATATGAAGCTGTTGACGGGGTTGTTAGGATAGAGCTTGCTAAGGATGATGTTATAAATAATAAAATTACACTTATTCAGAATGCAGGATCAGGAATTGATAATGTTTATAACGGATATGATATAGGTTTCTGCAAACCTGACGGACCGGAATTTGAGAAGCCTTATGAGATTAATAATGGATGTGGTGCAGCCATTATTATGAAAAAATCGGACTTTGTGAATTGCGGCGGATTTGATGAGCAGTTCTTTATGTATTATGAAGATACGGATCTTTCTTATAGAATGAAGGCCAACGGCGGGAAAATAATGTTCTGTCCGACTTCAATAGTAAGACATATACATACAGGCAGCAGTACAGAGTGGTCTCCGTTCTTTACTTATCATGTATATAGGAATAAGCTGTTATTTTTGTATAAGAACTTTGATAAAAAAATCTTTAAAAAATATTATTTCAGACAGTACCTTGAAGGTATAAGATACAGAGATAATAATAAAATACGTGGATGCAGAGATGCAAAAAGGATTGCCGTCAAGAAGGAGACAGGAATTCATTTCTGATGGAATATGTCAAAAAATTTTACGAGGTTTCATTTATTGTTGTAGTTATAGGCTCATTTCTGTTGTGGCTTATTGGGATTTTTCTCAATGGAAGTGAAAGTTCACAATTTGATATTTTTTTCAGAAGATGTGAAGATTTTCTGGCTGATACATTAAATGTTGTGGGATATAGTGGTGAACGTGATGTATATCATAATACAAGTTATATGGGACTAGGCGAAAAAGCATATCCACCTCTTACCTATATGATGATGTATTTCTTTTCAAGATTGGTAAATATAGAAAAGTATTATGATAATAATTACTTCCTGGATATGTATGGGGAGCCAAAGTTTTTGACAATATATCTTATCTATGCTGTGGTTCAAATTGTTATGATTTACGAACTGATAAGAACATGCAAGAATGGAACTAACGGGATTAAGATATTTACCGCGGCGGCGGTGTGCCTTTCATCGCCAATGATATATTCCTTCGAGAGAGGAAATACTATTATACTTACGGTGTTTTGTACTTTGTTATATATATTCAATTATGATAGTGCTAATAAGTTAATGAAGGAATTGGCGCTTGTTGCCCTGGCAATAGCAACAGCCTTTAAGATGACACCTGCCGTGTTGGGAATACTTCTTTTGTATAACCGTCAATGGAAGGAAGCAATAAGAATAATTATTTATGGTGTAATTACTGTGGTGCTTCCATTTTTCTTTTTTCAGGGAGGATTGAATAATATTCTACAGATGTTTTACAATATGGGGCAAAATGTGGAAAATTATGGAAATGCAGGAGGAACAACGCTTATGTCTGCCCTTGTATCCTTTGGGATTAACGGAAGCAATGAAATGGGACATATTGTGCAAATGCTGACTTACGTGTTATGTTTGATATTGATGGTGTTGGCACCTTGTATGAAACACAAGTGGGAAACAGCTATGATGATATCCATGATGCTGATAATAGCACCACCTCATTCAGAGTATTACTGTATGTTATACATTGTTCCATCGGTTATCATGTTTCTAAATGAAGAGGAGCATGGAATATCAGATATAATTGTGTTGGTATCAATTCTAATGATTATGTATGATTTTCAGTGGGAAGTGGGGGAAAAGTTGTTTAATTATCATCTTGGAACCATAATAATAATTGCTGTGCTTACAGTAAGAGGGATTACAGAAGTTGTTGGCTTTGTTAAGAGGTATAAAGAAGCTAAGATACAATGAAATAAACTCAGCGAGCATGAGAGTGCGTGGAAACGGAGGGTGCAATGAAAGTAGTAATTCTTGCGGGAGGATTAGGAACAAGAATAAGCGAAGAGAGTCAGTATAAACCAAAGCCTATGATAGAGATTGGCGGGAAGCCTATACTTTGGCATATTATGAAAGAGTATTCATATTATGGGTTCAACGATTTTATTATATGTGCAGGATATAAGCAGTATGTAATAAAAGAGTGGTTTGCTGATTATTTCCTTCATAACAGTGATGTTACATTTGATTTTACAAGTGGCAGAAATGATATGATTATACACGAACAGCATTGCGAGCCTTGGAAAGTTACGGTAGTTGACACAGGTCTTAACACTATGACCGGTGGACGAATTAAAAGGATTCAAAAGTATGTTGGCAATGAACCGTTTATGATGACTTACGGAGACGGTGTGTGTGATGTAGATATTTCGAAACTTGCAGAATTTCATAAGAGCCACGGAAAGATTGCAACGCTTACAGCGGTTATGCTCGAGCAGCAAAAAGGCATTCTGGATATTGGAGGAGATAATGCAGTTAAATCCTTCAGAGAGAAAAGTCGAAATGATGGTGCACCTATAAATGCAGGATACATGGTGCTTAATCCGGAGATATTTGATTATATCGAAGGAGATGAAACAGTATTTGAAAGAGAACCTCTTGAGAAGCTGGTTGCCGATGGGGAACTTATGTCATATATGCACAGAGGTTTCTGGCAGTGTATGGATACTAAGAGAGAGATGGACATGCTTGAGAAATACCTCAAGACTAATACGGCACCATGGAAAAAGTGGTAGTAGATATTGAATGGAGAGATTATGTTAGATTTATCTTTTTATGAGGGTAAGAAAGTTTTGGTAACAGGACATACCGGATTTAAAGGGTCATGGATGTGCAGGATTCTTGTTAATGCAGGAGCACAGGTTACAGGATATTCACTGGAGCCCCCAACCAAGCCTAATCTGTTTTCAATGGCAGATATTGAAGGAAGAATGAATTCTGTTATAGGGGACATAAGAGATTTGCTACATCTTAAAAAGGTGTTTGAAGAGACCCAGCCGGAGATAGTATTTCACCTGGCAGCGCAGCCAATTGTAAGGGATTCCTATAAGGACCCTGTTTACACATATGAGACTAACGTGATGGGTACGGTAAATATCTGTGAATGTGTGAGACTCAATTCTTGTGTTAAGTCTTTCCTTAATGTGACAACAGATAAGGTATATCACAATAATGAATGGGCATGGGGATACAGAGAAGATGAGCCCCTTGACGGATATGATCCATATTCTAACTCCAAGTCATGTTCAGAACTTGTTACTCACAGTTATATAAATTCATTTTTTAATGATATGAAGGTAGCGGTTTCAACATCAAGAGCCGGAAATGTAATTGGTGGGGGAGATTTTGCCAATGACAGAATTGTTCCTGATTGTGTGAGAGCAGCCATAAAAAAAGAGGATATAATCGTAAGAAATCCTCATTCAACAAGACCTTACCAGCATGTATTGGAACCTGTAGCCGCTTACCTTATGATAGGAATGAAACAATTCGAAGATAAGTCTTATGCCAACTTCTACAATGTGGGACCTGATGAATGTGATTGTATAACAACAGGCAATCTTGTAGATGTATTCTGTAAATATTGGGGAGAAGGTATCAAGTGGATTAACAAGTATGACGGAGGTCCTCATGAAGCCAATTTCCTGAAGCTGGATTGTTCAAGACTTAAGACAACATTTAATTGGAAACCAAGGTGGAACTTTGATACGGCCATAAAGAAGACTGTGGAGTGGTCAAAGGTCTACGCAGAAGGTGGAAATGTTGTAGAATGCATGGATAAACAGATAGAAGAATTTTTTGCTGTGGAATATTAATCCAATAAATAATGCAATCTCAGAAATTAAATGAATTTATAAATTGGTAGAGAAAGGAAATATCCTATGTTTGAGAATAAAAATGAGAATGAAGCAAGAGAAGAAATACTTGGAATGGTTGATGAGTATTGTAAGAAATATCATAATCAGAAGCAGTATAAGGAAGGAGACAGAATTCCTTATGCAAGCCGTGTATACGACAGTAAAGAGATGATGAATCTTGTGGATTCCGCATTGGAATTCTGGCTTACTTCAGGTCGCTATACAGATGAGTTTGAGAAGAAGCTTGGAGAGTATCTTGGTGTTAAGTACGTGTCAGTGGTTAACTCAGGTTCTTCTGCTAATCTCAACGCTTTTATGGCACTTACTTCTCCGTTACTGGGAGATCAGAGAATTAAAAGAGGTGATGAAATTATCACTGTTGCAGCAGGATTCCCTACAACTGTTACACCTGCAATCCAGTATGGTGCAGTTCCTGTTTTTGTAGATGTTACAATTCCTCAGTATAATATAGATGTTACAAAGCTTGAGGAAGCTTATTCGGATAAGACTAAGGCAGTTATGATTGCCCATACTTTAGGTAATCCTTTTGATTTAGCAGAGGTAAGAGCATTCTGTGACAGACATGGTTTATGGCTGGTTGAAGATAACTGTGATGCTCTGGGCTCTAAGTATACAATCGGAGGAGAAGAGAAATTTACCGGTACAATCGGTGACATCGGAACAAGCAGCTTTTATCCACCACACCACATGACAATGGGTGAAGGTGGTGCTGTATATACCAATAATCCGTTGCTCAATAAGTGTATAAGATCATTCAGGGATTGGGGACGTGACTGTGTGTGTCCATCAGGACATGATAATCTGTGCGGACACAGATTTGATAAGCAGTATGGTGAGCTTCCTTTAGGATATGATCATAAGTATGTATATTCTCACTTCGGATACAATCTCAAGGCTACAGATATGCAGACAGCAGTAGGCTGTGCCCAGCTTGAGAAGTTCCCATCATTTGTTGAGAGAAGAAGACATAACTTCGACAGATTAAAGGCAGCATTAGCACCTATTGAGGATAAGGTTATTCTTCCTGTTCCTGTTGAGAATTCAAAACCAAGCTGGTTTGGATTCCTGATAACAGTAAGAGAAGGCTTAGACAGGAAGTCAATAGTTGAATATATAGAAAATCATGGTGTTCAGACAAGAAATCTTTTTGCCGGAAATTTAATTAAGCATCCATGTTTTGATGAGATGAGAGCAACCGGTGAGGGATATAGAGTGGTTGGAACCCTTGAAAATACAGACAGAATTATGAGAGATACATTCTGGGTAGGAGTGTATCCGGGAATGACAGATGAAATGATTGATTATATGGCTAAAACGATTATTGAGGCTGTTAATCAGTAATTAAGACTTGATTACTATTGTTAAGGGGCTGTCGCATTAAATATTATTAATTGTAATACTATTTAATGCGTCAGCTTTTTTAAAAGTGTAAGAAAAAGGAGATTGGTGTATGAAGGTTAGATTAGCAGATTATGTGGCAGATTTTCTTGTGAATCATGGAGTTACAGATGTGTTCTCTGTAGTTGGCGGTGGTGCCATGCACCTTAATGATGCATTGGGACATAATGAAGGCTTAAAAGTCACATATAATCATCATGAGCAGGCTTGTGCAATTGCGGCGGAGGCTTATGCAAGGCTGGATCAAAAAATTGCAGCAGTGTGCGTTACAACAGGTCCGGGAGGAACTAATGCTTTAACCGGTGTTGTAGGAGGATGGTTGGATTCAATTCCTATGTTTATAATCAGCGGTCAGGTAAGGTACGATACTACAGCAAGATATGCTCTTACTTATACAGAGGAACCTCTGAGAGCTATGGGAGATCAGGAATATGACATAGTTAAATCTGTGGAACCAATGACTAAATACGCCACAATGATAGAAGATCCAAAGGATATAAGATATGCACTGGAAAAGGCATGGCATCTTGCAAATACAGGAAGACCGGGACCGGTATGGATTGATATACCGGTAAACTTTCAGGGTGGATACATTGAAACTGATGAACTTCAAGGCTATGATCCAACAGAAGATGATGCAAAACTTCCTCCTGAAGTAGATGAAGAAACTGTAAAGACAGTACTTGATAAGATTAAGAATGCTAAAAGACCTGTATTTCATGCGGGATACGGAATCAGACTTTCAAAGTCTTATGAGGTATTTCGTTCTGTTGCTGAAAAGCTTAACATTCCAATCGTAACATATTGGAATGCCATTGATTTGATAGAGGATGACAATCCGCTTTACGTGGGACGTGCCGGAAATATGGGTGACAGACCCGGAAATTGGGCTATTCAGAATGCAGATCTTGTGCTGGCTGTGGGAACAAGAATTTCTATAAGACAGACAGGATACAACTGGAAGACCTGGGCCAGAGCAGCTGAAGTTATTATGGTTGATGTAGATAAAGCAGAATTAAAAAAGCCTACACTTCACGTTGAGATGCCAATATGGGCAGATGCCAAAGATTTTCTTACAAAGCTTGATAAGGCAGCAACTGATATAGCACCTGTACATGAAGGTGGCAAGTGGTTATCTACAACACAGGAATGGAAGAAGAATTATCCGGTAGTTGTGCCAAGACAATGGGAAGAGAATGGAACCACAGCCAATGTGTATGCATTTGTAAGATATATGAGCAGCAGATTGCCAAAGAACAGTCTTACAGCAGTTTCCAACGGCGCCTGTTGCGTAGTTGGACATCAGGCATACGTAATAAAGGAAGGAAGCAGATTTGCCAACAACAGTGCAGTTGCAAGTATGGGCTATGGTCTTCCTGCAGCAATCGGAACCTGTATCGGAGGAGGCAGAAAGGAAACTATATGTCTTGAAGGTGACGGAAGTATAATGATGAACCTGCAGGAGTTGCAGACTATTATTACCAACAATCTTCCGATTAAGATATTCCTTATTAATAACAGTGGATATCATTCTATCAGAATTACACAGTCTAATCTGTTTTCGGAGCATTGTAAGGTTGGCATCGGACCTGAATCTAAAGATTTGGGATTCCCTGATTATAAGAAAATTGCGGAAGCTTTCGGATATCCTTATTACAGTGCCCATAGCAATGAAGAGATGAAAAATGTTGTGGATAAAGTGCTTGAACTTGAAGGACCTGTATTTTGCGAAGTGTTCACGGATACAGAGCAGAGATGGGAGCCAAAGAGCAGTACTAAGAGACTTCCGGACGGGACATTGGTAAGCCCTCCGTTGGAAGATTTAGCACCATTCCTTCCAAGGGAAGAGCTTAAGGAGATTATGTTTATTCCCCTTATGGAAGAGTAAGGATTAGAGGTATTTTATATGAAACGAGCAGTCATTACAGGACCTACCGGAGCTATAGGACTGGCACTTATTGAATCTCTGGAGAATGCAGGGGTAGATGTAGTTGCAGTGGTAAGACCCGGTTCTAAAAGAGCGGGCAGAATTAAAGAAACCAGCCATGTCCGAATTGTTCAATGCGATCTTAATAATCTTAAAGAGTTAAAGACATTTGTGCCGGAGGGAGCAGATACATTTTATCATTTCGGATGGGATGGTACATTTGGAAACAGTCGTAACAATATGTATGGCCAGAATGAAAATATCAAATATGCCCTTGATGCAGTAAATGCAGCAAAGGAGTTGGGATGCGATACATTTATCGGTGCGGGCTCTCAGGCGGAGTATGGAAGAGTTGAAGGAAAGCTTAATGATAGGACACCTGTATTTCCTGAGAATGGATATGGAATGGCAAAGCTTTGTGCCGGACAGATGACAAGAGTTATGTGTCAGGATTATGGTATCAGACATATCTGGACAAGAATTCTTAGTATATATGGTCCCTTCGACGGAGATAAAACCATGATCATGAGTACTATAGATAGTCTTCTTAAACAGGAAAGACCATCCTGTACAAAAGGAGAACAGATGTGGGATTATCTATACTCTAAGGATGCAGGAAGAGCTTTTGCAGCTTTGGGAGAGTCAGGAATTGATGGGAAAGTATATTGTATAGGAAGCGGAACAGCCAGACCTCTCAAGGAATATATAGAGATTATGAGAGATACAATCAATCCTGAGCTTTCCATTGGTTTTGGGGATATACCTTACGGACCAAAGCAGGTTATGTATCTTTGCGCCGATATAGAGGAACTTACAAAGGATACAGGTTTTATACCAAACTATACATTTGAGGAAGGTATAAAGGAAACCATTGACTGGTGTAAAAATAAAGTATAGAATAACGGGGTCGCAGAAAAATTTGACATTGTAGTAACAGGCAGAACATGCAGAATTGTGGAAAGATATAAATGAGGTATATTTATGAAGAAAATAAGCATTATGGTACCTTGCTATAATGAAGAAGATAATGTAATTCCTTTGTCAGAAGCACTGATTGATATGTTTGCAAAGGATCTTCCACAGTATGATTATGATATTCTTTTTATAGATAATGATTCTTCAGATACAACGAGGGTGAAACTTAGGATGTTATGCGAGAATAATCCAAAAATCAAGGCTATATTTAACGCAAAGAATTTTGGACAGTTCAATTCTCCTTATTATGGTATTCTTCAGACAGATGGGGATTGTACAATTCCGGTGTGTGCCGATTTTCAGGACCCTATAGATGTGATTCCTAAACTTGTTAAAGAATGGGAGAAGGGGGCAAAGATAGTTTGTGCTGTTAAGACTAAGAGTAAGGAAAGCAGGATAATGTATTTCCTTCGTTCAATATATTACAAGCTTATTAAAAAGATGTCTTCTGTTGAGCAGATAGAACATTTTACGGGCTTCGGTTTATATGATAAGTCTTTTGTTAAGGTTCTTAAGGATCTTAAGGACCCAATTCCTTTTATCAGAGGAATTGTAGGAGAATTGGGATTTAAGAGGGTAGAGGTAGAGTATACCCAGGCTCAAAGAAGAGCCGGTAAGACTCATAACAATTTCTTTACACTTTATGATGCGGCAATGTTAAGCTTTACATCCTATACTAAGATTGGACTTAGACTCGCTACTTTTGTGGGTGTAATTGTAGGTGCTGCAAGTATTATTATTGCTATAGTTTACTTGATTCTTAAACTCATCTATTGGGATAGATTTGTTGCGGGAATGACACCTCTTATTATTCTTGTGAGTTTTCTCGGATCATTACAGTTATTCTTTATTGGTCTTCAAGGTGAGTATATACTTAGCATGAATAGGAGACTTATGAACAGACCTCTTGTAGTGGAAGAGGAAAGAATTAATTTTGATGTAGAAGAAAAAGAATGATTAGTTTGAGATTGGAGATAACATAATGAATTTGTCAGAAAAATATGAGAAGAGAAAAGAATTTATAACGATGATGTGCTCTGTTGTAGCAATTGCGTTGTTAGAGTATATGTTTTTCAAGAAGGTTTTATTTAACGATAGGCTGATAGGAGATATTAATGATGCAAGACTGAATAATCTGTTGGTAGAGCATTGGTTTAGAGCATTTCAAGGAAAAGAATCATTTAGCATGGTAAATATATTTTATCCCATGGAAGGTACGCTGGCATTTACGGATATGCTTATGGGATTTGCTATTCCTTACAGTATATTAAGAGCCTTTGGGGTTAATATGTTCTTAGCCAACAAGATAGTATTGATAGGTTTTCATATATATGGAAGTTATACCTTATATTATCTTCTCAAGAAAAAGTTTAAGATTAACAGTTTATGGAGCTTGGTGGGAGTAGTAATTTTTGCTTACTCAAGTGCTTATTATATCAGGATTGCTCATACCCAGCTTATATGTATAAGCTTGATACCAACTCTTATAATATTTATATACTCATTTTTCCAGAATTTTCAGAATGGAAAGAAGAGGGTCATATATGGGTTTCTTTCAATCACAACTTATGTACTTATAATGTATACAAGCTGGTATACAGCATTCTTTACAGCATTGTTTTTCTTAACATTAATTTTTACGTATCTGGTTGTGAGTTATGCCAATAAGAATCATGTACTTAAAGATGTGGTGTGGCTTTATATAAAACAGAAGTATAAAGAAGTTATAGCGTACGTTGTTTACTTGATTGCGATAATTATTCCGTTCTTTAAGTTATATATTCCTGTAAGCAGAATGTTTGGTAAGAGAACTTACGGAGAAATCGTTTCCCAGCTTCCGGAGCTTATTGATTTCTTTAATGTATCTACAGGAAACAGGATGCTTGGATGGGTAATTGAAAAGATGAAGTTAAATGACAGATATGAGACTGACGGACTTTTTGTATGGGAACTTCATGTTGGCTTTTCAATTGTAGTAATGGGACTTTTGGTGTTTGCATTCTTCTATACCAGAAGAAAATACCTAAAAGAAAAGTACAAAGCATTAGAAACAGATAAATGTTATTCAAATCATAAAATGATGAGAGATGTATCACTTATATATGCGGTGTTTATTTCATTTATTTTATTGGTACAATCTAACGGGGCTTCACTTTGGTTGTTTGTTTATAAGCTGGTTCCGGGAGCCTCAGCTATAAGAGCAGTTGTAAGATATAATTTCTTTCTTACCCTGCCAATTGCAATTATTATTGCTTACTTGGGAAACAGAATATGTGCCAAAGTAGGTTTTAAGAAGCCGGTGGTTAACGGTATATGTGCAATTGTTATTCCAGTAGCATTAGCCTGCATTATATGGTACAGTAATAGTAATATTGTAGGAATACAATCTGACTGGACAAGCACAGAAGAGAACAGACAACTGGATGCTGTAGCAGCTCCTCCTGAGGATTGCAAGGTTATGTATATAGTTGATACGAAGCCGGAGGCTAATAAATATCAGGATGATGAGTACTCATGGGTAAGTTATCAGCATCTTGCGTGGGAAATATGTTATAAATATGATCTTATGAATCTTAACGGATATTCAGGTCAGTTCCCTATAGGATGGAGATTGGGTGAAGTTACAAGTAGTGATATACACAAATATGCAACTGACTGGGTTGAAGGCACATGCGGAAGCGAAGGGGTTTATTATTATGACCTGGGAACCAATACATGGAACAAATATAAAGCTGTGAAATAAAGAATAAGGAGAGAATGATGAGTAATTTAGATACTAAGGTTTTATCAATTGTAATTCCTTGTTACAACGAAAAGGAAAATATTATTAATATTGTTAATAAGGTACTGGAGTCACCAATTCCAAACAAGGAAATAATTGTGGTTGATGACTGTTCAAAAGACGGAACAAGAGATATTTTGGAAAAGGAAGTAAAGCCCCTTGTAAGTAAGGTTGTATATCATGAGGTTAACCAGGGTAAGGGAGGAGCTTTAAAGACAGGTTTTGCGGAAGCGACAGGAGATGTTGTTATTATCCAGGATGCTGATATGGAGTATGATCCTATGGAATATCCTCAGATTGTTTCGCCTATCATGGACGATGAGGCTGACGTAGTTTATGGTTCAAGATTTAAGGAATCCAAGATGAAAGGTTATCTTGCCAACAGAATGGCAAACTGGTTCTTAACAAGACTTTCTAACTGCTTTACACATCTTAAGTGCACTGATATGGAAACATGTTATAAGGCATTCAAGAGAGAGATTATTCAGTCTGTTGATATTCAGGAAAAGCGTTTTGGTTTTGAACCTGAAATTACAGCTAAGATTGCCAAGATGAAGGTTAGATTTAAGGAAGTTCCGATTTCATACTATCCAAGAACTAACGAAGAGGGTAAGAAGATTGGATTTAAGGACGGTGTCAGAGCGATTTATTGTATCTGGAGATATAGAAAAGGTCTGTAGGAATGGAGAGCATTATGAAATTGCTTAGTAAAGACGGAATAAAACAATTTATCTCATATTTTTTTGTTGGTGGTATGGCTGCCATTGTTGAATGGGTTATGTTCTTTATTTTGGGAACCCTTATAGGCATTAATTATATGGCAGCAACTGTCATTGCATTTATATTTTCAACAACGGCTAACTGGTTTCTTGGAAGGGTAATGACGTTTAAGGATAACAAGAATTATGAGAACAAGAAGGGCAAAGAATTGTTTCTTGTATTTGCGGTCAGTGGTATCGGACTGGTTTTTAATCTGATTCTTATGTATCTTTTTGTAACAATACTGGGATTTGACGAAGGACTGCAGAAAACATTTTGCAAGATAGTATCAACAGGTATTGTATTTATTTGGAACTTTCTCATTAGAAAGCTGGTAATTTACAAATAGTAAAGTGGGGCTTATATGAAGACAAAAATAGACTATAAATGTGTATCTAAGAAGAATATAGTATTTTTTGTCACATGTCTCATTGGATTTATTATATCCATAATTAAGTTGGTTTCCTCGAGGGGAGCATGCCTTGACGGCATTGTCTTTAATATGGGAGATGACTTCTTTATGGATTTTTTTAATCACGTGGGATATGTGGAAGATAGGGAGAATGTATATTTTGTAAATTATAATGCATGTTTTCCGTCATTTGCTTACATATTCTATTATTTGGTAAACAGGATGCTTCCCCAGGGAACAGTGACACTTTTTGCGTGTGACAAAACTACACCTTATGGACTGCTTACATTTGTTGTTTACAATATGGTGCTTACATTTCTATTGATAGTAGGAATTAACAGTACGGTAGAGAAGAATGGTAAGAAATCTCAACTTGGATATGGCATTACTCTGGCGGTTTTGTGTTCCAATATATTCATTATTGATGTGGTGGAAAGAGGTAATGCGGTATTTATAGCATTGGTGCTTTTGCTGTTATCCTTGTGGCTTGACCAGTGTGAAAATAAACTGGCAAAAGAAATGTCTTTGATTTTGATTGCAATGGCGGCAGGATTTAAGATATATCCGGCGGTATTTGGACTGATATACATTAAGAGAAAAGATATTAAAAGAGTAGTAAGACTAATTATATATGGTGTTGCCGTAATGTTTGTTCCATATATCTTCTTCGGAGGAATAACAGGATTAAAGCAGAATGTAGCGAACCTTATTCAATTAAGTTCGGATGAGTATGAGTCCATAAATGGTGTGTATGTTGCGGTAAAAACCCTGTTGAACAGTGGAATGGGATTGGACATGTCCACAGCAAAGCTTATGGGGAATATTTTTATGATAATAATATTCTTAATGCTTGTTGCAGTTTTCTTTATTACAAAAAAGAAATGGGTATCACTTTTTTCCCTTGTTTCAATAATGGTACTTATACCTAAGTGGAGTGGACCATATACCTGCTGTTATTTTGTAATTCCTTTGGTGTATTTCATTATGGAAGAAAAGGATGGAATAATAAGTGCAATAATATCCTTATTCTTTGGAATGATATTCAGTTTCAGGATGTGGGGTAATAGTTATGAAATCGGGAATTACGTTATGAATATGGCCAAGGATTTCAGGTATATCTGTATATATGCACTGGTATTAACAGTGTGTGTATGGCAGATTGGTGTTACTATTGCAAAAAAAGGAAATGCAAATTTGCAAAAGTATTGAATTATAAAAAATGTTGTGTTAGTATGTTTCACGATTTATAATTACTTTATGTGATGTTTTGGCTTCAGGTGCAGGCAGAAAAGACAGAATTATTTATATGTAAAATGTGGAGGTATATTATGAAGATAGCAGTTGTTGGAACCGGTTATGTTGGATTGGTTACAGGTGCATGTCTTTCCAATTATGGTAATGATGTGTGGTGTGTTGATGTTAACGAAGAGAAGATTAATGCTCTGATTAACGGTGAAATCCCTATTTATGAACCGGGTCTGGATTCACTTGTGGCTAACAATTATAAAGCGGGAACATTAAAATTCACTACCAAGATACATCAGGCATTGGTTGATTCAGATATATGTTTCATTGCAGTAGGAACACCTATGGGTGAGGACGGAAGTGCCGATCTTCACTACGTTCTCGGTGTAGCTGAAAGCATAGGAAAGTATATGGATCACCATATGTATGTTATTGATAAATCTACGGTACCTGTAGGAACAGCAACTAAGGTTAGAAATAAGATTCAGGAAGAACTAGATAAGAGAGGCAGCAATCTTACATTTGATGTAATCTCTAATCCTGAATTCTTAAAGGAAGGTACAGCAATTTCAGACTGCCAGAGACCTGACCGTATTGTAATCGGTACAGATAATGATAATGCAGCTAAGGTGATGAAGGAATTATATCTTCCTCTTGTTCGTAATAACGAGAATATTATATTTATGGACATCGCCAGCGCAGAGATGACAAAGTATACAGCTAATGCGATGCTTGCAACTAAGATTTCATTTATGAATGAGATCTCTAATATCTGTGAAAGAGTTGGAGCTGATGTTAATAAGGTAAGACTTGGTATAGGTTCAGATAAGAGAATAGGATATTCATTTATTTATCCTGGTTGTGGATACGGCGGAAGTTGTTTCCCTAAGGATGTACAGGCACTTATAAAGACAAGTAAAGATTATGGTTATGAGACCAAGATTCTTAATGCGGTGGAAGAGGTTAACTTTGAGCAGAAGCATGTTATTCCTAGAAAGGTAGTGGAAAGATTTGGTGAGGATCTTACGGGTAAGACTTTCGGTGTGTGGGGACTTGCTTTTAAGCCGGATACAGATGATATGAGACAGGCAGCAGCCATCACAATTATTAATGAGCTTACTAAGAGAGGAGCTAAAGTTAAGGCTTATGATCCTAAGGCTGAGAATGAGGCTAAGGTATGCTACTTAAAAGATAATAATAATGTGGAATACTGCGATAGCAAGTATACAGTATTGGTAGATGCTGATGCTATGATTCTTGTAACAGAGTGGAAGGAATTCAGACAGCCGGATTTCGGTGAAATAAAGAAGAGACTTAAGAATCCTATTATCTTTGACGGACGCAACCAGTATGATGCTCAGATGCTTGCTGACAAGGGCTTTGAGTATTATCAGATTGGTGTGGGAACAAAGAAGGATAAGTAAAATCATTGGCACATAAGTGCAGAAAGTGTATAAACAATGAAAAGAATATTAGTTACCGGAGGTGCCGGTTTCGTTGGAGCAAATCTTTGCAAGAGATTACTTGCAGAGGGAAATCATGTAATCTGTGTGGATAATCTGTATACAGGGCGTATGGTTAATATTGAAGACATGATGAAGAATCCGGAATTTGAATTCATTAATCACAATATTATTGAGCCTTTGGATGTGGATAATCTTGATGAGATATATAATCTGGCTTGTCCGGCAAGTCCTCCTCATTATCAGAAATCACCAACATACACAACAAAGACTTGTGTGTTTGGAATTATTAATATGCTGGAATTGGCAACTAAGAATAATGCTAAGATTATGCAGTTCTCAACAAGTGAAGTTTACGGAGATCCTTTTGTACATCCACAGGTGGAGACTTACAGAGGTAATGTTAATCCTATTGGTATCCGTTCATGCTATGATGAAGGTAAGAGAGTTGCAGAGACACTTTGCTTTGATTACAACAGAGAGTTTGGTACTAAGATCAAGGTAATAAGAATCTTTAACACATACGGACCTATGATGGATCCTAAGGATGGCAGAGTTGTTTCTAATCTCATTATTCAGGCTCTCAAGGGGGAGGACATCACCCTATATGGAGACGGAAGCCAGACAAGGTCATTCTGTTATGTTGATGATCTTGTAGAAGGTATCATAAGAATGATGGCTTCAAGGGATGATTTCTTAGGACCTGTTAACCTTGGAAATCCGGGAGAATTCACAATTAAGGAACTTGGCGAAATTATTCTGGAAATGATTCCTACTAAGTCAAAGATGGTATATATGGATCTTCCAAAGGATGACCCAACTCAGAGAAGACCGGACATAACAGTTGCAAAGAGAGAACTCAATGGATGGGAGCCTAAGATTCCACTCAGGGAAGGACTTGTTCCTACAATTGAGTATTTTAAAAAGACACTTGAAGAAAATTAATTAATATTATATTTGGGGGTCAGACCCCATAAAGTTTTTATAAAATTTTCATCAAAAATTTTATAAAAACTTTATGGGGTCTGACCCCCTTTATAAGATAATTGACACTGTAAATGCAGTGATTTATAATTCAATGGATTGGGTGTTTATGGAAGCAAACAATTACAATGTGAAATGAGGATAGTTAATGATTAATTTTTTAAAGAATAAAAAAAAGCTACTGATTACAATGGACATTATTAATTTGATAATGTTTATTGCAGTGGTGCTTATACAAATGGGAAGAGTTGCAACTCCAATTCTTATGACTGTCTTTATGCTGGAACAGGCTGTATATACAGCTGTTACGGTATATGCCATAAAAGAAGAATATGCAGAAGACTATGTACAGATGAAGCTTATAATATGTATTATAGCCACAGTATTTTTTGCTTGCTATATAGCAGTGGTAGGATACGGTGATAAAGTTGTTGATATATGTGCGTTATCAATTTTTGTTGCATGCGTTTTGTGGGCTGTAAAATTTTTTAAAGAGTATAAGTTTAAATTTAATGGATGGCTTATTGTTTCATGTCTGATATTTTTGATTCTTAATATTCATTCTCTTGTACAGGCGCCAATGAGCGATTCAACCATTTATTATATGTTATTTCATGACTTTAAGAAAATGAATTTATATAATGACTGGGTTCTGGCTTTTAATTTTTCTTCACATCTTAGTATGGGATATTCATTGTTTTTGTGTAGCGCAGAATTTCTTTCTAATTTCTTCTACAATGAAACATTGGTTTTACAATCCATGAATATGATTTTGGCTTTTATAACAATTGTCAAATTCAAAAAAATCTTAGATTTTTTCTATGCAGAAAAAAGTAATGCTTTGAAATGTTTAATGAGCACATTATTTGTATTTGCACCATCATTTTTAGGATTGTTCTGGAATGTGTCGGTAGATTATTTTATGATGTGTTCTTTTGTATGGTTTTTAAGTGCGGAAGTCCACAACCAGAAATATCTTAAAGGATTTTTCTCATTTTTATTTGTATTTTCAAAGGAACCTGCAATACTTATCTACTTTGTTTATGTGGCAGTAAAATATATTTTCTTATACGCCAGACAAATTAAGAATAAAAAGTCATGGAACATCTTGAAAGTGATAGATGTGGAATTTCTGTTTTATGTTATTCCGGCAGCTGTATGGGCGATAATATATATGATCATTTTCCGAATTGGCGAGGATTGGTCCACAACATCCGGAAATTCATGGAGTTCAGATTCATCGTTTGTGATATTAAAAATAAAGCAGATGACCATAATGAATTTTTCATGGATTGCAGTTATACTGTGTCTGATTGCATTGATAGTATATATTGCCAGGAAAGTTAAAGGGAAAGAAGAAAAAATACTTGCACCTGACAATGACAGAGCATTGTTTATATTTTCCATAGTGGGATCTGCAGTGGGAATTATTGTTTCAAATTTAGTTTTGGCAACATTTGCTCATATGCGGTATATACAGGTGCTTTCTGTAGATGTAGCATTGTTATCGATTCTTTCTATATTCTATGTTTTCAGCAACAGACAGATTATTGCTGATGCTGTATGCGGAATATACGGAATTCTGCTTTTGATACAATCCTTCTATGGAATTGATATTGTATCAAAAAATGTATTTAATAAATTGGATTACGGTAACGGATATCTTATCAGCTCCGAAGTTCTGGAGTTTGACGGAAAAGAGTATCTTGCTATGGGGGATGCAGTTGCATACAATCAGGAAGCAACTTACTATAGCAGGGTTTTAGAGAAATTCATACGAAAAATAGAATATGATAAAAATACTCTTTTTATTTATCCGGATATAGCAGAGGATTGGGAGTCCCATTTGTATGTGTGCGGATATTTCTTTGGAAATTTCAGGTGGGATGAGAGATTAAATGTTTTAGCAGCTGATTCGGATTATAAACTGAAATTTGCCTATGAGTATGATTATATAGATTTCTCGAATTATGACAGAATATATTATTTGAATCTGCCATATGCAAGTAAATATTCCGAAAGAAAATACACTGAGGCAGATTCTATAGAGACATTTGATGAGCAGTTCCTTAGCTGCAGATTTAAAATATATCGTTTGAAGTAATCTTGGGATTTTCGAAATATGTATCGGAAAAGATTTGATACAAACTATTATGTGCTGTGAAGGGGCACGGAAATGGAGCTTAAAATGGGTAAGTCACTTAAATTATTTGTACCGGGAAGGTTATGCCTTTTTGGGGAACATAGCGATTGGGCAAGTATTCACAGAATAATGAATTCTAAAATAGTTCCCGGTCATGCCATAGTTACAGGAATAGAGCAGGGCATATATGCAACAGTTACAGAATCGGATAAGTTCATTGTAGAGAGTGAGTTAGACAGTTTTCAAAATGAAGCTTTTGAATGTGAGATGGATTCGGCTAAGCTTAGAGAAACTGCACAAAAGGGAGGATTTTTCTCTTATGTGGCAGGAGTGGCATCATATGTGGTAGATCATTACAGAGTAAAAGGACTCAGGATTCATATTGATGAGATGGATCTGCCTATTAAGAGCGGTCTCTCTTCAAGTGCAGCTATATGTGTACTTGTTGCCAGAGCATTTAACGAGATGTACGAGTTACAGCTTAACACACTTGGGGAGATGAATATCGCTTTTTATGGAGAACAGAGAACACCTTCAAGATGCGGAAGACTGGATCAGGCTTGTGCTTTTGGAGTTTCTCCTGTGGAGATGACCTTTGACGGCAACGAAGTATTTGTTGAAAAGCTAAGGGTTAAAAAGCCATTGTACTGGGTATTCTCTGAACTTAACGGGACAAAGGATACCGTTAAAATTCTTTCGGATCTTAATAAGTGTTTTCCTTTTGCAGAGACACAGATAGAGAAAAATGTGCAGAAAGCATTGGGAACGGACAACGAGGAAATTGTAAAGAAAGCCGGGAAACTTATTGAGCAGGGCGATTATGAGGAATTAGGAAAACTTATGACGCAGGCTCAGGAACATTTTGATAAAATGGTTGCTCCTGCATCTCCGGTTGAACTAAAAGCGCCTGTACTTCATAACATACTTGATGATAAAAGAATAAAAGAATTAACTTACGGTGGTAAGGGAGTAGGCTCACAGGGGGATGGTTCTGTTCAATTCTTAGCAAAGGATGAAGAGACACAGAATAAACTTATTGATTACTTAAAGTCAGAGTATAATATGCAGGGATTTAAGCTTACACTAAAGCCCGGTAAGAAGATAAGAAAGGCTATTATTCCCGTTGCGGGATTCGGAACAAGACTTTATCCGGAAACACGATCTATTAAGAAGGAATTTTTCCCTATAATAGATAAGGACGGATTAGTTAAACCGGTTATTATGTGTTTGCTGGAACAGCTTGAAGAGTCGGGAATTGAAGAGATATGTCTTGTTATTGGTGAAGAAGAACAGAAGCAGTATGATGAATTTTTCAGTCCATTGTCACAGGAACATATAAGCAAGCTTTCAGAAGAAAAACGATTATATGAGGAGAAAATTCTTTCTATCGGGAAAAAGATTACATACGCATATCAGAAGGAAAGAAAAGGATTCGGACATGCGGTTTACCAGTGCAGGGAATTTGCCGACAATGAGCCGGTACTTCTTTTGCTGGGGGATATGATATATCAGACATACGAAGACAGAACCTGCTCACGTCAGATAATTGATGCCTATGAAGAGTGTGGAAAGACAATGATATCCATGCAGTCAGTACCTCTTGAAGATGTTTCCCATTATGGTATATTATGTGGTACATGGGAGAATGATGATGAAAATCTTCTAAAGGTAACATCTATGGTAGAAAAGCCTGATGTTGCAGATGCTAAAGATGGATTAAGGGTGAAAACCAGAAAAGATGGTGATAAGTACTTCTGTGCCTATGGTCAGTATGTACTTACTCCTGAAGTTTTCGAGGCACTTGAGTACAATATTGAAAATAATATTACAACTAAGGGAGAGATACAGCTTACTGATGCACTTGATAAAGTGAGAGAAACATACGGTATAAGAGGTTTTGTATTTAATGGGAAAGTGTTTGATGTAGGCACTCCTGATATGTATAGAGAAACTATAGCTCATTACTATAATGAGTAAAGGGATGTATAAGGTGAAGAGAAAGGGTGGAATAATTATGAAGAACACAGCGTTAATTATGGCGGGTGGAAAAGGTGAGAGATTCTGGCCTAAGAGCAGAATTACGCTTCCAAAGCAGTTTTTATCACTTACGGATGACGGAAGAACAATGATACAGTTAACAGTGGATAGAATCAGTCCTTTGGTAGATATCGAGGATGTATATATTGCAACTAATAAGGCATATAAGAATCTTGTATTGGAACAGCTTCCGGGAATTCCGGAGGAGAATATTCTTTGTGAACCTGTTGGCAGGAATACAGCTCCATGTGTAGGACTTGGAGCTGTATCAATTAATCATAAGTATGAGGATGCTAATATGATTGTGTTAGCTTCTGATGCCTTAATCAAGAATAATGAGGTATTTGTAGATACATTAAGGGATGCTCTTGATGTGGCTGACAGAGGAGAGAATCTTGTTACTATCGGAATAACACCTAATTACCCGGAGACAGGATACGGATATATTAATTTTGATAAAGAAAGTACTCTTGGAGCTGCCAACGTGGTAAAGAAGTTTGTTGAAAAACCTAATCTTGACAAAGCAAAAGAATATTTAGCATCAGGTGAATATTTATGGAACAGCGGAATGTTTATCTGGAAGATTTCTACAATACTTGATAATTTTAAGAAATTTATGCCGGACATATATGAAGGCCTTATAACGATAAAGGATTCTATAGGTACACCGGAATATGAAAATGTTCTTGATGAGACATTTACAGCTTTCAGATCTGAGTCGGTTGACTATGGTATTATGGAACATGCAAGTAATATCTATTCAATTCCGGGAAGTTTTGGCTGGGATGATGTTGGTTCATGGCTTGCAGTGGGACGAATTAAGGATAATGATGAGAATCATAACGTAGTTAACGGAAACGTGGTGACAGTCAATACAAAGAATTGTGTAATTGAGGCTCAGGATAAGCTCATTGCAACTGTCGGACTTGAAGATATAGTGGTTGTTGATACACAGGATGCTACGCTTGTATGTTCTAAAGAACATGCAGGAGAAATCAAGCAGGTGCTGTCATCCCTCAGAGAAACAGGAAAAACACAGTATTTGTAATAAAGTATCATTAAAAATATGTATATGAAGAATGTTTATATTCGAAGGGGGAAATGATGTCTTATACATCCATGGGATTCCTGATTTTTTTATTGGCAGGAGTAATAGTGTATTATATTATTCCTAAAAAATTTCAGTGGGTATGGCTACTGGTAATCAGTTATTTTTTCTATATATGTTCAGGAATAGAAGCATTGATATTTATAGTGATGACCACGGTTACAACCTATGGTGGTGCATTATGGATTGAAAAGATTGATGACGAAAGAAGCTCTTATGTGAAAGAACATAAAGGAGATATGTCTTCAGAGGAAAAGAAGGCATATAAACTTAAAACAAGGAAATATAAGAGACTTATACTGGCTCTTATTCTTGTGATTAATTTCGGAGTGCTGGCAGTAATTAAATACAATCAGGTAGTTATTGATGCCATGAATTCAATTATCCAGAATGTGATGCATTTTGACTTTAAGATTGGTAATATTAATGTGATAGTACCTCTGGGAGTATCTTTCTATACATTCCAGTCTATGGGATATCTGATTGATGTATATCAGGGAAAGTATAGAGCGGATAGAAATATTGCCAAGTTTGCGCTGTTTGTGTCGTATTTTCCACAGATACTTCAAGGACCAATAGGACGTTTTAATAAGTTATCCCATCAGTTCTTTGAGAGACATGAATTCGAGCTTAGAAGAATAGAACATGGTCTTCAGCTTATGGCCTGGGGATTCTTTAAGAAAATGGTAATCGCTGACAGAGCGGGTGTGGCTGTTAAAGAAATATTCAGATATATGCATTTATACACAGGAGCAGATATATTGTACGGAGTGCTTCTGTATTCTGTTCAGCTTTATGCAGATTTTTCCGGCGGTATGGATATTGTAATGGGTGCTTCAGAGTTGTTTGGTATAAAATTATCAGAAAACTTCAGGCAGCCTTATTTTGCCGTATCTATTGCGGATTACTGGCATAGATGGCATATAACGTTGGGAGCATGGATGAAGGATTATATATTCTATCCGTTCTCTCTTTCTAAGGGTATGAATAAATTTGGTAAGTGGCTAAATAAAAGGTTTGGTAAACATTTGAGCAGGGTAATACCTATAGGACTTGCTAATATTCTTATATTCTTTGTTGTAGGTGTATGGCATGGTTCGGAATTTAAGTACGTGGTTTATGGATTGTACAATGGTATATTACTTACAATGGCAGATTTATTTGCTCCGTTATATCCTAAGATGTTTAAAGCTGCTCATATAAACAAGGATAGTAAGGGATGGCATATTGTCAGAATAATAAGAACCTACTTGCTTGTATTTATCAGTCTTTATTTTGATGTAGCAGATTGTGCCTACAGTGCATTTTTCCTTATGAAGAATTCTATTCTTGGATTTAGTTTTAGCCAGATTACAGATGGTTCTATGTTAAAATTGGGGGTTAAGGCAGGAGATTTGGTTATACTTATAGCGGCACTGATTGTGTTATTTGTTGTAAGTTTTATAAGAGAGAAGGGCATTCACATAAGGGAAGCTTTGGATACCAAGCCTTTGTTAGTACGCTGGGCGGTATATTTTGCTTTAGTTATATCAATTCCTGTACTTGGAAAGATAATTACCGGAACAGGAGGATTTATGTATGCACAATTCTAATAATGAGACTTCTAATAATTGTAGTAATAGTAAAAAGACTAAGATGATGCCATGGGTGAGGGCAGCTATATTTATGACAATATTGGTGATGGTATTTTCTTTCTTAAAATATGCCCTTATACCGCCAAGTTATGCACGAATAATAATTCATGAGATGAATGATGAAACAACAAGCTATGATACCATATTTTTAGGAGCTTCTCATGGAAGAAGTGGTTTAGATCCTTATGCTTATGACGAAGAGGCGGATACCAATTCTTTAAATGTATGTATTCCTAATGAAACAATGAGAGATTCCTACTATTTATGCAAGGAAAGTACAAGATACAATGATGTGGAGACGATAATTCTTGATGTGGATTATCAGTATTGGACACTTGATGATAAGAAGGTTAATGCCTATAGTGCAGCATTCATATATGACCAGTTGGAATTTTCTAGTGTCAAGCTGGAGTATTTTTCAGATATATATTTAGAAGAAGATTTCAGAGTAACTCTTTCTAGGTGGTCCGATTATCTTGGAAGTGTGTCAAAAATACCTGATAATATCAAGAAAAAGAGTTCTTCGGCATATAAGAATTATGAAACCGAATGTATAGATAATAAAGATGGGGGTGGCCCTTATATAGGTAAGGGATTTTATAATCGTAAAGCACTGGGTCCTAAAGACGGAATGGGAGTGTATAAGAAGGTTAAGTTTGATAAGAATAAAGTGGCTTCCAGCAATGTAAGTTATTTTAAGAAAATATTAAAATACTGCGAAGAGAAGGATATTCGTTTGGTATGTATTGTATCGCCGATTACTCCGGTGCTTGTGTATGATGAAGAAGGAGAGTATGAGAAAGTACACGAATACTTTACGAAATTTTTTGAAGATTTAGGAGTGGAGTTCTACGATTTTAATTATGTCAAAGAAGATGTGCTTTCTGTAGAAAAAAGACACTTTGTTGATTATGACGGGCATATGACAGGGGAACTTGCTGACAGTTATACAAGAGTTCTTGCAAAGGTGCTTAAGGACGGAGAAGATGGCGAGGTAGACATGTCTAAGTACTTTAAAGATGAGATAACAAAGATGCCTTCAGGATTATAGTTAAAATGTAAATTATAGTGTAATTGGAGTTTTTTGTGAGAGAGAAGATTAAAACAGTATGGGAGAAAATATTTACTAAAGAGAATATTGAAATAATGAAAAAAGTTCTTCTGATCCTTGTTATATCCAGAGTATTTTACATATTCATCGGATGTGTGGCAAATTCAGCTTTTGGAAATAACATAAAGTTTGCCAAAATGTTCTTAGGTGGTGATGCCGACTGGTATATTAATACAGCTAAGAACGGATATGCTCTTTCAGATTATGTCTATGCAGGGGATGGGCAGGCAAATTGGGCTTTTTTTCCACTTTTTCCAATATCTATCAGAATTTTTAAGTATATATTCTTTTTCCTGAGTTTTGAGCAGGCGGGAATAATTCTTAGCACCATATATGTGTATATTGCAGGAATATTTTTGATAAAGACATTAAGACTTACCAATCCCGGACACAGAGGATATATGGCTGTGGTTCTTATGTATATGGGGCCATATACATTTTATTTGTCCTGTGTGTATTCAGAGACCTTATTCATGATGCTTCTTGCCATCTTTTTCTATTACCTTAGAAAAAGTAATTACAAGATAGCAGCCGTAACGGCCATGTTTGCAAGCAGTACGAGAATAGTGGGGGTTATACTTGTCTTTTCTCTTGCATTAAAGATGTATCTTGATAATTTTCCGGGAAGGATTAGCTTTGGGAAGATATGGGATTATGTAAAATGGATGTTTAAGAACCCGGTTAATCTGGCATTAATCTTTATATGCCCATTGGGAATATTTGTGAATATGCTTCATCTGTATATCCGTGTAGGAGATGCCTGGGCATTTTCAAGCGTGCAGAGAGCATGGCGAAATGATGGAGCCGGATATATAGGAAATATGGTATGGGATTTCTTTAATAATGTTTATGCAGAGAGATACTGGATTCCTATCGTTATAATTATGGCGGTTGTCATCTATATTTATATGATTAGGAAAAAGTATTACACAGAAGTGATATTTGCAGTGATTACTCTGATTATTCCGTTAACAAGCGGTGTTATGTCTATGTGCAGATTTATCGTAGGAAGTTATGTGATATTCCTTGGTATATATGAATATCTTGCTGATAAGACAGAATATAAGATACTTGCAACAGTTGTAGGAATTGTGGCGGAGGCATTTTTGATATGGTTGTGGTTTACTGCCGGTGTAAATGCTTTCACAGCATAAAGGCAAAGGGATTTTCGGATATATTTTAAATGAATTTTTGGTTTGAAATCCTGTCAGAATAAACGGATTTGGAAAGGATAAATATGAAGAAAAGAAAAACATTGGTTAATGTAGCTTCGTATGCTGTTGTTATATGTCTGGCAATATTCTATATGGGTGTATTAGTGTTAGGTCAGAAAAGGGATGTATCAGATGAATATAGATTATTCTACCTGGATAATGAGTTGTCTATGTGGCCCGGAGAAGAAGGCCTTGATTATATCATGGGTACCAGTGAGGTATACGACTTTTATACCTTGGAAGAATATAAGAAATTTCTTGAGGAAGAAAAATTATATGGAAATGCGTCTTCCATGAACGGGTCTTCTGAAGATGAGGGAGATGACGAAAGTTCACTAAGACAGCCGGGTGGTGAACATAAGGTGGAATCTAATAGAGAGTCTGCTCTTGAAAAATTCTTCATAAAGATGGCATATACAGATAATAAGTCCGGTGTTGATACGGTGGATCTTTCTGATGAAGATGAGGATAGTGATAATAACTCTGATGCTACAGGAGTAAAGTCTAAAAATAAAAATTCACTTACAATACCATACAGATACACTAAGGGATTTATTTCCCTTCATTCAGGACTATACACAAATAATTCAAATGAAGCCAGCCTGTACTATAGATTTAAAAAGGGCATAACTAAGGATGTAGTGATAGAATTGTACGGAGCCAGCTATAATACAGCTACAAAAGTGTATGTTAATGATGAACTTGTGGGAACCATAGAGGAGTACAGCGATGCATCCAACGCAGTCTTTTACTATAAGGATGAGTATGGTGATAAGCAACGTGTAGATAGGGTTAATGATAATAAAAATCTGATAAAGATACCCGCATCTTTAATACCGGAAGATGGACTTGTGAAGATAACATTTAAGCCGGAAGAAACCAGCGATGTGTATAAGTATAGTACAGATATTGGGGAAGATGACTTTACCAAATATAAAGGGTTCAGAATAACAGCTATTAATATGAGCTGTTAAAATGATTGGGAAATTTAACACCTTTGTGCCAATGCCCATAATGAGGGTATTGTTGCAAAGGTGTTAGTGTTTTTTATAATGTCTTATTTTGATTGTTCTAAAATCTTATTAACCATGTCAATATCAATCCCTGTGACATTGGATATTTCCTCAGGTGTTTTTCCTTTTTTTGACATGTCAAGTAATGTAATGATTTCAGAGAGGCAATCATCAAAGCCCTCATCATATCCGTCTCTTCTCACAACTTTCATATGTTTTTCCATATCATATTCAGTAAACATAATCTCCAGCACCTCCGCTCTCTGATTAACCAGAATATATTATATTATTGGTTCAATATCTTATTAACAAGGTTAATATCAGTGTCTGTGAGATTCGATATCTCGTCCGGTGATTTTCCTTTTTTTGACATGTTTATGATGATTTGTGCGATTCCTTCGTTGAATCCGGAATTATGTCCTTCGCTGAATCCCTCATTGCGGCCATCATTAAACCCATCATCATAACCGTCTTTTCTCACAACCTTCATATGTTTTTCCATATCGTACTCAGTAAACATAATCTCCAACACCTCCGCTCTCTGATTAACCAGAATATCCCTTAAAACATCCTCATTAATGCAGCGGTCTATGGCTTTGTTTATGGCGCTGCGGATATCTTCTGACTCTTCTGAATACTCCCGCACATAACCTATAAATGTTGAGTAATCCTGCAGCTTCTTACAGCTCTGCATTAACTTAATGTTGTGTCCTGCGTTAATATTAACAG
>JBJEMF010000067.1:0-3371 GCA_051879535.1 Lachnospira sp. | reverse complement strand
TCAGTAAGCTCTTGTAAGTCCATATTTGCCAATGCTTCTGCAGATTCAAATTCATCGTAGACAGCAAGGGCCGTAGTGCTGAAGGTATCGCTAAATACCTTCTCCTGCGTCATAGTAGAATACTTCTTGAACAGCACATTCATAAATCGTTGCTTTTCCTTGGTGAGGTTGCAGACAGCGAAGTAACGTGCTCGTGTGAGGTTTTGGAGGGCTTTATAACGATAGTCCCCGATATATACCTCTTTGTTGATTCTACCGAAACGCAGACAGTCAGCAATAACAAAAGAGTCCACATAATCATTTTTAGGCAAGTCATTATAAGCATCATGAAACTTTTTGACTTGCTTAGGGTTGAGGACATGAATCTTTCTGTTAAACAATGCCAGAGTGGCATCTTCCCTTAAGAAATATACTAGGTTGTCGCCATAGACAGAGGTTGCTTCGAGACCTATTAGAACAGTATCAAGGGAATGTGAAGTTAAAGCAGAATGAATTCTTTTTACCAACTGAGCAGAACCTTCATGTGAGTTAGCAACAGAAAAATTACTGTGCTTATCACCATTAGGAAGCATTAAGTAAACGACATTGGATTTGCTACTTACATCAATACCGACGTAAAGTGTGTTCATCGTAATCACCTTCTTTCGTTTGGAATAACGTGTTCAATCGGCTTGGTAAAACCCATGATCATGGAGCATCGACACCCTCGCATATCAGAATCCAGCTTAAGATGGACAGATGCGAAACCACACTGCAAGATGGTTGTCCATGAACTTAAGCAAACAGCCAGCCGGTTTGAAGCTAACTTCCATGTCAGGGGAACAGACTTTTCTTGAAGCAACCATTTCTGGTTCAACAGGAGACGGAAGAACTATTACCTGATTGACACTAGGACAATTATATCATGGGCTTAACTAAGCCTATTGAACAAAATATATTAAGTTATCAAGGTACATTTATGTATCTAAAAAATATTATACGAGGAGACTTTATTATGACTACAAGCCAAAAAGCTTTACAGCTTCATGCTGAATTAAAAGGAAAATTATCAACAGAAACAAAATATCCGGTTGATTCAAGAGAAGCATTATCATTAGCTTATACACCGGGAGTTGCAGCCCCTTGTCTGGAAATTGCCAAAAATCCCGAGAAAGCATATGACTACACTATAAAATCAAACACAATAGCAGTAATTTCTGACGGAAGTGCTGTTCTTGGGCTGGGAAATATAGGTCCACTTGCCGCCATGCCGGTTATGGAAGGAAAATCTGTACTTTTCAAGGAATTTGGAGGTGTAAATGCTTTCCCAATCTGTCTTGATACTCAGGACACCCAGGAAATTATTGATACTATTGTACGAATTGCTCCTGCATTTGGTGGCATCAATCTAGAAGATATTTCTGCTCCACGTTGTTTTGAGATTGAAGAAGAGTTAAAGAAAAGACTTCATATTCCCGTCTTTCATGATGACCAGCATGGAACTGCCATTGTAGTTTTAGCAGCCATTATAAATTCACTTAAAATTGTAAAAAAAGAAAAAGAAGACTGTCATATCGTAATTAACGGAGCCGGTTCTGCGGGCATTGCAATTGCAAAACTATTATTAAGCTATGGTTTTAAGCATATTCTTTTACTTGGCTCAAAGGGTATAATTTCCAAAGATATGCCAACCATAAACTGGATGCAGCGTGAAATGTGTAACTACACCAATCTTGAGAATAAAACCGGAACCCTTGCTGATGCCATGGTTGGTGCAGATATATTTATCGGAGTTTCTGTTGCAGGATGTGTTACCCCTGAAATGGTAAAATCCATGAACCAAGATGCCATCATTCTTGCAATGGCAAATCCTGAACCGGAAATACTACCTGACATTGCAAAAGCAGCCGGAGCAAGAATTGTAGGAACAGGACGTTCTGATTTTCCTAATCAGGTTAACAATGTTGTTGCATTTCCGGGAATCTTTAAAGGCGCACTCGAGGGACATGCTGAACAGATAACCGAAAGCATGAAGCTCGCTGCCGCAAAGGCCATTGCAGATTGTGTTCCACAGGAAAAGCTTTGCGAAGATTTTATTATGCCTGAAGCTTTTGACCCTAATGTGCGTAATATGGTAAGTAAAGCCGTAAAAGAAAACATAATCTAATTATTTCATAAGCTTTTTCATGATATCAGCATAAATCTCCTGACTGGCATCTTTCCAGTTATTGCACATCATAATGGCATCTTCCCTGGTAGGTACGGATAAGTTTATTTCTATCAGGGTGGATGCCCCTTCTTTTACCTGACAATGCACAATGTAATCCTTGTTTGTAGAACGATAATAATCGGCTATAGTTCCAACTTCATTTCTAAGTTCATATTTATTATTAATAAGAAACATATCTACATCATCAATTACTGCACTTGGAATCTTTTTGCTAAAAAACTCTATTGTCTGTTCACCTTCACTTGTAAGGTGATAATATGATGTATTTCTTATTGTTTCAATACTTATAAAATGAGACTCTACTAATTCATTAATCGCCTGCTGCAATGAAAAATAGGTAGTATATTCTTTTTCAAAAAAGAAATTAGATATCTGTGCATTTGTAAGTGGAAAATTAACCTTACCTACCATATATAAAATTATAAGTTTGTATAATGTTGCTGAATCCATTGCCATGGTTTCATCCCCCGATGAGTTCTTCTATCAACGTCCAGATTTCTTCTCTTCCCTGCTTACTTTCTGCTGAGAAAGGAATTACTACAGTATCACTTTTTACCTGCAGCTTTTGTTTTATTATTTTTATATTTTTTTGAATCTGACTTCTGTTGATTTTATCTAATTTAGTAGCAATTATAATTGGATCGTATCCGTTATATACTATCCAATCATACATATTCTTATCATTATTTGATGGCTCATGCCTTATATCTATAAGAAGAAATACTGCCTTTAGCTGTTTTGAATTTCTAAGATACCTTTCTATGAGCTTACCCCACTTTTCCTTTATACTCTGAGATACTTTTGCATATCCGTATCCGGGAAGATCCACATAATACATTTCATTATTAACATTGTAAAAATTAATTGTCTGTGTTTTTCCCGGCTGAGATGATGTTCTTGCCAGAGATTTTCTGTTAATAAGAGCATTAATAAGAGATGACTTACCCACATTAGATTTCCCGGCAAAAGCTATTTCCGGTTTATCATTTTGTGGAAGAATACTCGTTATACCACATACTGTTTCTAATGATACATTTTTGATTTTCATTAACAACTCCTATTTGTAAAATTTTCTGCCAGAGCATGTTCCAGCACCTCTTCCATAGTTTCAACAAAAACTATTTCTATACCGGATTTTATCTCTTCTGAAATTTCATTATCA
>JBJEMF010000066.1:0-3371 GCA_051879535.1 Lachnospira sp. | reverse complement strand
GAACAGATATATTCAACAACAGTTCCGCTGACAAAAGCAACTAAAAATATCTTCCAAGCAGATGAATTTTGAAAATGCACAAGTAAAAGCGTGAGAAGTACGGCACCCATACCATAGGCTACGCTGAGATGTCCAAGTACAAGCGACTTTCTGCTTTCTATAAAGCCGTGTTTAATCAGGCACCAAAGAGTTTCAACACCGTAACCCAAATAACAGCCTGAAATAAATATCCATACATATTGATAAAAATTAAATTTTACCATTTGATTTCTCCTCTCTTACAATAAAACTGTATAATTAAAGTACAGCTTTTTCCTTTGTTTGAGCATCAATTCTTTTTAAATCTTTTTTCAATGAACTATGACTGAAAATCAAAGTCATGGCAAGAAATACTGCAAAGAACAAAGCAAGTATCAATGCACTTTTTCCTGCATTTGAACCAGATGTTCCGCTGATTGCTTCCTTGAAGAGTTGCGTTGAATATGTCATCGGCAGAATTTTATTGATAACTCTAAAGAAGCCTGACTGTGTTTCTATCGGGAAAGTACCGGCGCAGGAGGTAAGCTGAAGAATAAGCAGTAAAAGTGAAACAAATTTGCCTGCGTCACCGAGATTTACAATACAAAACTGTATAATCGTCATAAAGGTTAATGAAACAAGTATGCAGGACATAAACAGCATTAACGGATTATTTACAACGATGTGAAGAATATCCTTAATCACTATTGCAAGAAGTACACCCTGAGCCATACTGATTAGGCCGAAGGACAATGTTCTTAAAATTATTCTGTTGGAGTCCTTGGTAAGTGATTTGATTTTTCTGTTATAGTCAAGATAGATTCCAAAATATATCATCAGACCGCCTACCCAAAGAGATAAACACATAAAGTAAGGTGCGAAGGCTGAGCCGTAATTCTCCACCGGCTGAATATATTCTGTTACCGTTGAAACGGGCTCTTCGGCATAATCTGCAAGTCCGTCCAAAGCATTTAGTTGTATGATAGTATCGGTGATTGATTCATCAACACCATCCTTTGCAGTGCTAATACCGCTGTCAAGTTGAGTTGCACCATCATTAAGTGAATATGCACCTGTTCTTAATGTTGCTATACCATTATCAAGCTGAACTGTACCGACAGACAAATCTTTCGCACCTGTTGATAACTTGTCAGCACCTGCAAGTAATTTACCTGAGCCGTCTGCAAGAGCCAAAATACCGTTTGAAAGTGCAGGTACCTTTGAATTGAGTTGTATAAGACCTGTGCTAAGTTCACCTGCTCCCTCGTCAAGTGCATTTACTCCCTGAGTAAGAGCAGGGATTTTTGATGTTAATGAAGAAGTACCCTCTTTAAGCTGAGCAGCACCGTCAGCAGCTGACGCAACACCATCAGTATAGCTGTTAACGCCTGTGCTTAGTGTGCTTGCACCGATTGAAAGCTCATTTGCGCCTTGATTAAGAGCATTGCTGTTACTGTTAAGAGTATTAAGTCCTGTTTTTAATGCCTGTGCTCCTGAGTTTAGTGTATTGTTATTAGATTTTAATGTACTAAGTCCCTGATTAAGAGCATACGCACCTCCCAACAAGGTACTGCTGTCCGTATTGTTACCAAAACCTGATTGCAATGCCTGCAAGCCTGTAAGAAGTTGTGAAGTGTTGTTTTTTACATCTTTCATACCTTCTGTCAAATTTGAAACTCCACCGCTAACCTGTTGAGCACCTGACTTAAGAGCAGGGAGGCTGTTGTCAAGCTGTTCAAATCCGCTGACTGCCACATTAAGATACTGCGTATCACCTGTTGTCTGATAGTATTTTAGAGCATTTAAAGCATTCGTATAATTTGTACTGAATGTTACGATGCTCTCATACACCTGTGATGCACCGGAGGAAAGGGCATCAAGACTGCTGTCGGGAGCTGTTTGCTCAAGCTGTTGTGATGAAGCCTGAACCTGTGTAACAATTTGATTTAAGCCTTCATTTGCCTGATTAATACCATTATAAAGATTATTTGATCCTGCACTTGCACTTTCAACACCTGTTGTGTATGCGTCGATACCGTTGGCAAGAGTAACAGCACCTGAATTGGCAGATGATACACCATCTGTATATGTTTGAATTCCGCTTTTAAGAGATGTGGCACCTGCGTTTAATTGCTGTGCACCCGCAGTAAGAGAGGGACTGTTTGATTTTAAGGTATCAAGACCTGTGCTGAGCTGAAGTGCACCATTATTAAGTAATGCCGCGCCGCCGGATAATTCCGGAATTTTTGAATTTAATGCAGCTGTTCCGTTTCTTAGGGCAACTGAACCGTCTGTAAGCTGCTGAACACCACCGGCTAATTGAGGAACTGAGGTATTTAAGGTATTTGCCCCTTTATCAAGCGTTTTAATTCCGTCAAGAAGTGTTACTGCACCGTCTGACACCTGTTTACTGCCGTCAGCAAGAGCACTTGATCCTTCGGATAATTTATCTGCTCCGTCAGCAAGCTCGTTAGTACCGCTACTCAGTTTTCCGGAGCCGTCCAATAATTGCTTAAATCCGTTTTGCAGCTCTCCCATTGAATCGGGTACGCTTTCCAGCTTGTCACAAAGAGTAGTAATTATTTCTTTATCAATGCTCGAATTAACTGTTTGCTTAATTGTAGGCATTGCGTTTTCAAGTATCTGTGCCGCAAGATAATTCTTTTTTTGGTTTGCGGTGTAAACGATTGAACTGTGTAGCTTTTCAGTGTCCTTTGACGCTGTTGATGCGTTACTTGAAAAATCTTTAGGAATTGTTATTGAAGCGTAATAATCATTTTCAAGTACACCTTGTTCTGCGTCTGCCTTATCGGTAAATACAAATTTCAGTGTTCCGTCCTTTTCAAGATTATCGCAGATTTCCTGACCGAGATTTCTTTCCTCGCCGTTAATAACAGCACCGCTGTCAAGATTAACTACTGCCACGGGAACATCATCAAGTCTTGCATACGGGTCCCAGAATGCTCCTAAATAGAAATAGGAATAAAGTAAAGGGATAACCAGTACGCCTATGATGATTGCCGCCTTCATAATCCACGGCGTTTTCTTTTTTTCTTTCATACGATCGTCTCCTTATAACTCGTTGTATTTTATTCTATTACAAATAGTAATGCATTTGTTATTAAAAGTCATTAAACAAGTTATATAGAGTGCTTAAAATTTTATCAAAAACTACAATTTGATAAAACTTTTTGGTATGATATTTTTATTGTTCGAATTAGTAAAAATATCTGGATATTTAAACTCCTTTGTGGTATGTTGTGGTACTGCAAAGGAGTTGATTTTATGTCAATATTAAAAGAACTATGGTATGGTAATATCAGACCAAATGAAGATAAAGTTATTACTGACGA
>JBJEMF010000065.1:0-3414 GCA_051879535.1 Lachnospira sp. | reverse complement strand
ACCCACGTATCTAGCTTGGAAGGCTAGTGTTCTACCATTGAACTACACCCGCATAATCGGATTATTTACTTGTAAGTCGGGGTGACAGGATTCGAACCTGCGGCCTCTTGATCCCAAATCAAGCGCTCTAGCCAAGCTGAGCCACACCCCGTTTTATCCGCGTTCCTTATCGCAACGCAAGATTGATTATATAATACCACTTATCTGTTGTCAACACCTTTTTTTAAATTTTGTCATTTTTTTAAAATCAGTTTCTTGTATTATTGCTCTTATACATTCTTTAAAGTAAAATGAAATTCCCCTTCATCATCAATTTCCAACATTATGTACGTAGGGATTCCATCAGCCTGTCTCGGATAAGATATGCTTCCGGGATTTATCAGTGTCACCTCGTCATCATTAATAATAACAGGTCTGTGGGTATGCCCAAACATTACAATATCTGCTCCTTTTGATACAGCTTCATCTCTTATGGTGCTTAAATCGAGAGATACATAATAATAATGCCCATGTGTAAGCCATACATTCTTACCTCCCAGCGTAATTTCCATCTCTCTTTCCAAAGGAGAAAAGAAATCGTTATTACCTGATATCATTATTGTTTCACATCCGGCCATCTCTGCTATTATATCCTCTTCCCCTTCAATGTCCCCAAGATGTATTAACAAATCAATATCACCTTCTCTGTAAATCGCTTCTGCAAGATTGCCGTGACGTCTGTGGGAGTCGCTTACAATCATTATCCTCTGCATGTATACCTCCAAAAATAAATTAATTTTAAATTTAATAATTCTGGTTTATTAAAATATACAATAAAATCACAGTACATTATTTCATTAAGTCTAATTCTTCCTTTATCATAGTCAGTGCCTTACCCCTATGACTGATTTTATTCTTCTCCTCAGGAGAAAGTTCTGCCGATGTCATACCATACTCCGGAAGATAAACAATAGGATCGTATCCAAAACCGTTATTTCCTTTTATTTCCTTTGCTATAAGTCCTTCCATTGTGCCTCTCTTAACTATTTCTCGTCCATCCGAAAACACAACAGCTATAGCGCATACAAAACGTCCACTTCTGTCATTACCCTCTACTCCTTTAAGCCTGTCCAATAATGCTCTGTTTTTCACATCGTAAGAAGTGTCGTGTCCCATATATCTGGCTGAATATATTCCCGGCTCCTTATTAAGGGCATCTATTTCCAAACCGGAATCATCCGCCATGGTTAGTTCTCCTGTGAGTTTAGCAACAGCTCTTGCCTTAATCAATGCATTTTCTTCAAATGTGGTTCCATTCTCCTCCACATCTGCGTCAATTCCCGCTTCTTTTAAAGAAATAACTTCATAGCCTTTTAATATTTCTTTAACTTCTTTTATCTTATCCTTATTATTGGACGCCAGAATTATCCTCTTCATCTTTAAATGCCTTTCCAAAATCCTTTTTATTTTTTCGGTGGTTTAGGTCCCTGAAATGAATAAAAATATGTTTTTAACATTCCGTTATAAATCTTCCTATTCTTATCAGCCTTTCTTCCGAAATATTTAACCGCATCTTCATAAGAAGTAATCATGTAAGCCGACCATGAATCCAACTTAGCAAATTGTCTGCCAAAATCCGTATAAATTGATGGAAGAGTATCTTTATCTTCCAATCTTTCACCGTAAGGCGGATTAGTAATTATAAATCCATATTTCTTATGATGGCTTAAATCCTTAACACCTCTCTCTTGAAAATGTATCAACTTATCAACTCCTGCATTAGCTGCATTTTCTTTTGCAAGCCTAATCACATTTCCATCAATATCATAACCTTGAATATCAGTTTCAATATCTGTGTTAATTAAATCTTCTGCTTCTTCAACTGCATCATACCATAATTCTTTATTGATAAAATTAGTCCATTTCTGGGCCGTAAAATTTCTATTCATTCCCGGTGCAATATTTGCGGCAATCATCGCAGCTTCAATAGGGAATGTACCACTTCCGCAAAAGGGATCTATAAGAATTCTATCACCTTTCCATGGTGTTAACATGATCAAAGATGCTGCCAGTGTTTCAGAAATAGGTGCTTTACCGGAAACCGGCCTGTATCCTCTTTTGTGAAGAGAATCACCTGAAGTATCAAGCCCGATTGTAACCCTGTCCTTCATAATATTAACTCTTATAGGATAGCTATCCCCGTCTTCCTTAAACCAAGAAACACCATAGACTGATTTCAATCTCTCTACAATAGCTTTCTTTACAATTGATTGAATATCTGAAGGGCTGAAAAGCTTACTGTTAACAGAATTAGCCTTTGTAACCCAAAATTTCCCATTTACAGGTATATATTTCTCCCATGGCAAATCCTTTGTTTTATCGAATAATTCTGTAAATGTATATGCATTAAACTGTCCAACCTTTATTAAAATACGTTCCGCCGTTCTAAGATTAATATTGGCACGACATATAGCCTCTTCATCTCCCTCAAATGTCACTTTACCATCCTCTACAACAGCAATATCATATCCCAAATCATATACTTCTCTCTTAAGCACAGATTCAAGTCCAAAGTGACATGGTGCAATTAACTCATATTTGTTCATATATCCTCCACAAGTACATATACCTATATATTAAAGCTAACACAAATATGTGTCAATTATCATTATTAACTAAATATCTGCCATGATATCCTATAATTCCCCCAACAAGTGATTTTGTAAAATACCCTAATTCCCCTAGCATATTACCGATTATCAGACTATTTGTTCCCTTTTCACAATATATCACATAGGACTTTCTTTTATCCTGAAATACATCCTTAAATATTGATATATCACTGTTATTTCTGTTTCTGATAGAATCCAAGAGTTTATCATAGGGAATATTAATTGCTTTGTATATATGGGAAATTTGGAATGTTTCAACATCTCTGACATCAATAACTACTGAATAAGGATTATCAACATAATAATCAAATTTGGTCTGTCCAATCAACTCACAATTCATAATAAAATCCCAAAGTCATTTATTATAATCTATGCATTAATATATCATTTTTATACTATGTATGGCTGCAAAGCAGCCATTATTAATAACAGTCTGATTCGTTTTCTGAAGAATTGCTTGCCTTGTTTCCGGCATTCTTTGAAGAATTCTTTGCATTTGATGCATTTGATGAATTCTTAGATGAATTTTTTGATGCATTTGATGAGTTCGATGCATTTGATGAATTTGATGAATTATAACTGTTAGATGAATTCTTAGTTGACATATTTATGTCCTCCTTTATTGATTTACAATAGTTATTATCTCAAGAACATAAATATTTATTCATTTTTTCACAAAAAACAGTCATTCAGATAATATTTCCTATTAATCGGATAGGAGGATAATCATTAGTTGATTATCCGTCCTTCCACACCACCTGGC
>JBJEMF010000064.1:0-14044 GCA_051879535.1 Lachnospira sp. | reverse complement strand
GATAAGTGTTGGCAGAATTGGAAAGCTTGAGTGTGATTTTATTCTTAGAGATACGAAACAAAATTATTCATATGTTCAGGTGGCATATACGATAAATGAGAGTAAACAGACCGAAGATAGGGAATACAGACCGTTGGAAATGATTAGAGATAATTACACAAAGTATGTTGCGACAACAGATTATTTGATTCAAAAAAGAAATGGAATAAAACACATTAATATTCTGGAATTCATGAAAGAGAGTAAGAAGTTTTAAAGTAATAAAGCAAAAATGAAAATAAAAAAGATATAGAAGGAGAACAAAAGACAAGAAACCATCCAAGAGAAGACTACTGAGCATTCTGCTTTGTATTACAATTGTATTTTCGCTAAATGCCCAGACGTCATTTGCACAAGAGGAAGCTTCGCCGATGCCGGCTACTGTGACCGCCTTCGGTACGTTTAAAGACAGTGAGGGAACTGAAGATGCCTTTACATGGGAACTGGACAGTGATGGCAAGCTTATCATTACAAAAACAGAAGTAGGAACAGGCGAGATGCAGAATTGGATAAAAAAGGATGCTCCATGGTATGGTAACCATGCAAATGAGATTAAGAAGGTAGTTATAAATGATGGTGTGACTTACATCGGGGAGTATGCATTTTTTAGTTGTACCTTCGTCAAATCTGTAACAATCCCTGCCAGTGTGGAAACAATTGGAGCGGGTGCGTTTGAGAAGTGTACAAGCCTCACGAAGGTAACCTTTAAAGGTACAACGCCGCCGACCATCGGTGCGAATCCATTTTACGGTTGTACTACTACCCCAACCATCGTGGTTCTTTCCGGATCGGAAGCGGCCTATGTCAATAAGAATCCCGTCTTAAGTGGAATTCTCACCGTGCCAACACCACCAGCGACTGGTTCAGATAATTCAAGTAGTGACAGCTCGGACGATTCAAGTGATAGTGGCAACTCAGACAATTCGGGTAGTTACAGCTCGGACAATCTGGGTGATAGAGGCACAGATAATACAACTACACCAAGTAATTCATATGTCACTTACGAGATTCTCAATGGTGCGGCAAGTAGCTGGACACCCGGCAGCAGTGAAGGAGAAGGATTGACAATCAGAGGCGCCGGCGATTTTGATAAGTTTACCGGAGTCAAGGTGGATGGGATTTTGTTGGACCCGTCCTTCTATACAGCAACGTCCGGATCCACAATTATCACATTTTCAGCATCTTTCCTGGCTGCACTTCAGGCAGGAAACCACACGGTCCAAATGCTTTGGACTGATGGAACGGCAACCACTTCGTTTACCATTAATTCCAATGAATTAGGAAAGAAGGACGATGTACCTAAGACCGGAGATAACACGCCGATTGTATGGCTGTTTATGCTGGTATGCATCTCAGGAACAGGACTGATTCTTACCGGAAAGAGAAAAAAGAGCTTATAGATTTTGAGAAATAGTGTGAAAATGACACGAGTAAATAATCGGGGAAAAAGCGGGAATATCCCGCTTTTTCTACTTAAAAAACAGAAACAAAAGCGAATATTTTTATGGTATGTATTCTTTGCAGTATTCATAGTTTCTGTGATGGGGCTTCTTGGATATGGCATATATTACTTTAAGCAGAACAGAAGTGCCGGAGACACGCAGAAAGAATTGCAGAACATACGGGAAGAGGCGGACACGTCCACACAGTAAGAGATGCGGTTTGACGAAAACGGACTTCCCGTAGCGACACAGAATAACAGGAAAGTCAGTAAAATCAATGCTTTCCTTGACTTATGTTTACAGTCCTTGACAGGGAATTATACCCCTCGGCGTCACTTCTAAGCGCTAGTTGTGGGTTCGATTCCCGCTGGGAACATTCGAATGGGCACGAGCCGTGCAAAAAAGAGAAGACAGACATATGTGAGTTTACTCACTTATATGGCTGTCTTCTCTTTTTTATATGGCGACGCTTACGATGAAGAAGGCTTTGCCTTCGAATTCGTAGGCATCGTGCACGGCTCGCATAGTATAGGGCGCCAGCCCGCGAGGGAGAATGCGAAGCATTCGAGTTGCTTCGTTATTACAACGTGGGCGGCTGATGACGGATTGCATCCAAAAGAATAAAAATCAGACCGATATATACGGCAAGAAGCAGCGCAATTAGAGTCAGCAGTACGAGACAAATGATGCGCAGTTTCGGTTTTTTGCGCAAATACCGAAATACCAGCACAATGCCTACCACAACCACAATAAGTGCCAGCAGCAAAATAGCAATATCCAGTGTCATACCTTCGCCTCCTTTCTATAGAGAGTATCCTCAACACGTAGTGTGTCGATCAGATTATCCTAGCTGAGCTGAGATTTCTCAGGTTGGTACACAAACTGACTGTTCTCCGTGTCCCAGAACCACACCATCAGGAGTTCACTGTCGCCGTCATTGAATTTCATAGTCACGTCACTATTGCCGTCGCCGTTCAGGTCAGCGAAGTCAATGCTCTGGAAAGCCTCCCACGCGTTGTTCTTAAGGGTGATGGGGTAGTCAACAAAATCAAACAACACTTGATCTTTCGTATCGTAATAGAAGGTGGAGTCCGACGCGTGGACGCACACCAGCACAACGGTGTCCTCTCCGTCGAGGGTGATGGTACCACTGTCGCGTACAATGCCGGTCACGCGCCAGTCGTCTCCAACGATTGGAGGATCCAAATTGCCGTTGCTGACGCCGCAGGCCATTAGGACCAGGCAGAAAACAGCTGCCAGCAGAAGGGCCAAATTCTTTTTTAACAGATTCATCATTTTTATCTCCTTCCTTTTATCACTCCATCCGGTAATAAGTGTCTTCGTCCCAGATGAGAACACCTTCATCAAACTTCCGACTATGTTGTTCCTCCCTTCAGATATTATTTAATGATTTCCATTGTATACGAATATCCGAAGAGATACAAGGCATACAGAAATTGTTCAGAGCAAAAAATACAGAAAATGTTCAGAGGAAAGTTGTAAAATCGTATTACCCCCTTAACTTGAAAATTACAACGGCTAGTAATAAAATAAATATAGAAATAGAGGTGTAATTGTGGATTTCTATAGGAGTGAGAATTATTTGAAAAAATGCGTGGCTCCTACCATGATTCTGAGATGATAAAGGTGATAACCGGGGCAAGACAGGACTTTTCAAAACATGCAGAAATAAAACTTATTTCGCGTCTTAACCTTGTGAGGGATTCAATTCCTATGCAGCTTGCTAAAGAAAATAAAAAATATATTTATGGTCAGGTCAGAGAGGGAGCGAGAGCCAAAGATTTTGAACTTGCAATACAGTGGTTGCTTGACTGCGGACTTATCCACAAAGTAGCAAGAGTTAGTAAGCCTGCACTTCCGTTGAAAGCATATATGGATTTAGACTCATTTAAAATGTTTTTACTCGATATAGGGCTTCTTATTGCCATGACAGACTTAGATGCAAGGGTTATTATTGATGGTAACAGGATTTTTACAGAATTCAAGGGGAGAAATGATTTTCTTGTTCAAGGTAAGACATTCGTTATTCCAATTGAAGTGAAGGCAGGTGACAACATGAATTGCGAAGATATGACAAAAATTCCACAACTGAATAATGTGTTGAATTTAAAGGCGGGTGCGGCAGGTATGAAGAATACAATTCGCTGGATATATTTTGCAGACTGTCTGCAGTGTGTCAGGAATGAATATCATGTTGAAGATTATATTCATGGTGGCGAGTTTGTTGTGCTGACGAATCCAGATGTGACGGAGGATAAAAACAAGCTGATGGCGCTTATTACAAGCATGGTTGATTATGGGATTGCTGCACTTGGAATTAATGAAGGTCAGATTCTGCCAGAGCTTATTGAGTATTGTGATAGTGAAAACCTGCCACTTTTTGAACTGCCGGAGAAGTTTCCGCTTGTGGATTTGTCGCAGATATTGTGTAAGAGGCTGGTGCTTGAGGAAAATAATAGAAATCTGGAGGAACAGGTATTTGCATCAATTCTCGATGCGGAGCATCTTAACCGTGATAGCGTGTTGGAACAGGCACAGTTTCTCGGAATTGATCTGTCAGGAAGTTTCTGTGTAATAGAATTCACATTTAGCAGGAAGAGGAGAGGCAGCAAGGATCTGCTTTCCACAGGTCAGGAGATACGAAGCATTATCAATATGGAATTTTCATTTTATCAGGGAGTGAGTGTGCTTGTAATGCCACAGACTGGTTCTGTGCTTGCGCTTGTATCGACTGACAGGTTGAGAGAAGAAGACTTAAAGACGGTACTTAACAGTATTGTTACAAATGCGGACAAGAAATACCACATTAATCTCAAAGTTGGAATTGGAAGCAGCGTGGAGTATCTGGAAGATGTGAAGACGAGTAGGCAGGAAGCGGCTGAAGCTGTCAGAGTTGCATCAATATCGGATACAGAAGAGCACATTTTCTTCTATAAGAATCAGGGAATATATACATTTATATCAAAGGTTACAGACAGCAGATTTCTGGATGATTATGTCGGGAGGAATATTGGCAAGCTTATAGATACTGATGAGATTAATAACGGCAATCTGTGTGAGACACTGGAGAGCTATCTCAATCATAACTGTAATGTTAAAGAGACAGCACAGAGTCTGATTATACACAGAAATACGCTTAATTACAGGCTTAATAGGATAAGAGAGCTTCTTGGGGTGGATTTTGAAAATCTGGATACATGCCTGGGGTTAAAACTAGCATTTATGATAAGAAACTACCGTGGAAAAAGTAGATGAAGTTATTTAATTGTGCACGGTGCACAATTAATATGGTTAACCAGAAACATTGCGTAACGGATTCAAAATAGTATAATTCAGTTCGTAAACAAAAAATTTAAAGTTTTTGAAAGACAAAGGCGTCGAGAATGAGTAATTCTCGGCGCCTTTGTGCATTATGAGCGCAATTAGCGAATTCAGGAACTTCATTAATAAGGAGGATTTTATTATGACAACAGCAGAATTATCAAGGGCACTTCCAGAAATTATTACAGAGCAGGTTCCAGGACCTAAGTCAAAGGAACTTCTCGACAGAAGAAACACAGCTATTCCTAAGGCACTTTGCGGAAAGGCTTATCCAATATGTATCAAACAGGGCGGAGGTGCAATGTTTGAGGACCTTGACGGAAACAGATTCCTTGACTGGGTAGGCGGTGTTGGAGTTCTAAATATCGGTTATTCACATCCGGAGGTAATCGAGGCAGTTAAGGCACAGACAGAGAAATATTTCCACACAATCTTCAATGTGTATGTTCACGACGGATATGTAAGTCTGGCTGAAAAGCTTAACGAGATAATGCCATGCAAAGGCGATATAAAGAAAACATATTTTGCTAACTCAGGTGCTGAGTGTGATGAAAATGCAGTTAAGATTGCGAAAGCATTTACAAAGAGAAGCGGTGTTATATGCTTCACAGGTGCTTTCCACGGAAGAACTAATCTTACAATGGCACTTACTGCCAAGAAGGTATATGCAGTAGGCATGGGACCTTTCCCTGCAGGTATTTACAGAGCACCTTATCCATATCTTTACAGAGCACCAAAGGGATACACGGAAGCAGAGGCAATCCAATATTACATAGATGAACTTAACAAAATATTTGATGAGGGCGCACCTGCAAGTGAAATCGCATGTATGATTGTCGAGCCATTCCAGGGCGAAGGCGGATTTATCCCGGCACCAATCGAATGGGTAAAAGCAGTGAGAAAGATATGTGATGACAACGGAATCCTTCTGATTGCTGATGAAGTACAGTGTGGTAACTGCAGGACAGGTAAGTATTATGCATCTGAGTACTGGGCTGAGGCGGGTGCAGCACCTGATATTATCACTACTGCAAAGTCACTTGGTGCAGGACTTCCAATATCAGCAATAACAGCAAGAGCAGAGATTATGGATGCAGCTCCGGCAGGAACTATCGGCGGAACATTCTGCGGAAACCCGGTTGCAGCTGCAGCCGCACTTGCAGTAATGGATGTTATGAAGCGTGATGACTACGCAGCTAAGGCAAGACATGTCGGAGATACAGTTATGAAGCGTTACAAGGAGCTTCAGGATAAATACGATGTTATCGGTGATGTAAGAGGACTTGGCGCAATGGTTGGAATAGAGTTTGTTGAGGACAGAGAGACAAAAGAGCCGGCAACTAAGCTTGTTGCGGACCTTATCCAGAATGCTATGCAGAAGGGACTTCTTCTTGAAAGTTGTGGAACAGCGAGCAACACGGTAAGATTCTTAGCACCTCTTACAATGACAGATGAGCAGATGGAGAGAGGCCTTGAAATCTTTGAGGAGGCTTTAAAGGAAGCACTTGAGGTGTAGAGTATATGTGGTTTTAACCACGACTTAATTGTGGGAGGATATATTATGGAGCAGAAATCTAAATTTGATAAAGTAATGGGCGCCTGGGACATCCTTGTTATCGCATTTGGAGCAATGATTGGATGGGGCTGGGTAATAAACTCTGGTGACTGGATTACAACTGCAGGCTTTGCGGGTTCAATGATTGCAATGCTTATCGGTGGTATTATGGTATTCTTTGTAGGGCTTACCTATGCAGAGCTTACATCAGCAATGCCTCAGTGCGGCGGGGAGCATGTATTCAGTTACAGGGCAATGGGACCTACGGGCTCTTTCGTGTGTACATGGATGATTATATTGGGATATGTGGCTACTTCAGCATTTGAGGCAACCGCACTTCCAACCGTTATCACATACCTGTTTCCTAAGTTTAATCAGGTTTATCTTTACTCAATAGCTGGCAAAGATATATACTTAACAACAATTCTGTTAGGTGTAGGAGTTGCGGTAGTAATTACATTTATAAATATAAGAGGAGCTAAGACAGCAGCTATATTACAGACTGTCCTTACAGCCGTCATTGCAGTTGCAGGAATTCTTCTTGTAGTTGGTTCAGCAGTTAACGGCGATGGTGCTAACATTACAGGACAAATGTGGGAATCAGGCACAGGTACTACTCTTGGCAGTGTGTTCAAAGTAGCCTGTATGACACCATTCCTCTTTATAGGATTTGATGTAATTCCACAGGCAGCAGAGGAGATTAATGTACCATATAAAAAAATTGGAAAGATAATGCTTTTATCTATATTTATGGCTGTTGCGTGGTATCTTCTTATCATATTTGCAGTCTGCTACATAATGCCTCAGAGTGCAATTGCACAGGAAATGTCATCACAGAACGGACTTGTATCTGCTAAGGCAATTGAGATTGCATTCAGGTCACCGCTTATGGGCAAAGTGCTTATTATAGGTGGTTTGTGTGGAATTATAACATCTTGGAACTCATTTTTAATGGGCGGCAGTCGTGCACTTTACTCAATGGGTGAGTCACTTATGATTCCTAAAATGTTTGGTAAGTTAGGAAAATATAAGACCCCGGAGGCAGCTATTATCCTTTGCGGTATTGCCTGTGTTGTAGCACCGTTCTTTGGAAGAGGCGTGCTTGTATGGTTAGTTGATGCAGCATCATTTGGCTGTGTTATTGCATATATGTTTGTTTCAATATCATTTTGCATTCTTCGTAAGAAGAAGCCAGAGATGGCAAGACCTTATAAAGTTAAAGCTGGTAAATTTGTTGGCATAATGGCTGTTGTTATGGCAGGTTTCATGACATTACTTTACATTGTCCCAGCTTCATTTTCAGCAGCACTTGTATGGCAGGAATGGATTGTAGTTGGTATCTGGCTTGCACTTGGTGTGTTCTTTTACTTCTATTCTAAGAAGAAATATGGTGCAGAGTTCGGACGTGACATATTCATTGTAGATGAAGTCGGAAAGGCGGAAGAACATGAGGAGCTGGTTTTTGTAAATGCAAAATATCCGGACAGACATTTTGTTATTACAGTCGGTTGTGAGTATGGAAGCGGTGGCCCACAGATTGCAAAGATGGTTGCCGATAAGTTAGGAATTGAGTATTATGACAGAGACCTTGTTGATAAGGTCGTTGCACAGATTGGTGTAGATAAGGGACTTGTAGAAGAGGCAGATACAAAGATTGGTGTAAGATATGCATTCGATACATCATACGGTGTAAGATATGCTAATCTTTCAAACAGAGTTATTGATGCACAGTTTCAGGCAATCAATGATTTTGCCAACAAATCATCATGTGTCATTGTTGGGCGAAGCAGCGATTACATTTTAAGAAACAGGGATGATGTCCTTAATGTATTTATATATGCACCTCAGGAGGATGAGATTGCTACAGTCATGAAGGAAAAGGGCATTAAGAATATGCACAAGGCTAAAGAAGAATGGGAGTCTGTTGATAAGGCACAGCACGCAAGACATGAGTATATTACAGGAAAGAAGCGTGGTGACAGGCATACAAGAGATGTGCTTATTAACAGTAGTATCTTAGGCTGGGAAAAAACAGCAGATATGATTATTGATATGATTGACCGTAAGTTTAAGCAGGACGATGCAAAGCAGTTAAAGAAGGAGGCTTAAGGCTGATGAAGGGCTTTTCTATAAAAACAGAAATACAGGAATTTGATACATTTGAACAGTTTGCAAAGGAAGCCGGAATAGGCTGCGATGACCTTGTGTTGTGTGGAGAGCATACATTTGACAGATATATTGCACCGCTGGGAACAGGTGTCCAGACACTTTTCCGTGAGAAATTTGGTAAGGGCGAGCCGACAGACGGCATGGTCGATGCAATTCTTAATGAGCTTCGCAACAAGACATACAACCGTATAATTGCAGTTGGCGGAGGTACAGTTATTGATATTGCCAAGGTTGTCGCAGTTGCAGGAGAGACAGACACTGTAGATGACCTCTATGATAAGGTAGGAAGCCTTAAAAAGGTACACCCGCTTATTATTGTTCCTACAACTTGTGGAACAGGAAGTGAGGTTACTAATATTTCAGTAATTAACCGTGTTAGCAAAGGTGTTAAAATGGGGCTTGCCGACCCGGCAATGCTAGCAGACAATGCGGTAATGATAACTAATATGTTAGACTCACTTCCTTATGAGATATTCGCAACTTCATCAATAGATGCAATGGTTCACAGTGTCGAATCCTTCTTAAGTCCTAACGCCTGCAGTATTTCAAGAATCTTTTCAACAGAGGCACTGAAGACTATACTTACATGCTGGAAAAAATCTGTAGAAACTGGCGGAGAAAAGGCATGGAAGGTTTATGCGGCAGATTTTTTAAAAGCTTCTAACTGGGCAGGATTAGGTTTTGGTTATGCAGGTTGTGCGGCAGTTCATGCATGTGCATATCCATTAGGTTCTGTTTATCACATCCCACATGGTCAGTCTAACCAGCTTATGTTTAAGGATGTAATGAAGAAGTACAAAAAGATTAAGCCAGAAGGCAGAATTAATGACCTTGAGGCGGTCATTGCAGAAAGCCTGTCTGTTTCATCTGAAAATGCACTTAAAGAATTATATTCACTTATGGATAAAGTGTTGAAAAGTGCACCACTTAAAGAATTCGGTGTAAAGGAATCGGATCTTGCAATATTTGCGGGGGATGTAATAAATACACAGCAGAGACTTCTCAAAAATAATTATGTTCAGCTTAGCGAGGAGCAGATACTGGAAATATATAAGGCTGCCTATTAATAATTGGTGGTTACCCACAAAAAAAATAACGCTGTTTATAATAAAATATCACCCAATACGGCGTGTCAGGATACTGGCACGCCGTAATTGCTACAATATTCTTATATGTAAAAAGCTTGGTGATTTTTTGTATATGTGGGGATGAGATGAATTTTGTTTTTAGTCAACTCTATTATACCATATCCAGTAAGGTGTAGGCAGGTATGGTAAAAACGTGTATGGAATAAAATACTGGTCCTCATTAGGTAGATTATTCTGGTACCAGCACACAGGCACAGAACCCAGGCTCTGGCTGATAGCAGTAGATGGTAAGATTCTTGTCAATCTCCGGACTGTAATCAGAAAGAGTGCGCTGTGAACCATTCAAGGCAACATCAGCATAAGAAACCAGCCACTTTCTGTCCCCGTTCTTGAACACATCGTAAAAAGAACGGTTTATCATCTCTTCCACAGGGATGCCCTCAACCACTTCCATGTGCTTGTTGCAGTAGCGGAAAATAAAGTCCACACCATGTCCGCCCTCGTCAAAAGTAAGCTCAATCACGCAGTATGCAACAGGCATATCGTCTAAGATGCTACATTTTTCCAAAAAGCTTAACGGATGGGGGTTCATCTTTCCGGTTTTTTTGACACCCATTTCCATTTCCTTTTTCAGCCGCCTGTGGGTACTTAGGTATCTTGTCCTGCCCTGAAAGGTCTTTCCGTCAATCATGGTATAGACACCGTCATGGCTGATATTTAATATCTTATCACGGCGCACGACGGCATTTCTTGAAATGGAAATAAAATCTTCCTCCGGCAAAAATGCAAGTACTTCCTGCAGCGGAGCTGAGGAAAAAGCTTCCCCACCGGGTTCTTGGCATATTACAGTTTTTCTGTCACGGTGGTATATATAGAGTATTTTTTCAATTTCTATTTTGTTCTTTTTAAAAAATTTTTCCAAATCAGCCATTACGAATACTCCCTGTCATAATATTAATAGCATGATTATTCTACCATAAAATAGTCTGAACTACAATATAATATGCGGCAAAAAACGATTAAATTGTAATTTAGACAATGAAAAAGGTAGACAAAACATAGAAACTTCACCAAATGTTCTTAAACAATAAAAATATTGTATTTTAATCCAAACCATGATATGCTATCTTAGATAAAGTGTAGATTTACAGATGATGAAAATTATCGGTAAACATAGGAAGAGGGGACTGTAAAAAACCATAGAATGGAGGAGATTACACCATAATCTTTGCCGCAAGTCCCATAGTGACAAATCAGGGTTTTGTGGATAACTTTGATTATTATCATTATGAAATATGATTTTGGCAAAGAAGGCTGGAACATAATCCTGGATGAAGTGGTCAAAGCGAAAGACGGAGGAGTAGTTATTGTAAATATGAATGGAGCATCTGTTGTTCCGGTAGATGTTATCAACAATGCAACCAGAGAACGAAAGAGCCAGCAGGTAAGTCTGTCTTTATGATGGTGAGTTTGGCTTTACCGCAGTGCTTTCTATCAACATGGAAGCAAGTAATGCCGGACTTTATGCAAACCTGTTTTACTTTAACGAAAAAATCGGAGAGCTTGAATTTATCTGCGCAGACGAGATTGCAACGGATGGAACGGCAGAACTGATCTTTACCCACGCATCTGAATATGTCATTGTAGTTGATAGGGAGCCGATGGATGTCCCTTGGAATGAAACGTCTGACACAAATACGGACGATTCCGGCACTTCCCCGGAAAGTCAGGATACTGAAACGGAATCTACACAGACCGGTGCAGGAGTAAGCAATGATGCATGGAATTCTTGGTGGATCATCGTAATCGGCATCATGGTAATTGTAATCGGAGCCGGAACATTTTTTGTAGTGAAAAAAAGAAAGAAGAGCAGGAATAAAGCAGAGTAAAATTAAGTCAATGATGGTAAAAAAAACATCGACATCCGGCTCCGGACATGCTATAAGATATGTAATCTAATAAGTATTATTTTAACAGAAGAAGGAGAATTGCCATGGATAACCGAGAACGTATTCTTGTTGTAGATGATGATTTCATGAATTTGAAAGCAGTAGAGTATATATTGAGGAATGAATTTGAGGTTACCTGTGTGAAGTCAGGAGAGGAGTGCCTTTCCTATATACAGGAAACTGTGCCGGATATGATTTTATTAGATCTTTATATGCCAAATATGAGTGGTTTTGAAGTATTGGAACGGATTAAGTCCGATGACCGCTATAAAGATATTCCGGTGATATTTCTGACAGCAGATGATGATAAACAGACGGAAGTAAAAGGCTTTCAGGCTGGGGCATTAGATTTTGTGACAAAACCTTTTATTGCTGAGATTGTCAGACAGCGTGTAAATCGCCTTATGGAACTCAGCCGTCTGCAGAAGCATCTGGAGAGGGAAGTCAGACGTCAGACGGCAAGAGCTGAAGAACGGCAGCACAGAATGGAGCAGATGTCGCTTCAGGCCGTACAGACCTTAGCAAGGACTATCGATGCAAAAGATGCTTATACCAACGGACACTCTTATCGGGTGGCTGAATATTCGGTGCTTTTGGCACAAGAACTGGGATGGACGGAAGAAGAGGTGGAAAATCTTCGTCATGCTGCTCTTTTACATGATATCGGTAAAATCAGTATTCCTGATTCTGTATTGAACAAGCCCATGAAACTGACAGATGAAGAGTATAATGTAATCAAGTCACATGCATCAAAAGGTGGAGAGATACTGAAGTGTATTACGGCAATTCCGGGGGCTGATCTTGTTGCAAGGCATCACCATGAGAGATACGACGGTGCCGGATATCCGGATGGATTAAAGGGTGACCAGATTCCTAAGAGTGCCAGAATCGTTGCAATTGTGGATGCCTATGATGCCATGAGTTCCAGACGTATATACCGGAAGAATCTCTCAGAGGAGATTATCCGGGAGGAACTTGTAAAAGGAACTGGTACGCAGTTTGAACCGGAAGCTGCGGAGGTTTTTATCAGGATGCTGGATGAAGGGCGACTGGTAATTCCTGAATCTGTAGAAAAGTTGTCAGAAGAAGGAGTGAGTGATGATGTGTCTTCTCAGCTTTTGCAACAAGTTGTAGAGACCATGCATAATCAAACAGGTGTGGAAGAATGCGATGCCCTGACCGGTCTTTTGTCACGAAGTGTGGGCGAGGTGCAAATCGCCGAGGCAATTCAGGAAAATAGTGGATGTCTTGCGTTTTTTGATGTGGATAATTTAAAAAAAATCAATGATACTATGGGGCATAAGGCGGGAGATCGTTTACTGGTGTTGGTAGGAACCGTTTTATCAGAGTGCGCTGAGAATAGCATTGTATGCAGATTAGGAGGAGATGAATTTCTTCTGTATATGAAGGAGGCATCCAGAGAGAGCGCGGCATCATGTGTAGAGAAGATTATGAAGCAGTTTTATCAAAAAAAGGAAGAAGATGTGGCTGTGCGCCAAGCATCCCTGTCAGCCGGATTGTGTATGACTACACCAATGGATGTTTATGCAGATGTATACAATAAAGCAGACAAAGCATTATATCATGTAAAACGGAATGGAAAGGCAGGATACAGCTTTTATAGAAACGAGGATCAAATCCATCATAACCATGTCAATGTGGATCTGATACAAGTCAAGGAGGCACTAAAGGCCAGTGGGGATTACGTTGGTGCCTTAAACGTAGAGTATCGGGAATTTGCAAAGATGTTTGAGTATGTGATTAATCTTCAGAATAGATATCATCATGAGGTTCATCTTGTAATGATTACATTGGAAAATCAGGTGGGAGACAGACTGTATATTGATGAATTGGAGGAAAATATGGCATATATGGAAATGGCCATCAAAGAGACAATTCGGTCAATTGATATTTGTACCCGTTACAGTAGTGTACAGTATTTGGTGATTCTCTTAGAAGCAGGCGATATCAATGTGAAAATGATTGTAGATCGCATTTTCTGTAATTTCTATAAGCGATGCGGAAACAAAAAAATGATGCCTGTCTATTCTGTGGTGCGGACGGATAGCGAGGAGTAATATTTACTGTAAGGACAATCTATACGGAGGACCTGAGATGAAACGTTTAGTCATGATAGCAGGGATAATTTTTATTTTGATTATCGCCGGAATCGTTGCAATTAATATAAAAGAGGCGGATACTGATATCACAAAACAGCAAACCAAAGTAGGTTTTATTCTGAATGGAACGATTGATGATGCAAGTTGGGGACAGTCTCATTATGAGGCTATGGAAATCAGCAAACAAGAACTGAATCTCCAAATAGAATATCGTCAGAATGTGCCTGTGGATGAAGGGTGTATATCCGTCATGGAGGCATTAATAGGGGATGGATGTGAAATAATCATCTGTAATTCCTTTGAGTACGGTACATACGCATTGCAGGTTGCCAAAGACCAT
>JBJEMF010000063.1:0-14070 GCA_051879535.1 Lachnospira sp. | reverse complement strand
CCATTAAATGACGGATTGTTGTTGTCTTTCCTGCACCGTTGGGACCCAGGAAACCAAATACTTCACCTTCATTTACTTCAAATGAGATGTTAAAAATGCCTTTTCCGTCTCCGTAATCACGAGTGAGGTTGTCAATTTCTATTATGCTCATGAAATCCTCCATTCCGCAGGCGCTTTGCCTGTAATAATTATTATTTTGGTAATAAAAAGTGATTCGATTGTAAATATGTGCTTGTAGGGCACGGGCAATTATCTCATAAAATTTATATAAAAAATATATCATTTATTTGTAATAACAGCAATGGGTTGCTCTTCGCAAACTCGCCATAAATGGTTCAAACATGCTGCGAGCACAGTAGCTATGCTCGAAAAACGTGGGAATACTGCCTAATGTTTCATATAATTGTTTATCTATATTACAACATTAAACATTGTTTATAATAATCCGGCGAGTTTGCGAAAAGTAACAACGCAAGTGGTTTTAAAAACTACATAATGTAGAAATATATGTAATAAAATGTTGACAATTAAACTTCGGAGGTTTATACTAAATAATAGTTTGATAATCAAAATAATAACCTTTGGAGGTAAATATGAGCATAAGTAAATGTAAATCAGTACTAAAGGAACTTCGTATAGGTGATAAAATTGCAAGCATTCCCATTGTTCAAGGTGGTATGGGAGTAGGTGTCAGCCTTAGCGGACTGGCAGGGGCAGTCGCAAAAGAAGGCGGAGTAGGTGTGATATCTACAGCACAGATTGGATATGAGGAGGAAGGATTTGAAAACAATCAGGCGGAATGTAATCTCCGGGCAATCCGCAAACATATAAAACGTGCAAAGGAAATAGCCTGCGGCAAGGGATTAGTGGGCGTTAACATAATGGTAGCTTTAAAGCACTATAAGGAACATGTAAAAGAGGCAGTGGCTGCAGGAGCTGATATTATTATCAGTGGTGCAGGACTTCCTATGGACCTTCCTGAGCTTGTAGGGGAGGGAAACAGCACAAAAATTGCACCTATAGTTTCCTCAAAACGGGCAGCACAGCTTATTTTAAAAATGTGGTCCCACAAATATAACAGAACCGCAGACCTTATTGTAATTGAAGGACCAAAGGCGGGAGGCCATCTGGGATTTTCTAATGAACAGCTTGCAGATATGGATAATATTAACTTTGACGATGAGATAAAGCAGATTATTGATTGCAAGAAAGAATATGAAGAAAAGTACTCAAAAGAAATTCCTGTTGTTGTGGCAGGTGGTATTTTTGACAGCAGCGATATAGCTCATGCCATAGAACTGGGAGCAGACGGAGTGCAGATTGCCAGCCGTTTTGTTGCAACCAGTGAATGTGATGCATCGGAGGCATATAAACAGGCATACATAAATGCTACAGAAAAAGATGTAAGGATTATAAAAAGTCCGGTAGGCATGCCGGGAAGAGCTCTTAATAATACATTTATAAAACAGCTTGAAAATGGTCCTAAGCCTATTAAAAAATGTTACAATTGCCTGGAAAAGTGTAATCCGAAAAATGTACCATATTGTATTACAAAAGCGCTCATTGATGCGGTAAAGGGTGATGTGGATAACGGACTTGTATTCTGCGGAGCCAATGTTGGACGCATTAAGGAAATTACCACGGTACATCAGTTAATGCAGGAGTTGGTTCAGGGGGTATAATCTTGTTTTTTTGATTATTGGGTGCCATAATAACAGGTAAGACAAATGAGCAGGAGAAATACTAATGTCAATTAAGAAAATTTCGGAAATGACAGGGGCGTCATCTGCCACTGTATCAAGGGTACTCAATAATCCTGATTATAAATGCCAGAATCCCAAGCTTCGTGATAAGATATGGGAAGCTGCGGCCAAAATAAATTATGTTCCCAATGAGGCGGCAAGAAGCCTTAAAAAGGGAAAGACTTTTGGCTCAAAAAATTATTATATAAACATACTCCTCACCAGGTCCGATGGTTCGCATTCAGACCCTTTTTTTGATGAGCTTCTAAGGGTGATTGAATCAGAGATTCACAATAATTCCTGCATTTTATCAAGAGTATGGCACAATTCCCTGTTTTCGGATGGGAGAAAATCCTCAAGACGAAATATAGATGAAGTAATTTCAGAAATGTACGCTGAGGCGGGTAATAAGTGTGACGGTCTTGTAATAATAGGCAGGTGCAACAGGGAAGCATTAAAAATGCTGAAAACCACATTTAAGAATATAGTTTCTGTTAACAGAAATTCTACCAATTATGAAGTGGATGAGGTGTTGTGCGACGGTACAAAGATTGCATCTATGGCAGTAGAGTATCTTGTTAAACTGGGACATGAAAATATTGCCTATGTAGGTCAGGTAAGAAATGAAGCAAGATATGCAGGATATGTTAATGCTATGAAAAAGTATGACCTGGAAGTACCTCCGGATTACATATTTGAAACAAGTCAGACCGAGGCAGAAGGATATGAAGTTATAGAAAATGTGCTGAAATCAGAGGATAAGCCCACTGCATTTTACTGTGCAAACGATATAACCGCTATTGGCATGATTAAAGGTCTTAATCACCATAGAAACAGATATTATGTTCCTTCAATAATTGCAAGTGATAATATCGATCAAAGCCAGTATACCAAGCCGATGCTTACTACAATTAATCTTCCGAAACAGGAAATGGGTAGATTTGCAGTTGAATTGCTCATAGACAGGATTTAGGGAAAACACCGAAATGTAATAAGATTTGAAATCGAGGGAGATATTGTCATAAGAAACAGCTGCTCACCGGTGGATGAGACATATATAACAGAATATTGCATCTAGACAATCATAATGTTACTGTTAAAAAACTTTTCTCCTCTTTTTTAAAAATATTGTTCATGATATAATCATGAATAGTGTGCAGAGAACGTCACAAATAAGTCATGTTCCGACAAGAAAAACTGCCTATGCAGCCTTTTCTTGCGGTTCTGAAAACGATACGTTCTCAGAATGGAGATTAGTATGAAAAATCATAAAAATAACGTGATTATGAGGATGCTTATAGTGCTTCTCATTATATCAGCTGTGGCAGGTTCACTGATTTCCTGTGGAAAGAAGGATGGAGCAGGAAAGAGCACAACTTTTACGGTGGGATTTGATGCGGAATTTCCACCTTACGGGTATAAGAACGAAAACGGTGAATATGTGGGATTTGACTTGTCTCTGGCAGAAGAAGTGTGCAGACGTAACGGATGGACACTTGTAAAACAGCCTATTGACTGGGATTCCAAAGATATGGAGCTTACTACCGGTACAATAAGCTGTATCTGGAATGGATTTACAATGGATGGAAGAGAAGATGATTATACATGGTCTTCAGCCTATGTAGATAATTCTCAGGTCGTTGTTGTTAAATCCGATTCAGGAATTAAGAGCCTTAGTGACCTTTCGGGAAAGGTTGTAATCGTCCAGACGGATTCGTCTGCCCTTGCAGCATTTACCGGTGAAGATGCAGAGGAAAGCAATATTGAATTATGTAAGAGCTTTGCTTCATTACAGCAGGTTGGTGATTACAATGCAGCTTTTATGAATCTTGAAGCGGGTTCTGCTGATGCTATATGTATGGATATTGGCGTTGCAGGTTATGAAATCAAGGCAAGAGGAAATAAGTTTGTAATGCTTGACCAGCATGTATCTTCCGAACAGTATGGCATTGGATTTAAACTTGGAAATACAGAATTAAGAGATAAAGTTGAAGCTACACTGCAGGAAATGCTGGAAGACGGAACATTTGACAGAATAGCCAAGGATTGGGAGCTTGAAGAAAGTGTATGTCTTGGAAAAGAAGGCTCAGATGCTGTTATGAAGGCAGAAAAAACAGCAGAAAGTGACAGTAACTTTTTTGCCGAACTGGGAAATGTTATTGTACAGCTCTCAAGCGGAATAGGTGCATCTTTGGCAATCTTTGCCCTTACACTTATATTCTCATTACCACTGGGCATGCTGCTTATGTTTGTAAGGCGATCAAGAATTAAGATTCTTCAAATAATAGCTAAGATATACATATCAATTATGAGAGGAACTCCTCTTATGTTACAGTTGTTGGTGGTATTTTTTGGCCCTTATTACATATTTGGAATATCATTATCCTACAGTTACAGATTTTATGCTGTAATCATAGGTTTTTCGTTGAATTATGCGGCATATTTTGCCGAAATATTCAGATCCGGCGTGGAGGCTATTCCGGTGGGACAGTACGAAGCATCTGCCGTTTTGGGATACTCAAAACCGCAGACGTTCTGCAGGATTATCTTCCCGCAGATGATGGGAATTGTTCTTCCGCCTGTTACCAATGAGGTTATAACTTTGGTTAAGGATACATCTCTTGCCTTTGCTCTTGCTTATACTGAAATGTTTACCCTGGCAAAGCAGATAGCGGCAGCCAATGCCAGCATTATGCCTTTGTTTACCGCAGGTGTATTCTATTATATATTTAACGCAATTGTTGCGTGGTTTATGAATTATCTTGAAAAGAAAATGCACTATTACAAGTAATTATCCGGTTAACAGTATTTATAAGAAGGAGTATACCCATGAAATTATTGGACATGAAAAATGTCAAGAAATCCTTTGGGAGTCTTGAGGTGTTAAAAGATATATCTATGGAAGTTGAAGAGGGAGAAGTAGTTGCCATTATTGGACCTTCCGGTTCAGGTAAATCCACGCTTTTAAGGTGTGCCACACTGTTGGAAACTATGGATGAAGGAACACTGGAATATTGTGGGGTTAAGGCCACAACTAACGAAACAGGAGCCACACAGTATGTTGACAGGAAAACTTTACATGAATTGAAAAATAATTTTGGACTTGTTTTCCAGAATTTTAATCTGTTTCCTCATTATTCAGTGTTAAAAAATGTAATTGATGCGCCTATACATGTTCAGAAGAGAGACAAAGATGAAGTAATCAAGGAGGCAAGGGAACTGCTTGCAAAGGTGGGGCTGGAGAATAAGGAAAACAGTTATCCGGCTCAGTTGTCCGGTGGACAGCAGCAGAGAGTAGCCATTGCAAGAGCACTGGCAATGAATCCTAAAATGTTATTTTTTGATGAACCAACATCGGCACTGGACCCGGAAATCACTGCGGGAATATTAAAACTCTTACGTGAACTTGCAGAGGAGAAGATGACCATGATTATTGTTACTCATGAAATTGCATTTGCAAGAAATGTGGCAGACAGAGTTATCTTTATGGACGGTGGAGTAATAATAGAAGAGGGAAAGCCGGAGGATGTAATTGATAATCCGGGTAGCGAGCGTACAAAGGCTTTCTTGCAGAAGATGGGATAGATGGCATTTATTAGCAGAGAACAATGAGTAACAGGGGGAGGTGACTATGGCAATATGACACTTAATCAGATGAAATATGCAATCACCATAGCTGAATCTGCTTCTTTTAATGAAGCGGCTAAGAAACTCTATATTTCCCAGCCAAGTCTTTCAACATCCATTCATTCTCTTGAGGAGGAGATAGGAATTCAGATATTCAGACGTTCCCAGAACGGAATATCAATTACTCCTGAAGGAAAAGAGTTTATCGGATATGCAAGACAGGTAATGGAACAGTACGATTTGCTTGATGCCAAATATATAAGCAAGTCTAACGCAAAGAAGAAATTCGGAGTTTCCATGCAGCATTATTCCTTTGCCGTAAAAGCCTTTGTGGAAATGGTGAAACAGTTTGGTATGGATGAGTATGAGTTCGCTGTTCATGAGACCAAGACTCATGAGGTAATTGAAGACGTGAAGAATGGTAAAAGTGAACTGGGAATTCTCTATCTGAACGAGTTTAATCACGGCGTGCTGGAAAAGATTTTTGCTGAAAATGATTTGGAATTTCACAAGCTTCTCACCTGTGATGTATATGTATATATGTGGAAGGGAAATCCGCTGGCCGGAAAGAAAACACTTACCCTGGAGGAATTAAAAGAATACCCGTGTCTTTCTTTTGAGCAGGGAGACTATAATTCATTTTATTATGCCGAAGAGGTTTTGAGCACCTATGAGTATAAGAGACTGATAAAAGCTAACGACAGGGCAACCATGCTTAATCTTATGGTGGGTTTGAACGGATACACATTATGTTCGGGAATTATCAGCGAAGAATTAAATGGAAGCGATTACTGTGCCATAAAGCTTAAATCCGGAGAGAAAATGAACATAGGTTATATATCCAGAAGAGGGGCGTCTATAAGTCCTATCGGACAGAAATATCTGGAGGAGATAGCAAAGCACAAAGCATTGTAATATGGGTGAGTGTTGTTGACAGTAGTAAAATGCAAGAATATAATTCACTGTAGTGATTGTTTAGGAGGTTTCGTGATGAGTAAATATGTGGAAAGTGCAACAGAAATTATTGGACAGACACCAATGTTAAAGCTTAACGGTTATTCAGGAAAGGCAGGTATTACAGATGTTAATTTGTTTGCAAAACTTGAATATCTTAATCCGTCAGGTTCTGTTAAGGATAGGGTTGCATTGGCGATGATTGAGGAAGCAGAAAAGGATGGAAGATTAAAGCCTGGGGCAACAATTATTGAACCTACCAGCGGCAATACCGGTATAGGAATAGCTTCGGTGGCAGCATCAAAGGGGTATAAGGCAATTCTTACACTTCCGGATACAATGTCTGTTGAAAGAAGAAATCTTTTAAAGGCTTACGGTGCAAAGCTTGTTTTAGTTGAGGGCTCTAAGGGTATGAAAGGAGCTATCGAAAAAGCTTATCAGCTTCTTGATGAAATTGAAGGCTCAATAATCCTGGGACAGTTTGATAATATGGCTAATCCTGCATGCCACAAAGCAACTACAGGTCCGGAAATTTGGGAACAGATGGATGGAAAAGTGGACATATTCATAGCCGGAGTAGGCACAGGTGGAACGTTGACCGGTGTGGGTGAGTACTTAAAAGAAAAAAATCCTGAAATAAAAGTTGTTGCTGTTGAGCCATCAACCAGCCCTGTCCTTTCAAAAGGTGTTGCAGGACCTCATAAGATACAGGGAATCGGTGCGGGATTTGTTCCAAAGGTACTTAATACAGATGTGTATGATGAAGTAATTGCAGTAGAAGTGGAGGATTCTTACACTGAGGGAAAAGCATTTGCCGTAAGTGAGGGAATTCTCGTGGGAATATCTTCAGGGGCAGCTTTAAAGGCAGCAAAGATTGTGGCAGAAAGACCGGAAAATAAAGGCAAAAACATTGTGGTACTTCTCCCGGATTCAGGAGACAGATATCTTTCAACTCCTTTATTCGCAGAGTAATATCAGATGTTACCGTATTAATAAGATGGTATCCGGTGTAGTCAGCATTTAACACCCGGGGACATAACGTATTTTATAGCAAAAAACTATAACAAACCATATATTTTTAGTATTACTATATAGCTTCTGTCTTATTGACATTTTATTACTATGTTAATATTCTATTAACATACTTGATAAATATGTTACAGATATTTGCGCCATGCAACGTTACGCAAATTGATAGAGAGGAGCTGAATATATGAAACAGATATTAGCATTTGGAGATTCTAATACTTATGGATATAAACCTGATGGGACAGGCAGATTTGGATGGGGTATAAGATGGACGTCGATTCTTTCCCAGAAGCTGAACAGTGAAGGCAGTGGAGAGAAGATAAGAGTAATAGAGGAAGGACTTGTGGGAAGAACTACAGTGTTTGATGATCCTTTGAGAAAAGGAAGGAATGGCGCTGAATTGCTTCCGGTTATACTTGAGACACATCGTCCTTTAGATGCTGTGATAGTTATGCTTGGAACCAATGATTGCAAGACTGTTTATGGGGCGTCACCGGCGGTTATTGGTAAAGGAATTGAAGTTCTTATAAAGCAGATAAGGGAATATTCACCATCCAGCAGAATACTTCTGGTTTCTCCAATAGAGCTGGGAGAGAAGGTTTATGAGCCGGGTTTTGACCAGGAATTCAGCCCATCATCTGTAGCAGTTTCAAAAAAACTGGGAGATGTTTATAAAGAGATAGCCGAAAGCTATAAAGTAGATTTTCTTAAAGGTTCTGACTATGCACGTCCAAGTGAAATTGACAGGGAACATTTGGATGAAGAGGGACATAAAAAAATATCTGAAGGTATTTATTGTAAATTGAAAGAAATTGATATATAATTAACGTAATTTGTTACGGGAGAGTCGAAAAGCAAAAAAAGGGTGTACAGGGAGTAGGTTATGTTTATTTCGGAAGAACCGATGAATGAGGCAAATTGTGTCTCTTATGCTACGGCAACTATGAAACCGAGTTACCTTGTTATGAATGCAGATGAACATTTTTATCACTTCTGTGGTAAGGTAACGGGTATTAATTTTGCCGATTATATCTACTCTGAGGATTTTAATGAATTTGATGAGGCAAGTAAATCGCTTGAAGTGGGGGAACGCCGGCGGTTGTTCATTAGGGTTGTTAATAAGCTCAGAGACGTGTATTGGGCAGATATTATCATTTATAATGATGGTACTATAATCGAAGGAGAGATAGGGCACAGTATCGTTATGTTTCCATTGACTGCATTGGAGAGACGGTATATCCACGCCAGAGATAACCTGAATAAGTATAGGATGATTCTTTCTTTACACAGGGATTATCTCTTTGATTACGATGCCAGTACAGGAATATTCAGTATGTTCTTTTACAGAGGCAATCAGTCAATAGCTTTTATTAAGTGCAGTCTGAATGATTTCAGGGATGAGATTATGAAACATTATACAGACGATAAAGAAAAAGAAGAGTTTGTTGTGTTTTATAATTATCTTCTTCATGAGAAGAACAGGTTCTCTTGTAATGTAAAGCTGCCAACGGACAGTAATTTTTCGGATATTTGTCTGTTTAAAGCTGAAGGTGTCGTTTCATATACCATTAACGGAGGTACAATAACGGCAGGTATGCTCCAGTCCACTGAGGTAAGGGATGAGAATGCCATACCGTATTATTTAACTAAAGAAGCTATAGATCCTGCAACGGGACTTATGAATAAGCGTGCTGCAAAGGAGTATAGTGAATCCCTTCTTGGTTATGGAGATAATCAGTCACACTATATGATAGTGTTTGATGTGGATAATTTTAAGGATATTAATGACAACTATGGACATTTGTTTGGTGATGAAGTCCTGTCCAAGGTTGCTGAAATCATGGATAGAAATCTTAACGGAAGAGGCATTGTGGGAAGATTTGGTGGAGATGAGTTTTACATCTTTACATCTAAGTTTAAGTCAGAAGAGGATTTAAGAACACTTCTTACTACAATAAGGAGAGACGTGTTATATGCATTTAATAAAATAAAGGATGACTTGCATGTAACTCTGTCTGTTGGTGTAAGTATGTATCCGAAAGATGGAACTACTTACGACGAACTGTTTAAAAAGGCTGATAAATGTTTATATATAGCCAAGAACAGAGGACGTAACCGGTTTATAATTTATGATGAAGCTAAACACGGGGCAATTTCAACGGATGAATCCAGAAATCATACAAGTATTAATCCTGTTGAACATGCAGAGGATTTAGCTGCTTATTTGTCGGAACTTACATTATCGCTTTACCAGAATAACCAACAGGATGTTACCATCATTTTAGATGATGTAATTAAAAAGATCAGATTAGATGGTGTAAGAGTGTATTCTACAAAGTCTGAAGAGCCGTTATATATGGTAGGGGATTATAAAAAAGAGCCGGATATATCTGAACTTTTGGATAATAAGGCGTTTATGTCTTGCTTTAACAGAAATCATGTTCTTATGATTGGAAATACAACTACAGTTGAGGGATATAACAAAAAGTCCTACAACTCTCTGATGGAGTGCAATATAATGGCAATGTTATGCTTTTATTTTGATAAACCGGAAGGGGAGAGGATATTCTTCTTCTATGATGTATTTAATCACACTAACAGATGGAATGAATCAGACAAGAATTATTTATTGATAATAAGCCGTTTGCTGTTTAATATGTTTATAAATTATTCTGATACTAAGGATAATTAAGCATATTTTACGAAAATGGTACCCCAGTACCTACTTAATGGGGGAAATTTCATATATTTTGTATAATTGGGTAGAAAAACAGAAAACTCAATGCTATAATCTAGACATTGTGTTTAGATGAGCAAAGGAGGAAGAGATTATGAAGATGTTTTTAGTTGCGCTTTTAGCAGTTATGGCAGTCTTTGTTATCTTGTGTTTTGTTACAGTTAAGAGCCGGAAGGATAACGTGGAATTAAAACGTTGGATTCTGGCTCTTTTATCGTGTGGAATTATATCTATTGTTATATATTTTTTTGTTATTTTATCAAAGACGTACGAGAGTGCACTGATTTTCATTAATCTATATATGGCGATGCTTATATGGATTATGGTGGTAATGCTTAAATATACCAGTGAATATACCGGTGTATTGAAGAATACAGGTATGGCAAGAAAAGTGGCATTTGTTTTATATGTTGCCGACTCATGTAATATAATTCTCAATATCTTTTTTAAGCATGCTTTTGACATAATACAGGTGGAATGGAACGGGGAATTATTTTATGATATATGTTCTTTCAAGGTTCCTTTCTTTTTACATCTTGCACTTATTGGTGCCCTGGAATGTATAATTCTTTATATGTACGTTAAAAAAATAAATTCAGTGCCTAAATTTTATAAGAGCAAATATGCCATGGTTCTGGTTTCTTTTATAGTTATACTTATGGCTAATATTATTAGTACCTTTAACAGTTTTCCTGTGGATTCTTCCATATTTTTATATGGAATTGCTTCAGTTGCAATATGTTATTTTTCTCTCATTTTTATTCCCAAGGGATTGGAAAAGAAGACACTTTCTTATCTTGTGGCAGAGATGAGTGATGTTGTCTGCGTGTTTGATTTATGGGGAAAATGTGTATATCAGAATGAAACAGCAAAAAAGATTCTGAAAGATGAAAAGTTTGCAAGTCTTACATATGATTATTTCAGCAACTGGATTGAGAACAGAAAAGATAAATCTCTTAAGGAAGAATGCTGGGATGATGTATTTGATTATGATGGAATCAGTGTTTATTTTGAATGCCGTTATAATAAAATAATAGACGATAACAATGAGGAAATAGGCTTCTTCTTTGTTATGCATGACAGAACAGAGGAAGTAGAGGAATTTAAGAGACGTCACTACAGAATGGCTCATGACGAACTTACAGGCTTATACAGAAGAGAGTATTTCTATCAGAATGTTGAGATAGCATTAAGGGACAATTCTGAAAAGGATTATTATCTTGTATGTTCAGACATAACAGAATTTAAGATTTTTAATGAGTTGTTCGGACAGGAACGGGGAAATGAAGTGCTTATGCGTATCGCCGGGGGTATATCTCACAATTATAAAAAAGATGTGTACGGAAGAATTTCCGGGGATGCTTTTGCGTGGCTGGTTCCTGCAGAAAGGTATAATGAAAATCAGCTGATTCAGTTTATAAAGGAAATAGAGAATGAATTCAGCAGTAATCTCTATAAAATGCGTATTGCAGTGGGAGTTTATAAAATTCAGGATTATAGTGAACCTGCATACGTTATGTGTGACAAATGCAGGATGGCAATAGATTCTATTACCAATGAATATTCAAGAAGTGTAATCTATTATGATGAAAAGATTCTTGAGAAATCACATAACGAGAAGAGAATTGTAGGTGAGTTTGAAGAAGCACTGAAAAGCGGTATGTTTAAAATGTATTTACAGCCTCAGGCGACAAAAGACGGAAAAGTGATTGGAGCGGAGGCACTGGTAAGATGGGAGCATCCTGATAAGGGTATAATAGCACCTAATGAATTCATCCCTATATTTGAAAATACCGGACTTATATGGAAACTTGACTATTATATTTGGGAGCAGGCTGCCATAAAACTTAAAGAATGGGAAGATAAAGGAAAGAAAGACTGGTATATTTCAGTAAATATCTCTCCGGATGATATGTACCACGTGGACATATACAGTGCATTTACCGGTTTTGTGGAAACATACGGAATTGATCCTAAAATGCTTAAATTGGAAATAACAGAAACCGTATTTATAAAGGAAAAGGAAGCTCACAAAATACTTATTAACAGGCTTAGAGATTACGGCTTCGAGGTTGAAATGGACGATTTCGGCAGCGGATATTCCTCATTGAATATGCTCAAAGAGATTAAAGTGGACGTTCTTAAGCTTGATATGGGATTTTTACAGCTTGACGAGAAAGATGATGAAACAGGAAAAAGAAGTTGGGATATTATTAATATGATTATAGGACTTGCTAAGGTGCTTGAGCTTAAGATAGTAACGGAAGGCGTGGAAACACAGGAACAGGTCACAAAACTCTCAGAAATGGGATGTAATATATTCCAAGGTTATTACTTTTCAAAACCATTAAGAATTAAAGAATTTGAGAGTAAATATGACCTGTAACCAGGGGGAACCAGAGGGGTCAGACCCCGTAAAATTTTTATAAACTTTTTGGCAAAAAGTTTATAAAAATTTTATGGGGTCTGACCCCTTTTTGAATTAAAATATTTTTTATAAGCAATTGCAAACAGCACAACTGATAATATCATTGCCAGATAGTCTGTCATTGGCTGAGTCATTGCAAGGTGAGTAGGAGAATTGCTCACAAAATTTATTGTTATAAGTATAGGGAAGTATATGATTCCCTGTCGGCTTACAGAAAGAATAAGCGAAGGTATGGCTGCTCCCATGGATTGTATCGCATTCATAAATACGAAGAGGATACCGAGAATCGGACCTGAAAGTATATATATTCTGGAGAAGGAGAAGGCATAACCAAAGGCTTCATTATCATCAAGAAAGGCCTTGGCAAGAGGCGCAGCCCCAAAGTAGCATATACAAGTCATTATTATACTTAATCCAAATGCGAAGCAGAGTGAAAATTTAAGTACTGCTTTATATCTCTTATCATTTCCTGCACCGAAACAGTAGCCCAACAGAGGCTGTATTCCCGTACCTACACCGATAAGAAGCATAACAGCAATCATATTCACCTTCATTGCCACACCCAGTCCGGCAACAGGAATGTCTCCATGAGCTGACATAAATGTGTTAATGGCAATGTTGGATACACTCATAAGAATACTGTTTAATGAGGCAGGTATTCCTATTGCCAATACACCCAGAGATACTTTTTTATCCAGAGTATAATATTTTGGATTGATTGAAAGCATTGATTTTTTTGAAAGCAGATGTGCAATATAAAAAACTGCTGAAAAAACGTTGCCTAATACGGTGGCAATGGCTGCACCTGCAACATTCCATCCCAATACCAGAATCATTACAGGATCAAGAATTATATTGATAATGTTACCTATTATCATTCCCATCATGGCAACGGTTGCCTGTCCTTCCGAACGGATTATGTTACTGAAGGAATTACTGATTATGAGGAAGGGAATTCCCAATGCTACTATTGAAAGGTATTCAGATGCGTATCCGGTTGTGGCGTCGCTGGCACCAATAAGACGGCATATAGGAGCACTGAATATGGAAACAAGCACCAGAGAAATCACACCTATTATTGTGCCTGTCCAGAAACAGAAAGAGGATGCCTTTTTTGCAATGTCTTTCTTTCCCTCTCCAAGCATACGGCTTATCATTGATGTGCCGCCTATTCCGAAGAGCATACCTATTGCCATGAATAACAGGAATGCAGGTGTTGCAATGGAAACAGCCGCAACCATTAAGGGATTCTTTGTCTGACCGATGAAAAATGTGTCTGCAAGATTATAGACAAGAACCATTAACATACTGATTATAGACGGAATTACATTAGTGAGAACAGCCTTAGGTACAGGCGCATCTCTGAAAATTTGTTGTGTTTTATCTTTCATTTCTACCTCCTCTAATAAGTATGACGTGCAGTGATTTATTTTAATGTTATTAACTATTTTAGTCAAGAAAATATATAATGATATGTCTTAGTAAAAAAACAATATAGTGTATATTAGTCAATGATGTGATACCCGATTCAAAAAAATAAAAGAACCGGTATG
>JBJEMF010000062.1:0-3459 GCA_051879535.1 Lachnospira sp. | reverse complement strand
CTCATGAGGTCATAACAAAGTTCGCTTACCCATGTTGAATACGATTCGCAGTCAAATCCTTCATTACAAAGAGAACCCCGCAAATCTTCTGTCAGCATATTAAGTGTGCAATCAATCATCTTAAACTGTTCAAGTAGTGCCAAGACATCTTCATCCTTTTCCGAAATAAGTTCATCAAGGTCAACATCTTCTACATCTATGCAGGTAGCCAAATCCTCCATCATAAAATCTGCCGTTTCCACCTGTGCCTTTAATGTTACTAAAATTTGAATGTTTTTCATTATTAGTTAGTCTCCTTTATATATTCATTGTAGGTTCTTCATGACTTTCGTCATTGCCATCATTTATCCATGTATCATACAAGTCCGCATCACAGTATCCTGCAAGCACATGTGAAAATTCTGCCAATCGTTCAGGCTCTACATCCTCGCATTCAATCTGCAATCCGTATCCTCCTACAAATATCCGATTTACCTTTGCATTCATTACATCTTCCCAATGTTCTTTACCGCTTTGGGTGAGTGTGTCATCATCCAATTCCACAATAGTCGAAAGTTCAATTTCCTCGTACTTGTGTGTCAGATGCACATCTTCAAAACTCATGTATTTGAGCAAGTCTCCAAGTAATATTTTATTTTCAGGCATTTACCTCACCTTCCTCTGCGATTTTCTTATAGAACTCATCATCTTTAAGTGAGCCATACCGCATATCAACTACGATTTTCAAGAGTGCATTGGCACGATTTCTTGTTTTTGTGATATCCGCAGGTTCTTTGTCAAGAGTTTCCGAAATCATATCCGCATATTCCGTAAAAGCAATGTTTTTCTCTGTGTGCAGTTGCTTAAGTTCTGATATATCGAGCCTGTTCATTTTCTCCTTGATAGCCTCAGCCATTTCCGCTAATTTCTCAACACTTGCATTACTGTCGCATCGGCAAATAAGTTCCTGTGCATCGTAACCGATATTTCTCCATGTCATTATCTGACTTTTATTTATCATCTTTTATTATTCCTCCTGTTCTAAAACGAAAAAAAGGCGATACCTTCTGTTTTCAGAAAGTACCGCCTAAATATTCATATCAGGCCCTATATCAAAGCCTGTGTCCTGCTCTATATTGCATATTTCATTGTATCGCTGATTTGCATACTGTGCCGGGGATATTTCCACCAATGCTCTTGCGGCGGCACCGTATGATGGGAGTCCGTTTTCATTTTTAAATTCTTTCTGTGATGGCACTCGGCCGTTTTGTAAAATGAAATCATCAATCGCTTTTTCTACTTCCGGTCTATCCCATCCTTTCGGACCTGTTATTTCAGGTTCTGCTACCTCCTGTTCTTGTTTCATGCTCTGTGCGAGATTTGCTCTTATAATCTCTGCCACATACTGTTTCTTTGATAAGCCATTCTTCTTTACAAAGTCATCCAACTCATCAAATAAGGTGTTGTCAATCTCCACAGCCAATATTCGTTTTTCAGACATTTCTTTTCTCCTTTCACATTCCGGGCATCTGCATGCCCTGTTCTTCGCAAAGTTCGTCATCCCTTAAAATTTCTTCCAAGGTAATATAATCTTTAATTGCAACATAAATATTTCCGTCAAGATATTTTCCCTGCCATTCCATATCTATATCCTCGCCATATTTTTCGAAATCAAAATAATCTTCGAGTTCGATATGTATGTTGTATTCGGGATTTGCATTTATTACAGCCTCGCCAAGTTCGTATGCATCGCCGACATCACCAAATACCGCAAATGAGTCAATGTTGTCAATTAACTTTACAATGGCATCACTGCTGCTGTCCTCGGCATATTCAATCACAGGAACAATATATGTAAGCTTTGTATCGTCTAATTGAACGAGTTTATTCACCACCATATTGAGTTTATCAATACCTTCATTTTGGCAAATACTTTCGAGAATACTTTGTAATTTGTTGTATTGCATCTCTACGCTGTTAAGCTCCTCCGAATGAGCGACACTGAAACCTGTATTATCAATTATACATTTGCATTGCGATACATCTCTCGCTCCCATTCTGAATGCTGCCCTTTCAAGCGCCATTCTTGTATCGGGAAGATTTACATAGTTTTTATTTCCCTGATAGCTTATTTCAACACATACAGGCTGATTATCATAAAATTGAAATGGAGGCAAGGATTCACGAGTACAAGGCTCATAATATTCCAAATCGCTGTTTGTATATATATTGCCGTATCTCGTTATTCTTTCGTTACCTGATTCTATCAGTTTCTTTCCAATAGATTCAAAATCGATGTTATTGATATCCTCTGCAGATATGCCTCCATCTCTGGTCATTATATGCAGTTTGCCTACGGCTTTTATATCGCTCATATCTTTAACCAAAGTATAATAGTGCATATTATCTGTGAGGTTTATCATGTCATATAAATCGGTAATTCCGTTAAGTTCTCTGACTGCTTCAAATTTATTAAGCTCATCACTTGTAAGTGAACAAAGCTTTTTAGCCAATAAGTTTACAGCATCCGGATCGTGCGACTTACCTTTGAGACACTTTAATGGCTCGTAACTGATTTCTTCGATATATATATCCATTTTTGACTTTTCCTCATCGGGAACATGCAGGTCTGCAAGTTTTGCAAATAAAGTTAAATTCGTACATGGGAACTCAATATTAACATTTGTGTCATTATATATAATTTTGCAGTTAAACATATTCTTTCACCTCCCTTAATTCATTGTCATGCCGTTATTTAGTTCCTGATCATACTGTTCTTGAGCCTCAACAGCTTGTTCAATTACATCAGGTACTACCTCAGTTATTTTATCCTTGATTGTATTAAGCACATCTACCTGTTCATCTGAGATTTCATATCCACCTCCAAGTGTATCATCTATACACCTGTATATCTCAACAAGTTCAGAGGTTGAAAATATTTTGTCTCGATTTACAATGTTTGCTCTTACAGCGAAATCTTCTTTTGCACGAGTAAAGTTATTTCCAAAATAGTTCCCTGCAGATACGCCTCTTGAATCCTTATCCCATGTAACAAACTCAACATGGTCTCCGCCGTCGACTCTTGCGGCTAATACTGTGTTGTTAAACTGTGCAAGCAGTTTGTATTTGTTTTTGAGACCTTCTACTTCAAAATCCGGTGCTTGGTCAATTGTTTCAAGATATTCACGGACAAACCTTGATGTGCGAACGATCTCACCGCATATATTCTTAACCTTATCTGTATCCGAACAATTTGGCATGTAACTTACTCCGCCTGATTCTCTTACATAAAATTCTAACCTCCCATCTATGTAGAAATTCATTTTGTTGTCTTCAACCTTAACAGCAACTCCTTCCATAGGAGGAAGCTGCTCTTTGATTTGGTTGTATAACAATTTTGAGTCCATTCTCCATCGCTCCTTTCATTTTAAATTTGGGTATAAAAAAAGACAGCAATCTCTGTTATAGAAACTGCTGTCC
>JBJEMF010000061.1:0-3477 GCA_051879535.1 Lachnospira sp. | reverse complement strand
GTACACATTACCTTTTCTTTAAAGATTTAAGGTTGTTCTTTGAATCACATATATGTCACCAGCAGGTGATATTAATCGACTTGCTCATCTTCTTCTGTACAGTCATTATTTCTATGATAATATGCTGGATATTTCTGAAAACTGTTCCTTGTCTCATAGCTCAAAAGGATTGTGTATTTATTGGAGACATAAAGAAATACATTGACAAATCATAAGATAGTTTAAAACGGATGCTCTAATTTAATACGTAAAAGCAACAAACAACGGATAACCACAATAAGTCCTTTAATTAATAAAGGAATCCTATAATATTCGCATTGCCTCTCTATCCTGACGGTGTTACCAAACATGTCAAACATATACTTTGTTATATTAATATTCCGATTTTCTGGCTTGTATTCATTACCATTTGAACCTGACATCCCTAATATCTCTGGTATATGGAGAAATGGGATAAACATAAAATTCTTCCTCTGTACTAACGATTTGAATAGCACATGCTCAAAAAATGAGTTATTATTGTCATTAATCAAGTGTTTTTTAGTGAGGAAAGAATCTATAAAGAAGGATAATGGCGAGACTATAACACGACTATCCACATAATCATTTGAGGGATTCATTGTCTGAATAGTATTGGCGAACAAACGGATGTTGTCATTAATAAGGACGTTAATATTAAGTACTTTCAGGCGTCCCGTTATCTTGACAATTATGTCAGATGGCTCTATAATGACAGATTTACGGAAGGCTTCTTCCATTATGATAGCCTCGCCATATCCCTTGCCTTTTGTCTTGTCAAAATTATTGCCATCAAAAGTGATATATTCTAATCTTCCTTTGTTAATGTAATCTTTATAGTCATCACTAAAATCACATAAAGTATTTTCGCAGAAGACTATTGGTAGTGTTGTTTCGCGAAGATAGAAGTCAAGAGCATCACGATACTGACGTAAGCGTTCTGACGTATCGGTAAGTACCGTAAAGGGCATGCCTCCAGGATTGACACAGGCGGTAAGCAATATGACATATCTTCGCTTCATGACATTATCATTTTATTATTTCATCAAACCCAATCAATCCATTGTCATTCTGGTTCATTGCTGAACCAAAACCCGACTGAAAACCTTGGGCCTCAAAAACTGCACATTCAGGAGCCTTCAACTGATATTCAACCATAGGATGGTGCATCAGCAAGTCAACATGAAGATAACCGCGAGTCAGTATCTTGGGCAACTCTATCGTTTTACAGATATGAAAATCACCAGCAGGCAACTTCATAAGATTACCATAATAATGTCCAGGCGCAAACGTTGCAAGTGGCATCCCATCCTTGTTGTTAAAAACAAGCATCACGTCTGTTGTTATTGAGTCTTCGGTATGACCTGATATTTCAACCTCCAGTGTTTTCTGGTCTGATAATATTGTACTCTCTGCTTTTTCAGTACCATTTATAACCACCTTATTGATTGTCATCGAAGGCTTTTTCCATTTTATACGGTCAATTATTTTTTCTTCGGAGGAATGGTTGCCAATCTGAAGATAATGACTCACACTTGACTCGATATCTCCTGTGTATTCAATTCCTCCATTCTTCATCACAACTCCAGTCTTGCACAAGCTCTTCACCGCAGCCATGTTATGGCTTACGAACAATACAGTCCTCCCTTGTCCGTTTGCCACATCGTGCATCTTGCCAATGGCTTTCTTCTGGAACTCGGCATCGCCTACTGCCAACACCTCATCCACCACAAGGATTTCAGGATCCAAGTGAGCGGCTATGGCAAAGCCAAGACGGACTATCATACCGGAGGAATAACGCTTCACGGGAGTGTCGAGATATTTCTCCACACCTGCAAAATCCACTATCTCGTCAAGCTTGCGGGTGATTTCGGCTCTCGTCATACCCATTATCGAGCCGTTCATATAGATGTTTTCACGGCCTGTCATCTCGGGATGGAAACCTGTACCAACTTCGAGCAACGACGCAATGCGCCCCTTCACCTTTATAGAACCTACCGTAGGAGATGTCACACGGGACAATATCTTCAAGAGCGTGGATTTTCCTGCTCCATTCTTGCCAATAATTCCAACCACATCTCCTTGCTCAACACTGAAAGATATATCCTTCAATGCCCACACAAATCGGCTGTCGCCTTTCTTTGTGCGGTCGTTAACCTCGCCAACTTTCAGGTAAGGGTCTTCCTTGCCACGAATACTTGCCCACCATCTGTTGAGATCGTGGCTCAGTGTTCCAGTTCCGAATGTTCCAAGCACATACTGCTTACCCACTCCATCGAATTCTATTACATTTCTGCTCATAACTTTTCTACGTTTTGTTCAAGTAAAAACTCATCAACAACATATAAATCACCATACAAATACAGACCAGTATCCTTGTTGTGCAAATCTTCGCACGTCTTACTGGCATAGAATAATTCCAATGCCTTCAGTGGAGTGATATTCATACGCTTTGCTATCTCATCGCTTATTACCGCAATTCGATTGCTAAGGATTATCTCTTGGATAACAGGAGATTTTGCAGGGTCAATATGTTGTTGCTCCATTGTATTTGAGATATTTATCAATTATTTCTTGATTCAAAATACACATTTGGTTGTTAGGGCGATGCTCTGCCAAGCGTCCAATGGCAACGTCACGTGTCATAAGATTAGCCATATAAAGATTTATGGTGTCTATGACTCTGTCATTAGCAACACCACCCTCGATATAATCATATTTCCGCCATGGCTTATTACCCAAACGGCTTTCAACTATGAAATCCAACCATTCCCCGTCATAATCACTGAAAATCTTACATCTGAAATTTGATAATACACTATCTGTTTCTAATGTATATGCATTAATTACACGTGGCAATCTGCATCTGTCGGATATTCTTCTTGCCCATTCTTCGGCTTGTTGTATTATATCTGTAATGTAGAACCCTTTTCCAAAATCGAGATTGTCCCTGCCAACATCTACTTTTGGATGTTCTATAACATCAGTTCCTCCGTGATAAACAATAAGATTCATACTCGCTCCTCCCATTCTTTCATACACTCAATCAGGTCATTGACAACATTCTCACGACTCTCAGTATGAAGTACCTCATAATTTTGATATATATAATTGTCTATAAGACCTAAAGACATCATTCGTGAGAACACCTCTTTATATGATGTGTTCAAAGTGCGGGCTGTAGCCTCAATGCATGTGGCTACAAAAGCTAAAACCCTTTTTGTTTTATTGAATTCTATTACTTTTCTGCTCATAACTTACGAAATTATATCACATCCATGAAATTCTTCTGCACACGGTTGAAAACCATTATGCCCAAGAGGAGGATGACAATGGCGAAGACAAGGCTGTAGAGGAGATACGACCACTCGAAGACTCCAACGCCGGTGAATCCGTACTTGAACGTCTCGGTGATGGCTGTCAGGGGATTGGCTACTATCAGCCATATCTTGTCGGGAT
>JBJEMF010000060.1:0-3481 GCA_051879535.1 Lachnospira sp. | reverse complement strand
TGAAAGTAACACGCATTGATCTCATGGAAGAATATATTCTGAAAAAACGCTCCGTTTCATTAGAAGAGCTCTGCAGCCATTTCAACATTTCTAAAAGCACTGCAAGACGCGATTTGGAAGAATTAGTAAAACGAGGAAAGGCAAAAAAAGTTTATGGAGGAATCTGTGCATTGGATTCTCCTGATTCTGTTATGCCTCTTTTATCTTTCAAAGAGCGAGATATTGTTAACCAGGAAGAAAAAAAACACATTTGCAAAATAGCTGCTTCACTTGTTGAACCTTATGACATTATTTATGTAGATACAGGTACCACCTGCATTAATATGCTTGATTATATAAAAGATATCCCGTGTACCATCATTACCAACAGTTTGAATGTATCTTTGAAAGCAATTCCTTATCCAGATATTGATATTATTATTACACCCGGTCATCTAAATCGAAAAACAGGATCCTTTACAGGCCATGACATAGAGAGTTTTCTTCGAACAGTTAATATAAAAAAAGCTTTTATGGCAACTACCGGTGTTTCTATACAGGGAGGTCTTACCAATGCTTCTGTTGATGAATATATGGTAAAAAAGAATATCTGCAATAACAGTAAAACTATTTATCTCCTGGCCGATCATGACAAATTTGATCGTACAGCTTTATATACATATTGTGAATTAGATAAAATCAATACTTTAATCACAGACAGATGCCCAGACGTAAACTATGTGGATTTCTGCCAAAACCACAACATTCAGCTTATGTATTAAAAAAATCTGCAAACTGAGGAAACGATACTCAGTTTGCAGATTTTTACAGACATTCTTTCAATATAATTTTAATCTCTGAATACAAATGTTTTCTGGGTGGTCTTTTACTATAAATCAAATAATCCAAAAGCGTCTCTATTGCTCTCTTTCCCTGTTCTTCTATTTCACTGTCTATTGTTGCAGTAATAATATCATTCATGATTAACTCCTGTATCTCCGGATACTTTTCAAAACATACGAGTTTAACATTTTTCACGTCACACTCTTCGATTACATCACCAACAGATTTCACGCCACCGCACGTGATAAACACTCCTGCCAGATCAGGCATTCTTTCATACAACCCATGCATTTCACGACGAATAATTGATGAATTCTCTTTTGTATAAATACTTGGTAATAGTTCAAGCTCCGGATATTTTTCAGTCACAACTTTACGAAATCCGCCTTCACGAGTTCCAAACGGGAAAGACTGATGGTCGTCACTGTCACTCGTAAAAACAGCAACCTTTCCTTTTCCCTGCAAAAATTCACCCATAAGCCTTCCTGCAACACATCCGGCTTTAAATCCATCCTGTCCTATATAACAAAGTCTCTGACTTCCTTTTATATCAGTATTTACAGTAATAACAGGGATTCCTGCTGCAGTACACTGATCTATTTTTTCTACGATTTCATGTGTATTGATCGGGCTTAAAATAATCCCATCCATTTTTTCTTCTATACATTGTTCTAAGGCTACTGCCTGTGCTTCTACATTTGAACACTCTATCATCTGGTAATCTATTTCTATTTGAAAAGACGTGTAATTTTTTAGTCCCTCTTCCATTCCTTTTTTCAAAAAAGGATAGGCATCCACTTCCAGCATAATTGCGCGAATGTGTAACGTTTTGTCCTGCATCTGTAAGGCTTTCCCAATCGGATTTGCCTCATAATGACATTCATCAATAATCTTCTGTATACGTTGTCTGACAGAATCGCTGACACCGGGACGATTATGCAGCACCTTATCTACTGTAGACCGGTGAACTCCGGCCATCTGTGCAATTTCTTTTATCGTCACTCCCATTGTCTTTTCTCCTCCAAGCTATAATAAACGAGCACGAGCTCTTCTGTTTATTATATCACCTTTTTACATATATGAAAAGAATCTGCAGAAAATTTACTGCAGATTCTTTATGATTTATTTCATTTTTGCTTTCTGTTTTTCTTCTCTTTCCAGAAGTTCTTTCATAATAGTTGGATATTCTTTGTCAAGTTTATAGAACAACAGAATCACAATCATAATAATTGCCAAAGCAGTCACTCCATAGATAAACAGGTTTTGAATTGTGGCAAGTGCCGTATCGCACTGTACTTCAAGAGTTCCGTCATATCCTGTGTTCTGCATGATAAATCCAATAAGTGCTGATCCGATTCCCTGTCCAAACTTCTGTCCGGATGTTGTAGCAGACTGAATTGCACCAGCTGTACGCAAACCAGTTTTCCACTGTCCATATTCAATCGCATCTGCAATCATTGTAAAGATCATACCAAGAATCGGTGTCATGCCAATACCTCTGAGAAGACCGCCAAATGTTACAAGTGCGACATTCTGTGGGCTGACAATAAGAATCAATGAGCCCGCAACGATAAATAACGCTCCTAAAATACACCAGTTTCTTTTGGTCGTCAAATGCATAATCTTTCCAAGAGCCAATGTAGCGAAAACAGTAATACCATAACAAGCAGTATTAACATTGCCAATAATATTCGTATCTCCTACAATCCATTTGCAATAATAGGATGCCATTGTTCCTGAGAATGTCTGATACATTGCAAAAAACACAAAATACAGGAAAAGCATGATAAAATATTTATTTTTAAATAACGCCGGAATCGCTTTCTTCAGCGGAATTTTTTCACCACCCACATCATCGATAACTTCTACTCGCTCTCGAACACACGCAAAACAGAATAACATCATGAATGCTGCCCCGAAAGCATAGATTGCAGTCAGTATGATCCAGTTTTTCTGCGAAGACATTCCGCCATTCGGCATCATATTAAGGATTCTTGTGAATAAAAGTGTAACAAGAATATTTCCAATTGGGCTCATAGCCATACGGATAATATTAATACCTGCACGTTCAGACTGATCACGTGTCATATATGTCATTGTCGTTGCAAAAGGAAGCTGGAACAAAGTATATACAACAGTAAGCATTAAGTTATATGTAATAAAAATGTAAATTGCCTGAGCAAATGTTCCGATTTGAGGAACTGTCATCAAAAGCACAGCTGCAATGGCATATGGAATAGACATTCTGAGCATCCATACACGGGCACGTCCATACTTGGAACGTGTCCTGTCTACGATAAATCCTGCCATAATATCGGAAACACCATTAAATACCTGAGAGATTGCAATAATCATTCCTATTACAGCAGCAGATACATGCGCTACATCAGTATAAAACATAACCAGCAAGCTGGTAGAAATAGTAAAAACAATATTTGTAGAGATTTCTCCGCATCCATACGCGAATTTTTCAAATCCGGATACGCGATCCTTTTGTATCAATTTATTATAACCATTCAGATTCATTCGTGTATACCTCTCTTATCTATTTGCTGATTGTCTGTTGCAGTGCATCGATGGATGTGCGTACACCTGCTTCTACAGACATTGTCAGATCTTCCATTTCAAGTGACACATCTCCGTCATACCCCATCATACT
>JBJEMF010000059.1:0-14375 GCA_051879535.1 Lachnospira sp. | reverse complement strand
CACTTCATAAGGGTTCTCTTTTTTATCCCAACTAACAATAAATTTACTCCATCGTTTTTTGGAGCTGCAATTTACAAACAAGATTTTTATTGGTACAATTACCAATAGCATTTCTTTGAAAGGATGGAATTATGATTAAATTAGAACGTTTTGAAGTTATGAATTTTGAAAATGCTGTCAGAGGAGCAAGAAATCCTATGAATAGCTGGAATAGAATGGATAGTGAAACAAAAGATGGAAAATTCATTATGGGACCTAATGATCTGGATCTGGCAAAAAGATTATGTAAAGCCGGAAGTGATCATAGAAAGTTTGTCAGAATGATATTTGTATCGGTTGATATCACAGCGCCAATCTATTGGTGGAAGGAATATGATACATATAAAGTTGCAACAGTAGCCAATTCTACAAGTACCATGCACAAGATTCACAGCAAACCTTTTGAAATGAGTGATTTCAGCGTGGATCATTGCACACCTGAAGCCCTGGAGATGATGAAGGCTAATATTGATTTTCTTGAAAAAATCAGACTTGAATATGTGGAGACTAAAGATAAGGAAAAGTGGTATAGTATGATTCAGCTTTTACCGGAAAGCTATAATCAAATGAGAACCTGTACCTTAAATTATGAGACTCTTGTAAATATTTATTATTCAAGAAAGAATCATAAACTTGAGGAATGGCACACATTTTGCGAATGGATTGAAAATCTTCCTTACTTCAGAGAATTATTTATTGATAATATTTAAAAATATAGAAATTAGATTCTGATATATAAGTTGGTAGAAAGATGAAGCAGAATAATAAAATTAATAATAGTATTATGGGTAATGAATCAGATTATGATGTGCTGAATGCAATCAGGACTAAAAAAGCATCTATGAGTAAAGGACATAAAAAGATAGCGGATTATGTCCTTAAAAATGTTCATCAGTGTGCATTTTTTACTGCCACCCAGTTGGGGGAAAAGGCCGGGGTAAGCGAATCCACGGCGGTAAGATTCCCTGCAGCAATAGGACTTTCAGGTTATCCTGAGTTTCAGCAGAAACTGGCTCTGGTGGTACAGGATAAAATAAAATCTTTTGACAAGATAGATATTCTCCAGAGTGATCTTACGGAAGATGTTATTCTTGACAATGTTCTCACTATGGATGCGAAAAAAATTGAACATACAATAAAAAATGTGGATAGAGATGCATTTAAAATAGCTATTGATGATATTCTTTCAGCTAATCATGTATATATTATCGGAGTCAGAAACAGTGAACCTCTGGCAGCATTTTTAGGATATTATCTTAAGGTGATAAGGGAGGGCGTTACGGTTGTAAAAATGGGCGGCCTTAATGAAATGTTTGAGGATATGATGCATCTAACCCCAAAAGATGTTGTTGTAGGAATCAGTTTTCCGAGATATTCCATGAAAACTTTGAAGGCAATGGAATATGCAAATAACCGCAACGCAAGGGTAATTGCCATAACTGACAGCAAACATTCGCCTATGAATATGTATTCAAGCTGTAATTTGTTTGCCAGCAGTGATATGGCATCAGTTGTGGAATCCATGGTGGCACCCATGAGTCTTATTAATGCACTGATTGTTTCTATGTGTGTGAGAAGGAATACCCAGGTTGCAGCTTATCTTGAAAATCTAAAAAATACAGTGGAAGATTACAGCTTTGAAGGCAATGATGAAATTAATATGTTGGATGACAATATCATTGCAGAACTTAAATCTATAACGGAGTTTACATGAGCAGGGTGATAATAATAGGTGGCGGAGCCGCAGGTATGATGGCGTCCATTGTGGCTGCCGAAAAAGGACATAAAGTAGTACTTTTTGAAAAAAATGAAAAACTGGGAAAGAAGTTGTTTATTACCGGAAAGGGAAGATGCAACTTTACCAACAGCGGTGATGAGGATGATATCCGAAACAGTGTGGTTACCAATCAGAAGTTTTTGTTTTCTGCATTTAAAAAATTCAGCAATTATGACACCATGAGTTTTTTTGATGAGCTGGGTCTTAAATTCAAGATTGAGCGGGGAAACAGGGTGTTTCCGGAATCTGATCATTCTTCAGATGTTATAAATGCATTAAGCAGACGGATGAACAGACTCAATGTGGAAGTTCATCTTAATACAGCAGTGGTTGATATTGTGGAAGAAAACGGTTCTTTTAAAGGCGTTAAAGTAAGCACATTACCTAAAGAGGGAAAAGGAAGAGAAAACGGCTCTGAACCGGACAGTGAATTTGTTCAGGGTGATGTTTGCGTTTTAGCAACAGGCGGTAATTCTTATCAAAGTACCGGTTCAACAGGAGACGGATACAGGTGGGCAAAAAAACTGGGACATACTGTTACGCCTATTCTTCCGGCCCTTGTTCCTTTTGTTACACGGGAAGAGTGGAGTGGCAGACTTCAGGGATTAAGTTTGAAGAATATAAGCATTTCTGTTATGGATGGGGATAAAGAACTCTACAGTGATTTTGGGGAGATGCTGTTTACCCATTACGGTGTGAGCGGCCCTGTGGTTCTTAGCGCCAGCAGTTTCGTTTCAAAGATTATCAGAGAGAAAAATCTTAAACTGGTAATTGACTTGAAACCGGCACTGTCAGAAGAACAGTTAGATGATAGGATTCTTAGAGATTTTGAAGAAGAAAAGAATAAAGATTTTAAAAATTCTTTAGACAAGCTTCTTCCTAAAAAACTTATTCCTGTAATTATTGAGTTGTCGGAAATTAATCCGGATAAAAAAGTTAACTCAGTAACTAAGGAGGAGCGTTTAAAGCTGGTTTATCTTTTGAAACATTTTACCTTAACGTTAACAGGTTTAAGAGGCTTTAATGAGGCGATTATCACTCAGGGAGGAATTAATGTTAAAGAGATAAATCCTACAACGATGGAGTCAAAGATAGTTAAAGGGCTTTATTTTGCCGGAGAGGTTATTGATGTGGATGCGGTTACAGGTGGATTTAACCTGCAGATTGCGTGGTCTACGGCTTATGCTGCTGCATCTCACATTGGTGAGTAATTAAAGAAAAAAGAATTACATGTGTAATCTGAAAAAGATAGGAGATAATTATGGGTAATTCAATTGCAATTGATGGACCTGCAGGAGCAGGAAAAAGTACAATAGCTAAATTATTGTCAAAGGAAATGGGATATATTTATGTGGATACCGGTGCAATGTATAGGGCAATTGCAGTATATTTTGCACAGAATAATATTAATCCTGATGATGAGGATGAAATCAACAGTGCAGTTGAAAATGTAGATATTACAATCAGGTATGAAGATGGCGTACAACAGGTAATTCTTAACGGCGACAATGTCACAGGGCTGTTAAGAACAGAACAGATTGGCAATATGGCTTCCAAAACATCCAAGTACGGTGCTGTAAGAAGCAAGCTGGTTGATTTGCAGAGGAAAATTGCTGAAAACGCAGATGTTGTTATGGATGGAAGAGACATTGGCACAACGGTACTGCCAAATGCTACTGTTAAGATATATCTTACAGCCAGTTGTGACGCAAGGGCCGGGAGACGTTTTGATGAACTTGTGGCAAAGGGAGAACAGTGTGATTTAGAAGCAATTAAAAAGGATATTGAGGCAAGGGATTATCAGGATATGCATAGAAGCATATCACCTTTGAAACAGGCTGATGATGCTGTGTTGGTGGATACATCAGAAATGAGTATTGAGCAGGTAATTGTAAGATTAAAAGAAATAATTAATGAAAAGGCCGGTTGATTATGAAAGAGATAGTTTTGGCGAAGTCTGCGGGTTTCTGCTTTGGAGTGCACAGAGCCGTGGATACTGTTTATGAGAGAGCATCACAGAAGAATATATATACTTATGGTCCAATAATTCACAATGAAGAGGTTGTAAAAGATCTTGAAAAAAAAGGTGTGAAATCAATAGAAAGTGTGGATGAGATTTCTGATGCCCTGGATTCTACAGTAATTATAAGGTCTCACGGCGTATCAAAAAATGTGTATGAGGAGATTAAGCATAAGGGATGCGATATAGTAGATGCTACGTGTCCGTTTGTTTTAAAAATACACCGTATTGTTGAGGAGGAAAGCAGACAGGGAAAACAGATTATCATTATTGGCAATGAAAATCATCCTGAGGTGGAAGGAATTATGGGATGGAGTCACAACAAAGCTTTTGTAATTGACTCTGCGGAAAAACTTAATAATATTAATCTTGACCCTGACAAAGAAACTGTCATTGTCTCACAAACGACATTTAATTACAATAAATTTGAAGAATTAGTTGAAATTATCAAGGAAAAGAGTTACAATGTGAGTATTCGAAATACTATTTGTAATGCCACAGAAGAGCGCCAGACAGAGGCAAGAAACATTGCTAAGAAAGTGGATGCGATGATTGTCATTGGCGGTAGGAGTAGTTCTAATACACGTAAACTGTATGAGATTTGTAAAGGTGAATGCGAAAACACGTTTTATATTCAGACTCTAGATGACCTTGAGTTAGAAAAACTCAAAAAGGCAGACAGCATAGGTATTACAGCTGGGGCGTCAACCCCGAACAATATCATTGAGGAGGTTTATACTAATGTCAGAGAATTTTGCAGAGATGTTAGCTAACGAAGAGTGGAAAGAAATTCATACAGGAGAGGTTGTTGACGGAACTGTTATTGCGGTTAAGGAAGATCAGATTATCCTTAGCATTACAGGCTACAAGGCTGATGGTGTTATAACAAGAAGTGAATATACATCTACACCGGGTGTGGATCTTACAACAGTTGTTTCTGTTGGTGATGAGATGAAGGCTAAGGTTCTTAAGCTTAATGATGGAGAAGGACAGGTTGTTCTTACATACAGAAAGCTTGTTGCAGATAATGGCAGCAAGAAGCTTGAAGAAGCTTTCAATAACAAAGAGGAGATTACAGCTACTGTAACAAGAGTTATAAAGGGTGGACTTGAAGTTGTTGTTGATGAGTCCAGAGTATTTATTCCTGCAAGTCTTGTATCTGATACATTCGTTAAGGATTTCTCAGAGTATGCAGGAAAGGAAGTAACATTTGTATTAACTGAATATGATCCAAAGAACAGAAAGATCATTGGTGACTGCAAGCAGTTAATAGTTGCAAAGAAGGAAGCTGCATCAAAGGAATTGCTTTCTAAGATTAAGGAAGGCGACACCATTGAAGGTACAGTTAAGAATGTTACTGATTTTGGTGCATTTATTGATCTTGGTGGAGTTGACGGATTACTTCACATTTCAGAAATGTCTTGGGGAAGAACAGAGAATCCTAAGAAAGTATATAAAGTTGGTGATTCTGTAAAATGTTTCGTAAAAGAGATTAACGGTGACAAGATTGCACTTTCAGTTAAGTATCCTGATCTCAATCCATGGAATGATGCTGCAACAAAGTATGCTGTTGGTAGTGTTGTAACAGGTACAGTTGCAAGAATGACGGATTTCGGCGCTTTTGTTCAGTTAGAAGAGGGAATTGATGCATTGCTTCATGTTTCTCAGATTTCAAAGGAACATATCAATAAGCCGGAGGATGCTCTTAAGATTGGTCAGCAGATTGAAGCGAAAGTAGTTGATCTTAACGAAGCTGAAAAGAAAATCAGCTTAAGCATTAAGGCGTTACTTGCTGATGAAGAGCCTGCAGAGGAGATTGTTGAATATTCTACAGATGATGCAGAAGCAGAGGCAGTAGAAGCAACAGAGACTACAGAGGAAACTCAGGAGTAATTAGTTAGACAGAGCAGGAGTATATGTAAATATACGAATTGTAATATAGGAATGTAAAAATAAGGGGCTGTTGCACCGGATGATATTAATTGAAGTATTTTCCGGTGTTGCAGTCCCTTTGTTGTGTTGCACTTATGTTTTATTTAGGTATAATGCTGTAATTGTATATAAACCCTGCCTTTTCTTGTTTCTTTATTGAAACCCTTATATATATATTTGCCAAATCCTCTTATTACCAGAATATCGTCACATTTTAACTGATAACTGTTATTTTCCATGCACATATTGTTTACATATATTTTCTTTGAAGTGAAGTAATTTAATGACTGACTTCTTGACAGATGGGTAATGCCGGCAACAACTGCGTCAATGCGGGGAGATGCAGCTATTATTTCAATATCCTCAAGCTTTTTGGTCTGGCTGTCTTGGGGAAGGCTGCTTAATTCACATTGTACATGTGTATGTTTTACTGTATTAAGATTATCTGTTATATAATTTGCAATATGTTCAACACACAATACATAGGCAGTTTTGTTATTGATGATTATATCTCCCAGAAGTTCTCGTTTAATACCAAGATTCATTAGCGCACCCAGATAATCTCTGTGCCCCAGTTCTTCTGAAAATTTTTCTATAAGGGGAGAGATTTTTATTACAGCAATGGGAAAATCCTCTATATAACCAAAAAGCTCTTCACTGCCAAATCTAACCATAGCTCTTTCACAGCCATCATATCCTCCGAATGTATCAAAGGGTATAAAGCTTAATTCTCTTTTCATGCTGTAAAGTATGGATAGTTCTGTAATACTTAAAAAATTGGAAAAAGTATAAATGTTTTGCTTGTATGACCGGTTGGCAATATCAATTATTTTATGCTTAATTATCTGTTCTTCGTTCATTATTATGTGTAATCCCATATCAGGAATAGTGCTGGGATTTCCCTTTCTCATATTTTTCAAATACAGGATTATTATATGATAATTGAACTTCTAAAACAATTATCAAAAAAATAGTAAAAATTTTACTATAGTATCGTATTTTTCTTGAAAATGTGTTATATTGATAACAAATATAACTACAACATATGCATCGGGTCGTGAACCGGTACAGGAAAGAATATGAGGAACAACAATGATAAAAGACTATGAGGAGTTTAAGAAGTTTGTCTTAGACAGCACGAGTATTGATTTGAATGCCTATAAAGAAAGGCAGATGAAGCGTAGAATTGATACACTTATTTCCCGTAATAAGTATGATGGATATGATAGCTACAGCAGGGCATTAAAGACTGATTCTAAATTGATGGATGAATTTGTTAATTATCTTACTATTAATGTTTCTGAGTTTTACAGAAATCCTGCCTTATGGAAGAAGTTAGAAGATGTTATTCTTCCTGATTTGATTAATGAGTTCGGACCAAGACTTAAGATATGGAGTGCTGCCTGTTCCACAGGGGATGAACCATATTCATTAGCAATGGTTCTGGCTAAAAAAGTTCCTATGAGTAATATCAAGATTTATGCCACAGATATTGATGAAACTGTTTTGGAAAAGGCCAAAGACGGCGTTTATGGAGCGGCCAGTCTGAACGGACTTCCGGCAGAGTTTAAGGATAAGTACTTTGAAAAAATGGGTGACAGATTTTATAAGATTTCCGATGAAATTAAAAAATGTGTTGAATTCAAGAAAGCTAATCTGTTAAAGGATCCTTATCCTACAGGATGCCATCTGATAGTCTGTAGAAATGTTATGATATATTTTACAGAAGAAGCTAAGTTGGAAATTTACAAAAAATTTAATAATTCATTGGTGCAGAATGGCTGCCTCTTTGTAGGTAATACAGAACAGATTATTAATCATAAGGAACTGGGGTATGATTTTGATGAACTGTTCTTCTACAGAAAGAGACAGGCTAAATAGCATCGATTATATCAGAAATATAATTAAATACATCATTTTTATCATCCAGAAAAGAGTTGTTTAATTCCAGATAATTGGAGTTATCATTATAGTTTTTCCGGAAGGTGAGAAATTTGTTTTCGTAACTAAGGGGAACCGGTATGTAAGAACTAACATTTTTTACATAGCAGTTCTCTTTTTTTGCTTTTTCTTTAAATGAGGAATCTACATAGATTCCTACGCTTTTATGAATTGCCTTGTCTTCTTCGGGAAGGTAGTAGTAATCTCTGTAATTGGGATAAAAATGCTTAAGTTCAGTATTATAAACGGGAACTGAAATTTTTAATAAGTCGTCTTTTATCAAGATGCTTATCATCTCGTTTCCTGTTGAGAATGAATCAGTGCCCTTTTTTGAGGAAAACATATTGTTAACCGGTATTGCCATAATTATCTGTTTTGGTACAGGAACAGATAAACAAAGGGTAAAATCAAGAAAATGTGTGACACCGTCTTTGGTAATATTTTTTCCTTTGGAACATAAACTGCTAAGTGTAACATTTTTCAGACTGAAATTTTTATTTGTTATATTTTCATAGGATAAAATACTGTAAAGAGAGAGCATGCCCAATATGTCATCACGGTTATGTAATAATAAAAGTTCCCTGTCAGAGGGCTCTTTAAATGCAGTGTAACGTTTATAGATATTGATAAGCTCACCGCCGGAATATTTATCCTCCCGGTTTATTTCAAGGAATCCTTCAAGTGTTTTCTGCTTATAATTTTCCAGCTTCAAAAGATTCCTGATGTTTCTTGTGTGCTTGAGTATATCAATGCTCTCTAAACGAGAAAAGTCCAGAGTGATTCCGTATTTTTTTCCACGTTCCGTAATAAAAGGAATATCAAAACCATCCCCGTTAAAATGAATGACAGAGGTGCAGTTGTTAAAAAAAACACAAAATGAACGGATTATTTCTTCTTCTTCACGGGGTGTGTCAGCAAACCATTGGTTGTATTTAATAGTGCCTTTATCGTTATAGACAACGCCTATAAGGTAGCATATATCAGAGTTAGAGGAAAAACCTGTAGTCTCAATATCAAAGAAAATCTGCTTTTTTTCATCAGGAAGATAGGAGTTTATATTGTTCATATTATCAATACATATTTTTTCACAGATATTGTACATTATTCACCTCATAATATTGTTATATATTTAACAAAAAGATGTTAAAATTCTATCATTTTTTGTTTATTATATACGAATGTATAGTCAAAAAAAAGTAGATTTTTAGGCTTTGTTGATATAAAATATTACTATATTAATTTTATAAGGAGAAATGTGTCATGGGAAAGTGTACATTTAAAGGTGGAATACATCCTTATGACGGCAAGGAGTTGTCAAAAGATAAGCCGGTTAAAGAGCTTTTTCCTGCCGTAGGGGAGATGGTATTCCCACTTTCACAGCATATTGGAGCACCAGCAGTCCCTGTTGTGGCTAAGGGTGACTATGTGCTGGCAGGCCAGTTGATTGCAGAGGCCGGTGGATTTGTATCTGCTAATATCCATTCATCTGTATCCGGTACTGTTAAGGCTATTGAGCCAAGAACACTTGCAACAGGTGGTAAGTGCAATTCTATCATTATAGAGAATGATGGAGAATTTAAAGAAGTTGAGTATACTCCTAAGAAATTTGAGGAACTTTCCAAGGAGGAAATTCTTGAGAGAATCAAGGCTGCCGGAGTTGTAGGTATGGGTGGAGCAGGCTTTCCAACTAACGTAAAGTTAAGCCCTAAGAACCCTGAGGCAATTGATTATATTATTGTTAATGGTGCTGAGTGTGAACCTTATCTTACATCAGATTACAGACGTCTTCTTGAAGAGTCTGATAAGGTTGTTATGGGACTTAAAGTTGCATTAAGCATATTTGATCATGCTAAAGGTATTATTGGCATTGAAGATAACAAGCCTGATGCTATAAAGATTATGCAGGAGGCTGTTGCAAATGAGCCTAATATTGAAGTTAAGCCATTAAAGACAAAGTATCCTCAGGGTGGTGAGCGCTGCCTTATTTACGCAACAACAGGTAGAAGTATTAATTCATCTATGCTGCCTGCTGATGCCGGTTGTATTGTACATAATGTTGATACAATATTCAGCATATATATGGCTGTAATTGAGGGAAAACCTTTGACAAAGAGAATCTGTACTGTTACAGGTGACGGAGTTAAGAATCCGGGTAACTTCTATGTATGGCTGGGAACTAATTACAGACAGCTCCTTGAAGCAGCAGGAGGTCCTGTAGGTGAGCCACAGAAGTATATCTCAGGTGGTCCTATGATGGGATTTGCCATGTATAGTCTTGATGTACCTGTTGTAAAGGGAAGTTCGTCATTACTTGTATTTGAGGAAGATGTTGTTAGTAAGATTGAGCCTTCGGCATGTATCCGTTGCGGAAGATGCGGAGCAGGCTGCCCTAGTCATCTTCTCCCGGCTAAACTTGCCGGATTTGCATCAAAGAATGATGAAGCCGGATTTGTTAAGTTTGATGGTATGGAGTGCGTTATGTGCGGAAGTTGTTCGTACGTCTGTCCTGCTAAGAGACCGTTAACACAGCAGATTAAGGCTATGAGAAGTATCGTTTTAGCTAACAGAAAAAAGAAGTAAGGAGGATTAAAAGTGAGCGAGATTTTTAACGTATCAACTAATCCACATGTACGAAGCAAGGATACTACTCAGACAATTATGAGAGATGTACTTATAGCTTTAGCTCCTGCTAGTATATTTGGAATTTATAATTTCGGTATTCCGGCACTTGTGCGTATCATTATTGGTATTGTGACTTGTGTTGCTGCCGAAGCTTTATATCAGTATTTAATGCATAAGAAGATAACAGTTATGGATTTAAGTGCAGCCGTTACGGGACTTCTTATTGCATTGAACATACCATCATCATTGAATGTTGGTTTTGAGATTGTAGGATGTCTGTTTGCCATTATTATTGTTAAACAGTTATTTGGCGGACTTGGACAGAATTTTATGAACCCTGCATTAGCAGCAAGATGTTTCCTTCTTATTGGTTATACAGGACCAATGACAAGTTTTGTATGTGATTCAAGTTTTGCAGTAGATGCTTATTCAGGAGCAACTCCTCTTGCAATTCTTAAGCCGGGTTCAGAGGTAGTTGGACAGAGTGCTCCATCTCTTCTTGATATGTTCATTGGAAAGACAAGTGGTGTTATTGGTGAGACATCAGTAATCTGTCTGTTACTTGGTGCAGTTTATCTTTTGGTAAGAAAGGTTATTTCTCTCAGAATACCTGCTACATATATTGCTACATTTGCAGTGCTTATTTTCTTATTGGCACCGGGACATCAGTTTGATGCTATGTATATGTTGCAGGAAGTATGCGGCGGTGGACTTATCCTGGGAGCATTCTTTATGGCAACAGATTACGTAACTTCTCCTATTACACCTAACGGTAAAATTGTATTTGGTGTTTGCTTAGGTTTACTTACATTTATTTTCAGAATGTATGGAGGTTCAGCAGAAGGTGTCTCTTATGCAATTATCTTCTGTAACCTTTTAGTTCCGCTTATTGAGAGAGTTACGGTTCCTAAGTCATTTGGTAAGAAGAAACCTGAGAAAAAGGCAAAGGAGGCTGCATAATATGAAAAAGATTATTAAAGACGCATGCATATTATTTGCAATAACACTCATTGCCGGGATTCTTCTGGGTATTGTATATGATGTTACAAAGACACCAATTGCTAATCAGAATGAAAAAGCAAAACAGGAAGCTTATAAGGCTGTAGTTGCCGGAGCTGATAAGTTTGAGTCATTAGGCGGTAAATATGCTGAAGATAAGATTGCAGAAACAACAAAGACTCTCCTTGATGCATCCTCTACAGATTATTCTAAGGATGAGGTTACAGAGGTTGTTGTAGGTAAGAGCGGAAATACTGTTGTTGGATATGTTATAACAGTGGTTGCCCATGATGGTTATGGCGGAGATATAAAGTTCTCAGTAGGTATTTCTAAGGATGGGGAGTATCTTGGTACTTCAATTCTTTCAATCAGTGAGACAGCCGGACTTGGTATGAGAGCTAAACAGGATCCGTCTTTCCTTAACCAGTTTAATGGTGTTAAGGTGGCTGAATATAAGGTTGTTACAGATGGAACAGGAACTTCATCAGATGAAGCAATTGATGCAATCGGCGGTTCCACAGTAACATCTAAGGCTGTCACTAAGGGTATTAATGCTGCATTAGTTGTATATGCAGATATTGCTAAGTCAGAGTAGGAGGTGTTTTAGTTGAATAAATGTGTTGAAAGACTTTATAACGGTTTAATTAAAGAAAATCCTACATTGGTATTAACACTTGGTATGTGTCCAACACTTGCTGTTACAACATCAGCAATTAATGGTATTGGTATGGGACTTTCGTCAACAGTGGTTTTGGTATTATCAAACCTTATTATTTCATTACTTCGTAAGGTTATTCCTGATGGTGTCAGAATGCCGGCGTTCATTGTAATAGTAGCATCCTTTGTTACTATGGTTCAGTTCCTTATGCAGGGATTTTTGCCATCACTTTACGATTCACTAGGTATTTATATACCGCTTATTGTTGTTAACTGTATCATCTTAGGTCGTGCTGAATCTTATGCATCTAAGAATCCTGCTATTCCTTCAGTATTCGACGGTCTTGGTATGGGACTTGGTTTTACAGCTGCAATCACAATATTAGGTGCAGTCAGGGAACTTATAGGCGGAGGAACAATCCTGTCAACCGGAAGCTCTGCTTTAGTTGATTTCTCAACAATGGGTTATACTCCTGCAAGTATCTTTATTCTTGCACCGGGAGCTTTCTTTGTACTGGCTATGTGTGTTGCTTTAATGAACAGAATTAAGAGAAAACACGGAATGAAGCAGGCTGAAGTTCCTGATTATATCGGTGATGACAAAGAGGCTGTCTTAGACAGCGCAGAAACTAATTAAGGGAGGAGATAGATGATGAGTTTATTAGTTATAGCTATCAGCGCAGCGCTTGTAAACAACGTTGTATTAAGTCAGTTCCTGGGTCTGTGTCCTTTCCTTGGTGTATCTAAGAAAATTAACACAGCAGCCGGAATGGGTGGAGCTGTTATAGGTGTTATCTCAATATCATCAATTATATGTAGTTTGATTTATGATTACCTTTTAACACCTCTTGATTTAACATATTTGAATACAATTGTATTCATTCTTGTAATTGCTACATTGGTTCAGTTTGTTGAAATGGTTCTTAAGAAGTGTATGCCACCTCTTTATGAGGCACTTGGTGTTTACCTTCCTCTTATCACAACAAACTGTGCAGTGCTTGGTATTGCATTAACAAACGTTCAGAATTCATATAATCTGATTGAGTCATTTGTCAGCGGTTTAGGTACAGCTATTGGTTTTACAATTGCTATTGTTATTATGGCCGGTATTCGTGAGCGTATTGAAGATAATGATGTTCCGGAAAGTTTTAAGGGTATGCCAATTGTTCTTTTAACAGCAGGTCTTATGTCAATTGCATTCTTTGGCTTCTCAGGAATATTCTAAGAAGGAGGATATAGAAAATGACAGGTATTATTATTGCAGCCGTTGTTGTCGGCGTTACAGGTCTTCTTCTTGGACTCTTTCTTGGAGTTATGGGAAAGAAGTTTGCTGTTGAAGTGGATCAGAAGGAAATAGATGTGAGAGCAGAATTGCCGGGTAACAATTGTGGCGGTTGTGGTTTTGCCGGATGTGATGCCTTAGCTAAAGCTATTGCAGCAGGGGAAGCAGATTGTGGTGCATGTCCTGTAGGTGGAGCACCGGTGGCTGCTAAAATTGCTGCTATTATGGGCTCAGAAGCAGGTGAGTCAACACGTATGACAGCTTATGTTAAATGTGGTGGTGACTGTGATAAGGCAAAGAATAACTATGTATATTCAGGTGTAGAAGATTGTACGATGATGGGAATTGCTCCTAATGGAGGTCCTAAAGGATGTACATACGGATGCATGGGATTTGGTTCATGCATGAAGGCATGTCCTTTTGATGCAATCCATGTTGTTAACGGCGTTGCTGTTGTTGATAAGGAAAAATGTAAGGCTTGTGGTAAATGTGTTGCAACATGTCCTAGAAATCTTATTGAACTTATTCCTTATGATTCATCTTATGCAGTTAACTGTTCTTCAAAGAACAAGGGCAAGGACGTTATGTCTGTATGTTCAGTTGGATGTATCGGATGTATGATGTGTACAAAGCAGTGTGAATTCGGCGCTATTACAGTAGAAAATAACATTGCTCATATAGATCAGACAAAATGTACAGGATGTGGCAAGTGTGCCGAGAAGTGTCCTAAGAAGATTATAAGTAAGCTTTCATAGTTTACGAGAGCTTGATTTCTTTCCCGGTGCTTTATGCACCGGGGTTTTTTTATGTTTTTTGCAATAGTACATTTCTCGCTTCATTAGTCCACAAAATCCTTCCATGAGATACCTGTTTGACAAGTTAGATGAGTTTGGATGGAGATAGGTAAATGTGGTTAATAGTTTCATAAATCACATAATATTAAAAAAACAATACAAATGATTGACAATGTAAATCAAAACGATATTATATAATTATAAGGGATGCATATAATATTAGTATGGTATTTTAAGATGGAGGTGATTTTATGGCAACAGTACCTACACAAGTAAGAATAGATGAAAATTTAAAGAAACAGGCAAGTGAAC
>JBJEMF010000058.1:0-14485 GCA_051879535.1 Lachnospira sp. | reverse complement strand
ATGTAGTAAAAATCAAACATCTAAAGAAACTTCGCAAGAAATTGTATGCACTTAAAGATACTGAAAATATCACATTCGTGCATGGTATAGGTAAAAGAAAAACACCTCTACAGAAAAGCATTGAAACATTAGAGGAACATCTTTCGAAGCTTAAAGAATACACTCAAAAAATACATATATGTGGAGATAGAAATAGCTATTCAAAAACTGATCACGATGCTACTTTTATGCGTATGAAAGAAGATGCCATGGGAAATGGACAGTTAAAACCAGCCTTTAATCTACAGCACGGCGTAGATTCAGAGTACATCACATGGCTAACTATTGGGTCTCAACCAACAGATACTACTACACTTATACCATTCTTAAAAGATGCTGAAAAACATTTGAAATTTAAGTATAAAAACATAACTGCAGATGCCGGTTATGAGAGTGAGGAAAACTATCTGTTTCTCGAAGCTAATAATCAGGTAGCATTTATAAAGCCTGCTAATTATGAGATATCAAAAACAAGGAAATACAAGAATGATATTGGCAAGATAGAAAACATGGAATACGATGAAATGTCTGATTTTTACACTTGCAAGAATAATAAAAGGCTTACAGTATCGCATTTGAAACATAGTAAATCTAAAACTGGCTATGTCAGTGAAAAAACCATTTACATATGTGAAGACTGTAGCGAATGTCCTTATAAGAGCGATTGCATCAAAGGTAATAACTGTAAAACACCTTTAGAAGAAAGAACTAAGGTCTTGCAAGTAGCAAAGACATTTATAAAGCATAGACAAGAAGATTTAAAGCGAATTGTATCAGAAGAAGGAGCTTTGTATCGAATGAATCGAAGCATCCAAGCAGAGGGCTCATTTGGAGATTTAAAGCAGGATATGCAGTTTAGAAGATATCTTAGCAAGGGAACGTCAAATGTACTTGCTGAAAGTACGCTGTTGGCAATAGCAAGAAATATCAACAAGCTTCATAACAAGATTCAGAATGAAAAGACTGGAATGCATTTGTTCCCGTTAAAAAGTGCTTAAATTTAGAAAAGTTAAAACAAAAATTTTTTGAACCTGTATAGGTTTATTAAAGTGCGCCAATTATTGAATTTACATTTGAAAACACTATAAAATACTTAAGAAACGTATGAAATGTAGTCAAAAAAGGAGCTACGCAATAACGATTTTCAATCGTTATTGCGACAGCCCCTTAAACTAACAGATATTAAATTGTGAAATACTGCACAAATATTATCTCTTAACTCTGGCACCTGCGCCACCCATAATAGCTTCAACTTCCTTCTTAGAAGCCATTGTTGTGTCACCAGGAGTTGTCATAGCTAATGCACCATGAGCTGCACCATAGTTAACAGCCTTCTCAGCATCGCCTGTTGTCATAAGACCATAGATAAGTCCTGAAGCGAATGAATCACCACCACCAACACGGTCCATGATTTCAAGTCCCTTATAATCCTTAGCCTTGTAGATTTCTCCATCAGCCCAGCAGATTGCAGACCAGTCATTAACTGTAGCAGTCTTAACTGTACGAAGTGTTGTAGCAACAGCCTTGAAGTTAGGATATGTCTTAGCAGCTTCATTAATCATCTTCTTGTAACCGTCAAGGTTAAGTTCCTTAAGATCAGCGTCGTTACCTTCGATTTCGAAACCAAGGCAAGCTGTGAAGTCTTCTTCGTTACCAATCATAACGTCAACATACTTAGCAATTTCCTTGTTAACTTCCTGAGCCTTAGCCTGTCCGCCGATAGCGCTCCACATAGATGGACGATAGTTAAGGTCGTAAGATACTACTGTACCATACTTCTTAGCTGTCTTAATAGCTTCAATAACTGTCTCGCATGACTGCTCAGATAATGCAGCATAAATTCCACCTGTATGTAACCAGCGAGCTCCTAACTCACCAAAGATATAATCAAAATCAAAATCAGCAGGTGAAGCCTTAGAGATAGCTGTATTAGCTCTGTCTGAACAACCTACAGCACCACGGATACCAAATCCTCTCTCTGTAAAGTTAATACCATTACGACAGATTCTTCCGATTCCGTCTGTATCCATCCACTTAATAAGAGATGTATCAACACCACCCTGAAGGATGAAATCTTCCATAAGCTTACCAACTTCATTATCAGCAAAAGCTGTGATAACACCTGTCTTCATACCAAAACATCTTCTAAGACCACGTACTACGTTATATTCTCCGCCGCCTTCCCAAGCACGGAATGATCTGGCTGTACGGATTCTTCCTTCGCCTGGATCTAAACGTAACATAACCTCACCTAATGATACTGCATCAAACTTGCATTCGCTCTCTGGTCTTAAATTCAAGTTCATTTTAAAATACCTCCATTCTTTGACCATAACGGGTCAATCGTAAAATATAAAAATTAATTGTAATGTGTCAAAGACACAATTAGCATTAATTGCTAATTACTTCTGCTTAAGATGAATAGCGAAACCGCCGAAATCACCTTCAAGATAAACAGCTTTTAACTTGCCTTCCTTGATAACCTTAGAGCCTTCCTCAAACTTGAAGCCTCTCTTCTCAAGGTGATACATTGCTCTTTCAATGTAATTAGTTGCAATGGCAATATGTCCGTTAGTACCACGTCCGCCGTTCTTCATAAGTTCAAATCCCTTGCCTGAGAATACTGAGCTGTTACCAACCTTCTTCTCAAAGCCAAATGCTTTAGCAAAAGTATCTGCAAGACCTTCTGCAACATCAGCGCCATTAAGATTAACACCTACATGCTCAACCTCAAAGCCGAGCATAGTATCTACAGCTTCTCTTGTAAGCTTCTCAATTCCGGCGAAATCTCCTGCTGCAACCATATCCTTCTTTACCATCCATGAACCGCCACAGCATACAATCTTATTAAAATCAAGGTATGACTTTAAATTTGCTGCATTAATTCCACCTGTAGGCATGAACTTCATCTGTGTATAAGGAGCTGCCATAGATTTGATCATATTCAATCCGCCTGCTGCTTCTGCAGGGAAGAATTTAACAACATCAAGACCTAATTCAATAGCAACCTCAACATCTGAAGGATTGCTTGTACCAGGAACAATTGGATATCCTTTATCGATGCAATGCTTTACAACCTTAGGATTAAGTCCCGGACTAACGATGAACTTCGCACCAGCATTCATAGCTCTATCAGCCTGCTCTGGTGTAAGTACTGTACCGGCACCAACTACTAATTCTGGGAATTTAGAAGCCATAATCCTGATTGATTCCTCTGCTGCAGCAGTTCTGAATGTAACCTCTGCACAAGGAAGTCCACCATTAATAAGTGCCTGAGCAAGTGGCTCTGCATCCTTAGCATCATCAAGTGCAATGACCGGAACAATACCTATCTTACTAAGTTCTTCTACAACTTTGTTCATTTTAAATTTTCTCCTTTTATATTTTATAAATTTATTATAATTTTGTACAAAAGCTTTGTCAATGAAACAATTCTATAATGTTACGCCCTGTTTAAATATTGCCAAATCATGGAATCCGGCATCTTCAGCCTTAACCTTCTTACCTGAAGCAACATCAAGTACAAGCTGGAATAATTCCTTTGCTGCATCTTCCAAAGAAAGATCATCAGTCACAATTCTTCCCGCATTGAAATCTATCCAGTTGCTCTTATTACCTGCAAGTCTTGAGTTTGTTGCAATTTTTACTGTTGGCACAGGAGATGCAAATGGTGTTCCGCGTCCTGTTGTGAAAAGTACCAGCTGTGCTCCTGATGCAGCACATGCTGTTGAAGCAACCAAATCGTTACCCGGGGCACTAAGTAAATTAAGTCCCTTATTAGAAACTCTTTCACCATATGCAAGGACACCCTTAACAAGCGAAGAACCTGATTTCTGAGTACATCCCAGAGACTTGTCTTCAAGTGTTGTGATTCCGCCATCCTTGTTTCCAGGAGATGGATTTTCATAAATTTCCTGACCATTCTTAATGAAGTATTCCTTAAAATCATTAATGAGATGAACTGTCTTATCAAATAATTCTTTATTGGCACATCTATCCATAAGAAGAGTCTCAGCACCAAACATTTCAGGAACTTCCGTAAGAATTGTAGTACCTCCCTTAGATACAAGCATATCTGAGAAAAGACCTACCGTAGGGTTTGCAGTAATTCCTGAAAGTCCGTCGGAACCACCACATTTCATACCTACAATAAGTTCCTTTGCACTAACCTTCTCACGTTTAAATGTAGCTGCATAAGCCATAAGTTCTTTCATTATGCCCTCTGCAACTTCCTGCTCGTTCTCAACATCCTGAACCTGCAAAAACTTAACTCTGTCAGGATTAACCTCTCCGATATATTCTTTCAATACCTCAATTCTGCTGTTTTCACAGCCAAGGCCAAGAACCAGAACTGCTCCCGCATTAGGATGATTAATAAGATCCGCTAAAACTGTTCTTGTATTTTCCTGATCCTCTGTTGTCTGGGAGCATCCGTATGGATGAGTAAAAGCAACTACCTCATCAACACCCTCAGGCTTATTAGCTCTTGCAGTTGATTCAATAGCTCTGGCAATAGAGTTTACGCAGCCTACAGTTGGGATAATCCATACTTCATTACGAACTCCCACTTTACCATTCTCTCTCATATATCCGTCAAAAAATGCTTCTTCTGTAGGCTCAACATCCTTATGTCCTTCCGGATTGTATGTGTATTCAAGAAGTTCTCCCAAAGCTGTCTTTAAGTTGTGGGTATGAACCCATCCGCCAACTTCTACATCTGCCTGGGCATATCCGATTCTAAAGCCGTACTTAACTACCGCATCACCTTTTTTGATAGGTTTAACAACAAACTTATGTCCCTGAGGAATATCCTCAATTGTTGTAACATTTGTACCGGCAACATTAAGTGTTGTTCCCTTTGCAATTGGTTTCAAAGCAACCGCAACATTATCATCTTTGTTGATTTTGATAAAATCCTGCATATCTGCCTCCTTTTAGTTTATTTTCCCATACGTCAAACAAGAGCGGATGAAATATCACCCGCTCTATTAAGACATATAAAATGCTCATTTTAAGAACAATTACTTGTTGTTAACCACATCTGTCACAACAGCTCTCATTCCTCTGGCCCTGATGTCTGTGATGTAAGCTGTGATAGCATCTTCAAGGCCTGCAACCTTAGTAAGGTCATTGCCACCGAAGAACTTTGTATTGCTTAAGTAAGCATGTGTAAATTCTGCAGGTGACTTACCTGAATTATCCTTGAAGAAATCAAGAACAGCCTTATCATCCTGAATAAAATACTTTTCACCGTCTCTGTCACCCTGTAAACAGATACCACCGTTATTCTCTACTTCTGTCTGTGATGTATAGAATGACATTAAAGCTGCAATTGAGAATGTAAGGTACTTAGGAAGCTTGCCAAATTTATCTACATACCCAAGGAATGAAGGCATACATCTTGCTTCCCACTTAGATACAGAGTTAAGTGAAATACTAAGCAATCTATGATCCACAAAAGGATTAAGGAATCTGTCTATAACAGCCTTTGCAAATGAATCGCAATCTTCCTTTGAAAGTGAAAGTGTAGGAATAACCTCATCATAAAGAGTCTCTTCCATATACTTTCTGATTGTTGCATCCTTCATAGAATTCTCTACATTGTCGTTACCTGCAAGGAATGATGCAAGTACAAATGATGTATGTGATCCGTTAAGGATTCTAACCTTTCTTTCCTTGTATGGATGATGATCCTTTGTGAATACAACATTAAGACCAGCTTCCTTAAATGGAAGTTCCTTCTCTAACTGCTCAAGAGGAAGATTTGAATCTGATTCAACTACCCAGAGACCAAATGTTTCTGCTCTGTCAATAAGCTGATCCTCATATCCCCACTCTTCACAGAGTGCAGCTGCATCATCTCTTGGATAACCAGGAACAATTCTGTCAACAAGTGTTGGGCAGAATGAGCAGTTTGCCTCAACCCAGTTCTTAAAATCATCTTCCAGCTTCCAAAGTTCAATGAACTTGAAAATACATTTCTTCAACTCAATACCATTGTCAGCTATAAGTTCACATGGAAGTAAAATAAGACCCTTATCAGCGGCTCCATTAAACTTCTGATATCTCTTATAAAGAAGCTGTGTAAGCTTTCCAGGATATGTCTTAGGAGGACGCGCATTAGGATCGTTATCACTCTCGTCATAAACGATACCAGCCTCTGTAGTATTAGACACGATGAAACGAAGTGTCTCGCATGTACCGTATTCAATAAACTTGTCATAATCTTCGATAGCTGCTACAGCATCTACAACTGAAGTTATCTGACGTGTAATTTCCTTAGGCTGACCATTTTCAAAGCCTCTTAACTGAAGTGTATACTGACACTCCTGATCATGAAATCTCTCAAGCGTACCAAACTCAATAGGTTTAACAATTACTACACCGCCGTTGAAATCTGTCTTTTCGTTAGTTACATCGAAAATGTAATCTACGAAAGCTCTTAAGAAGTTTCCTTCACCAAACTGCATAACCTTTACAGGTCTGTCAACTGCATGTGTAATGCTCTTGTTTAATCTCTGCATTTTAAATCTCCTTTTTCTTATTAGGGATAGCTCCCATATTGTGAACCACTAAATGGCACTTGTTTTTATAATAATACCATTGTATAATTCTTTTATCAATATGTAAGTGCTTACAATTTTTCAAATTTCACAGTATAACACTTCATAAGATATCACTATATTAGGAGGATTAATAGACATGAAACAATTCATGGACAAAGACTTTTTGCTCTCTACACCTACTGCTCAGCATCTGTATCATGATTACGCAGCTAAGATGCCTGTATTGGATTATCACTGCCATATCAACCCAAGAGAAATTGCTGAAGACAGAAAGTTTGAGAACATCACACAGGTTTGGCTTGGAGGCGATCACTACAAGTGGCGTCAAATGAGAACTAACGGAGTTGATGAAAAGTATATCACGGGAGATGCCTCAGATCGTGAAAAGTTCCAGAAATGGGCTGAAACACTGGAAATGGCTATAGGTAATCCGCTTTACCATTGGAGTCATCTTGAACTCCAGAGATATTTCGGTTATAACGGTATCCTTAATGGTGATACAGCAGAAGAAGTATGGAATATCTGTAATGCTAAGTTACAGGATGCATCTATGTCGGTAAGAAATCTTATCAAGCAGTCAAATGTTACATTAATCTGCACAACTGATGATCCTGTTGATTCCCTTGAATGGCACAAGATGATTGCTGAGGATGATACATTCGATGTGCAGGTACTTCCTGCATGGAGACCTGACAAGGCTATGAACCTTGAAAAGCCTGAATATCTTGATTATTTAAAGACTTTATCTGATGTAAGCGGTATTGAAGTTAACTCTTTTGCCACCCTTAAGGCTGCTTTACAGAACAGAATGGATTTCTTCGCTTCTATGGGATGTTCAGTTTCTGACCACGCTTTGGAATACGTTATGTACAAGCCATATACAGATTCTGAGATTGAAGAGATTTTTGCAAAGAGATTTGCCGGAAATTCTGTTACAACAGAAGAAATGAATAAGTTTAAGACAGCATTCATGGTATTTGTTGGCAAAGAATATAATAAGCGTAATTGGGTAATGCAGTTACATTACGGAACAATCCGTGACAACAATGTTTTAAGATACAACCAGTTAGGTCCGGATACAGGTTATGATTGTATCAATACATACGATTGTTCAGCAGAAATGGCTCAGTTCCTTAATGCCCTTAACAGCACTGATGAGCTTCCAAAGACTATTATTTATTCACTCAATCCTTCAGTTAATGCAGCAATCGGTACTGTAATCGGATGTTTCCAGGATTCTAAGGCAATTGGCAAGATTCAGCAGGGTTCAGCATGGTGGTTCAACGATCATAAAGTTGGAATGACTAACCAGATGACAAGCTTAGCTAACTTAAGTCTCCTTGGCAACTTCATTGGTATGCTTACAGACTCAAGAAGCTTCTTATCTTACACAAGACATGAATATTTCAGAAGAATTATGTGTGAGCTTATCGGCGGATGGGTAGAAAATGGTGAATATCCAGCTGATGAAAAAGCTCTTAAGAAGATTGTTGAAGGTATCTCTTACAACAATGCAGTAAGATATTTTGGATTTAATCTCTAAAACACAACACCCGTCCATTCATACTGATGGACGGGTGTTTTTTTTAATTATTTATTTCTGTCATGCATTGTATGCATTCTGGTTCCGGCACTGCCGCCTGATCTGCTTTTCTCTCCGATAAACACTCCTTTATCACCGCTTCTGCTCATCTTAGCTGCACATTCAGAACATATTTTTCCGTACCTGATATCCGCTCCACAAATCTGACATTTAATATAGACATCTGAGCTTTCGGAAATCTCTATTCGTCCCTCATCCAGATATGACTGTATTCTTTTTACATCTACCCCTGTATCTCTGGAAATTGTTACAGCTGTCTGAGGTCCGTTAATTTCCAGATACTCTCTTATTTTTCCGAAGTCAGTCAGTTCCCTGTTTTTACATTCCGTACATTCAAACGTTTCACCAAATACATAAACCATTTTTCCACCACATTTTTCGCATACTTTGGTACGGTTAAAAGGATTTCTTCTTTGACTGATTCTCTCCTGTTTTCTTTGTTTTTCCCTCTCTTCAATCTCTTTTAAACTAAGATGCTCTCTCACAATCACACCTTCCTTCCGGAATGAATATCTTTAAAAATTTCTCTTCTTTCCACTCTTCCCACTGACCCAATATTTCTGTTGCTGTGTGTTCCATCATTCTTAATCCGCTTCTTTAATTCAGCCTCTTCTTCTTTTTCTTCCCTTGTAGGTTCCTTAAGAGCCTTTTCCAGCATTTCCTTGGTCCTTGAAGCCGCGTTATTTCTGTTAATTGAAATCATCTGTCTTTGCTTTTCATTAATATACTTTGGCAAAGATGCATTTTCAACGCTGATACGGCATCCGTATAAGAGCTTATTTTCATCAAGAACAACCTTCCTGACAATAATACCCATAAGACTGAATTTATATTGCATATCTGCGAATACAAGTCTCACAGGGAGTCCGTCAGCTTCCATATCCTCAGAACTAACAAAGGAGAACCCTGTCTCACTTACATCTTTCACGATAACATCCACAGCCTTTTTATTTATTCCAATCTGAGCAACACCATTTATACCCAGAAAAAGTCTGAAAGCTTCACGGCGGTTTAACTCATATCCTTCAGTGGCACACATAATTTTATACTGTGTAGACCCTTTATTCAGCACTGTAGCAATAGACACCCGCTTCCATACCATGGGTGATTTGTCATTTCTGATATTTACAAGATTAACTTCTAATTTTTCATCTTTTCCAAAACCCAGAACCTTCCCATTAATTCTTACAGGTTCGGCAAGTATGTAATCATTTTCCTTTCCCAGAACCTTAGAAGGAAATTCATACTTATTACCGTTAAAATTTATTTCAATTATAAGTTTATTATTTTCCTCCAGTTCCATTAACAGCATAACAACTCCCCCAAAAACATACTGCCTTATCCTTAACAGTCACGTACAATAATTGAATAAATCAGACCTTCTGCAAATCATAAATACTTATACTTGAATCCATCATATCATTGTTAACATAAAAATTCAAGAATACCTTAAATATGTTGCTTTTAATACCATTCTATATAAAAGTGCATTAAAAAACTGTAACCGGCAGACACACAACCGATTACAGTCTATATTAATCTTTTTGGTATTCTAATACAATTAAACTCCATTGAGCAAAGCGTAAGTTGTAATTACTCTTCATCCTGCTCAGGTTCATCCCAATTGTGATATACATTCTGTACATCGTCATCTTCATCAAGAAGCATAAGTATTCTTCTCATCTTCTTGATATCTTCCTCTGATGTGAGCTCTACAGAGGTCTGAGGAATCATTGTCACTTCCGCAGATGCAAATGTAACTCCTGCTTCAGAAAGAGCATCACTTACTGCTCCAAAATCATCAGGTGCAGTTGTAATCTCAAAGCAATCATCCTCTTCATTGAAATCATCTGCTCCGGCATCAAGAGCTATCATCATAAGATCATCTGCATCCTTGTCGCAATCTTCTTTCGCAACAATAATCTGACCCTTATTATCAAACATAAAAGATACGCAGCCCGGAGTACCAACATTACCGCCGCCCTTTGTAAATGCATTTCTGATATTAGAGGCTGCTCTGTTTCTGTTATCTGTTAATGCCTCTACAATTATTGCAGTTCCGTTAGGGCCATATCCCTCGTATGTAACAGTTTCATAATTAGACATATCAGTGCTGGCAGCCTTCTTAATCGCTCTGTCGATTGTATCATTAGGCATATTGGCAGCCTTACACTTAGTAACCACCTGTCTTAACTTACTGTTATTGCTTATCTCTGGTCCGCCTTCTTTAACAGCAACCATAATTTCTTTACCAAGTCTTGTAAATATCTTTCCCTTAGCTGCATCATTAGCAGCTTTTTTATGTGCTATATTAGCAAATTTTGAATGTCCTGACATAAAATATCTCCTTAAATATCATTAAAAACAAACTTATTTTACCTTTAATAATTGTTATTTGGCCCCTGAGGTACATATCCCGCTTGCCTGAGTCCATACACCTTTTCTTCAATAATTTCCAAAGCAGGCCGGTAGTCAGCTACATCAAGTATTGTCTCTGTACCTGTATCATATACCTCGATATATATGTCTCCCACGCCGACAATTTTATCTGCAAAGTTGCGTTTTATTCCAACATTTAAAATATTCTCAAAAGGTATCGACGTGAATAATACACTTTCAGACTTTATAAGAATACGCTTATCCGTTATTGCATACATATCGTAATCCATTTTGAACAATGCTTTGATTATACCAAAAAGCCACATCCAGACAGGCAAAAGGTGAACGGCAAAAAAAAGCACTACAAATGCCAATCCTTCTTGAACTGCTCCTGAAATTATAATCATAGAAATAAAACCCATGTCAAAAAACAGCCAAAGCATAGCAAAAGGAAACATTTTTGAAAAAATACTGTTTAAAACATGAGACAGTTTTTTTGATTTACCCTTCCACAACACACTTTCTCCCGGCATGAGGGCTATACTAAGCTGTCTTTCCTCATCATACGGTAAATCAGAATAGGCATTTCTATAGTAATTATCGTACTTTGACATTTTATCTCCTTATATAACAAAAATATTAAAGGCTGTAAATTACAGATTAGCCTTAATCTTTTCAATCATTTCGTTATACTCTGTCTCTGAAAGATATTTCTGATCCGGATTCATAAGGAATACTCCGCCCCATTCATACTCATCTTTATACTTAGGACAAAGGTGGAAATGAAGGTGATGTCCTGTATCCCCATAAGCTCCGTAATTTACCTTATCCGGATTAAATGCCTTCATAATTGCTCTTGCAACTCTTGCAACATCCTCAAAATATGCAGCTCTCTCCTCTGCTGTAAGTTCGTTCATATCACCCACATGTTTCTTATGGGCAACTATACATCTTCCCGGATGGCTCTGCTCCTTAAAAAGATATACCTTAGATGTATCTAATTCACATATTTTTATACCGAACTTTGCAACAAGCTCGCCTTCCATACAATAAGCACAATTCTGGTCTACCATAATATCATACCTCCATATTAATTAGCATCTTTGATAGAAAAACTTATTCTTCCCATCTTATCCTTGCCCATGCACTTACATTTAACAACATCACCCAATGTAAGAACATCCTCAACCATATTAACTCTCTCATTGGAAATCTTAGAAATGTGAACCATTCCTTCCTTTCCGGGAGCGAACTCTACAAATGCACCGAATTCCTTAATGCTGACAACCTTACCTTCGTAAATCTTTCCTTCCTCGAATTCATCTACAATTGTTCTGATATACTTCATGGCTTTATCCATTCCTGCCTGCTCAACACCGCAGATAGAAACAAATCCGTCATCAGTAATATCAATCTTAACTCCGCACTCTTCTATAATAGAATTAATAACCTTACCACGCTGTCCTACGACTTCACCAATCTTAGCAGGGTCAATCTGTGTCTGGATAATCTTAGGTGCATACTTTCCTACAGTTTCACGCGGTTTATCAATTGCAGGTTTCATGCAGTTATCCATAATAAAGAGTCTTGCCTGCCTTGTTCTTCTTATAGCCTCTTCAACTATAGGACGTGTAAGACCATGAATCTTGATATCCATCTGGATTGCAGTGATACCTTCTGTTGTTCCTGTTACCTTGAAATCCATATCTCCGAAGAAATCTTCAAGTCCCTGAATATCTGTAAGTACAATATAATCATCATCTGTATCACCTGTAACAAGTCCACAGGAAATTCCCGCTACCATTCTCTTAATAGGAACACCTGCAGCCATAAGTGACATACATGATGCACATGTAGATGCCATTGATGTAGAACCGTTAGATTCAAAAGTTTCAGAAACGGCACGAATTGCATATGGGAACTCTGTTTCTGACGGAAGTACAGGAACAAGTGCCTTTTCTGCTAATGCTCCGTGTCCTATTTCACGACGTCCCGGTCCTCTTGAAGGCTTTGTCTCTCCAACAGAATATGAAGGGAAATTGTAGTGGTGGATGTATCTCTTTGCAGTAACATTTTCATCCAGTCCATCAACCTTCTGAGCCTCTGATAAAGGTGCTAATGTAACGATATCACAAATCTGTGTCTGTCCTCTTGTGAACATTGCTGAGCCATGAACTCTTGGAATAATATCAACCTCTGCAGCAAGTGGTCTGATCTGATCGATAGCTCGTCCATCCGGTCTCTTGTGATCCTTTAAAATCATCTTACGAACTGTTTTTTTCTGATACTGGTAAATTGCTTCACCAAGAACAGCCAGATATTCCTCATTATCAGCAAATGCTTCTTTCATCTTCTCTGTGACAGCATCAATATTCTTATCTCTTGTCTGCTTATCGTCTGTGAATACAGCAACTTCCATCTCCTCAGGCGATACAACCTGTTTCATTGCTTCAAACATTTCTGCAGGAATTGCACAGCTTTCATAAGAATGCTTCTCTTTTCCTACTTCAGCAACAATCTTATCAATGAATTCAATAATTGTCTGATTAATATCATGAGCCATGTAAATAGCTTCAATCATCTTGTCCTCAGGAATTTCATTAGCTCCTGCTTCAATCATGATAACCTTCTGCTTTGTTGATGCAACTGTTAACTGAAGGTCACCATCCTGCCACTGAGCCTGGGACGGATTAACAACAAACTCACCATTAACAAGACCAATCTGTGTTGTTGCACATGGTCCGTCAAAAGGAATATCAGAAATACAGGTAGCAACAGATGAACCAATCATTGCAAGAAGCTCAGGACGGCACTCTGTGTCTACTGACATAACCATATTGTTAAGAGTTACATCGTTACGATAATCCTTAGGGAATAATGGTCTCATTGGTCTGTCAATTACTCTTGAAGTAAGAATAGCATTTTCAGATGCCTTACCTTCTCTTTTATTAAAACCTCCCGGAATCTTTCCGGCTGCGTACATTTTTTCCTCAAATTCAACACTTAAAGGGAAGAAATCAATTCCCTCTCTTGGCTCCTTAGATGCTGTTGCTGTTGATAAGACAACAGTATCACCATAGTGCATTAATGCAGCACCATTGGCCTGAGCACATACTCTGCCGATATCAACTCTCAAAGTTCTGCCGGCTAACTCCATTGTATACTGTTTAAACATAATTACTCCTATCTGCCTTACGGCTAATGTATTAATATATAGGTTACCCCTTGCAGATATAATCTGCTTAAACAGAAGGTCCGAAACAACTGAAAAACACATCTTCCCATGTTATTCTTACAACAAACATTTCATGGACTATGTCTGATTTATTCAATATGCTTTTCAGTGGTCTCGGCAATTCCTTCTGTTATTACCTTGACTGATGAATAAAATAACTAAAAAGGGCGAAGTTATACACTCCGCCCTAAAAATTACTTTCTAATACCTAAACGCTCGATAAGATTTCTGTAAGCATCAATATCGTTCTTCTTAAGATATGCAAGTAAAGCTCTTCTCTTACCAACCATCTTTAAAAGACCACGTCTTGAATGATGATCCTTCTGGTTAACCTTTAAGTGTTCAGTTAACTCTGTAATTCTTTCTGTTAAGATTGCAATCTGAACTTCAGGAGAACCTGTATCACCTGGTGTTCTTCCATAAGTTGCAATAATTTCTGCTTTCTTTTCCTTAGATATCATTATCATATCCTCCTAATTATTTAATCACCCATCACTAAGCACCGGGTCGGAGTGTCCCGATTCTGAGTAACGGCTCATACTTGAATAATATATCATACCTGCTGTAATAGCGCAAGCAAAATTTAATGTTATTGAAGCAATTGTTATTGAAATTCATTTGTAAAACTTACTTCCACCCCTACATAACTTGATGTGGAACTTA
>JBJEMF010000057.1:0-3591 GCA_051879535.1 Lachnospira sp. | reverse complement strand
CACTTTCACGCATTTGTACCACATAGTCGTGCCATTCAATCATCACATCATCTACCTCATTGATTCCATTTATGAATGCCTCAATAAGGTCCTTTTTACTTCTAAGCTCAGGACTGGCTTCAATGGCTTTCCTTATCGTAATCAGAACTTCCTTATCTTCACAATGCGTATCATGATACTTTTTAACAAGCATAAGGATATAATCTATATTGATTTCTATCTGTTTGATTAATTCTACCTCAAACACAATATCATCAATAATATCCGTACTTTCCCCATTGTCTCTTCTACGCTTCCACTCATCTCGCAAATCCTGATATCTTCCTAGATAATCCTGTAAATCTCTCTCTGACAACAATTCCTTTTCTTTGAACTCATCGAAAGCCACCAGTAGATTTCTCATACGCAAAATGGAACCAAATAGTGCAATAAAATCCTTCTGGTTCTGTTCGCCGATTATCTGTGGTTCTGTAAGCGGGAACTTATTTGTCAACTCCTCAATCATATCCACATATCCGGGCATCTGCTTTCCATCTACAGACTCATATCCATAATAATAATCTTTGAAACTTTGCATCAATACAATGCCGCCGGCATTCTTATCCCCAAACAGTGAAATTGCCGCGTCCACACGCTTCTGTAAATTACGAAAACATACTACATTACCAAAAGTCTTGATACTGTTCAGTATTCGATTTGTTCTTGAAAATGCCTGAATGAGTCCATGCATTTTCAAATTCTTATCTACCCATAAAGTATTAAGAGTTGTAGCATCAAATCCTGTCAGGAACATGTTTACCACAATAAGCATATCAAGTTCCTTATTCTTCATTCGCAGGGAAACATCCTTATAATAGCTCTGAAACTTCTCAGATGAAGTATCATAATTCGTGTGGAACATCTGATTATAATCCAGAATTGCTCCATCGAGAAAATCTCTTGCTGTCTGATCAAGTGCGGATGTATCTTCCGGATTCTCTTCGTCAAGAATCCCATCCTGCTCTTCCTCATTTGCGCCATAACTATAAATCACCGCAAACTTAATTGCCTTGGTTGGGTCTTCCTTGATTTGTTTCCTAAATTCCTCATAATATGCTTTTGCCATCTCAACAGAAGAAACAGCAAAAATTGAATTGAAGCCACTAAGTCTCTGCTTCTGCTTGATTTCTTCTATTTTGCCTCTCTCCGCAGATGCTACTTCCGAAATATTCGTAAGCGTGTTGTATACATAGGTTTTATCCCCACGATATGTCTTCTGGTCAAAATGGTCCAAAATGTACTTTGTAATCTTTGTAATTCTCTCAGGGGCTTCAAATGCTTTCTTTCTGTCTATATCAAGAACCATTTCATCGTCTATATCCGGTTCAACAGCCATAGTTTTGTGATATTCAACCTTGAAAGGAAGAACATTTTTATCATTAATAGCATCTACGATTGTATATGTATGAAGCTGGTCTCCAAAGGTTTGCTCCGTAGTTGCAAACTTAGGATTTTTCACTGAGCCGGAATTTGCCGGAAATATCGGTGTTCCTGTAAAACCAAACATATAATATTTCTTAAAGCTGGAGACAATTGCAGCATGCATATCACCAAACTGACTACGGTGACACTCATCAAAAATTATGACTATCTGTTTATCAAAAGCAGGATGATCTTTTGCATTTTTCTTAATAAAAGTTGAAAGCTTCTGAATTGTTGTAATAATAATCTTCGACTTTGCATCTCTAAGCTGCCTCTCAAGAATAGCTGTGGAAGAATTGCTATTTGCTGCACCTTTCTCAAAACGGTCATACTCTTTCATTGTCTGATAATCAAGGTCTTTTCGGTCAACCACAAATAGAACTTTATCAATAAATTCAAGATTGCTTGCAAGCCTTGCTGTCTTAAAAGAAGTTAATGTTTTTCCGCTTCCTGTTGTATGCCATACATATCCACCGGCAGCTATATCTCCATACTTCTTGTAGTTATGAGCAATTTCAATACGATTAAGAATACGTTCCGTTGCAGTTATCTGATACGGTCTCATAACCATAAGCATCTTTTCAGAAGTAAAAACACAATATTTTGTAAGCACATTCAAAATTGTATGCTTTGCAAAAAATGTCTTTGTAAAGTCTATCAAATCAGGAATCACACGATTATTTGCATCAGCCCAGAAAGAAGTAAACTCAAAGGAATTACTTGTCTTTCCCTTCTTAGTATTTGATGCTTCCGAATCCTTAATCGCATTATATCGTGTGCTGTTGGAATAGTATTTGGTATTCGTACCATTAGAAATAACATAAATCTGGACATACTCAAATAAACCATATCCGGCACTAAATGAATCTCTCTCATATCTATTAATCTGATTGAAAGCTTCACGGATGGCTACACCTCTTCTTTTCAGTTCAATATGAACCAGTGGCAGACCGTTTACCAGTACAGTAACATCATATCTGTTATCGTGTCTTGCCCCTTGCTCTGTAGTAACAACATATTGATTAATAACCTGCAGGCGATTATTATGTATATTTTTTCTATCAATTAGCGTAATGTTCTTGGTCATTCCGTCATCACGCTTCAGTATCTGAACATTGTCCTCCTGAATCTTACGAGTTTTTTCGGCAATACCGTCATACCCATTGGCAATACACTCTTTGAAAAACCTATCCCATTCACTGTCAGAAAATGAGTAGTTATTCAACTCCTCCAGTTTGGCACGAATATTGGCAACCATATCCTCTTCTGTATGAATCTGCAAATACTCATACCCCTGTTCTGTCAGCATACGAATAAATTCTTTTTCCAATTCAGCTTCACTTTGATACGAATCAGAACGTTGCTTTACCGGTTCATACTGCGTTACCACAGTATTTTCATTTGTTTCTGCAACAATATTAAAGTATGGCACTTATATCGCCTCCTAATTTGATGATAATTCAAAGGATAACAGCTTATCCCTATAGTATTCATATTGTTTTTGTCTTGCTTCTATTTCAGCAGGTAATCCAACTGAAATATCGTTACATAAGGAATCAAAACGATCCAATATGGCAACAATTCTATCCTGCTCCTCAATCGGCGGAAGCATTATAATGATGTCGCCAAGCTTACTCGGTGTAACTTCTATCACTTTTGTTCCATGTGCAAGTTTCTTTTTCTGGTCGAAGAACATCGCAGAATGGAAGAAATAGGAAAGATACTTTGCATTTTGGTTATGACTGATGATAGCAGTATGTCCACTGATTGCAATATCTTCATCCCCGAGCCACGCTGTACATGAGCATACATCCTCAACATTCTCACTTGTAACAGCCATAACAATATCTCCCGGCTTTGCAGTCTTTGATTTTGCAAATACTTCCTCATTTACAAATGTTAATGTCTCATCAGCATATATTCCAAAATGAGTATACATCTGACCATAATGAATACATGGTCTTCCATTTTCTACAAAATCCTTCTTTTGAAAGTTTCCACCACGGGTAATAGTTGCAATTTCCTCCAGCTTAACAGGTGCATAACCGAATACATGCTGTAAAAGCTTAATTATGCTCTGTCTGTCTGTCTGTCTGTCTGTCTGTCTGTCTGTCTGTCTGTCTGTCTGTC
>JBJEMF010000056.1:0-14703 GCA_051879535.1 Lachnospira sp. | reverse complement strand
TCACTCTCATTTTTTATTTTTTCTTATTCAACTAACAAAATCTTTACTCTATTAGGTTGCAGGCAGGTTATGAATCAATTTTTGTAAGCAATTAAAGTTTGACACATAATAAAAGGGATGTTATTAATTTTAAAGAGAAAATAATAATTAGCGTGAAAATATATTGGAATATAAAAATATGTTAACACACATTTTCACGAGCTAAATCGTATGCGGAATGGAGAGTTATATGAGATTAAGAAATGTACCCGGAGCCAGAGAGATAATGGTGGAAAACAAATATGTATATACAGACCCGGAGGGAATGAAGGGAAAATGGAGAGAAGTATTTGGTAACAGCAATCCAATCCACATAGAGGTTGGTATGGGAAAGGGAAAGTTTATTACTACTCTTGCAGGGTTAAATCCCAATATTAACTACATAGGAATAGAAAAGTATTCCAGTGTGCTTCTTAGGGCTGTTGAAAAGCAGGACGAGTTACAGTTAGAGAATTTACGCTTCATAAGAATGGACGCAGAAAATATAACAGAAGTATTTGACAAAGATGAAGTCGACAGAATCTATCTTAATTTCTCAGATCCGTGGCCGAAGGACAGACATGCGAAAAGAAGGCTGACTTCAAGACAATTTTTTGCAAGATATAACCAGTTTTTAAAGAAAGAAGGAAGGGTGGAATTCAAGACAGATAATGTAGGATTGTTTGATTTCTCTTTGGAGGAAGTTAAAGAAGCCGGCTGGAATCTTATATGCAGCACTTATGATCTTCATAATGACAATACGCTCAATGAAGGTAATGTTATGACAGAATACGAAGAGAAGTTTTCAGGGCTGGGAAACCCTATATGTAAATTAATGGCTGACAGATAAAGCAGAAACCTATTCCATTTTTTGAATATAATATGTTATAGGTGATTGGAATTGGTGTTGATACAAGTGCAGGTACAGATATAGATACAGGCGCAGATATAGGTGCAGATGCAGATATAAGTGCAGGTACAGTATCAATCAATAGTGCAGTTACCGGCATCATATATAAAAAATGGGAGGGCCCTGGTTATGGGCAGAAGACGTAGCAGATGTAACCGATGCAGATTTCTTAACAAATTGTCATGTATGGCATTTTGTCACAAGAAGATAAACCGCAGATTTGTCAGATACAGACGTTCATGGGATGAAGTCTGTAAAATGATTAATTGCAAGTAGATGTATTGTGTTAGTGTGTTAGTGGAGGAAAAGCAGAAGGACATATAATTTAGAATTGTTATTATGGCAGGCGGGGCATGGGAGACGGAAGAGAAGTTGCCATGCCCCGAATGAAGAGGATATGGAGAGGGTAATAGTCATAGGCGGGGCATGGGAGACGGAAGAGAAGTCGCCATGCCCCGAATGAAGCGTATATGAAGAGGGTAATAGTCATAGGCGGGGCATGGGAGGCGGAAGAGAGTCGCCATGCCCCGTTTGAAGCGTATATGAAGAGGATAATAGTCATAGGCGGGGCATGGGAGGCGGAAGAGAGTCGCCATGCCCCGTTTTAAGAGGACATGAAGAGGATAATAGTTATAGACGGGGCATGGGAGAAGAAAACGAGTCACCATGCCCCGTTTTAAGAGGACATGAAGAGGGTAATAGTTATAGGCGGGGCATGGGAGGCAAAAATGAGTCACCATGCCCCGCACAACACAATGTAAAGTGGCTCCGGAAATTTGTACCGACCCCAAAAAGTTAGACTAAAAAATCTAACGATTGGAGGTAGGTACAAATTTCCGGAGCCTTTTTTCACATCTTATATATCGCGTCACATATACAGCGTATCATGATCGTACCGCATATATCACCCCACATATACAGCGTCACATATACAGCATATCACATATTACTTTATATTACATTTTATCCGGGGACTCGTAAGGTGTAACAGTAACCTTACGCTTATTGAGGAAATGCTCTACTGTGAGGTTGAGGATATAGCATATAACTGCCATAAATGGTACACCCAAAAACATTCCCAAAACTCCAAAAAGTCCGCCGCCAACTACGATTGCAAATATAACCCACAATGGTTTAAGACCGGTGCTGTCTCCGAGAATCTTTGGACCAAGGAAGAGTCCGTCAAACTGCTGAATTACAAGAATCATAATAGCAAAGAAAATTACTTGAATTGGATTAACAATAACGATGATAATTCCACCCAGAATACCGCCTATATAAGGACCAAAATACGGAATCATATTAGTTATTCCAACGATAACGCTTATTAAAACGGCGTATGGAAAACGGAATATAATCATACATATAAAGCATATAATACCTATGATAAGGGAATCCAAAGCTTTTCCGTACATAAAGTTAAGGAAAATATGTCCGCACTGTTTACCGATTTCTCTGCATTTATCAGCTTTTTTAATAGGAAATATAGCATAAAGCAGGCGCTTAAAGTGGAAAAATATATTCTTATGGTCTGAAATCATATAGATTGAAACCATAATAGAAATAACAAAATTAACAATACCCTTTACAATAGCAATAGAAGTATTTACCACATAAGGCATCAGATTTGTAACCAGTCCTGTAAGATAGTCAATTATCTTAGGATACATGGAGCTGAGCTGCTCATTAATAACGTTATAATCAACAAAAGTCCAGTTGGCATGACTATTTTCAAAATTATTCATAAATGTGGTAACATTTTGATACCACACAGGAAGCTGATTTATGATATCAGAGATACTCTTATATATCTGAGGAATAATAAATACCAGAAGTATAGCTATAACGCTTATAGCAATGATGTAAGTTAAAATAAGTGATAACCATTTTGCGGCTTTATCAGACTTTATTTTAAGCGTTCCCAAAAAAAACTTACGTTGAAAAAATCGCACTAAAGGATAAAGTATAAATGCAATAAAAGCCCCCACGATAAAAGGTGATACAATACCAATAAAATTTCCTATAATATTCATTGTTTCCGCAAAGCTTCCTATAAGCTTAAACAGAACAATGGATAATAATATGAACATAAGACCATAAATCATAATGGTAAAATATTTGCTGTTGGGCTGAAAACGGTTCTTATTAACCACGTTATCTGTTGATGATATCTTATTATTATCTGAAAGAGAATCAGTAGAATGTTCTTCTGTCATAAAAATCTCCAATCATTATATTATAAAGTAACACTATAATACCGCATAATTGAATGTAAAAAAAGTCTATTTAAACAAAAAAAGATTAAAAAAAATGGAAAAAACTAAAATTGTTTTTAAATAAATACAAAAAAACTATTGCAAAAGATGTTTTAATGAGATATTATATCACTTGTCCTTGTGACGACAACATGAAAACGCACCGCTAGCTCAGTTGGTAGAGCACCTGACTCTTAATCAGGGTGTCCAGGGTTCGAACCCCTGGCGGTGCACTTAGAAAAGTCTTATGATTTGGTCATTGGAGCCGGGTTGTGGGGCTTTTATTTTTTGCAAAAAATAGTACAATACTCATGAACAATATCAGGATTTTCAGAAGAATGACGATAATCTACAGCTACCCGGACATTAGAAAGCTTCTTAGATTCAACAGAAGTTATTAAAGTTTCAAGGTTATCTGATATAACTTTTATATCTCTCTTGTAAGATTTATCATATCTATAAGTAGCAGAAAATATAATTGATTCAATGAAAAAAACAGGGAGAAATCCAATTTATAAGCTTATTAAGGAAGTAGAATTTGAGCAAAAAGAATTAAATGAAATAATTAAAATAGTAGAGCAAAACAATAATAAAATAAGAATAATAAAATAAGAATAATAAAATAATAGAGGATAAATAAACATAAGATTTGACAATGCAACATAAGAATGTTAATATACAAGTACAAAAAAGAGTGCTACCGATAGACGGCTAGCCTTTGGAAATTAGTTAAAAAATAACCGTATCCTTGGCGAGGGGGCGGTTATTTTTTTGACTTAAAACAAATAGTAACAACAAGTGTTACAATAGCACATAATACAAGAGTATATGTAAACATATCTGAATAAGTTACCATGTCTATCACCTCCCTTCTAAGAAGGTTCAAGACTAACCGCCTACCGTTTAAGAGTAGCACTCCGAGAAAATACTAACATACACATATAATAAAATCAAATCAAGTCTTTAAATCGAGTAGGATTGTTACTGTTCCGATAATTACAATTTAAAATGAATTCAAGTAGTTAGTCTTTACCTATATAAAAAACAAATCTAAAGGACAAAGGCGTCCTGACAGGGGATTTCCCGGTCAGGGCGCCTTTGCGGTTTAAAAGGAGGCTAAATCCTCTCCTCGCCATGAGGGGCAATGCGTATAAATACGCATGGGATTTTGCTTCGCAAAACAAGGAGGATTTTATGGTAAGAACAAATTATTCGTCAGGAGCTCCACTTGAGGAGAAAGTAGGCTATTCAAGAATGGTAAAGAAGGGACCTTTTATATTCATTGGTGGAACAACAGCTGTTCAGCCGGATGGAACAGTTTATGGTGAAACACCATATGAACAGGCAAAGTATATTTTTGAAAAATTTGTAAAACTGTTATCTCAGGCAGATGCCAAGCCGGAAGATGTAGTAAAAATAGAAGCATTTGTTACGGATATGAAATACGCAAAAGAAGTGGGGGACGCCTATTCAGAGATTTTCCATGATATCAGACCATTGTTTACTATGGTTGCCACACCAGCACTTAACAGGCCAACCCAGTTCGTGGAAATTGAATTAACAGCGATTACGGATGAAGAATAAATGAGATGAGGAGTTTGGAGGATTATTATGATTAATTATACATGTATGCAGAATGTTAAAATCATGGTTGGTGAAAACTGCCATAAGAATATGGGAGAGGCATTAAAAGAGAGTGGTTATAAGAAAGCATTTGTAGTTTATGATGGTGGAGTTAAGGCAACAGGTATTATTGATAAAGTTCTCGATAGTCTTAAGGCATCAGATATTGATTATGTAGAGTTTGACAAGGTTCTTCCGGACCCACCATCAGAAGTAGTGGACGAAGGTGGTAAAATTTGTCGAGAGACCGGATGTGATTGTGTCATTGGTATAGGTGGTGGAAGTGCAATCGATACTGCCAAGGGAATTAACATCTTAAGAGTTAATGGGGGTCACATATTAGAGTATGCCAATCCGGAAAAAGAGATGAAAAAATCCTTGGGATTAATGAGTGTACCAACCACATCCGGTACAGGTTCTGAATTATCCAATGGACTTATTATATCGGATCTTGCTAATAACTCTAAAGTTGCAATCCTTGTAGTGAACGGAATGAGTGAATTTGCAGTAATTGATCCTGTCTTTAGTGCGGGAATGCCGGCGGGGCTTACAATTATGACCGGACTTGATGTATTTTCTCATGCAGCAGAAGGTTATACAACAATATTGGCAGACCCAATGACCGACATGATTACTGAGTCAGTTATGGAAAATGTCGTAAAGTACCTTCCTAAAGCAGTGAAGGATGGAAGTGATATGGAGGCTAGAACCAAAATGCATATCGCAGCATCCTTAGGTGGATGGATGCTGGCTAATTCAAGTGCGCATGTAGGACATTCAATTGCCCATGTACTCGGGGGTAAGTTCCATATACCTCATGGAGCATGCTGTGCATATTCACTTCCTGTTGTTTTAGAAAAAATATGTGAAGTTCTTCCTGATAAGGTTAAGAAAATAGGCGAGATTCTTGGTGCTGACTACGATGGTACAGAGACTGCAAAGGAAATCGGAAGAAAGGCAGCGGAGAGCTACAAAACATTTGCCTATGATATGGTGGGTGTTAAGAAGATTTCTGAATTCTATTCAGGAGATGTAGATGTGGCAGAACTTGCCGACAGAATTGTTAAAGAGCCTTTGGCAGGGCTTGCACCACTTAAGATTACAGATGAAGCAGCCACTGAATTTGTGGAGAAAATTTTTAAATAGAGTAAAATGTTGTTCCGATTTTTACAATTTTTGATATTTAAGTAGCCTTAAAATCCATTATAAGATAAGGGTTAAGCAAAGGCGCTTAAATCAACTACAGATGTTGGTTTAAGCGTCTTTTTATTTTTGGTAAATATGAATCGCCGGAAATCCTTACACAACGAAGAGACATAAGTGGATTACCAATTAATCCCACAAAACAAATTATGGGAACAGTTAATTAATCTCATAAAAAACAAATAGTCAGAAAGGATGATTAGTATGGAAACAAGAATTGAGGAGCATCCAATACTTGGAAAGCAGGAAAAAGGAAGAGAAGTCTGTTTTTACTTTGATGGTAAGGAATATAAAGGTTACGAAGGAGAACCTATTGCAGCAGCGCTTAAGGCTGCCGGGGTTATGGTGCACAGATATACGAAGAAAGAGCATAAACCAAGAGGAATCTTCTGTGCTATTGGAAGATGTACAGACTGTGTAATGATTGTTAATGGAAAGCCTAACATCAGAACTTGCGTTACACCCCTTGAAGAGGGAATGATAGTTCAGACTCAGTATGGTGTCAGCGAAAAACCGTTTGAAGAACAGTAAAAAAGTACACTAGTAAAGCACAGAGGTAATGAAAGGAGTTATGTATTATGAAACGATATGATTTGATTGTAGTAGGTGCCGGTCCTTCGGGATTGTCAGCGGCTATTGAGGCAGCAAAAAGAGGACTCAATGTAGTAGTGTTTGATGAAAATGAAAAGCCGGGAGGACAGCTTTTTAAGCAGATACATAAGTTCTTCGGTTCAAAGGAACATAAAGCTAAGATAAGAGGGTTTAAGATTGGTGAGGATCTTTTAAAGGAAGCTGATGAGGCAGGTGTTTCAGTTGTTCTTAATGCCACAGTTTGTGGTATGTACCAGGATAAAGAGATCACAGTAAGAATTAACGATGAGATGCATCACTATAAGGGAGACTCAATAATAATTGCAACCGGAGCCTCAGAAAATATGGTAACATTTCCGGGATGGACTCTTCCCGGTGTTATTGGTGCCGGAGCAGCTCAGACAATGATGAATCTTCACGGAGTTAAGCCGGGCAGCAAGATTCTTATGTTAGGTTCAGGTAATGTTGGATTGGTTGTAAGTTTTCAGCTTATTCAGTGCGGTTGCGAGGTTGTAGGTCTCGTAGATGCGGCTCCAAGAGTTGGAGGATACGGAGTTCATGCAGCCAAGGTTGCCCGTACAGGAGTTCCGTTCTATCTTTCTCATACTATTGTAAAAGCAGAGGGAGAGGATCATGTAACGGGAGTAACAATAGCTGAAGTTGATTCAAGCTTTAATTTCATACCCGGAACAGAGAAGCATTTTGATGTAGATACAATCTGTCTTGCGGTTGGTCTTTCACCTATGTCACAGCTTCTGAAAATGGCGGGATGCAAGATGGAGGACAACCCTAAGAGAGGCGGACAGGTTCCGATTTGTGATGAATATGGAAGAACTTCTATTCCCGGCGTATTTGTAGCCGGTGATGTATCAGGTATTGAGGAAGCAAGTTCTGCCATGATTGAAGGACGTATGGCCGGTATAGCTGCCGCTGAGTACTTGGGATATATTGAAAAGGACGAATTGGATGAGAACCTTAAAAGTTTAGATGAGGCTCTTGAAGGACTTCGTCAGGGAATGTTTGCACCTAAAAACAGAGGTAAGATGATTGAGAAAACTGATGAAGGAATCGAGATTTCCACTAACCTTTTAAAGAAAGGATATGTGGCTGATGACGAAATCGAAAGATTCCCGGGTGTGACAAGAAGAGCAGGTGTTCATCCGGTTATGGAATGTACACAGAATATTCCATGTAATCCATGTCAGGATGCATGTCCTAAAAAATGTATTAAAATCGGAAGTAATATTACTGCCCTTCCTGCAGTTGATCCGGATTCAACATGCATAGGTTGCGGAATGTGTGTAGCTTCATGTTCAGGTCAGGCAATATTCCTGGTTGACGAGACTTATGAAGAAGGATTTGCAAGCATCACAATGCCATACGAGTTCCTCCCATTACCTGAGGTTGGTGATAAGGGAGCAGCCCTTGGCAGAAATGGCCAGAAGGTTTGTGATGCAGAGGTTGTAAGTGTGAAGTCGTCACCTGCATTTGATAAGACACATTTGTTAACAATCAAGGTGCCATCAGAATATGTAATGAAGGCACGTTTCTTCAAGAAGGAGGCTTAATTATGAATAGTGTTAATGATAGATCAAGGGATATAGGAGAATTTGTTCCGGCACCGGATGACGATATGCTTATCTGCAGATGTGAGGAAATTACCAAAGGTGAAATAAGAAAAGCGGTTCATGAGGGAATGTGGACCCTGACAGAAATAAGAAGATATTTGAGAACAGGAATGGGTCTGTGTCAGGGACAAACCTGCTCAAAGCTTGTGAAAGGAATTGTAGCCAGAGAGCTCGGTGTTTCGCCGGCGGAGCTTGAGCCTGCAACAAGCCGTGCACCTATGAGGCCAACAGAGATGAAAATATTAGCCAAAGAGGTAGAAGATTAAGGAGGAATTAGACTATGGGAAATTCAGCAGATGTAGTAATCGTCGGTGGTGGTATCATAGGATGTTCCATCGCATATTATCTGGCAAAGAAAAATAAATCTGTAATTGTACTTGAGGGCAGTGACCATATAGGTAATGGTGGCTCCTCAAGAAATGGAGGAGGTGTGCGTCAGTCAGGACGTGACCCGAGAGAATTGCCTCTTGTAATGTATGGAATCAAAAATTTATGGCCAACTCTTTCAGAAGAGTTAGATGTAGATTGTGAGTATCATCAGGACGGAAATCTTCGTCTTGGTAAGACAGAGGCTCACAGAAAAATTTTGGAAGGACTTACAGAGAGAGCTAAAAAAGTGGGTCTTGATGTAAGAATGATTGATGGGGATGAAGTAAGAAAGATTAATCCTTATCTTTCAGAAGAAGTTACATGTGCCAGCTGGTGTCCAACAGACGGTCATGCAAACCCGCTTACAACCACTCTTGGTTATTACAAGACAGCCAGAAAGCTTGGAGTCAGATTTATCACCGGTGAGAAGGTTGTAGAACTTAAGAAGGTTAAGGGAAGACTTTCTAAGGTTATCACTGAAAATAATGTATATGAAGGCGATACTGTTGTTGTGGCAGCAGGATTTGAAAGCCGTGCACTTCTTTCCACGGTAGGTATCGATCTTCCTATGTCAGAGGCTATGATTGAGTGTCTTGTAACAGAGGCAGAACCACATATGTTTGACCAGATGTTAGGTACAGCAGAAGCAGATTTCTACGGACATCAAACTAAACATGGTTCTTTTGTCTTCGGTGGAACATCAGGTTTCGAGGGTGTATTTAAGGATAACGGAACACCTATATGTAACAGCCTTACAGCTTCCTGTGAGTGCAGGGGTATTATGAAATATTTTCCGGCTCTTGAAGACACTAAGATTGTAAGAACCTGGGCCGGCTGGGTGGATCAAATGAAGGATGGAGTTCCGGTACTGGGAGAAGTATCAGAAGTTCCCGGCCTTATTATTGCAGCAGGTTTCTGCGGTCACGGATTTGGTATTGCACCGGGTGTGGGACATGAACTTGCGGATCTTATTGTTGAAGGAAAGACAACTGTAGACATTAGTGCATTGCGCTATGACAGATTTAAAGCTAAAATATAAATACATATAACCTGATAATATAATTCAAGGAGAGGGCGATTTATGGTATGGAAGAAAGATAAATTAAAAGCAACGCAGCCATTTTTCGTCCTGGATGCAGATACATTTATTCAGGAAGTATATTTAAGGCAGGGAATTTCACATTTTTATTCATTTAAAATGAGTGAAAAAAAAGAGCTTAAGACAGTTCCTGACGGATGTATTGATCTTGTTTTTGAATACAAAGAAAACGGTGTTAATGCCTACGCAGCGGGAACTCCCCAAAAATGCGAGGGTGTCCTCTGGGACGCGGGAGAATACTTTGGTGTAAGATTTCTTCCCGGTTTCCTTCCTGCAGGACTAAATGTTGTTCTTAGAGATTTAATCGGAAAGAGAATTCTGTTGGAGGATATATTTGTTGATAAGGAAAGCAAACTTATTGTAAAAATGTTTGAGCAGACGGATTTTTATCAGCGAATCAGAGTGTTCTTAGAAGAGTATACAAAAATCGAAAAGAAGCGTGAGAAGCCATATGGGAAGACGGAACTTGTGGTGGCGGTTAAAGATATGGTATATGAATCAGACGGAACAATTAAGGTATCTGAACTGGCAGAGATGACAGGCTATACTGCAAGGTACATAAATAAGGTCTTTATAGAACAGATGGGCTTCTCCCCTAAGGTTTTCTGTAAAATAATACAGTTCCAAAGAAGCTTGGAGTTCCTTAATTACGGTGCTCCTGACAAGATGACAGAAGCAGCAGTTAATTTGGGATATTACGATCAGTCCCAGTTTATAAGGGATTTTAAAATGTATTGCGGCATAACGCCAAAGCAATATCTTAAGCTTATTCAAAGTGCGAGGTATGTGGACAAGGTGGAGAACTCTGAAAGCTTGAAAGAGGAAGAATACATTTGATTTTAAGGGATTCAACTCAAAAAAAATAAATATAATTTAGTTCCGATTTGTACAATTTTAAATATGGTATGAATTGTAATATTTTTTTAGCTTAATAAAATAAGACGAAGAGGTCTATTCACCGATGTGGTGGGTGGACCTCTTTTTTTATGTTTATAAGCATGGCAATTGTAAATGATACGCGGTGGACGCTACGGATTTTAAGAAGGAGGAAGTTACTATGGAAGTTTCAAAAATCGAGGTAATCACATCAATGAATAAGGTGTCTGGCTTAAAGACAGCATTAAGCAAGTTAGGTGTAACAGGAATGACAGTAATTCAAGCTTTAGGATGCGGTGTACAGAAGGGTACATATGAGTACGAACCGGAGCAGAGATCAGAGATGGAGCTTCTTCCGAAACAATACATCATGGTAGTTGTAGAAAACAGTCTCATTGATAAGGTTGTTGAGGTAGTAAAAAAGGAACTCTACACAGGTCATATCGGAGACGGTAAAATTTTTATCTCACCAATTTCCAATGTAATAAGGGTAAGAACCGGTGAAGATGGAATGGACGCACTGAAATAAAAAATCTGACTTGGAAAGAGGTGACAATATGGATAAAAAATTAGGATTACCAAGTGCCATAGCAACAGGCGTTGGACTTATCGTTGCAACAAGTTGTCTTATGTCCTTAGGACAAGGTACAAGTATTTTAGGTACAGGTTTCATAATTACAATGATTCTTGCCTGTGCCATCAATATTCTTACGGCACTTTCAATGTCAGAATTAAATGCATTGATGCCAAATCTTACCGGAGGTCTTGCACAGTACACACTGGCTGGTATGGGACCATTTGTGACAATTCTTACTATGGTAGGCGGATATCTTGTCTGCCAGATGATTGCCGGCTCTGTTGAATGTGCCATGTTCGGTAATGCCATAAACAGCGTATTTGATACGGGAATACCTTCAAGCGTATTTAGCATTGCAATGGTAGCTATACTGATTTTTGCTAACCTTTGCGGTGTGGATATATTTGCTAAGATTCAGAATGTTGTTGCATATGTGCTTATCGGTTCCCTTGTTATCATGGGTCTTATCGGTGCTCTTGGACTTGGAAGCGGAGAAATGGTATCTCAGCCATCAAATCTGGCAGGGTCATTTACAGACACATTCGGATTATTGGGATTAGCATTCTTTTTATTCATTGGATGTGAGTTCGTAATTCCAATTTCTAAAAGTATTAAAAATGAGAGAAGAAATGTACCTTTAGGTATGGTTCTTAGTCTTCTTATCATACTTGGAATGCAGATTTTACTTGTTGTGGGAATGAGCAAATACACAGACTATGCAGAACTTGGAGAAAGCGCATCACCACACATTCTCTATGGAACTTCACTGCTTGGAACATTTGGTTCATACTGGATGATTCTTGTTTCAGCTCTTGCAGTAATAAGCACAGTTAATTCAGCCATGAGTTCTTTCTCATTTATGTGTGCAGGAATGGCTAAGATTAACCTGCTTCCTACATTTTTCCTAAAGAAAAACAAGAGAGGTGCTTATTACATTGGAATTCTTGTTATAGGACTGATTGAGATACTTGTAAATGCAACAGGAATGTCAACAAGTGATTCTCTGATATTTATGATTAATGTAGCTATTGTATTCTGGATGGTTTCCTATGTTGTTTCTAACATTAACGTTATTATCTTCAGAGTGAGACTTCCTAAGGCTCCAAGAACATTTAAAGTGCCACTGGGTCCTGTGCTTCCGGCAATTGCTGCAATCGGAACACTATTTATGATATGGAATATAGACAGTGATCCTGCTAATAGGAATCTGATATTTATTATAGATGGAATTATATTTGCATGCCTGGCAGTATATTCCATCATCTGGTGTAAAATCAGATTGAAAAAGCCTTTATTTAAAGCTATTCCAATACATGAGGTAATGGCTATGGAAAATGATATGTATCTGGCTGCACGCAAGAGTACAAAATAAAGCAAAACAAGGAGGCCAAATCCTCTCCTCGCCAGAGGGACTCGGATTTTGCTTCGCAAAACAAGGAGGATTTTATGAGTGAATTTCCAGCAATAGATTTTTTATATTTGAATGAAGAGGATATGATTGAGGCCGGTGTCAAGGACATGAAGGGGTGTGTTGAGGCCATGGAGGAAATGTTCAAACTTATGAAGGTGGGTAATTACCGAATGGGTGGTGCAAATGGTAACTCTCATGGAACAATGGTTACCTTCCCGGAGGAATCTCCATTCCCGGAGATGCCTACAGATGGTCCTGACAGAAGATTTATGGCCATGCCTGCTTATCTTGGCGGAAAATTTGATATGGCAGGAATGAAGTGGTATGGTTCAAATGTTGAGAACAAGAAAAAAGGGCTTCCCCGTTCAATTCTTATGCTTACCCTTAATGATAAGGATACCGGTGCACCCCTTGCATATATGTCGGCAAATGTCCTGTCAGCTTACAGAACAGGAGCTGTTCCGGGGGTGGGATTTAAGTATTTTGCTCCGGAGAATTCACAGGTTGTGGGTATTGTAGGACCCGGCGTTATGAGTAAGACTGCATTGGAAGCTGCATTTGCAGTAAGACCGATGATTAATACTGTAAAAGTTAAAGGTCGGGGAAAAGCTTCTCTTGATAAATTTATCGCTGACGTAAAGGCTGCACATCCGGGTGTGAATGTATACGGTGTGGAAACAATAGAGGAAGCTGTTAAAGATGCAGATATTGTGTCTGTTTCAACATCCTCTCCAACAGGTGATCCGTCTGCTTACCCATATATTGCCGAGAGCTGGATTAAACCGGGTGCAATTATTGAGACAACAGCAGCCCTTAGACTTGATGATGATTTCTTAATTAACCGGGCAAGATCTGTCGCTGATAATATAATGCTTTACGAAGCGTGGGAAGAGGAATATGCACCTAAGGCGTATAATACAGTACCAATTACAGCGGTACATGTTGAGGATCTTATCGCAGAGGGAAAGATGAAAAAAGAGCAGTTAGATGATCTTGGAGATGTCCTTACAGGAAAGGTTCCGGTTCACAGAAAGGAAGGAGAAATTGTTGTGTATTCAGTAGGTGGTATGCCTGTTGAAGATGTTGCTTGGGGAACAATTGTATATAGAAATGCTTTAAAGAAGGGAATTGGAACTAAGCTTAAGCTTTGGGATACACCGGACCTTATGAAATAAGACTTAATTAGAGATTTAATTAGTAGCCGCAACTAGGAAGAATATCTTAGTTGCGGCTTATTTACGGAATATGGTCATTGAATATTTTTAACATAAATGACAAAAATGTTCAAATTATACAGGTGCCTATCTTCGCAGATTCTCATGGGCATAGGAGCGAAAGGCACAGTTAAAAGAGATAAAAAATACATTTCTTCATAAAGAAAAAATGAACTTAAAAAGTAAAGTAAGGAAAAGCGGGGAAACCTCGCTTTTTTTAAAACTTATTTGTCTATGATTTCTAACAGTTCATTTGGTGTAACAATAAAATGTTTTGAAGGAAAATGCTTTATATTTCCGGTGACAAGCATGGAGTGTTCATCCTGCTTTGCCATGCAGACTTCGTAAAAGACGAGGTCCTTTGGATCTGGTAAATCTTCTCCAGTTGAGAGACGGTCTGTGTAGATGCCATGCTTGAGGAAGTATTTAATGGACAAGATATTTCATCTCATCACCTACTTTCCAGAACGAACAGCTTCGATTTCGGCATTGATGTCATCGAGAGTCATATCCTGTAAACCATTTTCTTCTGCAATTTTACGCATCTCCCAAAATGCTGAAATGGCATCATCTCTTGTGGTGTCAGCCGGGGCAGAGATTTCGAAAGGAATTTTTCTTTCTCGAACAACAGCCTTTGCAAAGATGTTGAATGCTGTTGTTGCGTTCATGCCAAAGTCAGAACAAAGAGAATCAAATTGTTTTTTTAATCCTTCGTCCATTCGGATACTAAAAGTTGCCTGTGCCATAAAAAGCCACCTCCTTGCAAACAAAAACATTTGTGTTCATTTTTATTTAAATATATATCTATATTATACAATAATTAATAAAATATGCAATAAATATTATAAAAGAGGATGAATTGCAACACGAGAATGATGAATTGCAACACGAGAATCACGTTTGTAAAGCAAGAATCCCATTTTGTAATG
>JBJEMF010000055.1:0-3819 GCA_051879535.1 Lachnospira sp. | reverse complement strand
AATCATTAATGTTGTCCATTTATTTATGTCAGTTTCTTTCATATTTACTTATGTTTTAGGTTCTTATTAATTTTTGCACAACATAATTATTGCTGCTCGTTATATTATATAGTACTACTCATATAATTTTTACGAGCATGTTAGAACAAATAATTATCCGCAAGCCATTCCTTAAAAAACATTTGGCTGCACCATTATTAAAGGAGCGAGAATCCTTTTTAACTATGAAAAGTAAGGAAGGATTGTCCCGGCTAACACTAATGGGGTGGGCTGGGTATTCGCTCAAGTTTATCCAATATTTCAATCTTCATGATGGCGAAAAGAGAATTGTGTCACTTGATGATGTCGTTGAAGCTGCACGTCAATGGTCTTCACCCATTCCTGATCATTATCATTCTCGGAAACGTCATGATTGCCCTTCCTCAAGAATCAAATTCATTGAGATGGCTGTTGATTTCTTACTATACGTAGGTCTTTTAGATTCTCGTTACCAAGACGACATCGTCAATTATCTCGCCGAGCGCAAATGGCACAGAGTCAGACTGATTGCCGCTCCCTTTTATAAAGAGAGAATGTCTTTCTTGATGGATTGCAAATCAAAAGGTTTTAAAAGACAGACACTTCAGCTTTATGCACAGTATCAACTTCATCTAATAGAGTATCTTGATTTAAAGACCTTCCGTATTGTCACCAATGAGGAAATCTCAAATGCAGCGAAAAAATGGCAAAACCTGGAAGACAAAGGTTCTCACAAGAAGAAAGGCACCAAGTCTAATTACAGTTTCTTCATCTATTTTGCAAATATGTGGCTTAAAGAGCTACATATGCTACCAGAATCAGGTTCTCCTTCAATATCAGATATACGCATAAATGAATACCTTAATCACTTGGCATACAGGAGATATTCTCATGCCTATATTAAGGGAAGGAGATATATACTCACCTACTTTTACAAGATAATAGAAAAGGAAAATCAGGAACACCCTTTAACATTGGAAGATATAGATAAATACATTGAATACTACACAATTAACCAGGTTCAACGTAACACGCTGAAAGAGTACCTGTGTTGTATTCGTGTATATCTTCGTTATGCAGTCGAAAAGGGGTGGTGTATTGCCGACCTAGATAAGGCGTTAATCACTCCCAAAGTATATAGTGAAGAAAATCTCCCTTCTTTCTTGCCGTGGGATAAAGTTCAAAAACTGTTACAAACAGTCAAAGAACAAACTGGTAAATCCGCATCGCGCGACTATGCTATTTTTATGTTGCTTGCAATGTATGGTTTACGATGTAGTGAGGTCGCTAATCTGAAGTTAAGCGACATTGATTGGCGTAAAGAGCAAATTTATATTAAGCGTGCTAAGAATTGCCGTCCACAAATATTGCCACTTCTTCATAATGTGGGAGAGGCGATCATTGACTACTTGAAAAATGGCAGACCTAATGAAGTTGATAGTGATAGTCTGTTCTTTTGTGCCCCTGCACCAATACGACCTATCTCTTGTAATGCCATAGCTTCCGTTGTATACAGGTATTTGAAATACAGTGGAATAAATATCAAGCATAAAGGACCTCATAGCTTACGTCATAGCCATGCAACTTTCTTGATAAACGAAGGACAAACCTTAAAGGATGTCGGTGATTTACTGGGTCACAAAAGTATGGAAGCAACAAGAGTATATGCAAAGGTTGATCTTAATTCACTGAGAGACGTATCAAATATTAACTGGGAGGAATTTATATGAATATAAAAGAAGCCGTTGAATCATTTATCAACTTTCGTAGGTCTATTGGTCGTAAGGATGAGAGTAAAACATACACCTTGAGATTATTTGCCAATTTTATGGAAGAAACTACAGAAATTTCTTCAATAACAGAAAATGACTGCAATGCTTTCCTCTATAGAAAAGGCGATGTTGTAACCAGATATTGGCACTCTCAGCACTGCATCCTGAAAAAACTTTTTGAGTGGGCTTTTTCTAGAGGACTCATTCAAAACATACCTGTTCCCGTTTTTCTGCCTAAAGCTCCAGAGTATTATCCCGCTTACATATATACGGATGACGAACTGAAGAGACTGTTTGATGGTGCACGTACATATCGCAAACGTGGTCCTCTAGTCAATGAGCCTATATGTATACGGTATATCTTGATGATTACGTATATGCTTGGACTCCGAATAAGCGAGACCTTATCTATAAAAATAAAGGATATTGACTTGGAGAAAATGTACGTGCATATACATTGCAGTAAGTTCTACAAGTCTCGCTTGGTTACTATCAACGAACAAGTATCAAAATTGATGCAAGAGATATTACAATGGCGAAGTACTCAAATGTACCCAATGGTAGAGGATGCATATGTGTTCATTAATCTGAAGGGAAAACCTGTTAATTTTGTATCTTTACATCAGATATTTACGACCATTCGTAAGAATGCAGGTCTATATTTCCCTGATAGAGGACGTCATCAGCCTAGAATCCATGATCTTCGCCATACTTTTGCGGTCAACGTCCTTACTAACTGGTATAAATCAGGAAAGAACGTCCAGGATTTACTGCCAAAGTTATCCACCTATTTGGGACATCTTAACGTGTCCTTCACTTCCGTCTATCTAACAAAGACGCCAACTTTGTTGCAGGAAGCAAACAAATTGTTTTATGCTTATAAAAACACGAACAATGAAGAATAGAAAAAATACTGAAACAGAATATCTTGGCTATTGGCTAAGACCATTCCTCATAGAGTACTTAATTGTCACTAGAAACCTTAGTCGCAACACTCAAATGAGTTATCGTGATACATTCCGTATGTTGGTATCGTATGTTTCTACATTAATAAGTATTGCAATAGACAATCTCAAAATCTCGGATATTACGACTGACGTTATTACAAAATTTCTTGATTATCTGGAAATTGAGAGAAAAGTTTCCGTTTCTTCAAGAAACAATCGTTTAGCTGCAATAAAGGCTTTCGCAAAGTTTCTGGCGTGGAAATCTCCTGAACATATAGATTGGTGTCACCATGTCAGTCTTATCCCTTCAAAGAAAACGGAAAAACGCATGATAACCTATATGGACAAATCTGAGATCGAAGCCTTGGCTGATGCACCTTTGAAAACATGCAAATATCAAGGGATAAGAAGTCGAGATCATGTCATTATCCTATTCATGTATAATACTGGCGCCCGAGTGTCTGAAGTTATAGGTGTTAAAGTGAAGGATGTTGCGATGCCACCAAAACGTGGAATGCCAATGGTGACATTACATGGCAAGGGACGTAAAGAGAGAATATGTCCTCTATGGGAGGATTTCTGGGATTTACTCAAACCATTTATAGACAACAAGTTGCCTAACGATTACCTTTTTCTTAACCGATACAATCAGCCTATGAGCCGATTCTGTATTTATGAAATGATAAAGAAATACTCACAAGATGTAATCTTAAATCATCCTTCTCTTGCAAATAAACGCCCATCTCCTCATGTTATACGCCATACAACCGCCACTCATCTACTTAATTCTGGAGCGGATATTGATATGGTTAGAAATTGGATGGGACATAGCTCGATTGATACAACTAACATCTACGCCGAAATTAGTATGGAAAGGAAATTAGAAGCTCTCAAAAAATGTGAGCAGTCCGTTTCCGATACACCATCACGAAAATGGTCTGAGGATAAGGAGTTAATTACATTCTTAGATAGCCTCTAATTCCTCCAAAGATAGAATTATGTTGTGCAAAATGTCAAAGAACGATTGATTATTAATTGTTTAGACTAATGCCCAACATAATTCTATGTCAGACATAAATGAT
>JBJEMF010000054.1:0-16529 GCA_051879535.1 Lachnospira sp. | reverse complement strand
GACAGTATCAGGAAGCATCCAATCCTATTTTTGAAGTGTTCTATCTTGAGAATCCACATGGAGTAATTGCTGATTTTTCAGGAAATCCTCCTTATGAATTTTAAACTGTTACATATATTATTTTCTGCCCGGTGGTGATTTTCATTACTGGGCAGATTTTATAAGGAGAAAAGCTTAGTGCAGACAAAAAAGAAAAGGGGCTGATTGCATTATGAAAATTCGGAAAGGACACGTGGACTGGCAGAGATTCTTATGTGGGATTCCTGCTGAGGATTATGTTTTTCAGGATAAACCATACAAATTACAGATTCAAAGAGCAAAAGATTTGATAAAAAATGCAGATGCAGTAATCATAGGTGCCGGGGCAGGTGCTTCCACTGCAGCAGGTATTTGTTATGGTGGTAAGCGTTTTACTGATAATTTTGCAGAGTTCATAGATAAGTATGGAAAGCAGTATATGACAGATATGTACGCTGCAGGTTTTTACCCGTTCCCTACAGAGGAAGCCAAGTGGGGTTACTGGTCAAAGCATGCGTTGATGAATCGTTTTATTCCGCCTGCACTTCCCATGTATCTTGAACTTTTTGATATTGTGAAAGATAAAGAGTACTTCGTTCTTACAACCAATGTAGACCATCAATTCTGGAAAGCCGGGTTTGATTCAGATAGAATATTTGCTACCCAGGGAGATTATGGTAAAATTCAGTGTGAGCGGGGATGCCATCCAAAAACCTATGATGCAGAGGAGTTATTCAGAAAGATGGATGCTTCCAGAAGAGACTGTCTGATTCCGACAGAGTTGGTTCCGAAATGTCCTGTATGCGGCGGAAGGATGGCAATGCATCTTCGATGTGATAACAACTTTGTAGAAGATGAAAGCTGGCATGCTGCGGCTGACCGGTATGCTGATTTTCTTGAGGAGTGTAAGGACAAAAAGGTAGTATTACTGGAACTTGGAGTTGGATTTAATACACCGATCATTATTCGGTTTCCGTTTGAAAAACTGGTCAAAGAAAATGAGGGTTACAGTCTAATAAGGCTTAATATGGACGAAGCAGTTATACCGGAAAGTTTTGGCGATAGAGCTATAGGTATTGGCGGAGATATGGCAAAGGCAATCTCTGATTTAAAGAGGTAAGTATGATGAATCAAGATGAAAGAAGATTATTTTTGATAGAATATCTCCTGAAGGAAGATATTCAATTACGAAAAGCACAGATTCCTAATGATGTGCAGGGGCAGCGAGATTTACTACGTTCTCTTATGAATGTAAGGATGCCAAAACCTATAGATGATGAGTTCCTGGTGGTGCAGGATGAATATCTGCAACAAAGAAATATTGAGCGAGGCATAACGGACGCCTGTGATTTGCACCCTGTAGTTTCAGATGAGCGTTTGTTTATCTGGCAGGGGGATATAACAACCTTAAGATGTGATGCAATCGTAAATGCCTGCAATAGTCAGATGCTTGGATGCTTTTCACCAATGCATTCCTGTATTGACAATTTTATTCATACCTACGCAGGAGTTCAGCTTAGGCTGAAAATGAATGAGATTATGACAAAACAGGGACATGAGGAGACTACCGGGCATGCAAAAATAACAAGAGGATACAATCTCCCCACAAAGTTCATTCTACATACGGTGGGACCGATTATTCAGTGGGAAGTAACCGAAGATGATGAAAAAATGTTGGCAAGTTGTTACAGAGAATGCTTAAAACTTGCGGCGGAAAATGGAGCAAAGTCGATTGCATTCTGCTGTCTGTCTACCGGTGTTTTCCGATTTCCAAGGCAAAGAGCAGCTGAGATTGCAATCAAAACGGTAAAGGAGTTTCTGATAACAGATACGGGAATAAAGCAGGTTATATTTAATGTGTTTAAGGATGAAGATTTGGAAATATACAGTAGTATATTAGGAATATGAATGGATTGTGAAACTGATTTATCTTAATATAAAAGAGCTCGAAAGATTCCAATTTGTGGAATACACCAACTCCCGAATTATATAATCTAATCATTAGCAGAATCTCTTTCGTCTGGATTTTCTTTACCAATGAATTTATTATCTGTTTGTATGTTATATTTTTCAAACTTTAAACACCATATTTTCACAGTCCCTGTCTATAATAATCTTAAATTAGATAATAGCCTTACTTTGGAGAGGCAGCTTTATCTAATATTAAGAAAGGACAGGGACTTTTTTATGCTTGGATTTTTCAAAAAGCACTGGTGGGGTATCAGTTTTGGAGTTATGCTTTCCGGTTATGTTGCATTTACTCTTCTTGATGCATTTGTAATACCTAAAGAAATTGTTCCAATTGAATCCTATTATGACGCTAAATCCCATAGCGAAGACAATGGAAACAACAATGATGACAATTCGGTTATTACCACTGATACCAGCTATATTTCAAATGATATATCAATTAACATTTCTACTGTAAGAGTTAGTGATACACAGGTTTATGTTGCGGATATTGTCGTAAGTGATATTTCTTTCTTACATGCCGGACTGGCAAATGGGGTATTTGGCCGAAATGTAACTGATACAACATCTGAGATAGCTAAAGATTGCAATGCCATTCTTGCAATAAATGGTGATTTCTACGGTTTTCGGGACAGTGGGCCTGTTATCAGAAACGGCTGCCTGTACCGAAGTTCTGTAAGAAGCAGTTCCGATGAGGATTTGGCTATTTATAGTAACGGAAATATGGTAATTCTTAAAGAAAAGGATATAGATACCAGCAAGCTTCTATCCGATGGAGTATTACAGCTTTTTAGTTTTGGCCCCGGACTAATCAACAATGGACAGATAAGTATTTCTGAAGGTCAGGAAGTTGAGCAGTCTATGAAAAGCAATCCCCGTACAGCTATGGGAATGATATCACCCCTTCATTATGTTTTTGTGGTGTCCGACGGAAGAACCTCTGAAAGTGCCGGTCTTTCTCTTAATGAACTTGCCGGATTTATGAAGGAACTGGGATGTACAATTGCGTATAATCTGGATGGCGGAGGTTCATCCACCATGTGGTTCATGGGAAAAATTGTGAATAATCCTACAACTAACGGCAGAACTATATCAGAAAGGAAGGTTAGCGACATTGTATATATCAGATAAATTTACAGATACCATGTATAAATCAATTGTAAAACGCCACATTTTTATATGGCTATGCATTTCCCTGTTCTGTTTTATTTTCTTTTTAATATATAATAGGTTTTCTCACGGCGTACACTCTCCATATATGACTTTTCTATTTGCCTGGCCACTTATATTAGGCTGTTTGCCAAATATCATAATATATATTATTTTTCTTATGGGCAGTATCAAAGTGAGAATAAGCAAATTCACTGATAACGCATATGTTTCCGGAATTGCATCTGTTACATCCGGAAGCCTTCTTAAAGGTATTTTTGATATTGCAGGAACCTCATCCGTATATCAGGTATGGCTTATGTATATGGGAGTATTTCTTATTCTTACGGGATTTATCTCTTGGGTATGGAAAATCAAGGCTTAAAATTATTACTATAAAATGGCATCTTGATATAACGACTGTCAGGATGCCAATTTTATTTGACATTTACGACCGATTGGTCGTATAATCAAGACCGAGAGGTGATTTGACATGAATAAAGAAAAAATAATAATGGCTACACTGGAACTTGCCTGCGAGAATGGCCTCAGAAGTGTATCCATGTCACAAATTGCCGAGAGAGCCGGCATAAAAAAATCTACATTGTACAGCCATTTTTCTTCAAAGGAAGAGATTATTTCAAGTATGTACATATTTTTACGAAAACAGGCAAATAATAACAGAGAAATCGGAAAATTCGATTATGGCAGCTATGTAGAAGGAAAGAATTTAAAAGAAATATTAATGGGTACTGTTCTGGAATATGACAGAATGAATCATAATCCTCATATGGAGATGTTCTACAAAGTAATAATATCTGAAAAAACATTGAATCCCATAGCAGCTGAAATCATGGTTGCCGAGACAAATACTATGATTCGGGCAACAAAACAGCTATTTTATGCAATTATGGCTAAAAAAGTAGCATATTTTGAAAATATCGATGCTGCAGCAGTTTCATTTGCAATGGGAATACATGCAATACTGGATTTCAGGATGGATGACAGCATGGCCGGCAGTAATGAATCCAATGGCATTCTGGAGCAATACATAGATGAATTCTGCCGCATTTATTCGGCAGATAAGAATTAACTTATAAGGAGCAATGATATGATAGAAAAAAGATTAAGAACATTTGGAATACTGGGAATTATCAGCCTGTTATCTTATACAGCCATGGTAGTATTTTCTCCTCTTGCATATCCCGGATATGATTGGCTGAGCATGGCTGTCAGCGATTTGAGTGCTGATGGTGCACCATCCCAGAATCTTGCCAATCAGTTAAACGCATTATTTGGACCATGTGGATTAGTCTCTATCATGGCAGTTTGTGTAGGAGTAGTTGGCTGTAAATCTAAAGTGTTGAAGTCAGGCATTTATTCTTTTGCTGCCATGGAATGGGCATGCAATGTTGGATATAGTCTTTTCCCTTGGGTAAATGGTGCACCTGCATCAACACCACAGAATGCTATGCATCTTATTGTGACCGTTTTAGTTGTAGTGTTGTCCTTATCATCTTTGGTATTGGTAGCAATCGGAGCCGGAAAGGAACAACTAAAATCCCTCAGAATATGGGCAATTGTTTGTCTTGTAGCTATGATAATGGGACCTATAGGCACAGCTCTGTTACCGAAGGCAGTATTTGGTCTGTTTGAAAGATTTAGCACATTTTCAGCAGTCGTGTTCAATGCGGTATTAGGCATCTGTCTCATGAAAGGGGACTTTGCCGCAACAGAGTAGCAACCTTTTACATATACAATTCCATATAAATTTTTATTAACTAAAGTATTATCACACACCAACCGATACATAATTCAGATACGAATAAATGTAGCATTTCATACGAAGAAAAGGATTTCGAATTGTAATTCTCAAGGAGTGAGGAGGAAAGCGTATGACAGTTGGAGAAGCTCGCCAAGCATATAGTATGCAATTGAAAGCATATAATGTTCAGAAATTCAAGTTAGCACAACAGAAATCTGATTTGGAAGAAAAGATAAAAACAACCGAAAATGGTTCAGTTGTTTTTGCCAATGAAGCTGCCTCTTTAGAATTAAAATATAACGCTGTTGCCGAAAAACAAAATGAGTATCAGAATTATATGGATCAATTGATGGAACAGTGGAGTATGAAGCACGATGCAATTGTGGAACAACAAAATGCAGAAGCTGAAGAAGAAGGCTTCAGAGAATTAGCCAAAGTCATGGAGGTTGCAAGACGTTTGTCCCATGGAGACATTGTTCCTCAATCTGACGAAAAGAAGTTAATGGAGTTTGATAAAGATTTATATCAGATGGCAAAAAACGCTCAAATGATGGCTCAAATCAGAGAGAAAGACAGAAAGAGATATGAATCTTTGTGGGAAGAGGAAGAGGAACGTAAACAACGAGATGCCATAGAAGAGGCAGACGGGCAAGAAGCATTTGCCAACGGACCTGAGATAGTTGCTGTAGAGGATACTATTGCATCTGCGGTGGCTGGAGTAGAAGAGTGCTCATCTGCAACATAAAGAAAATCGGCTTATTGAGAAATTCTCTCTTTTAAGGGATTGAACACAACAATATAATATGATATTGTTATATCCGTGAGTTAGTTATAACTAACTATAATAAGGAGGATTAATAATTATGGATAAAATTTATGTTGTTTATTGGTCTCAGTCAGGAAACACACAGGCAATGGCTGAAGCTGTTGGAAAAGGTATCACAGATGCAGGAAAAGAAGCAGCAGTAGTTTATGTGGGAGATGCTTCTATTGAAGAATTAAAGAACGCAAAATGTTTTGCCCTTGGATGCCCTGCTATGGGTGCCGAGGTTCTTGAAGAAGTAGAGATGGAACCCTTTGTCAGTGAAGTGGAAGGCATTGCATCCGGGAAAACGATTGCTCTGTTTGGTTCTTATGGCTGGGGTGACGGTCAGTGGATGCGTGACTGGACAGATAGAATGAACAAATGCGGAGCCAATGTGTTGAATGGTGAAGGATTGATTTGTCAGGAAACACCGAATGAAAGAACAGTTGCCGAATGTGAAGCTCTTGGAAAACAGCTTGCATCCATTTAACATTTGAAAATCTGCTTCCAGATATTTTATGACAGATAAAGGTACCGATATGCAAAGGAGATAGATTAATGAGCGTAGTAATTATAGGTGGAAATGAATGCATGGTTCGAGAATATAAAAACTTATGCAAAGAATATCAATGCAAAGCGAAAATTTTCCCAAAGCAGAATAGTAGTTTAAAAGGAATTGGTAATCCTGATCTTCTTGTACTTTTTACCGGTACTGTATCCCACAAAATGGTACAAAATGCACTCAGAGAGGTAAAAGGACTGGATACAAGAGTTGTACGCTCTCATACAAGTTCCATGTCTGCATTAAGAAATATTTTAGAAAATATTTGATTAAAAATGGGAACAATAATTAGTGAAGACTTATTTATACATTTTAATTATGAAAGTAATGAGGTAACAATATATGAAATTGGAAACGGGACTTATTGAGAATTGTGCTCCTACACTGGCTGGTTTGAAATGTGCAAGCCTTTTTAATTATTTCCATGAAGATAAGCAGATTGTCCTGAAAGAATTAGAAAATGTAAATAAAATGCTTAACAAAAAGGGGGTAAATGTTGAAATCCTCATATGGAGAGAGCATTCAGCATTGGTTTATGTCTATAGAAAAACAATGCTGGAAAGAAATCTGAAACAATCTGAAGTAATTGACTTACTTGAAAAATATGGATATGAGAGCTGCGAAATTGATTTTTGTTTGGAACATTTAAAACAAAAGATTTTACACAGTTCATGTTTTCCTCACGAAATAGGTATTTTTCTTGGATACCCTTTGGAAGATGTTAAAGGATTTATTGAAAATAAAGGACAAAATTGCGAAAGCTGCGGAATATGGAAAGTGTACTGTAACAAGGAAGAAAAAGAAAAGCTGTTTCAAAAGTATAAAAAATGTCAGGAGGTTTATCTTCAAGTATTCTATGATGGCAGAAAACTTTCTCAAATGACTGTTTGCACATAAACTTAAGAGGGAGAGGGGTCAGACCCCATAAAAAATTTATAAACTTTTTTCGAAAAAGTTTATAAAATTTTTATGGGGTCTGACCCCTTCCTTCCCTTTACTCCTCTTTTGCCCAATTAAGAGCGTAAGAAACAGCTTTATTCCATCCTTTTATTTTCTTTTCACGTTCTCCTTTTTCTATCTCAGGCTGAAAAACTCTGTCCATAGCCCAGTTACTCATTACTGATTCTTTACTCTGCCAGTAACCCACTGCCAGACCAGCCAGATAAGCCGCTCCCATTGAAGTTGTCTCCACGCATTTAGGTCTGTGAACAGGAGCACCTATAATATCTGCCTGCATTTGAAGCAGGAGATTATTGGCACTTGCCCCTCCATCCACCTTCAGCGAGGTAATATCAATCAATGAATCAGCTTTCATGGCCTTTAATACATCATTGACCTGAAAAGCTATTGACTCAAGTGTTGCCCTTATAATGTGATACTTGTTTACACCCCGGGTAATTCCCACAATTGTACCCCGGGCATACTGATCCCAATAAGGAGCTCCAAGCCCTGTAAATGCAGGAACAACGTAACATCCGTTAGTATCATTTACCTTTCTTGCCATATATTCAGAATCCTGGGAAGAATCAATAAAATGCATTTCATCCCTAAGCCATTGAATTGCAGCCCCAGCCACATATATAGATCCCTCAAGGGCATAGTTGACTTTTCCGTCAAGTCCCCATGCAATAGTAGTAACAAGTCCATTATTAGAAAATACCGGCTTTTCACCTGTGTTCATAAGCATAAAACATCCGGTGCCGTATGTATTTTTTACATCACCGGCATTAAAGCAGGTCTGACCGAATAAAGCGGCCTGCTGATCACCTGCGGCACCGGCAATAGCAATTGGACCGCCAAAGTATTCCGGACTTGCCTCCCCATAAATGCAACTTGAAGGCATAGGCTCAGGAAGCATACATTTTGGAATATCAAGTTCCTTCAATATTTCGTCATCCCATTGTAAGGTATTAATATTAAAAAGCATTGTTCTTGAAGCATTAGAGTAATCTGTTACATGAACCTTGCCTTTAGTCAGTTTCCAGATAAGCCATGTTTCCACAGTACCAAACAGAAGATCTCCATTTTCAGCCTTTTCCCTGACTCCCTCAACATTATCAAGAATCCATTTTAACTTTGTAGCAGAAAAATAGGCATCAATAATAAGACCTGTTTTTTTCCTGAAACTTTCCGTTAACCCTTTTGCCTTTAAAGAATCTGCATATTCTGATGTCCTTCTGCATTGCCATACTATAGCATTATAAACAGGTTTGCCGGAATTTTTATCCCATACAATCGTAGTTTCTCTCTGATTGGTTATTCCTATAGCCTCAATATCTGCTGCCGTAGCCCCAACATTGGACATAGCCATTTTAGCTACCTCCAGTTGTGTAGACCATATCTCGTCTGCATCATGTTCCACCCATCCCGGTTCAGGAAAATATTGAGTGAATTCCTTCTGGGCAACGGAACACATTTCCCCTGATTTGTTGAATAAAATACATCTGTTACTTGTAGTACCTGCATCCAGAGCCATAATATATTTTGACATGTTTTACCTCTATTCCGCAGGCACTTTAGTGCCGAAGGAATCGCGAGCCAAATGTCAGATTTAGCTCTGCAATAAATGCTATTTGTGATGCCTGCGGCACAAATAGCCGTGTGAAAAATCAATGCATCAGCGTGGTTTTTCACACTAACCTCCATTTAAAGACAGCAGCCTAATCACCCTAATGATAAAACGGGTAATCAAGCTGCTGTTATTATATACTATCTTATTTAAAAATCAAAATCTGCATAATCCTCAGGAAGAAATCTATGGTAGATTATGTGACAACCCTCATCCTTGAAGCAGTAGAAGTACTTGTCTTTAGTTGAGTCAACAAATCTTATGAGGATATCAAATTCGTCATTATCCACAGAATCACATATTATTTCTCCATGAGACTCAAAAAGCTCCTTGATTTCATCCATGGTGCATCCGTGCTTTCCCACAATATTAACAAGCTCCCTGATAAATTCATTGGGAGAAGTATTGTTGTGAATGTACTCAACACCCTCCTGAGGAAGTTTAAAGCAAAAACGGTCACCCTTGTATGTCACTGTAACATTACCAAGACGGTTCGCTGTATAATCTGAAAAACCTTCAAGCATTTTATACATACTGTCCGAATCTTTGCTGCACTGGAAAAAATGGTTAAGAGTACTTAATGGGTAGTAAAGCCTGATAACTTCTTTACGATAACCCAGCTTAGCCTCTTCCTCTTTAATCAAATCAATCAGGCTCTCTTCTAATCTGTCAAATCCCATAAGAACACACCTTATTCTTCTTCATCCGTCTCTTCTTCGCCGTCATGTACATCCTTCTTAGGTTCCTTAAGTCCCGGAATCTCCACATTATGTTTCTGACAATAGTCCCAAAGAGCTGCGTGAATTGATTCCTCCGCCAGCAATGAGCAATGAACTTTAACAGGTGGAAGTCCGTCAAGAGCCTCCATAACAGCTTTATTGGTTACTTCCATTGCTTCATAGATTGTCTTTCCGATTACCATATCAGTTGCCATACTGCTGGTAGCAATAGCAGCGCCACAACCAAATGTCTTAAATTTACAATCTTTTATAATCTTTGTATCTTCATCGATATCAAGATAAATTCTCATTATATCGCCACATTTGGCGTTACCAACAGTTCCTACACCGCTGGCATTTTCTATTTCACCAACATTATGAGGATTGCTGAAATGTTCTATTACTTTCTCTGAATACTGCATATTTTCCTCCTTGTTTTTTCTACGCTAACTATTGTTAACGTATTTAGTACTATTCATACTTATTTAGTATGTTTTATCATGAATACATATTTGTGTCAAGTAGATAAATATCTATTGACAAACAATTAAACATTTGTTTAAATGTTTATATGAAAGGGAGTAATAAAAAATCATTTTTCCCTGATTATCCTATTAAAAACGTGAAAGAAATAGAATTAGCATGACGCAAGGCGTATGCGGATTGGAGGATTATTATGAAGAAAACATACGGAATTGAAGTTGATTGTGCCAATTGTGCTTCCAAGATGGAAGAGGCTGCCAAGAAAACAGAGGGAGTAAAGGATGCAACAGTTTCCTTCATGACTCAGAAAATGAAAGTGGAATTTGAAGATGGAGCAGATATTTTGACCGTAATGCAAACTGTATTGAAAAATTGCAGGAAAGTTGAGTCAGATTGCGAGATTTTCTTTGAATAATTTATGAAAGGTCGTTATATATGAATAAGAAGCAAAAAAAGGTTTTAACAAGAATAATAATTTCTGGGGTTCTTGTTATAGCGTTGAAAATTATATTTCACATTTTTTCCTTTAATAAATATATTGAACTTGTGTGTTTTATGGTTCCGTATTTTATTATAGGTTACGACATTTTAAAGAAGGCTGTTCATGGAATAACCCATGGTGAGGTTTTTGACGAAAATTTTCTTATGGCTATTGCAACCGTGGGAGCCATTATTCTGGGAGACTATGTTGAAGGTACAGCAGTTATGCTTTTCTACCAGATTGGTGAACTGTTTCAGAGCTATGCCGTGGGAAAGAGCAGAAAAAATATAACTCAGCTCATGGATATAAGGCCTGATTATGCCAATATAGAACAAGAGGGCACATTAGAGAAGGTTGACCCGGATGATGTGGAAATCGGTTCGATTATTGTTGTACGTCCCGGTGAAAAGATACCTATTGACGGCGTTATTCTGGAAGGAAAATCAACACTCAACACAAGTGCTCTTACAGGCGAAAGCCTTCCAAGAGATGCCAAAGAAGGAGATGAAGTTATCAGCGGATGCGTAAATCTCACCGGTGTGTTAAGAATCCAAACCACCAAGGAGTTTGGAGATTCAACAGTTTCCAAAATTCTTGACCTGGTGGAAAATTCCAGCATGAAGAAGTCCCGTTCTGAAAATTTTATTACAAGATTTGCCAGATATTATACACCGGCAGTATGCTATGGTGCCCTGGCATTAGCATTGCTTCCGCCGATTATAAGTCTTATAGCAGGATATGATCCACAGTGGTCAAAATGGGTTACAAGAGCTCTCACCACATTAGTTATAAGCTGTCCTTGTGCACTGGTAATATCCATTCCTTTAAGTTTCTTTGGAGGCATTGGCGGTGCTTCAGCTAAGGGTATTTTAGTTAAAGGTTCTAACTATCTTGAACAGCTTTCAAAAACAGGATATGTGGTATGTGACAAAACCGGAACCTTAACAAAGGGTGTTTTTCAGGTAACAGAAGTCATCCCGGCGGAAGGAATCTCCAAGGATGAATTAATAGAAAAAGCTGCTTACGTGGAAAGTTTTTCCAATCATCCTATCAGCAAGAGCCTGAAAGAAGCTTATGGAAAAGAAATTGATAATTCTGTTGTCTGCGACGTGGAGGAGATAAGCGGTTACGGAGTATCTGCAAGAATAGGCTCCGAAACAATTGCCGTAGGCAATGTAAAGCTTATGAAAAAGTTGGGAATAGAATATAAGGACGCCATAGGTACAGGAACAGAGGTTCATGTTTCCATTAATGGAAAATATGCTGGACTTATACTTATATCAGATATATTAAAACCTACAGCCAAAACCGCAATAGCAGGGCTTAAAAGAGCCGGTGTTAAACAGGTTGTTATGCTTACCGGCGATACCAGGAAAGCTGCTGAAGCATTTGCAGAAGAATTGGGCGTTGATATTGTAAAAAGTGAACTCCTTCCGGCCGACAAGGTTGCAGAAGTTGAAAAACTGTTGGATACTAAGAACAAGAAGGAAGTACTGGCATTTGTTGGAGACGGAATTAACGATGCTCCTGTTCTTTCAAGAGCAGATATTGGTATTGCAATGGGAGCACTTGGATCGGATGCTGCCATTGAGGCGGCAGACATAGTTCTTATGGACGATGACCCGGCAAAAATAACTACAGCTATTAATATTTCACGAAAGACATTAAAAATAGTACATCAAAACATTGTATTTGCACTTGCTGTTAAATTCGTATGTCTGCTTCTTGGTGCAGTTGGAATAGCAAATATGTGGATAGCAATATTTGCAGATGTAGGAGTTATGGTGCTTGCCGTATTAAATGCAACGAGATGCCTTAATTATAAGGGCGAGTAATAATTTGAAATATTAGTGGATTGCGAAACTCTTTTTTGACACCGAACAGTTGCGCAATTATACTATATTGCAAGCTAGGTGCTTTGCTGCCACCGGTGCTTAGCGGCTGTATTTTAGCCGTTTATGCACCGCTGTGAGCAGCAAGCAGCGAGAGCGTGCCTAGCGGTAATATAGTATAATTGCACAACGTATAGTATTGAATCATAGAGTTTCGCAAACAACGATAGATTAAATGTATAGAAACGGAGAAAATTATGGCATATACACACCTTCCCCATAATCATGGACAAAATATAGAAAAAGTTCTGGAACACATGCCCTCATCTGAAGACTGTATCCAGGTTGCAGAAGTATTTAAACAGATAAGTGACGGAACAAGGTTAAGAATTTTGTGGCTGCTGTGCCATTGCGAGCAATGTGTGAGTAATATATCGGCAGCAATGGAAATGAGCGACCCGGCAGTTTCCCATCATCTAAAACTGCTTAAAAAAAGTGGACTGATAGTAAGCCGCAGAGACGGTAAGGAAATCTATTACAAACTTGCGGATACCGAAACTGCCAATCTGGTTCACCGTGTAATCGAGCAAATGTTTAAGATAACCTGTCCGTTAGACAAATAGGTTATTAGACAAATAAAATATTAATATAATAATGAGAAAAAAATAATTCACAAATATACAGCCACAACTCCGGGCAGATATATTTGTGAATTATTTTAATTACTTAGAAATAAACTCTACTTCATTTTTGTAAAAATCATTACATCACTTCCGGATGTCAATGTGAGAGTGTTTTTGCTGATTGAGTATGAACACATTTCAATATCGCCATCCTCATTAACTGTTAACACTCCATCCTTTGCAGTGTAAGTAAATACTGAAGGGCTTGAAGTATATCCTGAATATGAGTAGTAATAATAGCCTGTTCCGCCTTTTTCAAACACATAGGTGTATGTATAGCTTCCTTCTGACGTAACCCAGGTTCCTTTGATGGACTTTCCACATGCACATAATGAGAAGAGAGTTGTAACCAATACAACTAATGTAATGGCTTTAGTAAGTCTTTTTTTCATATTTCCTCCTTTTTTTTCGAAGAAAAAATTCCATGCGTATCTTCACGCATTGCTCTCCTGTGAGAAGAGGAAATTTTCCTCCTTTGTTTTTCATAAAAATTTTATAAAAATTTAATAAAATTATATATTATGTATAGAATCATTTCAAGATGTCTTTTTTCATTTTTCTATAGCTTTTTACAAGCAGCGGAAGTTCCACTATCAACATTCCAAACCATCCTGCCATATAAGAGAAAGGCAGGGATTCAATTCCCATATTGAAGGCAAATACCATTGGAATCGCCGCCAATACTCGTACTCCCATATTAACAAAACTGCTTAACAGAGTAATTTTTAAATCGCCTATTCCCCTGAAATATCCCTGAATACCATTTGTTGCAGCAGGAAGAAGATACATTACGGAAATAAGTTTCAGATATTTTACGCCGTGGATGATAACTTCTTCATCACTGACAAATATCTGCATTAAAGGTCTGGCTAATATAAAACATACAAGGAAAAGTATAATTCCATATGCAAATTCAAGAATCATACCGCATTTAAATCCCTTTATAATCCTGTCTTTTTTTCCTGCCCCGCGATTCTGTGCCATAAGTGATGTCATGGCATGTCCGATATTCTGCTCCGGCGTATAGGCAAAATCGTCAATTCTGTTAACCGCAGAAAATGCAGCAGCAACAGATACTCCCATGGTATTAACAATAGCCTGTATGCAAATTTTACCCAGCTGAACCGTAGCCTGTTGCATAGCTGACGTCCATCCATAGCTTACTGTCTTCTTTAAAAGGGATTTGTCAAACACCAGCCATTTTCTGCCAAGTCTTAAAATTTCAACTTTCTTTTGGATGTAAATTATACAAAAAATGCAGCATAATGCTTCGCTTATTACAGTTGATATAGCACATCCGGCACATCCCATATTTAACGCTATAACAAAAAATAAATCCCCAATTATATTAAGTACTGAACTTATGATAAGAAAATACAGGGGAGTTTTACTGTCCCCCAGGGCTCTCAGTGTACTTGAAAAAAAGTTATATAAAAATGTAAATACAAGTCCGACAAATATTATTCTGAGATATTCTCTTGTTAAATCAAGAATTTGTAAATCAACACGCATTAACATAAGAATTGGTGTTGCCAAAATTATACAAACCACACTTAAAACCAGAGAAAATATCACTCCACCGATCATTGTGGTGCTTATTTCCCTGTGCAGTGTATCATAATCCTTTGCACCGTAATGGGTTCCCATAAGAATTCCGGCGCCCATGCATAATCCGTTAAGAAACAGAATCATTAAAGTCATAATGGGATTACAGATACCCACTGCTGCCAAAGCCTCTTTTCCCACAAAATTCCCTACGATAATTCCATCCACAGCATTATACGTAAGCTGAAAAATATTTCCCAATACTAAAGGAATAGTAAAATTTATTAACAGAGGCATGATTTTTCCTTTTGTCAGGTCTTTTGTCATAGCTGATCTCCATTCCCCGGGCACTTTCCAAGTTGCATTTTCCAAAAAAATAAACATTGATTATTTTGCTTTGCATTTAATTTATGTATTATATGACAGTTGCAAATAAAATAAAAGGATTATATCATATTAATGTTAAAAATGCAGAATATTAACTGATGGTGGTATATACGCCAAAAAATATAAAGGGAAGCATACGTGCAGGCACGCTTGGAATTTTTTCTTCGAAAAAACAAGGAGGAAGGTATGAAGATAACTAATGAACATATGCGTCTTTACGCTGTTACGGATACTATGTGGCTGGATGACAGGGATTTTTACGAAGAAATTGAAGATGTTCTGAAAAATGGAGCCACATTTTTACAATTAAGAGAAAAAAATGACACCCATGAGGCCATCGTTGAAAAAGCAAAAAAGATTAAGCCTATTGCAGAAAAATACGGTGTTCCTTTTGTCATTGATGATGATATATATGCAGCAATAGAAGCTGATGTTGATGGTGTTCATATCGGACAAAGCGACATGGACTACGAATGTGCAAGAAAGCTGTTAGGACCTGATAAGATAATCGGCATGACAGCCAAGACTGTGGAACAGGCTGTCAAAGCCCAAAAACTTGGAGCTGATTATATTGGTGCCGGAGCAGTATTCCATACAGATACCAAAAAAGATGCAGAGGATATGAGCAGGGAGCAACTTATGGATATAACATCCGCAGTTGATATTCCGGTGGTTGCCATAGGGGGAATAACCTACGATAACTGTGATTATCTAAAAGGCACAGGAGTTGCGGGAATTGCTGTGGTTTCAGCCATATTTGCAAAAGAAAACCCGGGAGAGGCAACGAAAAATTTATATATCAAAACCGGAGATGTGTTTGGCTATAAGCATAATATTATATTTGACATGGATGGAACTCTTGTGGACTCTATGCCTTATTGGAAGGGAGCATCAAGAGAATATATGAATTCCAGAGGGATTACCATCCCCGAAGATTTTGACAAACGCACTTCTGTTATGAATTTAAAGGATTTTGCGGAGTATGTAAGAGATGAATTTGGAATTAACACCACAGTTGAGGAGATAACCAAAGAAGCTGTTGATATTATGAATTCCCACTACGCCAATGATATAAACGCAAAACCGGGAATGGTGGAGCTTGTGAAGCGTGAGCATGCATGCGGAAGCAAAATGACCATTTTTACCGCTTCGGAGCACAAAAGCGTGGAAACTGCAATGAACAGGCTTGGAATACTTGACTGCTTTGACAGTATTACCACAGTTTATGATATCGGAATTGGAAAAAGCGACCCTGAAAGCTACAGGACAGTAGCATCAAAATTGGGCTTTAACCCTGAAAATACATGGATATTTGAGGACGTGCTTCATGGTGTTAAATCGGCTAAAGAATCAGGATTTAAAGTATGTGGAGTGTATGATTCAGATTCTTCCTTCAATTGGGAGAGCATAAAAAAATTAGCTGACAGAACAATGTATATAAAATAGATAGAGGATAGTGTGAAAAACCACGCTGATGCGCTGATTTTTCACACGGCTATTTGTGATGCAGGCACCACAAATAGCTCTTACCGCAGAGCCAAATCTGACATTTGGCTCGCG
>JBJEMF010000053.1:0-16535 GCA_051879535.1 Lachnospira sp. | reverse complement strand
TCCTACATTACCCGGGTCAATTCCTCCGTGTCCCACATCTATTACAACCAGCTTATCCTTTAAGCTTTTTTCTTCTGACTCGCCATCGTAATAAATCCGATCTGTTCCATTATTATCAGACAGGTTATTATCTTTTGATAATCTCTTATTAGCGCATCCGGGAAGAGCAACAGAAGTTGCCAGATACACACCAAATAATAAAACACAGGTCATTATAACCATTAAATGTTTTTGACTCACAGATATTTCCACTTTTATCAGTCACACATTTAATAAATTCTATGTAGGAATTAATAACATTTATTACTAATTAAGATACTTATTGATAATTGACCAGACTGATTCTCTTTCAAGGCCAAGTTTCCACTCAGCAACTCCTGCAACTCCACTCTCCTGAATAACCTTCATTTTTTCCTCAAGAGATTTGTCTTCTTCAATCCATATCTTTTTGGTGGCTCCGTTCTTTTCATATGAACATACATACTGTCCTACTTCATCGTTCCATAAGGCTGCCTGGCCATCTCTGGTCATTTCATCAATTGCAGCCTGCATTCCCACAGCTTTACTGGTAGTCTTTCCTCCGGAAATTGTCCATATTCTTGTATAGAACGGTATACCTACAACCACCTGTTCCTTATTAACAAGAGCTATAGTATCATTAACTGCCTCTTTAACAAATCCCAGAGATGATACCGAACCGGCTTCTGAACCTGCATAATGTTCATCATAGGCCATGATAATTATGTAATCCACATAATGTGACTGTTCCTGTAAGTTATAACATTGGTTATATGCCTCCGGCTTATAATTGTCTGTAGAAAGATATATATCTCTTTTCTGGCATTCCACAGACAGCTCTCTTATGAACTGAAGAAAATCCTTCGCATACTCACTCTTAACATTTTCAAAATCAATATTAATTCCGTCATAACCATATCCGGAAGCATCAGACATAAGTCTGTTAATAAGCTTGGTTCTGTTAGCTTTGCTTGAATAGAGTTCTTTATAATCTACATCCTTTTGAAAATCACTGATTAAAGGCCACACCTCTATTCCCCTGTTATGCATTGAAGACACAAATGATGAATTTGCATAGCTTATTACGTTGCCGGATGAATCGGATATTTTGTACCATGTAGGAGATATAACATTAATGTTGCTGCTACCGGACAATGTAGAACCGATAGTGTTGTTACCTGCTTCTCCTTCTACCTGGAACCATCCAAGATTTACCTTTTCATTTTTTGTTTTTTTAGAATAGTTTTCTGTGTATGTATCTTCAGGAATCTTAGAAAACTGGGATGAAACCTTGGAAGTCTGCACGTAACCGGTTATTCCGGAAGGGGTTGTAACCTCAATCCAGTCATCATAGCTTTCTCCAAAGTAAAGTTCCGTTCCCTTCTCTATCTTTTCAAGAATCTTGCTCTTGATTCCTCCCCTGTATCTTACATAAAGATCCTTCTCGGCTGTTACATACTCTCTCTCTCCGTTAATAAAATTAATACTGATTCTTGACGGAGACTCCCCCATTGCATATACACAATTGGTATGTGATGCCACAAATTCCCAGTCTATATATATAACACCTTCCTGTTTTGTTACTATGGGATATTCACTGTTGTAAGCATTTCCGTTATCGTCCGTATAGGATGTCCTGTCAGCTAAAAATGTACAGGTTTTACTATCATCTGTATATAATACCCCGTCTGTTTCTTTATCATAGTAAAATCTCACATTAATATCGGATGCAATAAATTCCTGAGGAAGATATACTCTGTCATTCACTTTGACACCTATATCATTATATTGCTCTCCATCTATAATAACCATTGTCTTGTCTGTGTTCTCATTCAGGTTGAAATAATCGTAACCACTCATCCATTCCTTTGAAGGCATAAATGTTTTCGCAATGATTACTCCTGCTGCCACTGCAACAACTGCCACAAACAACACAATACCAATAATTTTCACTCTGAACTTTTGTTTTTTCTTATAATCCATATATATGTTTATCTCCATTCCCGCGACTTGCACGCATATGTTTTGAACAATCTTTTTAATTGTAACACCACTGTTTAATCTTTTCTATAAGAAAATTGTCTAATCAATATTCAAATGTAATTTGTACAATAATCAGCCTTAAAAATCAAATTCATTAATGAATGAAAAAAGCTCCGGTATCAGCATATATGGAATTGATTTTTTATATTTATCCAAATCCGCGGCCGGTACCGGAGCAAATACTATTCGTATTGCAAAGGGGATTTGCTTTACCTGTTCATTATTAATTGGTTACTATTAAATTGTAGTTCGTGATATATTCCGACTTATATAGACAATAAGTTCCTAACTGTTACCATAAATCAAATTTCTCATCCAAAGAAGATTACTCCCCTTCAGTCTGAAAGGCTCTGATTCCTGCGGTATCATAACCACCTTTACCTTATACTCACGTTCATACAAACTTACCATTCTCTTGTCATAATTCACAGTGGCCAGTCTCAAATCCTCTAATTTAATGACCTCGCCAATGCGATTCATCCTGCTCATCATTTCTCTTGATTTCCACGGCACTGTAGAACCGACAATTATTATTTTGTCACAAGCTGATACCACTTCCAGCTTCTTTATAACATCATTTGCAGCATTCTCAATATTTAAATCTATCACCACTACCTCATACTGACTCTTCAGCACTTCAACGAAACTGTCACGTACATCATTATATATATCCAGTTTCCTATAGGAAAATCCATACCTGCTTCCGAATCCATCAAAATCTTTTACCTTTCCTGCTATGTCTGATTTTTTCAAACATTCATAAGCTCTGTCATTCCCCACAATAGCAGTCTTTTTATGAAGTACACCTGCATGATAGTTTCCGGTCATTATGCTTAACTGTGTCGCTCCGGCGCCCCCGCAGGCCCCTATAATTCCAATTGTACTAATATAGTCATCAGACACAGTTTTTCCTTTTGATGTTTTTCTTCTGAAATGTGGTGACCTTATGCCAGATATATAACATTTTTTCATATAAAAAATCTGTTTTCTCCTTCTTTCTGTCCGCTCTTATCTGTTCCCAGATTGTTGGAAAATTATCCTGCACAAAATCTTTCATCGTCTCGAAAAAGACATTATTTCCCTTACATACTTCATACACACATGGCATCCTGTAGCATTTAAATTTTTTTAACATATAATTGGAATATTCATAAAACTGTTCACCACTCAAAAGATTTACCATAATAAGTGTTTGGCTTTTAAGACCTTTAAGAATGTTGTATTCTTCTATCTGTCCATATCTTCCGCCTACAACCACAACATTAACCGCTTCATATTCCCCAAAGTCCGACAATATCTCATTGATACATGGGTTCTTGTAATTGTCCGGTCTTACAGTATTTACAGATTCATTATTATTTCCATCATACACAGTGCCCCTATCAACCATAATTACATCATATTCTTCCGGTTCCATTTCCACCAGACCTTCATAATTAGGCAGATAGTGGACATTATTATAATAAAATGTTCCTTTGGGAGTGAGAATTCCTTTCATAGCTTCTGTCCCAATATGGTTATTGCCTGTTTCGTCCGCTACAAGGCACTTCAACCCCATTGAAGCAAAAAATCCTGCCATAGATAAAACTACATGTGTTGTTCCTATTCCATGTCTTATTCCTGTGACATTGACGATATAAGAGTGATTTCTATCTTCTTTAGTCTTCTTCAAAAATTTAATAATATCCCGTTTTAACGCCCCACAGGTTGAATATCTGTTATTGGGATTATGACGGGTACATTTTTTTATTATCGGATATAGCTTATTATTACAAATATTTTTCAGATGGAAATTATTATCCATATTCCCATCTTTATTCATACACACATGGCCATTACTGACCATATAGAAAAGAATCATTCCAACACTGTATATATCAGCCCGGATATCAATCTCTGCCTCACCATCCTTGGAATATTGCTCCGGTGCTGCAAAGTTTAGCGTTCCCATTCCATTAAATTCCGATTCGTCACTGCGTTTTGCACTTCCAAAATCAATAAGCTTAACTTCATTATTCTCGTTAATTATTATATTATCCGGCTTTAAATCAAGATGTATTATTCCACCATTATAATTATGCAAAAATTCCAATATGTCGCATAGTTTAATGATGATATCGCAAATGTTTTTAACCGGAATTTCTTCATAATCATTAACAAATTCCCTTAAAGATTTACCAGAAATATATTCTTCAATTATGCAGATACTTATATCATCCTCTTCAATGTCATATATTATTGGGATATCCTGATGTTTAAGATTCTTTATAAGATTGGCTTCCTTCAAGATACTGTCTGTATCATGTTCAGCCTTTAGAATTACCTTGGCTACTCTTTCCACATTTAAAGTGTTATGTTTAACCAGGTAAACTGTTGAATAGTTGGTATGCTCCAACTCTTTGATTATACTATACTTCTTATAAAATGTTTATTCTGCACCTCCTTACCTGACTAAGAAGCTTTCACTCTGGTGTTAGTATACACTATAATAAATATATTTTCAATATATATTTTCTTGTTTTTGTCGAAAAATGAAAAAATTTACATTTTTTTAATTATATGTGTCCGCTCTCTGCCTTTACATATCTGTTAAAAATGAGTATTATAAATCTACAGATATGATATTTGCATAGTAACACCATGAACTATATATTAAGTTTATGTAGTTTTATAATCAGGCAATTGGAAATTTTAATAAAAATATTAATTTTATAATTGCCTATGGTTTTATAACGCAAGAAAGGAGATTGTTATGAAGATAGAACGACTGAATGAAAATCAGATAAGATGTACTTTAAACAAATCAGATCTCGCTTCAAGACAATTAAAAATAAGCGAACTTGCGTATGGTAGCGATAAAGCCAGAGAACTTTTTCGTGACATGATGCAGCAGGCATCCTACGAATTAGGTTTTGAAGCAGAAGATATTCCACTCATGATAGAAGCAATTCCTGTTTCAGCGGAATGTATTGTTCTTATAGTAACCAAGGTAGACAATCCGGAAGAGTTAGATACAAGATTTTCTAAGTTTTCACCTACATCCGGAGATAACGAAGATGATAATAATTATTATGATGATTATTATGATATGGAAGAGATTAGCGATTATTCAGATAATTCACCCCTTCCTACTGCCAGTGAAGAATTGGATTTGAATACTGCTGACTCCTCAGACAGCAGCAGTATACTGGGTTCGGATCTTATGAACTTATTCAGCAAAGTAAGGGACTATCTGAATACCGGTAATACACCGAACAAAGGTGTCAATAATACTTCGGTAAAGAAAGATAACTCAAAGGATAGTTTTGTGCCATTGAGTCATACACTAAACAATAATAATACTAAACAAACAGAGTCTGAGACATCTGTCAGCAATGATAAATCCGGTGAGCAAAAGGCTGCGCCCATGTCTGTCACAAGAGTTTTCTCTTTTGATTCCATGGATGATTTTATTGATGGAGCAGCTATGGTCAACCCGATATTCTCGGATTGGAACGCTCTTTACAAAAAGCCGGGAGACGACAAGTACTATCTCGTCTTAACCAGGTCAACGTGTTCTCCTGTTAACTTCAATAAAACCTGTAACATTTTGTCCGAATACGGAACAAAAGAATCTGCCGGTGAAGCTGCTATGGGATTCTTTAAAGAACATTGCACCTGCGTAATACCAAAACACGCCATAAAAGTTGTGTCATCTCTTTAATATAATTGAATAAATACAATTGAATAATAAATTAAACCAAAAAGGATGGTGTATCAAGATTCAGAAAAATCTGTCTTAATACTCCATCCTTTTTAATACGTTTTATATTTAACAACAATATTAACCTATTGACTGAAGATAATTCTGAATCTCCTCAACAAGCATATCACAGTCGATTCCATGAACCATAGCTGCTTCTTCTAATGTTTCACCAACTGACGATGGGCATCCCACACAATGCATTCCTGCACCCATAAGAATTGGAATAACGCCGCCATCAATCTGTATTACTTCACCAATTGTTGTATCCTTGGTAACTCTTGCCATGATGTTATTTCCTCCATTCATAATGATGTGATTATTATAATATAATATTGCCACATAAAATGTCAAGAATTCACTTAATTTACAAAATTCGTTGATTTTCCGTATTTTTAAGATATTTTTTAGTTTTTATCCATTTGTCGTTGTTGTGTTTTTCCTCTGTATATCGTATAATATGAGCAAATCAAATCCAAGGAGGAAATTGTTATGGCATATGTAATTAGTGATGATTGTATTTCATGTGGTGCTTGTGCAGCACAGTGTCCTGTTGAAGCTATCAGCGAAGGCGATGGTAAGTATGAAATCAACGCTGACGTTTGCGTAGACTGCGGTTCTTGTGCCGGAGCTTGCCCTGTTGGTGCTCCAAACCCACAGTAGTTTGAGTATACACTTATTTCACAGGTGAAATTACATAATAATTTAAAAGGGTTGTCATGTTAACGAAAATAATCGCTAATATGACAACCCTTTTTTAATTATTGTTTTAGATTATTATTTTAGTGTCTATCCTGTTCCCTTAGTAAGTCTGCAAATCTTGTCTGCTCAGGAATCCAAGCCATCTTAACAGTTCCGATTGGACCGTTACGCTGCTTAGCAATAATTATCTCTGCAATTCCCTTTAATTCTGTATCCTTATTGTAATAATCATCTCTGTAAAGGAACATAACCACATCTGCATCCTGCTCAATAGCTCCCGATTCTCTTAAATCTGAAAGCATAGGTCTGTGGTCAGGTCTTTGCTCAACAGCACGGGAAAGCTGGGAAAGTGTAACTACCGGCACCTCAAGTTCCCTTGCAAGTGCCTTTAAAGATCTTGAAATCTCAGAAATTTCCTGCTGTCTGCTCTCTGATTTTCCTCCCCCGCTCATTAACTGAAGGTAATCAATAATAACAAGACCCAGATTATTTTCCATCTTATACTTTCTACACTTAGACCTTAATTCGGAAATAGATATTCCCGGAGTATCATCTATTATAAGGCTGGACTTTGCAATGCTGTCAGCACCTTCGATAAGTTTACCCCAATCATTTGAATCAAGACGTCCTTTTCTTAATTTATCAGCATCTACCGACGATTCAAGAGACAGCATACGATTCACCAGCTGCACATCAGACATTTCCAGACTGAACACAGCTGTTGTTATTCCCTGTTTTATAGCTACATTTTCAGCCACATTAAGCACAAATGCCGTTTTACCCATAGACGGTCTTGCTGCCACAAGAATAAAATCTGAAGGCTGTAATCCTGAAAGATATCCGTCCAAATCCTTAAAACCTGTAGGTACACCTGTAACAACGCCTCTGTTTTTTGCTGCCACCTGAATCCTGTTCAAAGCATCAAGCACCACCTTATCAATTGGTGTGTAATCCCTGGCACCTTTATTTCTTACCAGCTCAAATATTCTCTTTTCCGTCTCCGCCAGAATTACCTCTGTGCTTTCTTTTCCGGCATAGCAATCATTGGCAATTTTATCATTTACCCTGATAATATTGCGCAAAATTGCCTTTTCCTTAACAATTGTGGCATATTGCCTTATATTGGCTGATGTTGGAACCGAAGTCAATAATTCTCTGACAAAATCAATACTATACACCTCCGGAGGCACATCTTTTTCTTTTAGTTTTTCCTGCAAAGTTACAATATCAACAGACTTACCTTCATTGTTCATCTCTATCATTGCGCCAAACATAATGCCATACTGCTTATGATAGAAATCCTGCTCACTGAGCATCTCTCCCGCTGTTATAATAGCCTGCCTGTCCATTATCATTGAACCAACAACCGACTGTTCAGCTTCAAGACTGTTGGGCATAACCCGCGTCACTGTCATATCTTCCATAAGTTCCTCGTTTCTGTTCATTACCTGATAAAGCAATACTTACCTGATACACATTATAATTACATGCTGTAAAACCATTTTGACGTATTTACTTTTCTGTTACTTTAACTGTCAGATTTGCAGTCACTTCCTTGTGGAGCTTAACTGCCACAATATGGGTTCCCAAGGTCTTAATAGCTTCATCCAGTTTCATCTTTTTCTTGTCAATATCAAGTCCAAGCTGTTCTTTAGCAGCAGCGGCAATCTCCTTAGTGGAAACGGTACCGAAAGTTTTTCCGCCCTCTCCTATTTTCATAGTCACAATAACAGGCTTTTCCTCAACCTTCACAGCAAGTTCCTTTGCTCTTGCAAGCTCCTCTGCTGCCTCCTTTTCCTCTCTCTTCTTCTGGATTTTCAAATCATTAAGATTTTTTGCTGTTGCCTCTACTCCCAACTTCTTAGGTAAGACAAAATTTCTTGCATATCCATCGTTAATTTTTACTATCTGTCCCTTTTTTCCAAGAGTTTTTACATCTTCTAAAAGAATTACTTCCATACCTATATTTCCCCTTCCGCAAGCATACTGTCAATTGTCTCCTTAACAACCTTTATAGCATCTTCAATCGACATATCTTTAAGCTGGGCACCGGCAATACTCATATGTCCGCCTCCTCCAAGCTTCTCCATTATTATCTGAACATTAACCTCATCAATAGACCTGGCACTGATAAAAATTTTCTCTTCATAAAGGGTTATTACAAAAGAGGCCTTAATTCCCGATATATCCAGCAATTGATTTGCCGCCTTCGCTCCTCCGATTGTAGGGCTTTCCAGTCCATCCCCTTTAAATACAGTAATTGCAAATGCATTTTTGTAAACTTCTGCTTTACTAACCGCCTCTGCAACTGCCCGGTATTCGCTCATATTATTTCTAAGCATTTTTCTTACTCTGGTCACATCTGCGCCATGTCTTCTTAAAAATGCTGCTGCTTCAAATGTTCTTGGTCCGGATTTACTGTTAAATCCGTCCGTATCTATATTGATACCGGCATAAAGGGCATCTGCCTCATAAGCCTTAAGTCTTATTCCATCTTCTACATACTGAATCATCTCAGTAACCATCTCACATGCTGATGATGCATAAGGATCAACATAAGATAACACAGCACCGGATATGGTATCACTGGAACTTCTGTGATGGTCAAAGACAATAACAGTCTTACACTTCTCCAGCAATATTGGACATTCTGTTCTCTGAGGTCTGTTAACATCTACTACAATAACTACTGTTGAAGGTGTTATATAATCCTCCGCATTTTCCTTTTTTATAAACATATCATCAGGATATTCATCATTATCAATGAATCTGTTCATAAACGGTCTTACACTGCTTGTAACTTCCCCAAATACAATATGCGCTTCTTTTCCGAGTTTTTTTGCTATTATATATATACCCAGAGCCGAACCAAATGAGTCAATATCCGGGATATTATGTCCCATAATAAGAACATTGTCATTAGCATCAAGAATCTGTCTTAAAGCATGTGCCTTTACACGCACCTTAACACGGGTATTCTTTTCCATCTGCTGGCTTTTTCCGCCATAATATATAACTTTCTCTCCATCCTTGATAACTGCCTGATCTCCGCCACGACCCAAAGCCAGTTCCATAGCTGCTTTGGCAATATCATAATTTTTGGAATAATCCCCTGCTCCGGTACCGATACCAATACTAAGTGTTATTGTCTTATCCTTACCAATCTTTACTGTCTTAATATCTTCCACAAGACTGAATTTATCAGCCTGAAGCTTCTCCAGATATTTATATTTGAATACAACCAGGAATTTATCTTTCTCCATCTTTCGGACTATGGCTGCACCTGATGTAAAATATCTGTTTACTCTCTTATCCACAAGACCTGCAATAAGGGAACGTTTTACATCCTCCACACTCTCCAGGGCATCTTCATAATTGTCTATATAAACAAGCCCTACAACGAAGCGCTCATCTTTTAGCTTCTGGATGTATTTATTAATGTCTGTTTCATCAAACATATACATAGCCACAAGAGAAGATTCATAATTCTTTTCTACAATATTGGTTCCCTGAATCAACGAATCTGCATTTACACGCTTCATCTCTATCCTGTAATCTCTCTCCCCCAAAGATACACGTACATCTTTAAGGTCCTCGAAATTTCTGAATACATTAGTGGAAAGTTCAGGAATAACCGTGGATATATTTTTATTAAAATCTTTTTTCTTATCAATACAGGACTGCATTGATGCGTTCATCCACAACACATTTCCATTATCGTCAAGAAGACAATAAGGCACACTAAGCTCGTAAATTAACTGTCTTTGTACCTGTGAATAGTTGGATGATATTTCTAATATTTCATGTAAAACGGAAGGTCTGATATAAACTTCCATCATCACAAATATTATAAAATATATCAACAAAAACACTGCCATAACCGATGCCGATGCTATATTGATAAAGCATAAAGAAATATCCAGCAATATTAATAATATCCCTATGGCAAATGGCCAGTAGAATAATGATCTCAATTTTCCTGTAATCCGAAATGATTTTTTCTGTCTGCCTTCCATACCCTTGCTCCATATTAGAAAATATAGAGTTATTATATCATTGTTATGCGGATAATAAAAGAGGAAAAAAAGCCACCGGCAAAACTGCCGATGGCTCTGAATCTGTAATAACTATTCCTCTGTAGGACTTTATTAATCTACAGAATATGGTAATAATGAAATGTGTCTTGCTCTCTTAACAGCAACTGTAAGAGCTCTCTGATGTTTTGCACAATTTCCTGTAATTCTTCTTGGAAGGATCTTTCCTCTTTCAGAAATATACTTCTTTAATAATGCAACATCCTTATAATCTAATGCCTTATTTGCATCAGCACAAAATACGCAAACTTTCTTTCTTCTGCGCATTGGTCTTCTTCTCATCTGACCCTCTGGTCTCTCAGCCTTCTTCTCTGGCATGATAAAGTTACCTCCTATCCTAGTTGAAAGGCAAACCTTCATCCTCCACGCCATCCGGGATATTCATAAATCCGTCACCAGCAGCTACATTTGGCTCTGGTCTTGATGGTGTGTATGATGCTCCATCTCCACTGGATGCAGCAGATTTGCTTTCAGCAAATTCTTGTTCTTCAACTACTACATCAGTTGTGTAGACTCTCTGACCGTCCTTATTAGTATAACTGCCTGTCTGGATACGTCCTGTCACTACAATCTTTGTTCCCTGGTGAAGATACTTCTCAGCAAATTCACCTGCTCTTCCAAATGCAACACAGCTGATAAAATCTGCTGTCTGTTCGTTTCCATCACTGTTATTTCTTGAACGTCTTCTGTCTACCGCTAATGTATATCTTGCTACTGCCATTGATCCGTCTGCACCCTGTGAATAACGAACATCAGGATCTCTAGTCAGTCTTCCCATTAAAATTACTTTGTTCATACTTAATCTCCTCTTATCTAAAGAGTTGTAAGCTAAACGTTAATTACTCGCCGTCTTTAACGATTAAGAATCTGATGACATTCTCCATGATTCGAAGTCTTGATTCAACTTCTGCTGGAGTTGTTGCTTCAGCATCAAACTTAATGAAGTTGTAATATCCTTCGCTCATATGCTGAATCTCATATGCAAGCTTCTTCTTCTCGCAAGTACCCGGATCTGTAATTGTACCACCAAAACGAGTGATTAATTCCTTAACCTGCTCAACTGTGGCATTTCTTACTTCATCCTCGACGTTTGCGCTAACAACTAATGCTAATTCATACTTATTCATCTACGTCGCACCTCCTTCTGGTCTTTTGGTCCTCTCTCCAGAGAGAACAAGGATTAATATATCACGAAGTAGAATTTTACCATATAGAAAATATATTTACAAGTTCTTTTTTATATTTTTTGTATTTTTTTCAACCATGGAACGTTTTAAAATGATTTCATGTTCACACCCCATACATGAGAGCTTAATGTCAGCGCCAACTCTGATAACCTTCCACTCATCACTTCCGCAGGGATGCTTCTTTTTCATTTTAACTATGTCCCCAACTTCCAGTACTATCATATTTTGATCTCCGAAAATACCTTACCCAGTGCATCTGATATTAATAAATCTGCTTTTGAATCATATGGAGTTGGTGATTTGTTAATCAACACCAGTTTATCTCCACGGTAGTAATCAATCAGCCCTGCAGCCGGATAAACTCCCAAAGAAGTTCCTCCAACTATAAACAAATCCGCATTTTTAATAAGACTTATGGCATTCCTTATATTGGTGTCATCAAGGCCTTCCTCATACAATACCACATCCGGTTTTATCCTTCCGCCACACTCGCAGTGAGGAACTCCTTCTTTTTCCAGTATTTCTGTAATGCCAAAAAATTTATGGCATTTTTCGCAGTAATTTCTAAGTACAGAACCATGAAGTTCTATAACATTTCTGCTTCCTGCCTTCTGATGAAGTCCGTCTATATTCTGTGTTATTACACCTTTAAGCTTGCCGGCCTTCTCAAGATTCGCCAAAACCTTGTGTGTCGTTGAAGGTTCTGCCTCCGGATACAACATTTTTTCTTTGTAAAATTTAAAAAATATATCCGGTTTTTGCATGTAAAATGTATGACTGATTATAGTTTCAGGGGGATAGTCGTATTTCTGGTTATAAAGTCCGTCAGCACTCCTAAAATCAGGAATTCCACTCTCAGTTGATACTCCTGCACCACCAAAAAAAACTATATTATCACTTTCTTCAACCCACTGCAAAAACTGTTCTATATTATTCATTGATTACCACACCCAATACATTACATCCAAGCGTTTCAAGTTTCTCAACATTTTGCTCAACTTCAGCTTCGTCATACTGACTTTCATCAACCAGCACAACCGCTCCCCGGCAGTACATTGCCAAAGTTCCTTCTTCATCGGAATTTACAACAATATAATCGTACTCCTTCAAATACTTATCCAGTAATGACTTTAAAATCATTTTCTCATCATCGGAAATATGAGTATCTTCTTCTCCGCCGGTAAACATAATGTCCATATCATTATTATTAGTAAGGCATATCAGCTCATACTTATTGTCAGGCTTCTTTAAATAATCAACCAGTCCCTTCATATTCTTCCCAAGTTTGTATTTTCCCAGAAATACATTTGAAGAAATATCTCCATCAATAAAAAGAACTGTTTTACCTGTTTTGACAATATTATAAGCAATTTTAAATGCTGAAACTCCACCGTTAACCACTGCCAATGTCCTGTTATTTTCCATTGCATCCAACAGATTACCGGTTATCTCCTTTAAACTCTCATTCTCGTTATCCGATGCATCTACCAGCTTATTAATATTAACACTAAACATAAATCCAACCTCAATTACTTTCTGATTCTACCAAGAATTTTCACCTTTGGCTCTTTAGTTGCTGCAGCCTCCTCTGTTGCATCCTCAACTAAAACATCAACATTACCGTCATTCTCAGTTTCCGGTTCCATATGTAGCGTTGCAACATTCTCAGACAATACTTTTTCCAAATTAAAATCATCTGAATCAGGCTCTGTATCGGATACTGTCTCCGACACCGAAGGCTCTGCTTTTATATTTTCTTCCGGTACGTCATTCTCTTCTTCTGAATCAAAATCCTTATTATAATCTGATTCAGAGATGTAATCAACATCATCATCATTGTCATAATCATCATCAAAAGATGCCAATATATCATCGTTCCGTTTTACAGATTTTGTCCTGCCCTCTATGAAATTCCTATCGTTCTTGGTCTCAATAGAAGATGTGCCGATAAATTCCGTCTTAGATTCAGGATATGAGTATTTTCCAAATCTTCTTTCATACTCTAATTCGTGGTTAAAATCATCATCCTTTGTCTTAAATGCACTTAAGAAAAGACATACTATCAACTCAACAAATACACACACGCCACATGCTACGGCTGTAATTATTATTGTATTCTTTACCAGATTAGGTTTAAAAGATACCCCGCTTGAAGTTCCCTCAGATAAAATCTGGATAGATTTAACAGGAATAATTGTTGTTGTCTTAATTGCTGTTTTAGCTACTGCATCCACGTATGTCTTGGCAGTATTCTGGTCAGGATTGACACATTTTATCTCTACAATATTACTGTTTGCAGGAGATGTTACCGTCAGGTATTTAGATATATTTTCACTGGTTCCCGCTATTTTTTGGGCTGCAGAAATTACTACATCACTTTTAAATATTATTGTAAAATCATCCTTCAATCCACCATTATTGGCTCTGATTGAAGCTTCATTTTCCTCTCCCGGAACAACATATAACTGTGTCACAGATTCATACATGGGTGTTATTGTCTGATTCTCATAAATATACCCGCAGATACCGCTGATAACGGCCGTTAATATTAATATAAGAACGCATCTTGAAAACTTTTTCATTCTTATCCTTTCTCCCTTTTATTTATACAAAGCTTTTTTCTTATTTGTACAAACTTTCCGGGTACTTACCTTCATCAATAAGTCTGCGGATTGATTCTACTACTACAGGCTTATCTTCCTTATATGTAACGCCAAACCACTTATCAGTTGTCTCAAGGACTGATACGTTTGCTTCTCCACTCTTAATTAAACTGTCAACAATTGATGGAAGCAGATATTCACTCTTAATATCTCCCTCTTTAAGAGAACCCAAAAATGTCTTAAATCCATCTTCAAGTACATCTAGAAAATCCGGTGTAAATCCCCACATATTCATAGATACATGGCTCTTAGGATCACATGGAACAATATTTCCATTGCCATCTTCACATTCTGCACCTGTTTCTGTCTTTACAATTCCACCTGTTTCTTTAACGCCTATAAGATGTTCCTCCTCGTCAACTACACAGATACCTCTTGTAACAGCACCATTATCGCTTAATGTGTTGCCAAGAATAAATCCTGCCATACAGAAATCATACTTCTTATCTGACGGATGGTCTTCCACCAGATAATCATGAATAAGCTTAAACGCTGTCTTTCCATAGTAATCATCTGCATTTATTACAAGAAACGGCTCTTTTACAGTTCCTTTACATGCAAGAATTGCCTGTCCTGTTCCCCATGGCTTTGTTCTATCAGCCGGTGCAGTATATCCTGAAGGAACATCCTCAATCTCCTGAAATACATACTCTACAGGAATAACCTTTTCAATTCTGTTACCTATTACTTCTTTAAATGTTTCCAAAAGATCTTTTCTTGTTACAAATACAACTTTATTAAAACCTGCTTCAATAGCATCATAGATTGAATAATCCATAATAATTTCGCCATTAGGTCCCATTGGTTCAAGCTGTTTGATTCCGCCACCAAATCTGCTTCCCATTCCCGCAGCCATAATGACTAATGTTGTTGATTTCATTGAAATACCTCCACTCCAAAAATAATTTAATTTATATGATTATCCCTCTTCAGGATAATAATACCATCGTATTGATGTAATCTTACCGTCACTGTCAATGTCAAAAGCTATCTGAGCAAAATTATCTTCAACTGTTGCCGTTCCATTTTTATAATCAGGTGAAAAATATGTAAATTCAACAATATAATTTTCTGCTGATTCAAGACTTGCATACCCGTTAAAATTCAAAAGTCCGTAAGATATGGCTTCCTTGGTGGATACTTTATCAAGCTCATCCATTGTGAATTCACCATAGAGGAATTTGCCAATAACAACTGTTTCATCAGCCGATTTGTAATAATTGTTAGGATAATCCGAGTCCCTGTAATATACATCCAATATATCTTCAACACTGTCACCAACCTTAAGTCCCCGTGAAAATATATCCTTATCACTCACAGAAGCCGCAGCCGTCAATCTGTAGATTCCTTCATCAGAAGCACCTGCTCCTTTACCGTTATTATCCATCTTCATAAAAATCAAGGTTAAATCATTATATGAATACACTTTTTCTGCGTAAACCAAATTTAAAGACAAATTTTTTTCTGAGGATTCATGAACCGAAACCGGATTTCCGCATACCTTTTTAACCTCATCCTCTGTCATAAAATACTTTAAAGAATTAACTGAAAGATCAGAATAATCAAACTTCTTTGAATTGCTTTCTTCTAATGTAGGATATTCGTTTAAATGCAAGTCATCTTCATCCCCTGATATTACTGCCTCCGCTTTCCTTCCGCAGGCATATAAGCTGAGACAAAGCAAAAGTCCTAAAATAACAATTGAAAATCTTTTTGTAATAATCCTTTTCATTATATTTAACTCCACATCTCAATTGTAAAATAATTACAGTCATTATACCATATACAAAAATTATATTAAAGAAAATATATAAAAGAAATTAAGGCGACATAAAAGCGTGAACTAAAAGCGTGCGCATTCTCACGAGGTTGGTTAGCACAATGGAATGCTAGCAACTTTCTTTGTGTAATTTAAAAAAGCTCCCAAATAAACTTTGGGAGCTTAAAGAGGCGACAACCAGATTCGAACTGGTGATCAGGGTGTTGCAGACCCACGCCTTACCACTTGGCTATGTCGCCATATTAAATTAAATGACTCCAAGGGGATTTGAACCCCTGATACCACCGTGAAAGGGTGGTGTCTTAA
>JBJEMF010000052.1:0-16653 GCA_051879535.1 Lachnospira sp. | reverse complement strand
AAAAAAATATTTTTCTAATGTTTATATTTTTATTAAAAAATGCTATAATTCCTATTAAAATTTTATTAAATATGGGAAGGAGATTATAGGGTGTTATCTATTTTTCTTATATGCTATCCATTACTTGTTGCACTGCTGATGATCACTGTTCCTAATCACAAGTTCAGGAACTTTTTGGCATATTTAAGTGCTGTATTTATTATAGCTGCCGTTGGAATTTTTACGACCCAATGGATTATCGGAGGTTGCCATGTAATAGAGTTATTTTACGATACTGAAATCGTAAATATGATAATTATAGGTTTTGAATTGGTTTTAATGGTGGTTGTGACATACCTTTGTTTCAAATACAAAAGATATATCATAAGTCTGCTTACCATAATTCCTACACTGTTAATTGTCTATGTTGAGCTTTTTGGACCTGAAAGAGAAGCAATAGCACATATCCGTATTGATTATCTTTCTGTTCTTATGTGCATAATAATCGGACTTGTTGGAAGTCTGATTATTGTTTATGCCGTGGGATATATGCATAATTATCACCACCATCACCATACAGAGGTTAAGGACAGAAGAGGCTATTTCTTTATGCTTCTGTTTATTTTTATGGGAGCCATGTTTGGTTTTGTCCTCTCCCAGAGTTTATTATGGGTGGATGTTTTCTGGGAAACCACCAGCGTATGTTCATTTATGCTCATTGGATACACCAGAACAGATGAAGCTGTCACCAACTCATTCAGGGCTTTATGGATGAACCTGCTTGGTGGTACCGCACTGGCACTGGGAATCACATATCAGATATATGCCTATGGAAACGATTCATTAACAATGTTAATTAACAGCGGTATTGCAAAGGATGCCTTTGCAGTTATACCGGTTACTCTTATAGCCTTTGCTGCTCTTACAAAAGCTGCACAGATGCCATTTTCCAAGTGGCTTATGGGTGCCATGGTTGCACCGACACCATCTTCTGCTCTTTTGCACAGTGCCACAATGGTTAAGGCTGGTATATACATATTATTCCGTCTCGCACCTGCCATGCAGGATACAATGACAGGAAATATGGTGAGCTACATAGGCGGATTTACATTTTTTGTTGCTTCCCTTATGGCAATTGCCCAAAGTGACGGTAAGAAGGTTCTTGCCTTTTCCACAATATCCAACCTTGGACTTATGGTTGCCTGCGCAGGTATCGGACGTGCTGAAACATTATGGGCAGGTATATTTTTGATGATATTCCATGCAGTATCCAAATCTTTGCTTTTCCAGGATATTGGTGCAGTTGAAAATTCAACCCATTCAAGAGATGTTGAAGACATGCATGGTCTTGTTTATAGAATACCAAGTCTGGGTTCATTTATGTTCATAGGTATTGCCGGAATGTTTCTGGCACCTTTCGGAATGCTTATATCTAAATGGTCTGCACTTAAAGCATGTGTAGATGCCAATAATATTATACTGGTTCTTCTTATCTGCTATGGTTCTGCAACAACTATGCTTTACTGGACAAAATGGATGAGTAAGATTATAAGCTATACAAGTGAACCTAAGATTAAAGCAATAACAAAGAGAAATGAGATGATTTCTCTTTCAATTCATGCAGTTTTGATGATAGCTCTCTGTGTTATGTTCCCTTTACTTTCAAGAACATATATAGAGCCTCTTCTTTTGGAAATGTACGGTGCTTCATGTACTGTACTTTCAATGAGAATTCTCTATACTCTTGTTATCATTATCTGCTTTATATTTGCGGTTCCTATAATTACATTTACACATACCAAAAAGGAGCAGATTAATAAGAAACCTGCTTATATGAATGGTATTAATGAAGGGGATGACGTCCATTTTACGGATTCCTTCGGAGATTCCAAGAAACTTGTTATGTCGAACTGGTATTTTAAGGATTTCATAGGACAACGAAAGATTATGGTACCTTGTGAAATTGTATCCTCATCTATTCTTATCATTATGCTTACAATAATTATGGGAGGTGCATTGTTATGACAGGATTATTAAGCTTAATTGTTTATCTTATACTTGCACCCTTTATTGGAGGATTATTAGACGGACTGGACAGAAAAATCTCTGCAAGAATGCAGGGAAGAATCGGACCTCCGCTGTTACAGCCTTTTTATGATGTTGCAAAGCTTATGCATAAACAAAATATTGCAGTTAACAGGTCCCAGGAATTTCTCGTGGCATCATTTTGTATGACACAGATTCTTGCAGGATGTATGTTCTTTGCAGGAAGTGATATATTGTTCTGCTTCTTCATAATTTCAACCGGTTCAACATTTCTTGTGTTTGCGGGAGCTATTACAAATTCTCCTTACAGTTCTCTTGGTTCATCAAGAGAGCTTATCCAGATGATGGCTTATGAACCTGCGGTGTTACTTGCCTGTGTTGGATTATATCTGGCATCAGGAAGTTTCAATGTAAGAGATATAGTTATGCAGGATACCAGTGCAATACTTTTCCTTCCGGGATTTTTCTTATCATACATATTTATTCTTACAATTAAAATGCGTAAGTCGCCTTTTGATTTGAGTACTTCACACCATCCTCATCAGGAGCTGGTAAAAGGTCTTACAACAGAGATGGGTGGACGAAATCTGGCATATTACACAATAACTGAATGGTATGAAAATGTTTTCCTTCTGGGAGTTGTAGCATTATTTATTATTAATAAGAATCCTTTAAGCTATCTTGCTGCAATTATTGTTGTACTTGCAGTATGTTTTGTGGAGACACTTATTGATAATGTTTCTGCCCGGGTAAAATGGAACTTTATGTTAAAGTCAACATGGATATCTACTCTGTTGTTAGCAGGTGTTAATTTGTTGATTTTAATGCTGGTTTAGGAGGTGCGTTATGGCAAAAGTAAAAAGATCCCCATGGCTGCTCCATTATGATGGTTCCAGTTGCAATGGTTGTGATATTGAAGTATTAGCCTGTCTTACACCTGTTTACGATGTTGAACGATTTGGCGTTGTTAATACAGGAGATCCCATGCAGGCAGATATCCTGTTAATAACAGGAGGTATTAATACGCAAAATCAAGAGGTTGTAAAACAGTTATATGATCAGATGCCAAGGCCTAAGGTAGTTGTAGCCGTAGGTGTGTGTGCATGTACCGGCGGAGTATTTAAAGAATGCTATAATATTCTTGGTGGTGCAGATACAACAATTCCGGTGGATATATATGTACCGGGATGTGCTGCAAGGCCTCAGGCAATTATAGACGGAGTTGTTAAAGCTGTTGAATTGTTCCAGCAAAGATCAGATGAACATGAAGCTATGATAAAGGAAAAAAGAAAGAATAAGAAAGGAGAGTAGCAAAATGTCAGAAGTAATATGTCCGGACAACGAGCTGATAGAGATTACACCGGAGAATTTATTGAACAAGGTTATGGAAATGAAAAGACAGGGTCTTAGACTTTCACAGGCCTGTGCAGCGGTAGTAAACGAAAAATACGAACTCAGCTACTCTTTTGCGCAGGAAGGAACTTACAGGTATATAACATTACGGCTTGTAATAGATACCCCTGTAGAAATACCAAGTATAACAGAGTTTTACCCTTATGCATTTCTTTATGAGAACGAAATGAAAGAGTTGTTTGGTGTTAACATCAAACTTATAAATCTTGATTACAATGATAAGTTATACAGAATAAAAGAAGAAACACCATTTTTAAAGAAAAAGGAGGAACAATAAGATGGGAAAAAGAAGCGTAATACCATTCGGACCCCAGCACCCGGTTCTTCCTGAGCCGATTCATCTTGACCTTGTGATAGAAGATGAAAAAGTTATTGAAGCGATACCTTCCATAGGATTTGTACACCGCGGACTGGAAAGCCTTGTGGAAAAGAAGGATTTTAACGAAATGACTTATGTTGTTGAAAGAACCTGCGGAATCTGCAGCTTCATGCACGGTATGGGATACTGCGAGAGCCTTGAACATATAATGAATGTGGAGGTTCCTGACAGAGGCAAATTCCTAAGAACAATCTGGTGTGAATTGTCAAGAATGCACAGTCATCTTCTGTGGTTAGGTTTACTGGCGGATGCATTTGGATTTGAAAGCTTATTTTACCAGTGCTGGAGAATGAGAGAAAAAATCCTTGATATTTTTGAACTTACAACAGGTGGCAGGTGTATATTCTCCGTAAATAAAATCGGTGGAGTTTTAAAAGATATTGAGCCGGATATGATGAGAACTATTCTCTCTGTTTTGGATGATATGGAAAAAGAAATCCTCACAATAAAGAAGACATTTCTTGAAGATTATACAGTTGAAAGCAGACTTAAAAATATCGGAGTCCTTACAAAACAGCAGGCTCATGATTTAGGCTGTGTAGGTCCCTTCGGAAGAGCCAGCGGCCTTGATATTGACATGAGAAAGCGTGGATATGCGGCATATCCTTATATTGACTTTGAACCGTTAACAAGTAATATTGGAGACAGTTATGCCAGATGTTATGTAAGAATAAGCGAATTATTCCAGTCAATTGATATTATACGTCAGGCATCATCCAAAATGCCTTCAGGGGATATATCTGTTCCTGTTAAGGGAAATCCTGAGGGTGAATATTTCATGAGAGTTGAACAGCCAAGAGGAGAAGCCATTTATTACGTTAAAGCTAACGGCACGAAATTCTTAGACCGAATGAGAGTCAGGACTCCTACATTTGCAAATCTTCCGGGTATGCTTGAAACACTTAAGGGAGCTGATCTTGCGGATGTCCCACTTCTTGTTCTTACTATTGATCCATGTATCAGTTGTACGGAACGTTAGAATATCTTTAAGAGCGGACAAATTGGAGGTAAGATTATGGCTAAGATAATGAATTTTACAGGTACAATGATTAAAAATCTATTTTCAAAACCTGTAACAATAGATTACCCGGCTAAACCGGCTGTATATCCGGAAAGAAGCCGGGGACATATAGAAATCAATATTGATGACTGTATCTCATGCGGTATATGCAAAATGAACTGTCCGTCAGGAGCAATAAAGGTAGACAGGACAGCCAAAACATGGACAATTAACAGATTCGACTGTGTCCAATGCGGTTATTGTGTGGAAAAATGTCCTAAAAAATGCTTACATATGGTTCCCGGTTATCAGGAGCCAATGGATAAAAAATCCGAAGAAGTATACACTAAACCGGAAGTAAGTGAACCTGAGGCAAACAAACCGGATGTAAGTAAACCGTGTGAACCGGATACAAAATAGGTGCAGAGAAATATGCACAGAAAAGAGGATAATTATGCATGAATATCATGGAGCAGTAGAAATAATAGAACACGCTGAGGCTCATGCTAAAGCAGCCGGTCATACAAAAGTAACTAAGATTAATCTGGTTATCGGTGAAAGTTCCGGTTATTCTTTTGAAGCTGTAAAAGGATATTTTGATGAAGCTTCTGTGGGAACAATGTGTGAGGGAGCGGAAGTTACAGTGAGAATCACCAAAACAATGCTTAGATGCCCTAACTGTAATGAATTATTTCCTAAAAAACCTCTCATGTACGACTGCCCGCATTGCAAAACCCCGGGTATTCCAACTGATGCCGGAAAAGAAATGGCAATTGACAGCATTGAATCCTGCTAGAAGGGCGGTTTGAAGTGAAATCGGTTAATATAATTGTATATGGTCTTGTTCAAGGGGTGGGATTCCGCCCCTTTATTGCAAGTCTGGCAGAAAAACTTAATATTAACGGACAGGTAAGAAATTCAGGTGGTATCGTTACTATTGACGCCTGTGGAACCGACGATTCCATCAGTCTGATGATTGAAAAAATCAGACATTGTGAATGTTTCGGAGCAAGAGTAGACAATGTAATAGTCAAAGAGAGTAATCAAATATTTAAAGACTTTAAAATTATAGAAAGCACCTCCTTTGATGAAGGATTAAGATTTCTTCCTCCTGATATGTGTGTATGTGAAAAATGCAGTCGGGAAGTATTTGATATTTCAAACAGAAGATATGGATATCCTCTTAACAGTTGTGTGAGTTGTGGTCCAAGATTCAGTATTATGGAAAATGTTCCCTATGACCGTGACAATATCACCATGAATGAATTTGAAATGTGTGATGACTGCAAGGCGGAATATACAGGAAACGGGAACAGAAGAAGGCATGCCCAAACCATTGGATGCAAGATGTGCGGTCCCAGACTTAAGTTCGTATCCGAAGACGGAAGCTGCATAGATACTTCTGATGAAGCTTGTATTGACGCTGCAATTGAAGATATTAAAGAGGGTAAAATAGCTGCGGTAAAAGATATTGGAGGGTTCCATTTTGTATTACGGACGGACTGCGTGGATGCAATCACCCGCCTGAGAAAATCCAAAGACAGGAAAAATAAGCCCTTTGCAGTTATGTTTCCCGATATTGATTCAGTTAAAAAATACGCCTTTGTTTCCCCTGATGAAGAAAAACTTCTTCTTTCCAATGAAAGACCTATTGTTCTTGTTAAAAGAAAAAAAATTCAGGACAAAGTCCTCTCAGAAGAATTATTTACAGGAAATGACAGAGTAGGGGCAATGCTTCCTTGTAATCCTCTTCAGCTTATTCTTACTAACAGAATCGGGCCTGTTGTCATGACAAGCGGTAACAAAGGAAATGAACCTATTATTACAGATGATGAAGATATGATGAAGCTTCTGGATGAAAAGGTAGTTGATGTTATGTTAACTCATAACCGTAGAATAATAACTCCTCTTGAAGACTCAATATATCAGGTTGCAATTTCCGGTCATCCTCAGATAATACGAAGAGGAAGAGGGCTGGTTCCCACTCCCGTGATAATAAAGAAACATTTTTGCTGTGATACCATTGCCATGGGAGGTGATTTAAAATCCTCCTTTGCCTTGAGCCGGGGTAACGCTGTATATTTAAGCAGCTATTTTGGAGATCTTGAAAATTTTTATTCTTTAAAAGCCAGAAATAAATCTATAAATAATATGATGACTTTGTTGGATATACACCCTCAGGTTGCAGTTACCGACTGTCATCCGGGATATATATCTTCATCCCTTTATGAAACAGATTTGAAGGTTAATGATAAAAAACAAATCTATCATCATCATGCACATATTGCCTCGGTAATGGCTGAACACGGACTGACAGACAATGTAACAGGAGTATCCTTTGACGGTACGGGATACGGCACCGACGGAAATGTGTGGGGAAGTGAATTTTTCTGTTTTAAAAATATGGAATTTGAAAGAATGGGACATCTGGGATATGTGGATATGCTGGGTTCTGATATTGCCATGAAAGATGGCAGATATTCTTTATTGGCCTATATTCGTGACGGAGTAAAACGTTCATTAATAAGTATTGAGGAATATAATAATATTCTTAATCTTATGAATTTTACAAAGAATGAAAATGAGATTCTTAATGCCTCATTTGACAACAGAATAGGAATTGTTAAATCCTCTTCTATGGGAAGATTATTCGATGCCATAAGCACACTTCTTAACATATGCAACTATAATTCTTACGAAGGAGAATGTGCCGTAAATCTGGAAATTGCTTCCCTTACTTATGCTAATGAGAGCAATTCCGGTGATGATAGTAACATTAAACATGATAGTGATAAAACTATCCGGTACGATTTTCTTAAGTATATTGATGATTGTAACATAATTGATGGTACTTCCATTGTGATTTATTTTTATCAGAGAATAATAAAGGGGGAAAATGCATATAAACTTGCTTGTTTGTTTCATAAAATCATTTCATCCCTCACTGTTAAAATCTGCCACAATATATGCAGTGACAAAAATATTAAGGATATTGCTCTGTCCGGAGGCGTTTTTGTAAACAGATTATTGGTTAAAGATATATTCACAGAACTTGAAGCTTTAGGATATAATGTTTATATTAATGAGCTGGTTCCTTGTAATGACCAGGGGCTATCATTAGGACAATCTTATCTTATAAATTAATGGATGCAATGCATCAGCTAAATGGAGGCATAATATGTGTGTAGCATTACCCGGTAAAATAATAAGTATAGATAATGGAATTGCTGTTGTTGACTTTAACGGAAATAAAGTTAATGCCGATACGGGACTTGTGGACGTTAAAGCAGGAGATTACTGCCTTGTTCATGCCGGCTGTATATTGCAAAAGGTAGATGAAACCGAGGCTCTTGATTTAATAGATTTAATGGAAGAAGTAAAGGCATTCTCATGATTGATATTAAGGAATATGTTGATTATTTAAGACAATATGACGGGCCTTGTATGAATATATGCGAGGTTTGCGGTAGTCATACTGCTGCAATTGCAAAGAACGGAATAAAAAGTATTTTATCACCTAAAATATCACTAATATCGGGGCCCGGATGTCCGGTGTGCGTCACTCCTTCATCATACATAGACAGACTTATTGATTTGTCACTTAAGGAAGAATACACCATTGTAACATTTGGCGATTTGATGAAAGTTCCCGGAAGCAAAGCAAGTATAAGCTCATCAAAAGGGCAGGGAGTTAAATCCGTAATGGTTTATTCTCCTTTAGATGTAATCACCCTTGCTGTAAATAATCCTGAAGAAAAATATGTATTTGCTGCTATCGGTTTTGAAACCACAACCCCGGTTTATGCATTATTACTACAGCAGCTTATTTCCCAAAACATTTGTAATGTAAAGCTTCTTACCGCATTAAAAACCATGCCTCCAGCCATTGAAAAACTGTGTGAATCGGATTCTCCCATTCACGGATTTATCGCACCGGGACACGTAAGTGTTATTACAGGGAGCAATATATACCAATCCATCAGCAGTAAATATAATATTCCCTTTGGCGTTGCCGGATTTACAGGGGAAGACCTGATAATTGCCATTTATGGCATTGTGAAGGCAAGAGGAATGGGAAAAGTGATGAATTTCTATCCCCGTGTGGTAACAGAAAAGGGAAATATCAAAGCTCAGGAAATGGTGAATAAATATTTTGAGGTATGCGATGCCTGTTGGAGAGGATTAGGAAATATTCCGGTTTCCGGACTTAAATTAAAAGAACAGTACAATTTTTATGACGCAGGAAGCTATGGGCTTGATGAAGATATTAAAATTAATAAAATGTGCAGCTGCGACAAGGTATTAACGGGATTTTTCAAGCCAAAGGATTGTACTTTGTTCGGTAAAGCATGTACTCCCGAAAATCCTCAGGGAGCCTGCATGGTTTCTGAAGAAGGAAGCTGTCATACAGCTTATGTAAACGGAGAAAATATATAGAGAACGGAGTTAAAAATGGATAAAGTTATTACCATGGCTCATGGAAGCGGGGGAAGAGATACCGATCTTCTTATAAAGGATATATTTGCCAGATATTTTGACAATGACACATTAAACCAGATGGAAGACAGCGCAGTTGTGAATGGAAACAGCAAAATTGCCATGACCACGGACAGCTTCGTTGTCACTCCAACAATATTTCCGGGAGGAGATATTGGACGATTATGTATTTGCGGAACTGTAAATGACCTTCTTATGAGAGGTGCCATACCAAAATATATAACATGCGGCTTTATTTTGCAGGAAGGCTTGGAAATAGACTCGTTGAAATACATAGTCAAATCTATGGCAGAAACTGCAAAAGAAGCCGGAGTAAGTATTGTAGCCGGAGATACCAAAGTTGTGGAGGGGAAAGGTGAGTTATATATTAATACAGCAGGAGTGGGTTTTATCAATGATGACAGGATAATATCCTCAAAGGGCTGCCAAAAGGGTGATTCCGTTATTGTGTCAGGCAATCTTGGTGACCATCATTCCTGCATACTTTCCCAGCGAATGAGCATTACCAATGATATTAAAAGCGATTGTGCACCTTTATGTGACATTGTTAATAATCTTTTATCCGCCGGTATAAAAATTCACGCCTTAAGAGATATAACAAGAGGCGGTCTTGCCACTGTATTAAAGGAATTGGCAATATCTAGTAATGTTTCTGTTTGGATTGATGAGGAAAATATACCTGTCTTGGATGCTGTTAAAGGATTTTCAGGACTTCTTGGTCTTGACCCTTTATATATGGGAAATGAAGGAAAACTCGTTGCTGTAATAGATAAATCCCATGAAAAGAAAGCCCTTGAAATAATAAGAAACTCTGCTTACGGCCGGGATGCAAAAATTGTGGGCCATATAGAAGAAAATGAGCCGGGAAAGGTCTTATTAAAGACAGGAATAGGCGGAATAAGAAATCTTGACGTTCTTATGGGAGAAGGACTTCCAAGAATATGTTAGACTTGCATTTTAAGCTTATATGATGTATCTTATACCTAGTTGCTGCATTACTGGCGGAAAGCATCTAAGCATGATTTTATGCATTGATGTGATGGGAATACCCATAGGGAGTGCAGTTAAAGTATCCGAATCAGCCGACCGCCTGGGCAGCCTATCAAGGTTACCCGGGTAGGTCTTTTTTTACATGTAAACACATAATTAAGGAGGAAAACAATGGTTATCACAACACTTGAGAAGGAATTATCAGGATGCGATTATCCCGGAAGAGGAATCGTAATCGGAAAGTCTGAGGACGGAACAAAAGCCGTTACAGCATACTTCATTATGGGAAGAAGTGCTAACAGCAGAAACCGTGTATTTGTACAGGACGGTGAAGGAATCAGAACTGAAGCTTTTGACCCAAGTAAGCTTGAAGATCCAAGTCTTATTATCTATGCACCTGTTCGTGTACTTGGTGAAAAGACAATTGTTACTAACGGAGATCAGACAGATACTGTTTATGATTTGATGAAGGAAGGAAAGACCTTTGAAGAATCATTAAGAACAAGAGAATTTGAACCGGATGGTCCTAATTACACACCTAGAATTTCAGGACTTTTAACTATTAAAGATGGTTCTTATGATTATGCCATGTCAATATTAAAGAGCCACAATGGTAATCCTGAACAGTGTAACAGATATACATTTACTTATGATGCACCTGTAGCAGGTGAGGGACATTTCATCCACACATACATGGGGGACGGTTCACCACTTCCAAGTTTTGAAGGAGAACCTACATGGGTAAAGATTAGCGGTGATATTGACACATTCACTAATATGATATGGTCAAATCTTAACGAAGATAATAAAGTTTCTTTATTCGTAAGATATATTGACATTAAAACCGGAGAATATGAAACAAGAATAATCAACAAGAATAAATAAAATGTTATGTGCAGGGCACAGAAAGGACAAAAAATGAACGAATTTCAGTTAAAGTACGGCTGTAATCCTAATCAGAAGCCTTCAAGAATATTTATGGCAGACGGAAGCGAGCTTCCGGTAGAGATTTTAAACGGAAGACCGGGATACATCAATTTCCTTGATGCATTCAACGGTTATCAGCTTGTTAAAGAATTAAAAGAAGCTACAGGACTCCCTGCGGCTACATCTTTTAAGCATGTATCACCTGCAGGTGCTGCAGTAGGACTTCCTCTCACAGATGTAGAGAAGAAAATCTACTGGGTTGACGAGACAATTGGAGAGCTTTCTCCCCTTGCATGTGCCTATGCAAGAGCAAGGGGTGCTGACAGAATGTCATCCTTTGGTGATTTTATCTCTCTTTCAGACAAATGTGACCTTGCTACAGCAAAGTTAATCCAGCATGAAGTTTCCGACGGTATTATTGCCCCTGATTACGATGATGATGCATTGGAAATCTTAAAGTCAAAGAAGAAGGGTAATTATAACGTAATTAAGATTAACCCGGAATATAAGCCTGAACCAATTGAAAGAAAACAGGTATACGGTGTAACCTTTGAACAGGGAAGAAATGAATTTGAAATTAATGAAGCTCTTCTTTCAAATATTGTCACAGATAATAAAGAGTTCACAGAGCAGGCAAAGATTGACCTTATTATCGCTTTAATCACATTAAAGTATACACAGTCAAATTCAGTATGCTATGCAAAGAACGGACAGGCAATCGGAATCGGAGCAGGACAACAGTCAAGAATCCATTGTACAAGACTTGCCGGACAGAAGGCTGATAACTGGTATCTCCGCCAGAATCCAAAGGTTCTTAATCTTCCTTTCAAGGAAAATGTGGGACGTGCTGACAGAGACAACGCAATTGATTTATACATAGGTGATGAATACGAAGATCTTCTTGCTGACGGCGAGTGGGAGAGAGTATTTACAGAAAAGCCTGAAGTATTCACAAAGGAAGAGAAAAGAGCATGGCTGGACGGTAACACTGATGTTGCACTTGGCTCAGATGCTTTCTTCCCATTCGGTGATAACATTGAAAGAGCATATAAGAGCGGAGTTAAATACATTGCCCAACCGGGTGGCTCTATAAGAGATGATAATGTTATTGAAACATGTAATAAGAGAAATATTGCAATGTGCTTTACAGGAATGAGATTATTCCACCATTAATTACATTATTGGCTACTTTCTCATTGACAATGTATAACACATTTGATAAGATTTAACCAATTTAATAATCCGTGAGGGAGTAGTTAGCACGTAAGTGTGGTTTGTCAACATCCTGGTTGTTATGCCTGTACTGTTATAATGATTATTACAGGTAAAGAGAATGACCTGGCAAATCTTAAATAATGAGACTCATGTACGTCCGGTATACAGGTATTACTATCTGTATGGGCGTACATGAGTCTTTCTTTTTCCTCAGGATTATAAACACATTGCAAACTAAATTGTTTTGCAACACTCATTAATTCTATAAAAGAAAAGGAGGATATGATGGAACAGTATATTAATAATGCTCCGTTTTTTGTTGTGGTTCTATTTTTAGCAGCCGGTTTTGTATTCTTAGTAAAGGGAGCAGATATTTTTGTGGAAGGCAGTTCAAGTATTGCCAAAAGATTTCATGTGCCATCAATAATTATCGGTCTTACAATTGTTGCCATGGGTACATCATTACCGGAGACTGCTGTTAGTGTTACCGCATCTCTTGCCAACAATAACACTCTTGCTGTCAGCAACGTTATCGGCTCTAATATTTTCAATCTTATGGTGGTTATCGGAATATGTGCAGTTATGGTTCCTGTTGCTGTTTCCAAGGACACCATAGTAAGAGATATTCCTATATCCGTTGCCTGTGCAATACTGCTTTTAGTATTAGGTATTTTAGGTTTTGCTGATGCATCCAAAATGACACTGGGACATTTGGACGGAATAATTTTCCTTATTTTGTTTGCATGTTATATTTTCCTCATGATAAGAGCTGCCCTCAAAGCCAGCAAAGAAGGAAAGAAAGTGGAGATTGAAGGTGGTTCTGATGAGGACATAAAGTTACTTTCACTTCCAAAAAGCATTATTTTTATAGTGCTTGGTGGTGCTGCTATAGCATTTGGCGGAGACCTTACTGTTGATTCTGCTTCAAAGATTGCTGTAGATCTTGGCATGAGCCAGACCTTGGTGGGACTTACCATTGTATCAATTGGAACATCCCTTCCTGAACTTGTAACATCTATTGTTGCCGCAAGGAAAAACGAAGTGGATATGGCACTTGGAAATGCAGTAGGTTCTAATATATTTAACATTCTTATGGTTCTTGGTATTGCATCTGCCATAAGCCCTATTGGTTTCCTCACAGAAAATGTAATAGATATAGTTGTATTGCTGGTATTTTCACTTTTAGTCTGGATTTTTGGTGCTACCAAAAAGAAAATTAACCGTATTGAAGGTTTATGTATGGTAGCTTTATACGCAGCTTATGCTGTTTATATTGTAATAAGATAGATTTATATTATGATACATAAGAGGACAATTACTCTTCTCGTTTGAAAATAATGTGTGCAGACACCATGAAATTTTTCTTCGAAAACGATTGTGTTCTTAGAATGGAGAAATATATGTTTTTATTTATAAAAGTACTTTTAACAGAATTTATTGCTGAGATGGGAGATAAGACTCAGCTTATGCTGGTGGCATTAACCTCAAAATATAAATTAAGAGATATTATTCTTGGAACTGCCGCTGCAATTCTTGTTCTTAACGGACTGGCTGTTCTTGCAGGGGGACTGGTGAGCAGTCTGGTTCCCGACTGGCTCATTAAACTTATTGCAGCACTGGCATTCCTTTACTTTGCAATATCAACCCTCTTAGGAAATGATGAGGAGGAAGAAGAGGGAACAGGAAATGGTAAAATTAAGTTCGCTCCATTGGCTGTTTTTTGTACATTTTTTGTGGCTGAGTTAGGAGATAAGACTCAGCTTACAGCAATTACATTCGGTGCCAACGAAGGTCTCTCCGCCGCAGTTATTGTATGGCTGGGATGTTCTGTAGGACTGTTTGCTGCTGATATATTAGGAATGCTTATAGGTTATCTTTTAAAAAGCAAAACGCCGGATGGTTTTCTTAACACACTGGCCTTTATTATTTTCAGCATATTCGGAGTCTTTACGTTATATCAGGGATTAAAACTCCTTTTGACAGATGATATGACTAAGCTTATAATTCCTATAACGGTTGTGGCCGGAATTATTTTTGCAATAGTCTGTCTTATCATATTCCTTCATAAAAGAAAAAATTCTATGAAAAGGGATTAATTAACAGGCCAATTTAACGGAAAATCAAGGAGCCTTTTGTAAATGAGCAGCTTAATTTTTAAAAAGAAAAAATTAACATCTTTTCGTATTATTATACTAAGTTTTTCAAGTGTGATTCTACTTGGAACAATACTTTTAATGTTGCCGATATCCAGTAAGGAAGGGGTGGTAACACCTTTTATGGATGCCTTGTTTACATCCACATCGGCAGTGTGTGTTACCGGACTTATAGTACATGATACGGCTACATACTGGTCCCAGTTTGGACAGGTTATTATAATGATTCTTATTCAAATTGGCGGCATGGGCGTGGTTACCTTTGCAGTTTTATTTTCTATTATTTCCGGCAAAAAGATTTCACTTAGGCAGCGAAGCACAATGCAGGAAGCCATATCTGCACCAAAGGTGGGCGGTATTGTCCGCCTTACAGGCTTTATTGTAAAGATGACTGTAATCATCGAACTTCTGGGTGCCCTTATTATGGCTCCCGTATTTTGTCATGATTATGGTATCAAAGGAATCTGGATGGCACTGTTTCACTCCATTTCTGCATTCTGCAATGCAGGTTTTGATGTAATGGGCACGAATGAACCGTTTTCTTCCATGACCTCCTATGCAATGAATCCTGTGGTAAATATCACACTTATTCTCCTCATTGTTGTTGGTGGTATAGGATTTCTGACCTGGGATGATATTAAAACCAATAAATTACATTTTCATAAATACAGAATGCAAAGTAAGGTTATTATATGTACCACACTGGTATTGATTATTTTTCCGGCGGTATATTTTTATTTTAACGAATTTCAATCTCTGCCATTGAAGGAACGAATTTTAGCTTCTGTTTTTCAATCGGTAACTTTAAGAACAGCGGGATTTAACACTGTGGATTTCAGACTTCTCAGCGAGGCCGGATTATTCATAATGATTGTAATGATGCTGATTGGTGGTTCTCCCGGATCTACAGCGGGTGGTATGAAGACAACGACCATTGCGGTATTGTTTGGAACAGCAGCGTCTACATTTTTAAGAAAAGAACATATACAGTTCTTTAAAAGAAGAATAGATGATGATGTAGTTAAAAATGCTGCCACTATTTTTCTTATGTACATTACATTGTTTTTAACCGGTGGTATAATAATAAGCATCGTTGAAGGACTCCCAATTACAGATTGTTTATTTGAAACTGCTTCAGCAGTGGGAACCGTGGGACTTTCATTGGGAATAACACCAAGTCTGGGAATTGTATCCAGATTAATTCTTATATTACTCATGTTCTTCGGACGTGTGGGAGGATTGACATTGATTTTTGCAGCTGTATCCGGAACACAAAGTAATGTATCTAAATTACCTCGTGAAAAAATCACTGTAGGTTAAAGGAGGAAATTATGAAATCTATACTTTTAATAGGTTTAGGACGATTTGGTAAGCATATTGCATTACATTTAAATAAACTTGGACACGAAGTTATGGCCGTTGATACTAACGAATCCCGTGTGGAATCGGTTCTTCCTTTTGTAACTAACGCCCAGATAGGAGACAGCACTAACGCTGATTTTCTTACTTCTTTAGGAATAGGAAATTATGATGTGTGTATTGTGGCTATAGGAAATGATTTTCAGAGTTCATTGGAAACAACATCACTGTTAAAAGAGCTGGGAGCAAAACTTGTGGTATCAAGAGCATCTATGGATGTCCAGGAAAAGTTCCTGCTTCGCAATGGTGCTGATGAGGTTGTATATCCTGAGAAGCAGCTGGCAAAATGGACAGCTATCCGTTATTCTGCTGACCACATTCTGGACTATATGGAATTGGATTCAGAACACGCTATGGTTGAAGTTCCCGTTCCCGATGAATGGGTTAACCACACCATCAGTGAGATTGATATCCGTAAGAAATTCAATATTAATATAATGGGTATAAAAAAGAATGGAAAGCTTGAATTGTCTCTTTCTCCCGATATAGTTCTTGGGGCAGGAGAAACTATGCTGGTTCTGGGACATAATAAGGACCTTCATAAATGTTTCCATATATAAAATCCTATATTATTTTAAAGATTAGGGCGTCAAAAGCCCATTTTAAAAACTTGAATGTCAAATTGCACAAAAAAG
>JBJEMF010000051.1:0-50950 GCA_051879535.1 Lachnospira sp. | reverse complement strand
ACCGGCAACATTGCGTCGCCAACCATTGACATTGTCTTCCTTACAAATCCTGTATTTTTAACTTCATATCTTAATTAGGTTATCTATCTTAATTAAATTATCTTTAATTATCCTTTTGCAATTTTCTTAAGTATATCAATTGGCATAAAGTAGCTTATTCCCAAAGCGTTGAAAATTACACCGCTTGCAGAAAGCTCTTCAACTGAGCTTACAAGCTCGCTGAAAGTGTAAAGCATATTCTCGTGATGTCCCTGATAGCACTTATCCATCTCAAAACCATCCGTAAATGCCGGAATAGCAATAACCTGTTCCCCTTCTTTGTGCTCAACTCTCTCAGTCACATCGATAAAGTGGTGGGCGATAGAAATTTCATCATCAGTTTCTTCCTTAACACAAGGTACCATGAACTCGGAATTCTTCATTGATGCCAGCATAAGGGATTCTCTTGTATTCAAAATATCACCAATCCCTTCAGTACTCTTTTTTCTGAATTCCTGGAAATAAGAAATCATAGCATTCTGGAATCCGGGATTTGTAATATACTCATCATCAAAGAATTCATCATAAGATGCAAAATCTTCTCTAGGAATTGAATATATTTTTTTATCACCATCAGTAACTCTCACATTTTTGTATCCATTACGATACATGTGACTTATTTCATGCATGAGGGTATTACCGTCTTCCCCGCCTATTGACACAGCATATCCGCTTTTTTCCAATTTTTCCGATACTTTGGCTGTATTAGCAGTATTATATATCAAAATTAAATCGTCATCTAACATATAAGGATATGATGTTGTATCACTGTACACAATCCAAAGGTGTTCCTCTTTCTTAAGTTTATCTACCAATATTTTTCTGTATATATTTTCTGTTGTTGAAAAATATTGATAGTCATTACTGCTGTTTCTTTCTTTTGCCTGATTCTTAAGAGCCGGAATCACCTGTGTCATAACTGAAACTGCGTCATCCAAAGATAACTTTTCCATCATAGATATTCCTTTGTCATCATCTTTCATGATATGTCTTACAATATCCTGTGTTCTTGTCTGATCCATTATCCTTTTCCCTGTTGCTTTCGCATCCCTTTCTGATTTATTTAGTATTTCTTTAAAAGCTTTATTTAGTATTCTTTAAAATACACACCAACGGAACTTACATCCTTAGTTTTTGTGAGTGCTAAACTGCATAACAGTCTTGCCTTAACCGGAGAAAGATCTGTTGTTATTACCGAAAATGAATTACCGGAATAATCGTATGAAACTACATTTTCCCCGTTAGTTCCTGTCACTACCACAGGCAACGACTTTGAACTGTCCTTTACTATTGATGAAACACCTGAGGACAAGCTTCCGTCTGATGTTGAAGGCACAATCACAATTCCGTCACTTAAAACTTCAAGTTTCTCATACACACTTCCATCATTACCCACATAATCATACAAAATGCTTACATAAGGCAAATCTTTACTTGATGTTATATCAAAATCCGAAGCTGAATTATGTTTTTTATTAGAAAAATAATTATATACCACACTTGGATTGTCAGTGCTGTTGTCACTTAAAGTGCCCATTAAGCCCTTATTATTCTTAATTCCTGTGAGAACCTCCGCCGAAAAATCTCTCGGACAATAGAGATTGCCGTTAACAAGAATCATCGTTCCCTTATTGGCAGAACTGTCATTAACAGCCACTAAGACAGCATCTCGAATAGCAGTATCTAAAGAGTATCCCTGCATATCTTCCGGAATTACTATAACCGGCTTGTCATATCTTACGGTTAAATATAAAAAGTATGATATTTCCTCAAGATTAGCACTTTTGCATGTCAATATTAGTGATGACGTGGCAGAATCCGAAAGAATTTCAGAAACTTTGCCGGAAACAGTAATCAAATCACTGACTTCCCTGTTATCAATTGTCTGCTGGGCAAGTTCTATATTGGTTATTTTTCTGTAATCTTCTGCCTTTACCAATTCACTGACATTACCATAAGTTCCAAGAATTACTGTCTTAGAACCTTTTAGATTATTAGAACCACTGTCTGATTGTGTATTTTCCTGAGAGACATTGCTTTGTCCCTCCGCTGTTTCGTTTTCTGTATTATTATCGTATTCCATCATGAATCTCAAAGGATTTTCATATCTCTGACATCCTGAGAAGCATATAAGTACAATTATAAGTACAGACATTACTAATACTTTTTTATTGCTCATTAATAATAGATTCCTTTCCCTGCAAGGTCAGAATGTGTATAAAACTAAGCAAGGCAGGAATTTCTTAATCGGAAACTCCTGCCTGTTAGAAATCAATTACAATTATAACCCTCTGTTATCAATCTTTGCAATATCTATTATTGAAAGTTCTTCATTATTGAATGCATGCTCAAGACTTGATATAAGAGCATGTGCTGTATCAAGACTTGTAAGGCAGTGTACACCTGTTTCAATAGCGTAACGTCTTATAATGAAACCATCTCTGGCTCTCTCAATACCATTTTCAGGAGTATCAATTATAAGGTCTATCTTATGCTCTAATATAAGATCAAGAAGTGTAGGTGCTTCCTGTCCAACCTTATTTACCTGAATTGCATGAACTCCATTCTCTTTCAATACCTTTGCAGTTCCTCTTGATGCATATACCTTGTATCCCAGTGCTTCAAATCTTCTTGCAATATCAACACCGTCCTTCTTGTCTGCATCAGCAAGAGTCATAATAATCTGCTTATGCTTAGGAAGTCTGATTCCTGCTCCTTCGAAAGCTTTATATAACGCTTCATCGAAGTTCTCAGATATACCAAGGCACTCACCTGTAGATTTCATCTCAGGTCCCATAGTGATATCTGCACCTCTGATTTTCTCAAATGAGAATACCGGCATCTTAATTGCATAGTAATCAGCAGCCTTCTGAAGTCCCGGCTTATATCCCAAATCTTTTATCTTGCTTCCTGTTATAACCTTGGTTGCCAGCTTAACAATCGGAATACCTGTTACCTTACTGATATATGGTACTGTACGGCTTGAACGTGGATTAACCTCAATAACGTAAACCTGATCGTTATATACAATAAACTGAATATTGATCATACCCTTTACATGAAGTGCTCTTGCAAGCCTTCCTGTATAATCCTCAATCATATCTACAATCTTTGGTGAGATTGACTTTGCAGGATATACAGAAATACTGTCACCTGAGTGAATACCCGCTCTCTCTATGTGCTCCATGATACCCGGTATAAGGATATCTTCGCCATCACACACTGCATCGACTTCAATTTCTTTACCCATAAGATATTTATCTACAAGGATTGGATGATCCTGCTTGATTCTGTTTATGATATTCATAAATTCAATAACATCATCATCAGATACAGCAATCTGCATACCCTGTCCGCCAAGTACATAAGAAGGACGAACAAGTACCGGATATCCCAATTCATTGGCAGCCTTAAGTGCTTCCTCAACAGTAAATACTGTCTGTCCCTTTGCTCTTGGAATCTGAGTCTTTTCAAGGATTTCATCAAATAATTCTCTATCCTCGGCAGCGTCAACATCTTCTGCTTTAGTTCCAAGAATAGGCACACCCATCTTCATAAGAGCTTCTGTCAACTTGATGGCCGTCTGTCCACCAAACTGAACAACAGCTCCATCAGGCTTTTCAAATTCAACAATTGACTCCACATCTTCTGCTGTAAGTGGTTCAAAATAAAGCTTATCGGCAATGTCAAAGTCTGTTGAAACAGTCTCCGGATTGTTATTAATGATAACCGTCTCATAGCCCTCATTTTTGAAAGCCCATGTACAATGAACAGAACAGAAGTCAAACTCAATACCCTGACCGATTCTGATAGGACCGGAACCAAGTACTAATACCTTCTTCTTATCATGTGTCTCTGTTGCTTCATTCTCGCTTCCAAATACAGAATAGTAATATGGTGTTGTTGCTGAGAATTCTGCGGCACATGTATCAACCATCTTAAATGCTGCATGAATGTTGTATTTATTACGTAATTCCTTGATTTCTCTTTCTGTATGACCGGTAAGATCTCCAATTACGTTATCAGGGAATTCAATTCTCTTAGCCTCGCGAAGGAGTTCCTCTGTGAGAGGTCCTGTCTTCAAAGCTTTTTCCATCTCAACAATAATCTGAAGCTTATCAATAAACCATCTGTCAATCTTAGTGATATCGTGCATTACAGCAGGGTCAATACCTCTTCTTAATCCTTCTGCAATCTTCCATATTCTTCTGTCATCTACGACTGCAAGATCTTCAAGAAGTTCATCATCTGTAAGTCCTGTGAAATCATAAGACATAAGGCTGTCAACATGCTGTTCCAATGAACGAATAGCCTTCATAAGACCACCTTCGAAGTTATCAGAAATACTCATAACCTCACCGGTTGCCTTCATCTGTGTTGTAAGTGTTCTCTTAGCCGAAATGAACTTATCAAATGGAAGTCTTGGAATTTTGACAACACAATAATCAAGTGCAGGCTCGAAGCTGGCGTATGTCTTTCCTGTTACCGCATTTTTAATTTCATCAAGTGTATATCCCAAAGCTATCTTAGCAGCAACCTTGGCAATAGGATAACCTGTAGCTTTAGATGCAAGGGCTGAAGAACGGCTTACACGAGGATTTACTTCGATTACACAATATTCAAAGCTGTCAGGATGAAGTGCGTACTGAACATTACATCCACCTGTGATTCCCAATTCATCAATGATATTAAGCGCAGAAGTTCTAAGCATCTGATACTCTTTATCAGAAAGTGTCTGTGAAGGAGCCACTACGATACTGTCACCTGTATGAACGCCTACAGGGTCAATATTTTCCATATTACAGATAGTGATGCATGTACCATTGCTGTCACGCATTACTTCGTATTCTATTTCCTTCCATCCTGCGATACAACGCTCAACCAGTACTTCCCCAACTCTTGAAAGTCTGAGACCGTTCTCGAGGATTTCCCTTAACTCCTGTACGTTATGGGCGATACCACCGCCACTTCCTCCAAGAGTATAAGCCGGACGAAGAACTACAGGATATCCGATTTCCTGAGCAAATTTTTCTCCATCTTCAATATTATTAACAACAAGAGAAGCTGCACAAGGTTCACCAATCTTCTCCATTGTTTCCTTGAACATAAGTCTGTCTTCAGCCTTCTTGATTGTAAGTGCTGTCGTACCAATGAGATTAACACCCTGTTCTTCAAGGAAACCTGTTTCTGCTATCTCCATTGCAAGGTTAAGTCCGGCCTGTCCACCGAGTGTAGGCAGAATACTATCCGGCTTCTCCTTAAGAATAATCTGCTTTAATGCCTCCACTGTTAAAGGCTCAATATAGACTTCATCAGCAATATCCTTATCTGTCATGATTGTGGCAGGATTAGAATTTACCAGACATACTTCTATTCCTTCTTCCTTAAGAGAACGACAAGCCTGTGTTCCGGCATAATCAAACTCTGCTGCCTGACCGATTATAATCGGACCCGAACCAATTACTAAAACTTTCTTTATATTAGGATTCTTTGGCATTGTCTTAGTCCTCCTTCTTCATCATATCCATAAATCTGTCAAAAAGGTACGCTGTATCCTGCGGTCCTGCACAAGCCTCAGGATGGAACTGCACTGTAAATATATTCTTTCCAATATATTCAAGACCTTCATTAGTTTTATCATTAACATTTTCAAATGCTGACTTTGCAACTTCAGGATTAAGTGTAGTCTCATCAACAACATATCCGTGATTCTGTGTTGAAATATAAACCTTGCCCGTTCTTAAATCCTTGACAGGATGGTTTGCTCCTCTGTGTCCGTACTTCAATCTGTGAGTATCAGCTCCTGTGGCAAGAGACATAAGCTGATGTCCGAGACAGATTGCAAATATTGGCACATTACTTGCATAAAGTTTCTTTATTTCTTCAATTATCTCCACGCATTCCTTCGGGTCTCCCGGACCGTTAGAAAGCATAATTCCATCAGGATTTGTAGCGAGAATTTCTTCTGCAGATGTGTATGCAGGATAAACTGTCACTTCACATCCTCTGTCATTAAGCGACTTTGCAATATTTTTCTTCGCACCAAAATCCATAAGTGCTACTTTATATCCGTCTCCGGGAAGGACATACTTCTCTTTGCAGGTAACCTTTCTGACCACTCCTGTTACCTTGTACTCTTTAATCTTAGGAAGGATTTCATCAAGATTATAATTCTCGTTGGTTGTAATCATTCCGTTCATTGTACCCTTCTCTCTAAGAATCTTAGTAAGGGCTCTGGTATCAATTCCACTGATACCCGGTATATCATTATCTAAAAGGAATTTCTGAATTGGTGACTCACTTCTGAAATTACTTGGCATTCTTGAAAGTTCTCTTACAATAAATCCGTCAGGCCATGCCTTTAAAGATTCCATATCCTTGTAACATATTCCATAATTACCAATCAGAGGATATGTCATGGTAACTGCCTGTCCGGCATAAGAAGGGTCAGTTAAAACCTCCAGATATCCCGTCATTGAAGTATTAAATACAATCTCACTAATAACTTCTCTGGCAGAACCAATACTTGTACCATTAAATACTGTTCCATCTTCAAGTATTAAAAATGCTTTCATTAAACGTCACCTAATTCCTTTCGTATTTCCTATTTTTTATGCAAATACGGTTGCATATTTATGCAGCTTAACACCCTTGCAACTGAGATTTGCGCAAAAAAAAAGACACAAAAATGCCTTTTTTCTTCAAACTTTATAAAAGTTTATCATAATCCTTGTTTGATTTCAAGTATGAAAACAAATACAAAAATAACCATATAGATTATTTGAGAGCAATCTCCAACTGACTTAAATATGTCCATGTATTTCCTTTATCTGTGGACTGATATTTTGCTGCTGTTTTACCCTCATTATATGTGCCGTTTTTACCCTGAGTCAGATAAATTGAAATAACGCCTTTATCATCAACTACAGGAACCAGAGCCTCCTTATAAACATCCGACCATTTTAGCTGGTCAATAGGAATTGTTCCCGACGAAGAAATCTGTGCCTTAGCTGTACTGTCCAGCTCCTGTTCAGGAAGATTTACCTTAGAAAAGGTTCTTCCTCCGTCCTTGGTCATATAAAGATTGCTGTCCATTCCCTGAACATAATCATAACAGAAGAATCCTATATTCTGGTCAATGTAGACAACACCTTTTATTATGTAATTAGCCGGTCCGTTACCCACTGTAACCCATGTATTTCCTCCGTCTGATGTGGAATAAATTCTGGAAGATTCACTCTCATTGTCAGTCTTTCCGTATCCACATACCACAACACCATTTTTCTCGTCAAAGAAATCAACATAGAAATCACTGGCATTATAAATGCTGTCCAACTCACAGGTAGTCCAATTAAGTCCTTTGTCAGAACTGTACATAATGGTAAGAGGAATTTTTTTATTATTAACAGTATTTCCTCCATATATAAATGCTGTCATTGTGGTTGTAATTGTATAACTTCCTTCCTTCAACTTGCTTGTACTTCCACTTTCAAAATGAAGGTTTTCAACATCCACAGGAACTGTCACATACTTGCCCCCGGCATCGTAAGTAACAGAAAGAGTAGAATCCTTTATAATGTAATCCGCCAGTAAATCCGTAGCTGTATTGGTAGTATTTTCCTTGCTCGCCATAATTCCTGACTGCTCATTATATTTGGCAATTCCATATTCTTCCGAACTAAGCATGGAAGAAACATATACTGTCGCCGTATTATCATTATGGTCATCTATAAAAAATGATACCACCCATTCGCATTTGAGTTTGCCGTTATCAGTAACTCCGTCCCAGCTTGCGAAATAATCTGTTGAAGGATTCTTTAATACAACGTTAAAGCTTATCAGCACGGTATTATTACTCTCGTCTAAAACCGTAACAGAATCAAGATGCATTTTCTTAACGGATTTCGTTGAGGGAAGATAGGGATTTGTGAACTGTTCCACATACTCGGTAACCCATGTATCAGCCACCTTCTCTATTGAGAGTTCACTAACCATAGGCACTACATTGGTAATGTTGGAATCATCCTGTACCTGAGTGCTTGCAATATTATTTTTGCCAAGTGCATTGCCATAGGCATCAATATCAACGGAAAATGTGTATCTGGACTTAATATCTATATCCTTAAGCTTACTTTTAACATAGTAGGAACGGATAAAAACCGCAGCCACACCAAGGCAAAGAAAACCCAGTAAAACCCTAAGCCATATTATGCCTGTCTTTTTTTTATCCTTCTGCATAACTTAACACCCTATCCTTCTCGTTTAAAATGCATTGCTTCGCGAATAATTTTTCTATAATACTTATACCACCACAGGAAATACATAGCTCCGGCACCTGCCACAAATACCACAAATACCACAAAAGGATGTACTGCATAAATCCATTCAGGAGCAATACGTCTTGAAAAAAATGGTATTCCATACGCTAAAAGTACGCATACCGCCATCACTGTACCATTAAACACACTCTTATTATCATAAATCCATGAAAAGTGGTCAAATGAAAGAATTGCAAACATTTCGCCTATCGGTCTTGCACACATATTCAGCACACATAACATAAGTGCATGAGGGAATGGCACCCCGAATATGCAAAGAATGATAAGATAGAACACGAATTCCGTCACCATTTTATATATAAGATTTCCAAGGAAATTCAAATATGGGCTGATAAGCATAATTCTTATCATAAGATAATCTCTGTCACCAATAGTGAAAAGTGTATTATTTGCAATGCTTCCGCATATAGTCGAAAGCATTACAAACATGAATATTATAGTTAATTCCTGATTGGACTTTACCAAAGGGCAAATTTCTCCAATTATTCTGTATGGAATATATATAAGTGCAAAAACATACATGAAACGTTTGATAAATTCCCACAATATAACAAGTATCTGCACGGTAATTCCTACCGATACTCTTAATTTAGAATGTTCACCAAATGTCTCCTCTGTAATATGATTCCTAAGCACAGGCACTTTGCTTAAAACTCTTACACCTGAATTAGTTCCCTCATAATATCTTAATATTTTATCAGCAAACATCTTTCTAAATAATTTCATTGTCTGCCTCCCCCAGTATATCTAATACTGCCTGTCTGATTTCCGGTATTTCCATGGTTTCCTTAGAAATAAGGTTAAGTTCACCATTATTAAGAACCACTGTATCTTCTGATATTTTCCGGGCAATGTCCAGCAGTCCCGTAGAAATAAGAATGATATGTTCATCCTTCATTGTATTTAACACTTCTATGTATTTATCTACATATTCCTCGCTGCAATAATCAAAAGGTTCATCAAAAAGGATAACATAAGGCTTCTGGATAAGAAATGCTGCCAACTGAAGAAGCTTCTTCTCTTCAAATGTATAATCAGCGATAAGTTTATCCCTTACCTCCACAGACATTCCAACCTGTTCAAAGAATCCATCCGGCTCTATGTCTTCCTTACTCATATCGCAAAGCATGCTTAAGAATTCATATCCGGTAATATACATAGGAAGCACACTCTGCTTGGCAACATAATAAATAGTTGCCTTACTCCGGGTTTCTATCTTCCCTTCATCTATTGACATATCTCCGCAAATACACTCGAAAAGAGTTGTCCTACCTGAGCCCACACCCCCAAGAATAGGGTATAACTGTCCCTTATTAAATATATAATTAACATCAGATAACACTTCTGTTTTTTTACAGCATTTTTTTATATGATCTAACTTTAACATAACTTACATCTCCATAACACTGCATTTGTTTTTAAAATTATATTAGAATTTGCACTTTTTGTAAACCTGCAATATATGTCCCTCAACCATACTATTGCATTCGCTGGTACTGAATGATATAATTACGGGACTTGGCTTAAATTATTTTCAACTTTTAAGTCATACTATTAAAATATTAACAGTAATTGCGTTGTTTCGCAAGAATGGTGGAGTGTAATGAATATATTAAAAAAGAATTGGTGGAGAGCCCTTTTCGGGTTGTATGTATTGGTTTACCTTCCTTGGTTTTTCTACCTTGAGAATAAAATAACATTGGATTATCCCGGAATTCATATTATCAACGGTCCTATTGATGATAAAATTCCCTTTATTGAAATCTTTATAATACCATATCTTTTGTGGTTCTTTTATGTGGTGATTTCCTGCGTATATATGTTTATTAATGCCACAAACAAGGAATTTATACAATTTGCGCTCTCTCTTATTATAGGTATGTCTGTGTGCATGATTATATGTATGATTTATCCTAACGGATTAACACTGCGTCCCGAACATATATCGGACAGCATTTTCGGTAAACTGATTAAGGGATTGTACGCCACAGATACATCCACAAACGTACTGCCAAGCATTCATGTATATAATTCCCTGGCAGTTCATATAGCCCTTGCAAAATGTCAGGCTTTAAAAGGTTCAAAGAAGAAAGAAGCAGTAAAAGTTGCATCTTTGATACTCTGCATCCTTATATGCCTCTCAACCATGTTCTTAAAACAACATTCCGTATATGATGTAATAGCCGGATGTTTACTTATGTGCATAATGTATATATTTATATATTTAAGGAAATAAAAAGGAAAAGGAAAAAGGGGTCTGACCCCATTAAATTTTTATAAACTTTTCGCCAGAAATTTTATAGAAATTTAATGGGGTCAGACCCTTTTTTTTCCTTCTTTATTTATGCAGCGGATTTCCACAGGCTGTACAGCAGAATGTGTTAGCATTACATTTATTGCCACATTTTGGGCAGTACACATAAAATCTTACCGGCCTGAAATGGTTGTTTCCCGTTGTGTTTGCCTGATTTTCCCGGAAACCATTATTCATTCCGTTTGGCACATTTCCTCCCGGAGCCATATTCATTCCATTTGGCGCATACCCTCCCGGAGCCATATTCATTCCATTCGGTGCATACCCTCCCGGAGCCATATTCATTCCATTTGGCGCATACCCTCCCGGAGCCATATTCATTCCATTTGGCGCATACCCTCCCGGAGCCATATTCATTCCATTCGGTGCATACCCTCTCGGAGCCATGTTCATTCCATTCGGCACATTTCCTCTCATCATATTTATATTATTAGGCGCTCCGTAAGGCATATAGTTGACGCCATAACCCTGCGGGACATATCCATATCCCGGCCTCATATAGAAATTCCCCTGAGGTGCATATCTGTTATATATTATCTGCATATTTTCTTTTGAAGATTTGTTAACTCGTACAAATGCAAATATGTCAATGAATACAACAAATATAAAGAAAAATATCAGGAAATACCCGTTGGCAAACAGGCAGAAATCATAGAAGCCATGCAACATCATTGCCACAATAAAGGATAAAAGTAAATTCTTGTTCTTTCCGTTTCTGTCCCCTGACGCTTCGCAAAACTTAGCTTTTCCATAATAATATCCCATAAATACTGCATCTATGGCATGAGATGGAACTGACAGCAATGCTCTCATCACCGCAGTGCTTATCCCACCCTCCACTACATAGAGAATATTTTCCAGAGTGGCAAATCCCAGTGACACAAAAACAGCATACACAATTCCATCAAACTTAAAGTTAAATTCCTTAGCACGCCATGTTCTTATATACAGAAACAAAAACTTGCCTCCCTCTTCCACCAGGGCAACCACAAAAAATGCATCAAAGAAATGATATATTACAGAATCCTGCAAAAGAAACACATCAAGGAACGCAGTTCCCATCAGTTCAAGTATAACAGCAGGTATTATAGAAACAACCCCCAGCAGGAAAAGCTGAATTAAAAGCCCAACCGGTTCCTTTTCGCATGAATCTTTGTAATATATAAATACCATAAGTGCTATTGTTGGCACCAGTGCAAGAAACACCAGCAAAATCATATAAGCTGCCATATTTGTATACACCTTCCTTATAATAAAATATGTATTTAGTCGATTGCAAAACTCTTTTTTGATATTGAACAGTTGTTCAATTATACTATATTGCAAGCTAGGTGCTTTGCTGCCACCGGTGCTTAACGGCTGTATTTTAGCCGTTTATGCACCGCTGTGAGCAGCAAGCAGCGAGAGCGTGCCTAGCGGTAATATAGTATAATTGCACAACGTATAGTATTAATTCATAGAGTTTCGCAATCGACTAAAATATGTATTAAAATCAAATTACGCTAACAGTATATGTTAAAATGGTCTGTCTTTGCAATTACATTTTGCCACAAATTTCCACATTAAATTTGCCGCCACACATATACATTGACTTTTTATATTCAAATGTTATACTTATCCTGATATTAGCTGGGGAGCTTAATGGCGGTATGCCTGCTGAGAGGGAAGAAATTCCGACCCATAACCTGATGTGGATAATGCCACCGTAGGGAGAGAGTATTACAATTCTATTAATTATCGATTATCGGATTACATAACACACTTAATCTTAAGTGTGTCGTAAAATAGGTTTGTGACTGACAGCAAAACTTACCCCTCTTAAATTTCCCACATAAAAAAGATAAACATTTCCGAAAAAACAAGGAGGAAAAATCCTCTTCTCAACAAATGGCATACGTGCAAGCACGCTTGAATTTTTTTCGGAGAAAAAAACAAGGAGGATTGTATGGATTATACAACTCAGATGGATGCCGCACGCAAAGGCATCATAACTAAAGAAATGGAAATTGTTGCGAAGAAAGAACATATGGATATTAACGAGCTTCGCGAACTTATAGCTAAGGGACAGGTTATTATCCCTGCAAATAAAAATCATAAATGCCTTGATCCTAATGGTATAGGCTCAAAACTTCGCACTAAGATTAACGTTAACCTGGGTACTTCAAGAGACTGTATTGACCTTGATATGGAGTTAGATAAGGTTAACAGTGCAGTAAAAATGGGTGCAGAAGCAATTATGGATTTAAGTTCCTTTGGGGACACTCAGAAATTCAGACAAAAACTTACCGCAGAATGTCCTGCTACTATCGGTACCGTACCTATCTATGATGCTGTTGTTTATTATCACAAAGCTTTGAAGGATATCACAACAGAAGAATGGCTCAACATTGTGGAAATGCATGCCAAAGATGGTGTGGATTTTATGACAATCCACTGTGGAATTAACAAAGCAACCGCAAAGAGATTCAGAGCAGATAAACGACTTATGAATATTGTTTCAAGAGGTGGTTCAATTATTTATGCCTGGATGGAAATGACAGGAAATGAAAATCCATTTTACGAACACTATGACCGAATACTTGACATTTGCAGGGAATATGATGTCACCATGAGTCTTGGAGATGCCTGCAGACCGGGTTGCATTATGGATGCATCAGACATTTCACAGATTGAAGAACTTGTAACTCTTGGTGAACTTACAAGACGTGCATGGGAAAAGGATGTTCAGGTAATGATTGAGGGACCGGGACACATGCCTATTAACCAGATTAAGGCAAATATGGAAATTCAGCAGACGATATGTAAGGGTGCTCCTTTCTATGTATTGGGACCACTTGTAACAGATATTGCTCCGGGATACGACCACATCACTTCAGCTATTGGCGGTGCCATTGCAGCAACTTACGGAGCATCATTCCTTTGTTACGTTACTCCTGCGGAACACCTCAGACTTCCTGATCTTAATGATGTTAAGGAAGGTATTATTGCATCCAAGATTGCAGCACATGCGGCAGATATCGCCAAGGGTGTACCCGGTGCCATAGACTGGGATTACAAAATGGATGTTGCCCGCAAAGCTCTTGACTGGGAGGCCATGTTTGACGTAGCAATTGATCCTGAAAAAGCAAGAAAATACCGTGAATCAGCCAAACCTGAAAAAGAGGACACCTGTTCTATGTGCGGTAATTTCTGTGCCGTTAAAAATATGAATAAAATCATGGATGGCGAAATTGTAAGCATCTTTGATGAGTAATATAGTAACATTAAAAAAGCTGTTACACTGAATATTATCACAATCGTAATATTCAGCGTAGCAGCTTTTCATTCTGTGATTATAAATGAAGCACTCTCTCTTTAATTTCCTGAGTACGTCCCTGATTCCAGAACTGTGTACCGATATAACCACAGGTTCTTCTTGCAACATTCATCTTATCCTGATTGCGGTTACCACAGTTAGGGCATTCCCAGATAAGCTTTCCATCATCATCAGTTATAATCTGAATCTGACCTGTAAATCCACATTCCTGACAGTAGTCACTCTTGGTATTAAGCTCTGCATACATAATATTGTCATAAATATACTGCATAACAGAAAGAACTGCGGGTATGTTATCCTGCATATCAGGAACCTCAACATAACTGATGGCGCCTCCTGGTGACAATTCCTGGAATTGTGACTCAAATTTCAACTTGTCAAATGCGTTGATATTCTCAGTTACATGTACATGGTAACTGTTGGTAATGTAGTTTTTGTCTGTAACTCCCGGAATCTTACCGAATCTCTTCTGTAAACACTTGGCAAACTTATATGTTGTTGACTCAAGTGGTGTTCCGTACAAACTGAAGTCAATATTAGTTTCTTTAGCCCATCTGTTACATGTATCCCTTAAGTATGTCATAAGCTTTAATGCAAACTCTGTACCTTCAGGAGCTGTATGTGTTACATCCTTCATGTAGTAAGTACATTCACAAAGGCCTGCATAACCCAATGATATTGTTGAGTATCCTCCATATAAGAGTTTATCAATAGTCTCGCCCTTCTTAAGTCTTGCAAGGGCACCATTTTGCCAGAGAATAGGCGCAACATCGGAAGGTGTACCCTTCAATCTGTAATGTCTGCACATAAGTGCTCTCTTACAAAGTTCAAGTCTTTCATCAAGAATCTTCCAGAACTTATCCATATCCTTACCTGAAGAGCAGGCAACATCCACAAGATTAAGTGTTACAACGCCCTGATTAAATCTTCCGTAATACTTAGGCTTATTATCATTTTCAGGATCATTGTAAACTGTAAGGAATGAACGACATCCCATACATGGGTAACAATGTCCTTCTCCCATCTTGTCCACCTTAAGCTTCTTCATGATTTTTTCTGATATATAATCAGGTACCATACGCTTTGCTGTACATTTTGCTGCAAGCTCTGTAAGATACCAATACTTTGAACCCTCTGTTATATTGTCTTCCTCAAGAACATATATAAGCTTAGGGAATGCCGGGGTTATATAAACTCCCATCTCATTCTTAACGCCCTGTATTCTCTGCTTTAAAACCTCCTCGGTAACTAAAGCTAAATCTTCTTTAGTCTGTCCCTCAGGCACCTCATTAAGATACATAAATACTGTAACAAACGGAGCCTGTCCATTAGTAGTCATAAGAGTAATTACCTGATACTGAATCATCTGTACGCCGCGTTTAATTTCATCTCTTACTCTCAGTTCAGCAACTTCCCTTATCTTCTCATCGGAAGCTTCAATTCCTGCAATTTTAAACTCTTCTGTCACCTGCTTAATGAACTTTTCCCTTGAAACCTGTACAAATGGTGCAAGGTGTGACAGGGAAATACTCTGTCCTCCATACTGTGAGCTGGCAATCTGTGCAATAGCCTGAGTGGCTATATTACATGCTGTTGAAAAGCTGTGAGGCTTTTCTATCATAGTCTCACTTATAACTGTACCGTTCTGAAGCATATCTTCAAGATTTACCAGACAGCAGTTATGCATATGCTGAGCAAAATAATCAGCATCGTGAAAATGTATTAATCCCTGTTCATGGGCATCTACAATATCAGCAGGAAGGAGCAGTCTCTTTGTAATATCCTTGCTGACTTCACCTGCCATATAATCTCTCTGTACACTGTTAACGGTAGGATTTTTATTAGAATTCTCCTGCTTAACTTCCTCATTATTACACTCAAGCAGACTCAATATCTGTTCGTCTGTGGAATTGGATTTTCTGACAAGAGCTCTCTTATATCTATATGTAATATATTTTCGAGCAACGGCAAAAGCTCTCAAATTCATAATCTGGTTTTCTACTAAATCCTGAATTTCCTCGACATTTAATGATCTGTTCATTTCCTTACAGATATTCTCCACATTTTCGGAAATCATCTCAATCTGTTCATCTGATAATCTTTCACTGTGAACAACCTCTTTGTTAGCCTTGGTAACCGCCGCCATAATCTTAGATATGTCAAACGTTACCTCAGAGCCACTACGTTTAATAATCTTCATAGCAATCCCTTTCTCCCTTATAAAACACCCCACATAATAGGTTAGTTCTTTGCGCACAATGCGCTATACAAGTACCCTTAAATCTTGTATAGCGCATAAAATGATTGTTCGTTTCGAACTATATTGAATTCTACTATATGTTGGTTAATAAGTCAATAACAAACACAATATCTTGTGACAAAAAAGTTTTTTCACAACTATTTGTAGTCATTCTTTCTGTCATTATTCCATTAATAATCCCAGATTACCCTCATCAATCAAAGTATTTATAAGGGAAGCTGTTATAACTGAACACTCCACCTCATACTCAGCCCACTGAGCTGCATTTTTTGTCCTGTCAATAGTAAGAACACCTTTAATATTATCCATATCTCCTACAATGCATTGTATTGTTGAAACAATTCCTCTTTCATTCATAATTTCAATAACATCCGGAGCCGCTGTTCTTTGTGAGCCAACAAAACTCATTACCGCATATGGATTATTTTCGGTAAGATTCTTAAAATTCTCACTATGTACATACATAGCGTCAGAAACAGCTTCTATATTCTCGCCCACAGTAAAGCATTTTTCCAGCTTATCACCTGTAAACAGATTAATACTGTCAACATTATACGTTTCAAGAATATGATGAAACATATTCATAATGGCATTCTTTCTGTCCTTATTGTATTCAATCATAATCTGAGTAAGGAATTTAAGTTCCTTCATCTCCCTGCCATCATTGGCACCTTTTCCCATTTTAGAAGAATCAATAAAAGACTGAAGATGCAAATCGTCCCTGAAGAAGACATATCTGTCTCTTCCCTTTTCCTTTGCAACATAAAGGCAAAAATCAGCTTTCTTAAAGAGAGATTCATAATCCCTTCCGTTGTCAGGATATACTGCTGCACCTATAGATGTTGTGACGCTGAACTCTCCCTGGAAATCGTTCTTGAACTCCCACTTTACCTGGGTCCTTATTGATCTCAGCAAAGACCTCAAGTCATTAGGATCATTAACTCTGTTGAGAACAACTGCAAATTCATCTCCGCCAATACGTCCAACAACACCGTCCTCTCCTACAACATCCTTTATTCTTCTTGCGACTCTTGTAAGGACTTTATCTCCATAAAGATGTCCGTATATATCATTCACCTTTTTAAAATGGTCCACATCAATGATTGCAATAGTAACCTTATTTGCCTTTTCTTCTTTTATAAACTTCTGTGCAAGCTCTGTAATGGTCTTCTTATTATATACCTGGGTAAGAGAATCATACATAAGTTCATCCGTAAGCTCTATGGTCTGCCCTTTTGCACTGTTGCTTTCAGCAGAAATAATACGTCCAATCATTACAGGATATCCGTTATATTTATTATGTACGGTTCCAATGAATTTAAGGGTTTCCATCACAGTTCCCCGGGTTCTGATACTTGTTGTAAACTTAAATGAAAATTCCGGAGTAAACAACTTAATATTCTCTATAAAGGCTTCAAACTCTGCAACGCTGGAGTCTTCCACCCAACCATTGGAGATAACCCTTTCACTCCATTCATCAATATTCTCTCTGACGATAATATCTCTGGCATAGAGTTCACACTTGGTAATCTTAAAATTCTGACTCTCATCATCGTAAGAAAATACATATTCCCCTGTAAGTCCCAAAGCAATACGCTCTCTCATGATATCATCACATATCCTGTAGTTGGATTCTATTGCTGCATCCACATCTACCATCTCGATGTCCATGTTACCCATGCCGCCGGATTCAGAGGAAAGAATTCTCAGTAAATTCTGTCTGTACTCCCCATCGGCATTCTTAAATCTGAAGCATTCACTTTTAGGACTTCCGTCAAACGTATCAATAAATAGACATAAATCATCTTTATCATCCGGATGGACAAACTCTGTAATTGCGCCAAAAGTCATCTTACCAAAGTAATCCGAAAATGCTTTATTGGTTACGCTGGTAAGATAAAACTTGTCCATTACAGCCTGTCTTCTATCCAGTCTATGGGCATCAACATATTTATCTTTAGATTTTAAACTCTCTTCTGGAAACATATTAATCCTCTATTCCGCAAGCACTTTAGTGATGAAGGAGCCGCGAGCCAAATGTCAGATTTGGCTCTGCGATAAATGTTATTTGTGATGCCTGCGGCACAAATAGCCGTGTGAAAAATCAGTGCACCAGCGTGATTTTTCACACTATTCCCTCGTCACTAAATTGTTCGTTATAATTAAGCTAATTATAGAATAAACTTATATTTTTAACAAGAGCCTATGAAAAAGATAGTACTTTGGTACTAATACCAAATATTGTGTTTTCTTTTTTAGATTACTGTGTTATAATACAACATATTGTTAGTTCTTGAGGCACAATTAAATTTATATTTTTTGAAATGGGGGTTTTATGTAATGGAGCGCGTTAAGTACAATAAGGTTGAGGTTTATCATGGTGACAGCACAAAGAAATTTCCGGTTTATGAAATTTATCTTGATGGTGTCATCGTAACCAAAGTGTCATCGGAAGGTGAAGCCTTAGAGATGGTATCTCGCTGGCAGGAAATTTATAAATAAAACGACACTAAATTTCAACGTTATAGTCTGCCGCCAATGTGACAGAACATGGAGCGTAACAAAATCACGGGATGAATAAGCCTAAGTTAAGCGAAACATTTAGGTTTATCCACCCCGTGATTTTTTATTACAACATTTTCTTTTTCTTAAGGAACCACAATACCAGTATGCATATTGCAAGTATAATTCCTATTATTATATAGAATCCGAAAGGAGTATCCGACAGAGGCATCCAGTTCCCGGATACATTCATACCGTAAATTCCGGAAATTATGGTAGGTATTGCCATTACAATTGTTATTGATGTAAGAATCTTCATAACGTTATTCAGCCTGTTGTCAATTACAGATGATAACAGTTCTCTTGTACCATCAATTATATCTCTATAGATAGTGGTCATCTCGATAGCCTGCTGATACTCGACCATAACATCCTCAAGAAGTTCCATATCCTCCGGATACTGCTCCAGCCTCTTATACCTTCTTAATCTCTCCAGCACAATGCTGTTGGCTCTCAGTGATGTAGCGAAGTAAACCAGTGTTGATTCCAATTCGTGAAGCTCTACAATATCGGTATCGTGAGTGTCATCACTTACCCGCTCTTCTATCTCTGTTCTCTTCTTATCTATGCCTCGAAGGTATGCCTGATATAACATGGCGGATCTAAACATCATCTCGTATATAAATCTCATTTTCTTCTTGGTGCTGAAATCCTTCACCTTATTGCGCACAAAATAATTAAGCACCGGAGTTTCTTCCCTGCAGATAGTAATAATAACATCGCTCTTTAAAATAATACCCAATGGAATTGTGGTGTACATTTTCTTCTCATGACGCACTTCAGGTGTTGGAATATCCACCAATATCAGAGTATATCCATCTTCAAGACTGATACGTGAACTTTCCTCATCATCCAATGCCGTTGCAAGGTCAGCAGGATCTATTTCAAAATGTTCTGCCAACTGGGCAAGTTCTTTACTTGTGGGGTTCACAACATTAACCCAGCAACCATCCTGGTAGTTGCTTAATGTGCTTAATATATGTTGGTCTGTTCTATATATATCTACCATACATAACCCTCCTTATCCTGCTATACTGTGGCAAAATCCTTACTAATTATACATATATTTCTATTATCAAACAAGTTTTTTTCCTGTTTTCACAAATACATTTCTCTCATCAGGAACCATTGTCCTGTAAGATACCGGGCACTGGGTAACGCATTGTCCGCATCCGATACATTTACTAATGTCGTACATAAGCTGACTTTTTTTCTTATCAAACCATGTAGCATCTGTAGGACAATAATGGTTACATTTATTACATCCGATGCATTTTGCGCCCTCAATCACCTGTGGTCTGTAATATGCCTTTATCATAAGCTGGGAAAGTGCCCCTTTCCTGTAACTGCTGTACAGAAAGCAGCAATCCGTGCAACAATTGCATAGAACAATCTCCTCTCTGGCAGAATCTGTTCCATAGTGATACAAAGTGTGAATGCACCCCTTTGATTCCAGTTCTTCTATAAGCCCCACAGCCTCCTCATAAGACAAATGTCGTGCTATCCCTGATTCTTCCAGCTGCTTTGCCATTCTCCCCACTACTACGCAGGATTCTATAGGCATATTATAATCGCACTCATGACCCTCAAGCATTTTCATAGTTCTGCAGAAACAATTCATAACAGCAATATTATCTTTGTGTCTTTCAAGAAGAGGAAGCACCTCCCCTTTGATAAATACTGTCTGTTCCGCCTCCACAGGCTTATTAATTTCTATCTTTTTAACTCCCCTTGATACGATAGAGGACATCCTGCCCTCTTCCCTCTCCATATTCCTCGTGTTAACACGATTCATGTAGGCTCTGATTGGAGCAACGTTAAGAGATTTCAATAAATCTTCAAACTCGGCAAATTTACTGATAAGACGCTTTCTGTTGTCATTTAATGGTCCCGATGCATATAACTCAATCCACCCCGGAAATATTGGTGTAACATCGTATGTTCCGTCTTTCCTGCTCTGCCATATTCCACCTTTATCCCTGATTTTAGCAAATATATCTTCAAATTTTTTCCCGGAAAGCCCCCACAAATCTGACAACTGTTCCTTAGTGTAGAAACCGTCCTTCATCATGAGCATATAATCAAGATCTTCCTCATCAAAGACTATTTCAAAGCACTCCAGAATACAACGAACCAAAGGAACATTCATCTTTGACTTACTGTTCATTATTTTCCCAAGCCTTGTGGCTTTTTCCTTAAATTCCTTAGTCAAGACGCACCTCTATTCTTCCTTTGTACTGATTGTACTGTTGTCTGCATTTGCCATCTTGTCCGGTTCTTTGCCTGTATCTTTACAGCTCATGCTGCAGGATGCACAGTTACCGCTGCATCCGTCTCCCAAGCCGTCCTCCTTATGTTTATATGAAACCATAAGAAACAATACAATTACAACAAACAAAACCACAACGGCTGCAACTATATTTAATAAAGTTCCCATCTAAGCCTCCATTTTACTTATTTCCCTGCCAATTCCTTTAACTCTTCCATCAACTCCAAATCTGACTGCTGTACCTTAATATTGGATGTTATAGGTGATTGTCCCGGCTTTGTCACAGTTATCTCTATAACTGTTCCCTCCTGAACTCCTCCTGAAAATACAGCACTTAAAAATGCCACAAATTTAGGATGTGTTGATTGAAACTTATTCTTTGCACTCATTAATTTCATTATTGATGATGGGTTAACCATATTTTACTCCTTTCCTGTATAAGAATACCAATACAAACCACCGAAGTGATAAACTCTGTAACCGGAAAACTAATCCAGACGCCATTCATCCCGAAAATCCTTGCAAATATTACAGCAAGTACAACTAAAAGGATTATTCCTCTTAATATTGAACATATAAATGACTGCATAGCTTTCTGGGTAGCGCTGAAATATCCCGCCATAAATATATTGAACCCTGCAAACACGTAGCCTGCAAAATATATTATCATACCGCTGTGGGCATACCGGGCAAGCTGTTTCGTTCCTTCACTGTTAAACAAAGCTATAAGACCGTCAGCACCCACAAAAATAATTATATAGATTATGACAAAAAGTGCAATGGAAGTTTGCACTCCCATACGCTTTAATTTTTTTACGGATTTATCATCCCCCAGACCGAAACATCTGCTTATCAGGGGTTGTGCTCCCTGGGAAACCCCATTAAATACAGCTGTAACAATAAGTGCATAATTGGCAATTACTCCGTAAGCTGCAACACCTATATTACCGGCTATTGACAGCATAAGAAAATTAAACACCATAGTAGTTATACCCGATGCCATCTCCCCTATAAATGCTGCCGTACCAAGTCGGCAGGATTCAATAAACCGACGAATTGACACCCTCTTAGGTATGAATTCCACTTCATTTTTCTTAGAAAGAAAATGTGTTCCGCATATAAGCATACTGCACACAGGAGATGCTGCTGTGGCAAGTGCTGCTCCCGTAAGTCCCATTCCCATAGGAAACATAAATATATAATCAAATATTATATTGAACAAACTTCCCCCTATGGTACCCACCATAGCTCTTGTAGGGTCGTTATCATTTCTTACAAAGGCGCTCACTACATGATTACACATAAAAAATGGAGTAAACATCAGGACTATCCTTGCATATCCACGACCCATTGCGGTTATGACTTCATCCCCTCCCATAATTCTAATTAATCCGCCCGGGAAGAAAAGCCCCGCAAGAACGAAAGGTATGCTTATGATACAAACACATAATATAGCATTGGAAAAATAATATTTGGCCTCCTCTTTCCCCTGGGCTTTAAGAATTGAGTAGCGTATTGAAGAACCAACACCAACCATGGAACCGATTGCAAATATTAAATTAAAAATAGGAAGCACAAGATTAAGTACGGTAATTCCGTTAGCTCCTGCCACATAGGATATAAAAAATGTATCCACAATTATATAACAGGATATTCCTATCATTCCCATGACATTTTGAGAAACATATCTGTAAAACTGTTTAGTAATGCTCATATAGTCAGCTGATTCCTTTCATTAAATATGATATATTAGATAATTGCGAAATGCATTAAATTTGCAACTGACGTTATGGGATTTTACTATATTTGCAACTATATTGCAAATTTAGTTTGACAATCAAAATATTTATATGTATAATTCATTCTGTTTTTGAGATTATAAAAATACAAGGCAGCGCTTACATTCACATTTTCAGGAAAGGCACAGACAGCGCATAGTATTATCATGCGCATAGTATGCGCGGAAATGGAGATTATATGTCTAATATAAGAATTATAACAGACTCAGCTTCGGATATTATCGGAAATTCTCACAGTAACGTTACTGTGCTTCCTCTTGGTATATCCTTTAACGGCAATGAATTTCTTGATGGCGTTGATATTAATCATGAAAGATTTTACGAAATGCTGGTGGAATCTGACGAACTTCCAAAAACCAGCCAGATAAATCCATTCACATTTCAGCAGGAATTTGAAAAATGTGTTAACAATGGTGAAACTGTTATTGCAATCACTTTATCCGGAAAGCTTTCCGGCACATACAACAGTGCTTGCACTGCTGCTGCCGAATTTGCAGGAAAAGTATTTGTTGTTGACAGCGAGAATGTTACCATCGGTGAGATGGCTCTAATACAGTATGCATTAAAACTCATTGATAAGGGTATGGATGCTTTAGAAATAGTAGATAAATTAAATGCAGCCAAGAAGAAAATAAGACTTGTAGCCCTTCTGGACACTCTGGAATATTTAAAAAAGGGAGGTCGTATCTCAGCAGCTACCGCATTTGTGGGGAACGTCCTTAATATAAAGCCTGTTATTGCAATTACCAAAGGTGTAGTTGAAGTATTGGGCAAAGCTCGCGGTTCAAAGCAGGGAAACAATCTTCTGGTACAGCAGATAAATGAATGTGGCGGTATCAATTTTGATATGCCCCACTTTTTAGGATATACAGGTCTGTCCGATGCACTTATTGAAAAATATATAGACGACTCTCGCAAGATATGGGAGACGCACATCGATAAACCATCTGTAATTCATGTTGGAGCTTCTATCGGAACACATGTAGGTCCCGGAGCCATAGCTGCGGCATTCTTTGCAAATTAATCAGTTAATACTATATTATGATATGTATCTTTAATATGCAATTCCGGTCTTTTTATTAAGGCCGGAACTGCGAACTTTTTTCACATCAAATACTTGAAATATGTGAAATTTAAAAAAACTTGCAAAAACTTAAAAAAACAGTTGACAAGAAGGTCAAACATCTGTATTATATTGATTGTGTCTGACACACAAAGCAAGACACGGAACAAAGTATTTAATATCTTTTATGCGCGAGTGGCTCAGTGGTGGAGCACCTCCTTGCCAAGGAGGGGGTCGCGGGTTCGATCCCCGTCTCGCGCTTATTTTTTTGCTCAAAATGTGGCCCCTGTTTGTTTGATAACTATGAAGGTTATTTGTTAAAAGGGACCACATTTTTTGAGCAAAGAGAGGCACAAGTGCCTCTCAAACCCCTTATTGCATAAGGGGTTCGGGTCTCCGGCTTCTAAAGTCGCCGTCGGTCGGTTCGGCGGGAAAAAGGTCCACCGGACCTTTTTCTTAAACCGCCTCACCCCGTCTCGCGCTCTTTTTAATGGTAAGAAGTCTTGAATTATCAAGGCTTCTTATTTTTTATGCACAAGTCCGTGCAAGTCCGTTATCATTTAATGCATTTATAATAATATTTTTGTTGTTGCTTCGTTTTCAGGTAGTGGCAACTATCAAGTAATGAACTGTCAAAGGTAATATGATTGTTGATATAAGAAAATAATTTTTTTGGAGGAGATAAATATGTTATAATGCGAGATAAAATGATAATAGGGAAATTTAGAAATTTGAATTTATCGAAAGGTGAGCAAGTGCATCAAATTGGCTTATGGAAGTTCATTATCTGCCCATCTTCTCTCATATTGCCTTTCTTGGGCAGAAAAATCTTCATGTATCAGTCAAATTTTCTACCCATAAGAATGTCTTTATATTGGCTTGGACAGAAAAAAATTGAAACAAGTTGTTAGTATCTTACATTTTCTCTACCCAAGAAGGATGTTTACACTGACTTGGGTAGAGAAAATGTAAGAACAAGGGGTTATTTTCTACCCATGACAGATGTTTCATACCAGCTTGGGCAGACCAAAAATAAAGTTTTGGATATATCGGGATTCCACTCTCATCAATAATCTTTGCAAGTCGTAGGATTTCGATCCCCGTCTCCGGCTTCTAAAGTCGCCGTCGGTCGGTTCGGCGGGAAAAAGGTCCACCGGACCTTTTTCTTAAACCGCCTCACCCCGTCTCGCGCTCTTAAATATACTTTATGTTAAAGATTTATGGTTGAAAAAGATTTTGACATAACAACATAATTAGAGTATTATAATAGTAAGAAAGGTGCTACCGATGACGGTTCACCTGATTGTTATAATTTGTTAAGAAAGAATAACCGCAGGCAGGCGGTTATTTTTTTGTGGTCTTACTACTGCCAATCGCATAGCCAAGACCAAAAGAGGTTAAGCAGAGACTAAGCACTGCCATTAAGCTTTCGACTGTCAACATAAGCGAGTTTCTCCTTTCCAAGATTTCCCAAGGGATTTCTATGTAATGTAAATTACATTGGAATCGGAGCTATTAACTCTCCGCAAAAAGCGAACCGCCATCGTCAAAAAGATAGCACCAGTGAGGATTAACCTCATATTTATTGTATCATAAATGGCTAGTATAATCAATCAAAAACAGAACAAACATTCGAATGGAATCTTACGGATATTTAATCTATACCCCCTAAATAATCACCGTAAACATAAATTGTCCGTCATGGCACTTTATTAAATACTTCCCGTCATACTTTTTAATGGTTGATATTATATTATGTATACCAATCCCATGTTCTTCCTTAGATTCAGATTTATTTGTCACCAATTCTCCATCAACATAACTTAAATCGCCGGTGTATGTATTCTTTACCGAAAGCACTATCTCACCATTTTCAAGAATAAATTTAAGTTTTATTATCTTGTTATCGCACTTCTCACATGCCTCTATAGCATTATCCAGAAGATTGGACAATATTGTTACAATATCTTCATCCTTTACTCTTATATCAGCAAGATTATTTATTTGCAACACAAACAATATACCCTTATCAACCGCTTCCTGATATTTAGTATTAAGCACAGCATTAACTATTACGTTGTTAGTATTAATCATATCCAGCTCTTTGTTAAGCTTTCCTGTTATATTGTTCACATATTTCTTCAATTCTGTGTAATTCTCTTTTTCAATCAATGCATCTATACATAATATCTGATTCTTATATTCATGAGTTTTCCTTCTCTGCCTGTCAAAATTCTCGGAAATGGAATGATAAAGTTCCATCTGCCCTGCCACCTGCTGCTTGAACAATTCATTATCTCTCATTTTATGCTCATTAGTAAGAATATCGTTAATCAAATGGAATACAACTATATTCATTACAATAAGACCGGCTGCTATAATAAAATATATATCATCAACATTTTTACTATTAAGCTTTACAACCGAGTTAGTCATTGCCGCTACAATGAATATTGTAAACACAGGAAAAAAAAGAAACCGAACCCATTCCCTATTGCTCATTATAATTGCATTTTTGCTCCTGTTACACTGCTTCATAACAGCAACAATCAAGAACAGAACAGACTTACTGAGAAACACAAGCATAATTCCCATAAGTTCACTGCCCTGACTTATAATATCCATATCCCCAAAACACATAACAAGTGCCAGAACAGTAACATAATCCACAATAAGCAGAAGTCCCTGATATAAAAAAGACAATACCAGTGCTTTTAAAATACTTATTTTAAAAATCAGATACATACAAAATGCTATAACTCCCGTTACAAGGAGAAGTCTTATTACCATCTGACTTTTAAAAATTCGTGCCATTACAAAAGACAATAATATCAAGACAATTATGATAATACTGTTCATGAACTTTTTATTTTCTTTGCGGTTGACTGCAAATGCCTGAAAAAAAATTCTACAGCAAAGTATCTCTAATGTTATTATCAATAAACTCTGAATATATGGATTCATCTATATTTCTCCTCTGTATGCAATGAATGCATCCTCTACCTCCCTGTATCTTGCTTTTGGTATTACAAGACATTTCCCGTCCATCAATGTAACCTGATATTTCTTAATCTCAGAAACATACTTCATATTTACCATGAAGCTCTGATGTATACGCACAAAATTACAGTCATCCAGTTCTTTTTCGAAATCATTCAAAGTAGAATACATGGTATATTTTCGGACTTTATCTTCCTTAACATAAAAATCCAATTTGTGTTTATTACTTTCAATGTAAATTATCTGATTCAGATATAATTCACGTTCACCTCCAATAAATCTAAGCCTCTTCCTGGTTAACACATAGTTCATCTGCTCAAGTATTGCATCCAGGCACTCATATATAGACAAATCAATCTGTTTACTATCCTTGAGAATATATCTTACTGCCCCATATTTATACCCGTCTAAAGAATAGTTAATATACGCCGTCACAAATACAAGAAACATATTTCTTGTGTATAGTCTGATGTTCTCTGCCGTCTTAAGTCCATCAAGCCCCTCCATATTAATGTCAAGAAACGCTATATTATAATCACATATATCATACCCCAACGCCAGAAATTCCGTCCCGGATTTGAATATATCTACCTGATAGTCCATCTTTCTTGCTTCCATATATGTAATCAGTATAGTCTTAATCTTCTCAGCAAAAATATACTCATCATCACATACAGCAATCTTAATCATATTGTATCCACCCCTGCATTTTACAATCTTTTATTGCATTATACCAAAGGTAGATTAATATTACAAACAAAAGATTTTATCATATGATATTATTCTCACAACACACCTTACTTATTGCATCATCTGACTTTTTTTATAATTCCCAACTCCATTTCATGTACCGTATCACATAGTATATCTATATCCTCTGCACTATGATTTGCCATTATAATTGTTTTTCCCTCATCTCTTAATCTGCTAAACAGTTCTCTCATCTCCTCAACTCCATGCTTGTCCAATCCATTCATCGGTTCATCCAGCAACAATATATCAGGATTTTCCATTAATGCCTGAGCAAGTCCCAGTCTCTGTCTCATCCCCATAGAATATTTTCCCACATGCTTTCTGTTATCCGGATCCAGTCCTACCAGCTTTATGGAATTTCGAATTTCCTCTTTACCAATCTTATTGTTAATTCCGGCAAGAAACTTAAGATTATTATAACCGCTATAATTAGCTAAAAATCCCGGGTTCTCTATAATAGCCCCCAATCCTTCAGGTATATCCGTATCTTTACCCACTCGCTTATTATTAACTGTTATTTCCCCGCTTGTAGGTATGACAAAACCACATATACATTTCATAAGCATAGTCTTTCCGCTACCATTTCTACCTACAAGCCCATGTATCTTTCCCTTCTCAAAATTTACAGTAACATTGTCAAGAACATTTATGTTTCCATATCTTTTCGTTACATTTTTTACTTCTATTACATTTTCTCTTTCTAAAACTCCTGTGTGTTTCTCTGTATTTATGCCTTCCATCTATACCTCCTCCTGGACATATACTTCCTGCCTTGCTGATACTATATACGTTATTACAATAAGCACAATTATCATGATACTGTACATCCCAAGAACATATGTAATAGTGGGAAATGTTGTCATTCCTGCTACGTCTATATTGTTAAGGGAATTCCAGCTTATAGGTGAAAACCAGTTAATGATGGGATATCCATCCACAAATGCAGTGAGCAGTACGAAGAATCCTGCAACCAATACACCTGCAAGCTTAGTTTTAGTTGCCATATTCAATACATATATAATAAGCCCGATAAATATAAAGCTTAGCCACATCAATATAAATGCAAATATCATCGCCTGTAGGGGAGTATAATATCTCACAACTATTGCAGCTACTTTTATAGTTGTATAATATTCACTCAGCTTTCCGGGATTAACTGCTGCCATGCCAAGCACTTTTCCCCAATATGGTGACCATCTTATATGTCCTATATTTAACAAAACCGTTGCAACCATAAGAATAAATGAATACAAAAATGAACCTGCAATTATATACAGTATCTGTCCGGTATTCCATACTTTTCTTTTAGTTCTCAACATAACATATGGCTGATTACTGTCCATAAACGGTGCATCACAAAATATAAATATAACCGGTGCCATAAATACAATCTTCATATATCGAAAAGTTATTAGGAAAGGGTATAACCACGGACTCATCTTCATTCCCATGCTTTCCGACAACAGCCTTAATCCTCCGGTATAAGAATATGTAAAAAGCAACCCAAAACAAATGCACAGTATTATTCTTTTATTGTAAGTCCACTTTCTTATATTCTGAATGCATATTCTAATGGCTCTCATAGCTTATCCTCCTCTTTACATATCTGGAAAACACCAGCCCTGACAATATTATATAGCCCAAAACCACCATGACAGAGCCAATCACAATAATCTTTGTATCTTGACCATAAGCCGTATTACCCAATTGTATAGAAAAAAGATTTATAAATTCAGGAAGTTTTTTATTGACCTCTTCCACTAAAATATTCATAAACAATGTACCTGTAACTGCTACGAACTTATTAGGAAGAAACGCTGAAAGGGTCATTCCCATAACAGCATATACACAGCTTACTATAGAAAAAAGAAAACACAGTATAAATACAATCATCCATGGCATACTTCCGGAAGCCACATCATAATATTTTCCTCCTTCCGGTATCCACCTGACAGATACTCCATGTCCTGAAATTATACAGCATAACAGGCTATACATTGTGAGTCCTGCAAATGATACTAAAAATGAAGATATTGCACATACAGTCACTTTAGTGAATATATATACCCCTGTTCCGCTTCTGGATACAATATAATTGATGTATCCATTCTGTATATCTTCATAATAACTGGATGCAAATGGTAATGAGGCTACCAGTACCAAAAGCTTATTGAAGTTACTATACCCATTAATTACAGTTATAAATGTATATGCAGTTCCTATATTTAATACATTATCTCCCGCACTTTTAGACGCCATATGCGCAACAGATACATATATAATAATACATACATATATCTTCCAATTGCATAACAATTTAATCAACTCCTGATATAACAAGCCTATGTTTTTTTTACATTTCCTTCTCATTTTCACCTACATTCTGGAAATACTCGCTTTAATATAATTAAACTATCTACGCATTTCCAAATTAATCAATTATATTTTGATATGATTCAGTATATAAGGCACCATTTACGGCATTTATAAATATTCCTTTATTTCTATTTGTAAAATCTCCCTCATTTATTTCCGTATTAGAGTATTTATATTCTAATATAATTTTCCAGAATGGATACACTTCATATTCCTTTTTTACATTAGACGCAAAACCGCTTTTAATTACAGGCATATAACATAATTCCATCTCCGTTATAGTCTGATAATCATAGTACTGCTGTGCTGATTTCACCATATTCAGAGCATCCTCCATACTAATAATTTGCCCTTTGACAGAGGTTGTTTCTTTTATATCAAATCTATAATCAACATTTAAGTATTCAAGTCCTTTTCGTCCGATAACTACCGTTGCTTTCGCAGGAACTCCCCCATATGATGTTCCAGAAAAACCCGTATTGCAAATAGAAAGACCTCCTATATTTTGCCTAAATACAATGTAATAACATTCGTCATCCTTAGTCCAATTCTTATACTTTTCTTTGTTATGAATTTTTAAGCGCTCATTTCTTAAGTAATTCTGACTATTTGCATCCATTGCATAAACCGTTGGATTATCATTCACTTCAACGCCAAGTTTTTTTAATATATCTTTAGCTTTATCAATCGAGTCTTTCTTTGATAAACCATCAAGTTCATCAAACGGAAATCTTTCTTCCTTATTAATCTGTATTCCATATTGTTCAGGTATATATTCATTATAGGCCTTATCATTATAATCACTAAATCTATAAATTATATTACTTCCATTAGAGAATTGGCTACCGTCACTATATGTATATATATACCTGAGTACCTCACCCTCTTTTGTGGCTATTTCCTCTACATTCTTAATTACAACACCATCATGTTCAAACATTTTCGCATTATTCTCTGTTTCTTCCTTCGTAAATCCGGCATCCACAGCTTTATACTGATTCCAGTCAGCTTCTATGTTTGCGTCTATTACAGCATCCACCTTCATATTCTCCATAAGAGTTCCTGTAATCTTTGTTTCCTGTACATTGAGGCTTTCCGGTTCCCCTTCTTCTTCAACCTCATTGAGTGTTCCATCAGGAAATAATGAACAACCATTCAGATTAATCCCCATAACCATAATTAAAGCTATACATATCCATTTCTTCATACTCATCCCTCCAATCGGCTACTGATATACAACATACCAGTAACCGAACTATTAACTATAAAAATTTTAAAACACTTCTTAAACCTCTACTCGGGAAAGATTATAAAATGCTATAAGACAGTTTATTCTAAGGTTCCCATTGTCCATCAACAACAAGTGCATAATAATATATTCCTGCTTCCATTCGATAATTATTATCTCTATAATAATCCCTTGTGTACGGCATCTCATACATTCCTTGCTTTGCTGTTGCATATGTTGTTCCTGTATATGCCGAATCATCTCCATACTGTCCTATAACTTTAAAATATAAGCCCGCATATTGTGATGATGCAGTATAGTTTACCACAGCATGACTTTCGTCATTTGTCTTTGTAACGTTTGAAGTGTAACCTGTTGATTCCCCATCATCTTCAGTTGAAAAGAAAAAATAAAAATCCCCTCCCGCAAAAGCAGGCACTGTCATCATCATTACAGCTACAACGGTTAAAATAAAAGTTCTAATCTTATTTTTCATTCTCATAACGATAGTCTCCTTTTGTACAAAATTATTCTTATCTTTTGTTATTACTAATTTGTTCCGGTCTCTTTGGCTGATGCAGAATTCCTATGCACACCGGCGGCCATTCTTCAGCGTTCCTTTTAACTGCACCATTGGTAATCTTCTTAATAGCCATTAAGGCCATTCTATTAAGTTTTTCCATCTACTCTCACCTCCTGTCCTATTAATTTTGATATAAATAACAGCAATGAACATGTGATAATTGCCATTGCCATATATCCAATTGCCAAATAATCGTAAGATACTTTCTTCAATATTATGATAATTAATAATTCAATAAGTAATATACGCCTTGCTCTCCTCTTACTCTCCTTTACCTCATCTTTTTTCATGTTCATATTAGGATGGTTTACCGTTCCTGTTGCAAAAATATATATCACAGATATGAGAAGCATAAGCCATATCCACCTGATATTATTTATCCAAATATGCTCACACAGTGTCATGATTATGCATATAGAATTACTTCCTATATAACATTGAAAAAATGTCTCTGCATGATAACCACCTGTACGCCTTCTTAATGACATAAAGAACAAAAGAAATATAATTGTATTAATTAAATTATTTAAAAAAATTGATGTTACACATATAGTTCCAAGAACTATAAATTTCTCAATCAATATCGTATAAACGTACACATACTTTTCCTGATTTTTACTATCTATAATCTGTTGGTTGCACATCCCTCCAACTATTTTTTTTGCAATTTTTTCGCCCATATACTCATCTCCTATGGCAAATTTATCATTTGAAATTTCCCCAAACAATATGAGTTGCAAAAAATGACCAAATCCTGCAAAAAATGACCAAAAAATAAGCTGCCTCACCAAGTATTGTTAATTACAATACTTAGCAAGACAGCTCTCCTCAAGCTTTATCTCAATTAATTATTCCACTCATCCAGAAGTCCTTCAAATACTTTAAGAGCCTCCTCCACAACCTGCGGTTTTTCCATGTCTATATTGCAGAGTTTAAGCAGTTCAATAGGATGCATACTACTTCCTCCCGAAAGGAACTTCTTATAACCCTCAATCACCTGCTTATCACCTGACAATATCTTAGATGAAATTGCTATAGCTGCGGAATAACCGGTGGCATACTGGTATACATAAAATGGTGTGTAAAAATGTGGTATTCTTGCCCACTCATAAGCAATTTCATCATCTATCACCATCTCATGGCCAAAATATTTTTTATTAAGCTCCTTATACACCCGGCACAGATTCTCTGCACTAAGCACAGTTCCCTCCTCTGCCATTCTGTGAACCTGCATTTCAAACTCAGCAAACATTGTTTGTCTGAAAAGAGTTCCCTTAAACTGCTCCATATAATGGTTTAAAAGATATTTTTTCTGCGTCTTATCCTTGCAGTTATCTAAAAGGTAATTCATAAGCAGAGACTCATTACAGGTAGAAGCAACCTCCGCAACAAAAATTTTATATCCTGCATATGCAAATGGCTGTGTCTTATTAGAATAATAGGTATGCATAGAATGTCCCATCTCATGGATCAATGTAAACACGTCATTAAGGGTATTGCTGTAATTAAGAAACAGATACGGATGGGTTCCATATACTCCCCATGAAAACGCTCCGGTTCGCTTGCCCACATTCTCGTAAACGTCTACCCATCCATTTTCCAGTCCTTCCTTTACAATTGAAAGATATTCCTCCCCCATAGGTTTAAGAGCCTTTAATATCATCTCCTTTGCCTCATTATAGGAGACCTCCCATTTATAATTATCCACCATTGGAGCATATACATCGTAAAAATGCAGTTCCTCCACTTTAAGTTCCTTTTTTCTTAATGCTACATATCTGTGCATTAAAGAAAGATTTTCATCCACTGTTTCAATAAGGTTAGTATATACCTTCGTTGGTATAAAGGAACCGGACAAATACATTTCCATCGTAGAATTGTATTTTCTCGCCTGAGCATTAAACATAGCCTGCTTCACATTGCCATAGAAGCAAGCCGCCAGAGTATTTATGTGTCCTTTATATTGACTATATAATCCGTAAAATGCATCCTTACGCACCTGCCTGTTCTGGCTTTCCATATACAGAGTATACTTGCCATTGGTAAGTTCTGCCTCATTACCCTCTTCATCTTTAATGCTTCCAAACTTTACATCTGCATTGTTAAACTTTGAAAACACCTCATTGGGCACAGTCGTTACCTGACTCGCCTTAGCAAGCAGTGCTTCTTCCTTCTCAGACAATGAATGTTCTTTCTCGGCGAGCATATCTTCAATCATGTGGGCATATAACTTAAGTTCTCCATCCTTAATCCAATCTCTGAGCACATTTTCCTCCATAGAAAGGATTTCAGGTTCAAGAAAGGCATACTTTTCTGCAAGTTTTGAGGCTGCCATCTGGGCTTTTCCTGACATTTCCTGATACTTCCCGTTGGTTGTGTCTTCGTAGTATCGCATAAATGCGTACACATACACTCTCTCAACCATAAAGTCTACATCCTGGCTTTCCTTTATGGCATTATAAAGATTTTCTTTTGATTCGGTAGCTTTTCCCTTATACTCGCTCTCCTTCTCAGAAGCCTTTATTAATTCATTGTAATCTTTCTCCCACAACTCATCCGTCGCATATATGTCATTAACTGCCCATTTATCCTTTTCTGATATTTCTTCACGTGTTGGTGTCTTTTTCATGTTAATCCTCCCTTTCAGCTATATTTAATTATATATTTTGTTGTACATATTTCCAGTAAAAATACGTATCAGCAAAATATTTATTAGTAAAAAAAGGTTGTTACACTAAGTATTATTAATTACATTTTATATAATAATCTAAAACATAATACTTAATATGACAACCTTTTAATTCTGTTCTACGTTTATTTACTGTTGTATTTTGCCTTTTTTACTGCTCTAATTCCGGAAGATATGCTGATGTAGCAATAGCCAGTGCGCCGTATCCTATATGGCATGATACGCTAAGAGAAAGAGGGTCCATATGTAAATCGAACTGCGGGAACTCTTCCTTTATAATCTGTGCCCACTCATCTGCCTCTTCTTTATTGCCTGTATAAGCTGCTTCAATATGCATTTTTCCTTCTTTGGCAAACTCGGCAAATCTTGTTTCCATATCATCCTTCATTGCCTTTATCATTATTTTCTTCGCAGAAGATTTACCTCTTGCCTTGGCAAATGCATCAAGCTTTTCACCCTGAATCTGAAGTACTGGATTTAACTTAAGCATTGTTCCTATGGCTGCTGCCGCAGGTGTGATTCTTCCACCCTTCTTTAAATACTTAAGTGTCTCAAGAGTTATATAAATGCTTGAGTCCATTTTGTGCTTTTCAAGTATTTCTTTAATCTGGGCGGCTGTCTTTCCTTTTTCAGCAAGTCCTTTTGCATCAAGCACAGATTGTCTCATAGTAACAGATATTCTCTGGTTATTAACAACCTCCACTTTTCCATCATAATCTGCTGCAACCATTGTTGCTGTCTGACAGGTACCGCTAAGTCCGCTGGACATTGGAATAAATACAACTTCATCGTGATCTTTTAAAAGCTTATCAAAATACTCCTGTATGGTTCCTATAGATGGCTGGGATGTTGAAATATCAGCATCTTCCTCTAATCTCTTATAAAACTCCTCCTGTGAAAGAGTTACATCTTCAAAATATTCAACACCATCAATAAAAAATGGCATAGGAATTACCGTTACTCCCATCTCCTTTGATTGTGCCTGTGTTATGCCGCTGTTACTGTCTGTTAATATAGCTACTTTACTCACAATAACCTCCATTCTCGCGTTTATTACCAACGCATAATGAGTTCTGTGTTACTAACAATTTTTACACAGATAAGTACTATTGTACCTTATCTTTTATTTTGCTACAATATTTTTTGTAAAATTTTATGATTTCAGTGGTATGGAGGTGTCCATAAAATGGATTTTAATGTAAATATTACAGAATCTTTTTCCGAATCAGATATTAAATCGTTAATTAATAAATGTAATGGATATGATATTCTCTATGATTGCCATGAGGAGGATTATCTCATACAGCTTGGAGCTTACACGGACACCGGGCTTATGCTGGGATTTATCTCCTGTTATATACCATTGGATGATAATACGGAATCCGTGGACTTTGACTGTGTCGTCCATCCTGAATACAGACGATGTGGCATATTTAAAATGCTGTTTAGTAAGATGAAAGACATTTTAACTATTGATTATGATTTTAAGGGAAAATATGTAACATCTATGAGGGATGACCTTTATGAGAAGCTTTCCCACAGCAGCCTCCGCATAACGCTTTCTTATAAGGAACATCTTATGTCTCTTACTCATCCGGAAAAAGTTTTGAGTATGGCAAAATGCTACGATAATTCTCCATACATTTTATGCCAAAATATTTGTCAGAATGATTATGACAAGAATAGCCAAGACATTTACCAAAATACTTGTCAGGATGCTTGCCAAGATGCTTCTTTTTATGAGTTATATAGGAATACCGGCAGATACAGCGAGGCTGATGAAGATAAAAACTCGCCTTTGGCTTCCTTATATTTTTCTTCCTTTGATTCCACAATATGCATACATCAGGTTTTTGTGGAACCTGAAGAACGAAAAAAAGGACTAGGCACACAACTTGTATGCTTAGCCCTTAACAATCTCATTGATACATACGGTTCCGATAAAAACATCCTTCTTCAAGTATCAAGTACCAACTTACCTGCCTGTCATGTATATGAAAAATGTGGATTCACGGTTCAGGAATCAGTGAGTTTTTATTATGTCAACTAAATATCTACTAATTATTTATCTATACCAATTGCTTATCTGGCAGAATTATATTATCTGGCAGAAATTACATCTCCCATATCATACATTCCTGCTTCCTTTCCGGCAAGGAACTTAGCAGCCTCAATGGCACCCTTGGCAAATACTGACTTAGAGTATGCTGTGTGAGTGAATTCGATAACCTCATCTTCACCTGCAAATATAACGTCGTGTACGCCTACGATTGTGCCACCTCTTACAGCACTGATTCCGATTTCCTTAGGATCTCTCTTAACCTTTTCCTGACTTCTGTCATATTTATAGAAATAATCATCTCCCAGAACTTCCTTCATGGAATCGGCAAGAGCAAGAGCTGTACCGCTTGGTGCATCAAGCTTCTGATTATGGTGCTTCTCCACTATCTCAATATCAAATCCCGCAGGTGCCAGCACCTTGGCCGCATCCTGTAACAGCTTGAATAATGTATTGATTCCCAGAGACATATTAGCTGATTTTAATACTGCAACCTTGCATGCTGTGCTTCTCACATGTTCAATCTGTTCCGGTGTAAGACCCGTTGTACATACAACAACAGGAATCTGCCTGTCAACACAGTAATCAAGAAGCGCATCCTCCGCCTTTGCAGAAGCAAAATCTATAATTACATCTGCAGGGACATCACATTTTTCAATTGATGAAAATACCGGATAACTGTTATGTCCATCGTCAAATGGGTCTACCCCTGCAACTATCTCACAATCAGTATCCTTCTCCACAAGTCCTGTAATAACACGACCCATGTGACCATTACAGCCATGCATTATTATCTTAGTCATTATCTATCTCCTATCTCTAATTAAGTATTCCATAGTTCTTTAAAGCAGTCTTTAATCTTTCAAGGTTAGCTGGTTCCATTTCACAAAGAGGCATTCTAAGCGGCCCAACTTCCATTCCCATGAGATTAAGGGCTGTCTTAACAGGAATAGGATTAACCTCGCAGAATAGGGCATCAACAAGCTCTAACGCATCAAACTGTGCCTTTCTTGCACCTTCAATATCTCCCTCTAAGAATTTAGCACAAATATCATGTGTCTGCTTAGGAGCCACATTTGAAAGAACTGAAATAACACCCTTAGCACCAATTGACATAAGAGGAACAATAAGCCCGTCTTCTCCTGAATACATGTCAAGGCATCCTTCTGCAAGCATCATTGTCTTGGATTCCTGGGCAAGATTACCTGTTGCAGCCTTAATAGCTACGATATTATCTACTTCTTTGGCGAGCTTTACCGCTGTCTCCGGAAGAATGTTGCAGCCTGTTCTGCTAGGTACATTATACATAATAATAGGAAGGTCTATAGACTTTGCCACTGCGGTATAATGTTCCACAAGTCCCTTTTGTGTTGCCTTATTATAATAAGGAGTAACTACAAGACATCCGTCTACTCCTGCTGCCTGAGCTGCCTTAGAAAGCTCTATGGCAGTTTTTGTACAGTTAGAACCTGTACCTGCAATAACCGGAACTCTCTTCTTAACATAATCGGCTGTAAATCTTATTGCCTCAACATGTTCTTCCTCCGTCATGGTAGCTGATTCACCTGTTGTTCCACAGATAACAATAGCATCTGTGGAGTTGTTAATCTGATAATCCAGGAGTTCTCCAAGCTTATCATAATTCACGTCTCCGTTAGCTTTCATAGGTGTCACTATAGCAACACCTGCACCTGTAAATAATGACATAAATCCTCCATCCCAACGTTTATCCGTTGTAATATATAATATGCATTTCAATTCTATCCTAAACTGCAACACCTGAAATAACTGCAACACCTAAAATAGGTAAAAGCCGACCTATAAATATAGTCCGGCTTTTAAAGAATTCAATATATAAATCTCTAAGTAGCCCTCCATCGTGTTGATGACAGTCGTAAGGCTGTTAACCTTACGCCCAGAAGCAGCTTCCTAAACTGCAACTTCGGCGCTTTCCCCTTTCTTCATGAATCTTCTGCTTTAGGAGCATCCTCATGATTACTCTTGAATCGCGCAACCTCTACCATATAGAATTAAAATTATGTTTAGTTATATCTAAACAAGTTGAATATATCACCTGTCAGTAAATGTGTCAACCTATTCCTCATCTTCAACAATATCAATTTTACTTACCGATACTTCGTAGGCAACTCTCTTCTCAACTTCTTCCTCATCAACCTTCTTGGTATACTCTCTTGACTGAACTCTTCCGCAAATCTGTAAATGTGCACCCACCTGAAGATTTCCTGCAAATCTTGCATTTCTTCCCCATGCTATACATGGTATGTAATCAGACTTTCCATATGGTCTGTTAACAGCCACCAAAATATCTGCAATCTCTCTGCCAAGAGGTGTCTTCCTATATATAGGAGGTTTGCATACATATCCATCCAACAAAATCTGATTTGACTTAGACTGTTCCTCCGGAATATCCTCCTCATTAATAAAGTTGAGTTCCCTTACAAATATTGAAAGAACAAGTTTATTTTTCAGTCCTTCATGTCTGTTGTATGAACGGAACTGACCTGAAACTTCAATCTTCATTCCCCTGTAATCCTTTGTAACATCAATAAGCCTTTCACTTATCATTAGCGGTATAATGTCCACCATATCGCTGAGTCTGTTCACTGAGACATACGCAATGTAGAATCCCTCTCCAAACACTTCATGGCTGAATGTGAATTCTGATACCACTTCACCGATGATACACACCCTGTTGTTTTCAATTACCTTATCAAGCATATCGTATTTCTCCCTTCTTGTTGTCAGATATATATTCTGACATGTGCTTTATTTATTGTTCTCAATATGTATATGTTTGGATTCTGAATAATATTACAAAAAATTTTTGAATTTATTGTGTTCAAATTCTGAAATTTTTCTTTAGAAATAAATTTACAGGGTTACAAATTATGTTCTTATTTTGATACAATATTTTTACTATTACACCTATTGTATTTTAAAATGTTTGTGATAGAATATAAAAGTTGCAAATCCTAAGATATCCCAGCTTGTGTTTTGCAACTACCCAATCAGTTTATTAATGAAAGGACAATTACAATGATTACAAAACGTGAAGACATTCGTAATATCGCTATTATTGCCCATGTAGATCATGGTAAGACTACTCTTGTTGACGAATTGCTTAAACAGAGCGGTACTTTCCGTGAGAATCAGGAAGTAGCTGAACGTGTAATGGATTCTAACGATATTGAACGTGAGAGAGGTATTACAATTCTTTCGAAGAATACAGCTATTACTTATAAAGATACCAAAATCAATATCATTGATACTCCGGGCCACGCTGATTTCGGCGGTGAGGTTGAACGAGTTCTTAAAATGGTTAATGGTGTTGTTCTTGTTGTGGACGCATTTGAAGGCGTTATGCCTCAGACCAAATTCGTTCTTCAGAAAGCTTTAGACCTTAATTTATCTGTTATTGTATGTATTAATAAAATCGACCGTCCTGAAGCAAGACCTACCGAGGTTATTGACGAGATTCTCGAATTATTCATTGATCTTGACGCCAGTGATGAACAGCTTGATTGTCCGTTTATTTTTGCTTCTGCAAAATCCGGATATGCTATGGCAGATTTAGATGATGAAAGAAAAGATATGGAACCGTTATTCAAGTGCATAGTTGATAATATACCTGCACCTGAGGGAGATCCTGATGCTGATACACAGATGCTTATCTCTACTATAGATTACAATGAGTTTGTGGGAAGAATCGGTGTTGGTAAGATTGACAACGGTTCTATCAAGGTTAATCAGGAAGTTATGATTGTCAACCATCACGATCCAAGCGTAAGAAAGAGAGTCCGCGTAACTAAGTTATATACATTCAACGGACTTAACAAGGTTGAGGTTACAGAAGCCGGTATCGGTGAAATTGTAGCAGTATCAGGTATTGCAGATCTTAAGATTGGCGACACTCTTTGTTCTGTGGAAAATCCTGTTGCCATTCCTTTCCAGAAGATTTCAGAGCCAACTCTTTCTATGGATTTCATGGTAAATGACAGCCCTCTTGCCGGCAAAGAAGGTAAGTTCGTAACTTCAAGGCACATAAGAGACAGACTTTTTAAAGAGCTTAATACTGACGTAAGTCTCCGAGTTGAGGAAACTCCGGGACAGGAGAATTCCTTCAAGGTTTCAGGCCGTGGTGAATTACATCTTTCAGTTCTTATTGAAAATATGCGTCGTGAAGGTTATGAATTCGCAGTAAGTAAGGCTGAGGTTCTTTATCATACTGATGAACGTGGTAAGAAATTAGAACCTATGGAACTTGCATATATTGATGTTCCGGAAGAATTTTCCGGTTCGGTTATTCAGAAGTTAAGCCAGAGAAAGGGAGAGCTTCTTGGAATGACACCTATTAACGGTGGTTATACAAGACTCCAGTTCTCTATACCATCAAGAGGTTTAATCGGATACAGAGGAGAGTTCCTTACAGATACAAAAGGTAACGGTATTATTAATACCTCTTTTGAAGGTTATGAAGAATACAAGGGAGATATCTCTTACCGTAAAACCGGTTCACTTATTGCTTATGAGGACGGTGAAGCTGTTACTTACGGTCTTTTCAACGCTCAGGACAGAGGAACTTTATTTATCAGTCCCGGTGAGAAGGTTTACGCCGGTATGATAATCGGCGAGAATCCCAGAACAGAAGACATTGAGGTCAATGTATGTAAGACAAAGCATCTTACCAACACCCGTTCATCAAGTGCAGATGAAGCCTTAAGACTGGTTCCGCCTAAAATTCTAAGCCTTGAACAGGCTCTTGATTATATTGATACAGACGAACTTCTTGAAGTTACACCTGAACACTTAAGAATCAGAAAGAAGATTCTTGATTCAACAGCAAGATACAGAGCTAACAAAAAATAATAATATTTTACGGAGGTATACAATATGGAAAACGATTTAGGAGCAAAAGTTAAAAAATTAAGAATATCACAGGGTCTTACACAGGAAGATGTTGCCAAGGCTCTTGATGTAACACCGGGTTATATCAGTAACGTTGAGAACGGACGTAACCTTATGACATTAAGAATGCTTTCTTATTACGCAGAACTTACAGGTGTTTCTCTCGATTACCTTGCAGGCAGCGTTGATAAGAATTATCAGAGCACTGCCCTGGACAACGAAATTATGCAGCTTGTATCTAAGATGGATGTAGCTGATAAAGAAAAGTTAATCTCTACATTACGTATCTGGATAAAATAATTGAGGGGTCAGACCCCATAAAATTTTTATAAACTTTTTGTCAAAAAGTTTATAAAAATTTTATGGGGTCTGACCCTTTTTATTAAGATTGTATAACTTTCATCTGATAGAACTCACCCTTCATTTCCATGAGTTCCTCATATGTTCCGCATTCCACACAATGTCCGTCGGCTATTACCGCAATCTTATCCGCATCCCTGATAGTAGACAATCTATGAGCAACGATAAATGTTGTCCTGTCTTTGGTAAGATTATTAAGTGCTTCCTGAATCAACTTCTCAGAAATGCTATCCAATGCAGATGTAGCCTCATCAAGCACAATTATCTTAGGATTCCTTATCAAAGCTCTTGCGATAGATATTCTTTGCCTCTGGCCTCCCGATAACTTACCGCCATGTTCTCCCACCATGGTATCAATTCCATTTGGCAGAGATTCAATGAGATCAGTAAGATTTGACGCCTTTATTACCCGGTCGAGGGTTTCATCATCCACATTATCTACACCGTATGTTATATTATCTCTGATTGTTCCCGAAAATAATATTGATGTCTGGGGTACAACAGCAAGATATTTTCTATAACTTCTCAAATCAATTTCCCTAAGGTCATTACCGTCTACTGTAACGCTTCCTCCTGTAGCGAAATTAAAACCGATGACAAGATTAAGAATAGTTGATTTTCCTGCTCCCGACTCACCTACAAGGGCAATGGTTTCACCCTGCTTTACATGAAGGTTCAGATTATGGAGTACGTCCTTATCTATATTATTATATCTAAAATTAACATTTGAAAAATCAAATTCTCCATTGACTTTTTCCAATGTTCTCTTTCCATCATTGTGCTCAACATCTTCCTCTAACAATACCTCTCCTATAGAATTCACCGACTCTATACCCTTGGCTATTGTTGGTATAAGCGACATCAAAGAAGAAACCTGGCTTACTATTGACGCAAAATAACTCTGATATAAAGTAATATCTCCCGGTTTTACGCTGCCCCTTAAGGCAAGATACCCTGTAAATGCAAGGCATACGACCTGAAACACCTGAAATATTGCCCATCCTACAGAACCGAATAGGGACTGTATTATATCCAATCTGTATCCCTTTTCTGCAACAGCGAATAACTGCCCACTCATTTTGGAAACCTCTTCCTCCTCAAGAGCATGTGCCCTTGTTACAGGAATAAGTTCTACCATCTCCATGACTCTGGCAGAAGTCTCCTCCATTTCCTTACGGAACTCAGTATTTCTCTTTCGCATAACATTTCTGAAGAAGACCATTGTAACTGCAGCTATAGGTGCAGTTAACAGAAAGAATACAAATACAACCATACTCTTTTTTATTGTAACTGCCAGTGCTATACCTATATTCAGCGCTATATTAAGTATACTTAAAAACATCTGTGTAGACAGTGTCTCCACTGCCTCCACATCTCGCATTATCTTGGATTGAAGTCTGCCCGACTGAGTCTCTTTATGGTAGGATATTGATAACTGTTGAAGTTTCCTGACCAGCGCCTTTCTTAAACCTGTTTCCGCATATCTGGTTGCCAACGATTTATATCTTGTATACATATAATTCATTGGTATATTTAGTAAAACAAGAAAAACCATAATGGCCGCCTGTATCATTATATTTCTGTATGTATCAGGAGAGCCCTCTGTTATATCATTAATTATATTGGCTGTGACAATTGGAAGGACCCATACCGGCGCATGCTTGATAAAGAAAAATATAACTGCCAATACAAATTTATTATAATTCCCTTTGTACAATCCTATAAGAATTTTCAAAGGGTGTCCCTTGTATTTTCTGTAGCACTCTATAAACCAGTTCTCAACATCTATACCTTTTGGTGCTTTTAAATTCAATATTTTCGCCTCTTCTATTCTTTAATAATATTATCTACATTGTCGGCAACGATTGCTTCACCTTCACATCCCACAATGTTTACATTTTTAAGAATAAGATCTTTTACATTGCTTACAACCATTCCCTGCTTACATCCTTCATCGCATCCAATCATCATAGCAGCAACTCCGGACTTAGCATTTTCAGCATAAGTAAAATCTATATTTTCAAATGTAAGTTTTTCAATCTTACTCTCAGGAAGACCACAGATATAAGTTCCTGCCACATGACAATTCTGGGCTTTAATATTCTTAAATGTAAGTCTCTTAATGGAAGGTGTTCTGTCATCCACCGGCAAAGGCTTCTTTGAACTTACATACTCTGTCTTTCCGTCAGGATCACAGAAATAGAAGCTGTTAACAACAAATGGTGTCATTACATTATCCATATCTATATTCTCAAAAGAAATATCATCAAGGACTGATAATTTACCACGGCCTCGTCTTGTCTTCACCCTAAGGCCTCTATCAGTATTAAGGAACAGACAATCCTTTATATGTACATTCATAACTCCTGCTGCAATCTCGCTTCCTACTGTCACAGCGCCATGTCCGTCTCTCATGCAACACTGTCTCACTGTCATGTTGGTTGCAGGCACATTGTATTTCTCTGCCATATAAATTTTACCTGATTTTACAGCAATGCAATCATCTCCTACTGAAATAAGCGTACCAAGAACCAGTACGTCATCGCAGCTTTCAGGGTCTAATCCGTCTGTATTATGAGAATCTGCAGGGGCATTAATCTTCACATCTAAGAATTTAAGATGGTTGCTAAAATAAGGATGAATTGTCCAGCAAGGTGAATTTTGAACTGTTATTCCCTGCATAATAACATTTTCACAGTGATTAATGAAGAACAGATTAGGTCTCCAGGCTATGTTTCTAATCTTACAGTTTTTCCACCAATTGTCGTGAGTTGTACCACCATCAATTGTTCCTTCACCTGTTATCACAATATTCTTTGCATTAATACCGCAGATTATGGCAGAGAATGAGTCCACAGGATTTCCTTCCCATGAGCCAAGATTATATTCCTTTGTCTCGTCATAAGATTCAATCATACCCGGTAAAATAGGGAATTTTTCCCTATCTGTAAATGCTAAAAGAGTAGCTCCCTTTGCAAGTTCCAATGTTAAATCGTCTTTTAAGAATATGCTTGATATTCTGTATGTTCCCTCAGGCACCAAAACTCTCGAATCCTTTGGACAAGCCATAATTGCACACTGAATTGCATTGGTATCGTCATGCTCACCATCTCCGTAAGCTCCAAACTCACGAACATTAAGTGTAACAAATTCATAGTCAGTATGGAATTTAACAGGTCCGTATTCCTTACCATCATATATAGCTGAAATTTCATAATCTGTATCCGGTGTCAATCCATAAACAGATGTCACCTGCTTGTCTGACTCCTGATACTCTTTTCCGTTAACCGTTATTGTGTATTTCTTTTCTGAATAATATTTACCTGACTCTGTTAATTCAACAACAGCACTTCTGCTTGTATTAGTGACTAATACTAACTCCATAATGCCCCTCCTTTGCCTCGTCCATAATCCTGATATTCTCTGTTTCTGATTAACTCGCTGTATACCATAGCTTTAAGGCCGACAATTTCATCCGAATCCTTCTCCAAATCAGATGTTAATATTGCATCCTTAACACCTATTACCTTATTTTCATATTTTTCCGTCTGCAATGCTTTCATTCTGCATCCTTTAAGTACAGCATAATCAAACAAAAGGCAGGCTTCATTTTCCGAATCAATGGGATTAATATCCGAACTAAGTACTGCTTTAACAGCATCCTTGTAATAATCCTGCATTTTTCTGTATATCTCATACAACATCTGATCCATTACTTCCATGGTATCCACAAGTGCTGCCGCAAAAGAAGCTACTGCAAAAAATGATGTGCTGTCCTGTCTTAAATCCTTAACTGTATCTGCAAATTTATCTTTATACAGGCAGTTATACTGGGCAATTATATCGTTATATCTTTCCTTTCCACCATTCTTTGTCTCATAATTCATAAAAAAGCTCTGATATAAATATGTTTTACAAAGACAGATTTCTCCATCTTTATCAACAAAATACCCCTTATCATCTCTTTTCTGGATATTAAACTGTGCAGCCAGTTTAACAGCCTCGTCTTTATATTTTTCTTCTCCTGTAAATGATGCCAGTGTATATAAGCCATTACCAATTTTAAAATTGCCAAGCTCTCCCTCCGGAAGCTTATCCAATATCCCTGCTGCAATCACTTCATCCACTGATTTTTTAAGCTCTGCAACCGCTGTTTCCTCTCTTAAAGCTCTAACCAGTGCTGCCATACTATTGATTTTAGTTCCAATAATATTAATATTCCGGCTATCCAATTCCTCTTTGCTAACCTGTAGCTTTTTAAACAGTTTACTCTCATATAAAGTATCTCTACTTATTACCATAACTGCCTCCTTATTTTTTTATATTTGTATGTAATATTATTACTTAATGGGATAATAATTAAAGTAATCATACTCTGCATAATAATAATCCGCACCGTTTCTACCATAAGTATCCACATAATTACTTCCAAAGTCTCCCGAATACGCGTACATACCCACCATCGCCCCGGTAAAACGTTTTCCTTTATTCAAACCTTCATCACACAGATAGTATACATTGTCCAATGTTATTAATTTTATGTAATTAATTCCATCATAACTGTAAGAAAATGTTCTTCGTAAATATGCAGTTTCTACCTTTAAAAAAATATGTCTTTGTTTGAAATCAACATCATGCTCAGGGTGCTCTATTACTTCTTCTCCGATTTTTTCCACCACTTTAATTACAATCCGCGGCTGTTCTTCTTCGGTAGCAAATACTCCGAATTTTAAAAATGTATTTTCATCATAATAGCAGGTAACACCACAATTCTGCCCCGGATACAATTCCGGCATCTTCATCTTGGATTCAATATTAAATCGAAAATGCTGTTGTCTTCTGAGCAAAATATTTTTTGCATACATACTGTCCAGATCAAATCTACTGCTCTTAACCTTTGCATATGAACATGAAAGCACTATACCATCCATCTCAGGTACCCTTGGGAAACACCATGATGTACTTAAATAAGGATTACTAAAATCATCCTCATATTCCTCTTCCCATTCGGTCCATGGCAAATCAGGTTTCTTCTGAAGCGTGCTTGGTCCGTCAAGATTGTTGACTATAGGCCATCCGTCAGCAGTCCATGTTATAGGATCTAATGCAGTTTCCCTACCCAGTATACTATAGCCGTCTCCTATCTTCCTGCCGCACAGGTACACCATATACCAGTCACCATTCTGAGTCTGCACAGGCTTTCCATGTCCGCATCTTTGTATTATAGCGTCAGGATTATTCTGTCTCATTATGGGATTATAGGGACATGGTTCGTATATCCCAAAAAGTTCTTTACTTCTTGATACTGTAACTCTATGTCCTTCTCCTGTTCCACCCTCTGCTTCAAAGAGATAATAATAGCCATGTTTTTTCAGCAAATGTGGTCCTTCCGGTGCTCTTTTGAAATCTCCATAATAAAGCATCGTTGCTTTTGATATCTGTTTAGTTGCTTCTTTATTCAGTTCAAATATTCTTGCCCCTCTGTTAAGAAGCATATATCTCTTTCCATCATCATCATTAAATATTGATGGGTCAATACCATCTTCATCTATTATTGATGGTTTACTGTAAGGTCCCTCGGGATTATCAGAACTTACAATTATCTGTTTCCTATACACTGTCCCTGTATCATTAAGTCTGTAGGTTGCGGTTATATAGAATTTGCCTTCATAATAGGATATATCGGGTGCCCAGTATCCTCTTCCTCCTTCAAGATTCTCAAGTCCTGTCCAATCCGGTTCAGTTATTGCATATCCTATAATCCTCCAGTTTATAAGATCTTTGGAGTGAGAAACAGGTATACATGGATAATATATAAAGGACGAATTAACCATGTAGTAATCTTCTCCAACTCTTACTATTGACGGGTCCGGATACATACCTGTTCTTATAGGATTATGATACATATCTTTCAATTTGCATCCCACAACTCCCTCATAATATTCCTCAAGTTCGAGAAATCTGTTCTCGTGAGCTATTTCAAAAGGCGTCTGTAGATTATTATCACCATCTAATGGCGACAGACCTACTCTCTCAACAAGATATCTGCAGGTTGCAACATTACCTGACATGGAAGCATAGTGAAGCATATTTTTATTGTTATCATCGTGAATATTCATGTTAGCCCTTGAATACTCTACAATATACTTCACCAATTCAACATTACCGGTCTTAGCCGCAAGAAGTGGCATAAGTACTCCACGCTCATCTTTTTTATTAATAAGATCAGGCTCTTTCTCCAGCAGCATCTTTACTTCATATATATTTTCAAGATAAATTGCGTCTTCTATTGTTCCCACATCTACCTCCGGCTACACCTTATAATAATACAATTCTACCATAGAACAGGCCCTATTTCTACATAATCATTATAATAAAACCACCATAATACTGATAATGTTATCCACAAAGTTTTTAATAAAAATTTTATGGGGTCAGACCCCATAAAATTTCTATTAAATTTGTATAAAGAAAAAGCGGAAATGATTTCTCATTTCCGCTTTCTAAACATATTATAAGTATCGGATTACTCCTTAACGGCACCTACGTTAACACCCTGTACAAAGTATTGCTGACAGAATGGGTAGATAATCATGAAAGGAAGTATCGCAACAATTGTAGCTGCATTAGCGATAGTATTCGGGTCTACTGTATCATCAGTAGGAATATTACTATCCATTACCATGTTACGCAGCTTAATCTGGAAGTTGTAAAGATTATTCTTACGAATATAAATCTTGAAGTTTGTATAATCATTCCAGAATGTAACGGCAAACATCAAACCGATAGAAGCAAGGGCTGCCTTAGAAAGTGGTAACACAATTCTAAAGAATATACCCATTGGAGAACATCCATCAATTTCTGCCGCTTCAAAAAGAGATTCAGGAATACCTTCAAAGAAGTTTCTCATCAATACCAGATTATATACATTAATACTCATTGGCAGAATAACCGCCCACAGAGTATCCAACAAGTGGAGATCCTGCATAACTAAGTACTTAGGAATCATACCACCATCGAAAATCATTGTGAATAACAACATGTATGCGAAGAAGTTTCTTCCAGGCATCTTCCACTGAATTAATACATAACCACCGAGAGTAGCAAGTAATAATCCGAAGAATGTACCAGCCAGTGTTGTAATTACTGAAATAACGAATGGCCAATATAATGATGATCTTGTTAAGATAGCATTGTATCCACCAAGAGAGAACATCTTAGGCCACCATCTAAAGCTTGTAGCTGAACGTGCGTCGAAAGAATCGACAATAACCTTCCACATAGGGAATATAATAAGCAATGATATTATAATAAAGATAATTGCGTTAACTATAGGGAAGATTTTGAATTTTTTCTTTTTCTTTTTGTAAACTAACTGCTCTTCACTCATTATCTATCCCTCCTATACAATTCCACGACCGCGGACTTTCTTACTCATCCAGTTACATCCAAGTACGAGAATCATACCTACAAATGACTTAAACAAACCAACCGCTGTGGTATAACCATAATCAGAGAAACTAGCATTGAAGGTCTTGTTATATACGTATGTCTGCAATACCTGTGATACATCATAAGTACCTGCACTCTGTGTAACGAAAACTGATTCAAAAAGGTTCATAACCTTAGCAAGGTTAAGAATGAATACTGTGATGATAGTGTTAGCAAGAGCAGGAAGAGTGATGTAAATCAATCTCTTAAATCTGTTAGCACCATCAATCTGAGCTGCTTCATAAAGGTCAGGACTGATACCTGATAATGTAGCAAGGAAAAGGATTGTTCCCCATCCTGTATCTTTCCAGATATTCATAATAAAGAATGTACCTGTCCAATATCTTGAACTACCGAAGAAGTCAATTGGTTCAGATATAAGATGTAAGTTCATTAAGAAACCATTAATAACACCTGAACTGTTAACTGACATTAACATCTTGAATACAGCAGCAACTACTACCCATGACATGAAGTGAGGTAAGTAGATAATTGTCTGTACAGTCTTCTTAAAGAGCATATTAGAAATTTCATTAAGAAGTAATGATATAATAACAGCAGCACCTGTGTTAAGAATCAACTTTGTAATAGACAAGATTAATGTATTTCTAAATGCCTGCCAGAAGAATGTATCAAATCTGAACATTGTTTCAAAATGGAACAGACCCATATAATAAGGGTTTGCTAAAACGTATGAAGTTAAGGCATAACGACATCCTAACATTGGCCAGTAGAAGAATAACAATACCATTACAAATACTGGTAAGAACATGAGGTAGAAACCTCTGTAGTAGAACATCTGATGCCACATATTCGCATTTAATGTGTTTGATAAATACTTTGCGTCAACTCCCAGGTCTTTCTTGAATATTGCAACAACATCCCAGAACACACCAACAATTGCAACTATTAAACCAATAGCTGTAATTATGAGGCCGCAACCGATTGAATAACTATTTCCCTTATAACCGTTAGATAATAAATCTGTAAGGTTATGATACTCATACTTTAAAGCACCTGTCTTTGTCTTTCCGCTTACACTTGTAAACTGGAATGCAAACATTGAGACAACAAGTACTACCATTGAAAGAACTGAAGTAATTATAGAAAACTTCTCTTTCTTTGCAACAACCAATAAAATACCAACTACTAATAAAGCGATAAATAAATACCACATTACCGGCATACTGATATTCATAAATCCGAAAGCATACGCCTTTGGTGTAACTCCATCTACAAGCTTTTCATTTGACTGAACAAATGGAAGGAGTCCGCCAATTAACATTATAACCATACCTATAATAGCAAGTACCCTTGTATTACCGGTAGGCTTTCCAACTTGTGCACCGCACTTTGGACAAATCTTTGCTTTCTTAGGAAGCTCTGTTTGACAAGACTTACACTGCATCTTTTTACCTTCTTTCCTAATATTATAGTAACAATATGCTTATATCTATTTAAGCAAAAATTAGAATCCACACCGGAGATTTCTCTCCGGTATGAATTCTATAACGTGGTACATAA
>JBJEMF010000050.1:4317-16764 GCA_051879535.1 Lachnospira sp. | reverse complement strand
TCTTGTCGTTATTGCTTCGCAAAAATTATAAAGAAGTAGCCGGGCCCATATTTCCCAATGTCATCTTATCTAAATGACATTGGGTCTGACCCCTTTCCTTCCCTTTCCTTAATGGCATCCGCTACAGTGTCCGCAGTCCCCTCCGCAGGAATGCTTACCTTTTTTTCTGTTCTTGATCATACCATACACAATGGCTGCTACAATAATTACCAGTATGGTTCCTACCACAAATGTTCCCATTATACCTCCTTTTCCCCGCATCTTTTCAGCGCAAAGCACAGTACTTATTTTTATAAGGTCTTACAAGAAGATATATAAATGCTGCTACAAGTATGAATGATACAACCGTCCACACTGAGAATACACCATCTGAAATAAGAATGCCAATATTATATATGCAAAGAGCTGTTACATAAGCAAAACCGCATTGATATCCTATTGCAATCCAAGTCCACTTAGCACTGTTCATTTCTCTTTTAATGGCACCGATGGCTGCAAAGCAAGGAGCACAAAGAAGATTAAATATTAAGAAAGAAAATCCTGAAAGCTTTGTAAACTCCACAGCTAAAGCTGAGTAAGTGGATAACTCTCCTCCTCCGTAGAGAATGCCCATTGTTCCCACTATATTTTCTTTGGCAATAAGTCCTGTGATAGAAGCCACAGTCGCCTGCCAGTTTCCCCAGCCCAAAGGGGTAAATATCAGGCAGATTACATTTCCTATAGATGCGAGAATACTCATATCAATTTCATCCTCAGATAACATTCTGAAACCATCCTCTGTAAATCCGAAGAAAGAAAGGAACCATACAAGAATTGTTGAAAGAAGAATTATCGTACCTGCTTTCTTGATAAATGACCAGCCACGCTCCCACATACTTCTTAATACATTGCCTAAGGTTGGCAGATGATAAGCAGGAAGTTCCATAACAAATGGTGCCGGGTCACCTGCAAATAACTTGGTTTTCTTTAAAATTATTCCCGAGAATATTATTGCAGCCATACCGATGAAGTAAGCTGATGTTGCAACCCAAGGGGAACCACCGAAAATTGCACCTGCAATCATTGCGATAAATGGTGTTTTAGCTCCGCAGGGAATAAATGTTGTTGTTATAATTGTCATACGGCGGTCTCTCTCATTTTCAATTGTACGGGATGCCATGATTCCCGGAACACCACAACCTGTTCCCACAAGAATAGGAATAAATGATTTTCCTGAGAGACCGAATCGTCTGAAAATTCTATCCATTATGAATGCAATACGTGCCATATATCCGCAGGCTTCAAGAATTGCAAGCAATAAAAATAATACAAGCATCTGAGGAACGAATCCAAGTACTGCCCCCACACCTGAAATAATACCATCCAGAATAAGCCCCTTCAACCAGTCAGCACAGCCAACAGCATCAAGTCCTGATTCTACAAGGACGGGAATTCCGGGTACCCAGATACCGAAAGAATCCTGAGACGGTGCTGTTCCGTCGTATTTAACAGCAAGGTTAATAGCGTCTTTGATTGCAGTACTGTCAGCTGTTTCTTCCGAAGTTTCAAGTGTTTCTTCGTCTTCTATTGTATAGTTGACAGATGAAGAAGCTGTTACTGTAGAAGACAATTTTTTAAGAGACAATACGGCCTCTTGTGAATCATAATCTTCTGATTCTGTATCAATGGATTCCTTATAGGAAATTCCCATATCACCCAGACTGTCTATGTAAGCGGCTATAATTTCATCGGAATCTCCATATTCTTCACAAGCTTCCTCATAAGCTTGTGAACCGATTCCCAAAAGGTGGAAACCATCACCGAATAAGCCGTCATTAGCCCAGTCCGTAGCTGCCGTACCTACTGTTATCATGGCAATATAATAGACAAGAAACATTATTACTGCAAATATAGGCAGAGCAAGAATTCTGTTAGTAACTATTTTATCTATCTTATCAGAGGTTGTAAGAGCATTTTTCTTAGAGGATTTTTTAACACAGTCACCAATAATTGAAGAAATATATGTATATCTTTCATTGGTTATGATGCTTTCGGTATCATCATCAAAATTCTTTTCAAGTTCATTAATTTCTTCTGAAACATCCGGAGTTTCAGTTATGAGCATTTTAATCTTATCATCCTTCTCCAGTAGTTTTATTGCAAAGAATCTTTTTTGCTTTTCTTCCACATCAAATCCAAGCTTTTCTTCAACGGATGTAATAACAGATTCAACTTTATCATTAAATTTGTGAATGACATTTGGAGATTGTTTGCTTTCTGCAAGTTTAACAGCCTTTTGTGCGGCTTCCTTAATGCCGGTTCCCTTAAGAGCTGAAATTGTTACTACTTCACATCCCAGTTTATCACTTAATTTCTGTGTATTAAGAACAATTCCGTTTTTAGATAAAAGGTCTGTCATATTCACCGCAATAATTACAGGAATACCCAATTCCATTATCTGTGTTGACAGATACAAATTTCGTTCAATATTAGTGCCGTCAACAATGTTAATAATAACATCCGGCCTTTCATTTATAAGATAATTTCTTGCTACAACTTCCTCCGGAGTATATGGAGAAAGTGAGTAAATACCCGGCAAATCAGTGATGGTAACATCTTTGTAACCTTTCAATTTACCTTCTTTTTTTTCAACTGTTACGCCGGGCCAGTTACCTACAAACTGGTTAGAACCTGTAAAGGCATTAAACAGTGTTGTTTTACCGCAGTTAGGATTACCTGCTAATGCAATTTTAATTGACATTTTCATACCTCTTTTCTTATAATTGTTGGAATTTTGCCATTAGTCATATCTTGCTTTTGTTAGGTTAAACTAACTTATATGCAAAAAAAATATATGATGCTACTCAACATCTATCATCTGAGCATCGGATTTACGAATTGATAATTCGTATCCTCGTACAGTTATTTCAATGGGATCTCCTAACGGAGCCACCTTTCTTACATAAATTTCAACGCCTTTTGTTAATCCCATATCCATAATTCTTCTTTTAACAGGACCTTCACCATTGAGCTTAGCAACCTTAACACTGCCGCCTACAGGCACTTCTTTTAAAGTCATCTCTTTAATTTCTCCTTTTCAAAATATATTACAGGTGATGATTTTTTATTACCTAAACCATAATTTTGGATGCCATTTCCTTTCCGATTGCAATCCTGGAATCTTTAATATTTACAATTACATTTCCACTTGTTTTAGATATGACTGTAACAATAACTCCAACTACAAATCCCAGATTTTCAAGAAATCTTTTTGTTTCATCTTTTCCGCCGATGCGTTTAATTTCAGAGGATTCTCCTTCGTCAATCATTGATAGTGGCATACTCTCATCTCCTTTTTTATACAACTTATGTGTAATATTTAATTCGACGTTAGTATAAACTAACTAATATTATTTGTCAATAACTAAAGTTGTAAAAAACTATCATGTGCCAGGGCAAAAAAATATTGTCTAAATCACATGAATTTGGTACAATTCTCATATATAAAAGTTCGGATGATTTATACGAAAGGTGGTAATTCATGAAAGAAAAAATTAATTATACAAACTTAAATGAGAAGCAATATGTTAATAAAAAATTGTTACAGTGTTATACATCTATATCCGCTGTACTTTTTATAGCATATATTATGGAGTTGATAAAAGGTAACAGGACTGCATTATATGTGCTTATATTTTCAGTAATATTGCTTGTACCTCTTATAATAGATTTAATGGTCTATAAGAAAAATCCCGAAAGCAATCTGGTTAGAACAATATCAGCTGTTGGCTACGGAATTCTTTACGCGTTTGTTTTGTGGACAACAGTAAGTATTCTTGCATTTACATACATATTGCCAATGCTTTTGGTAATGTCTATGTACCAGGATAAAAAATACATAATAAAGGTGGGTATTGCCTCTATTTTAATAAATATTGTTTTTATAGCACAACAGTTTATCGGAGGAACAGTTGAAAAGACAGATATTGTAAATTTTGAAATAGAATTGGCAGTTATGATTCTTATTACAGCATTTTCCTATGTTACATCTAATGCCCTGGGAATTATTTCGTCCCACAGGTTAGAGGTAATAGCTGATGAAAAAAAGAAATCAGACCAGATGCTTGATAAGATTCTTAATTCAACCGACAATATATTTAAAGCAATAGAACGTATAAATACTGAATCAAAACAGATGGCAGCACAGGGAGAAGGAAGCGGTCAGGCGATTGCCCAGATGGTATCCGGTGCCAATGAGCTTACCAGTACAATTCAGAGCCAGCTTGAGATGACAACAAGCATAGGCAAACTTACTGACAACGCAAGCAGCCTTATTGAAGATATTAAAGATCAATTTGATAAAACAACTAACATCACCAATGAAGGTAATGCCAATATGGAGACACTTAAAAATGTATCTGAGGATAGCAAGGATATTGGTAATGAAGTAGGATACACTATGGATGAGCTTATTAAGAAATCCGAACAGGCAAAAGGCATTCTTGAAATGATTAACGAAATTACAAGCCAGACATCCCTTCTTGCACTTAACGCAAGTATTGAAGCTGCCCGCGCCGGAGAAAGCGGTAAAGGATTTGCTGTTGTTGCGGATGAAATTAAGCATCTTTCAGAGCAGACACAAAACGCCACAGAAGATATTAAGGGTATTATAGAAGCTTTAAGCCAACAGGCAGATAGAGCCGGTACAAGCGTTGGAAAGCTTATATACAGCAATGCATCTCAAATGGAACTTGTGGAACAGACAAAACGCTCCTTTGATGAAATAAAGGATGAAATCAATCTTATAAAGGATAAGGTTGATAAGGAATACAGTTATATGTCTGAAATAATTTCAAGTAACAACGAAATAACACAGCATATTGAAAGTATTAGTTCATTTAGTGAAGAGCTTCTTGCCAATACTGAAAACACTCAGGAATTGAGCGCTCAGACAATAAAGGGAACAGAGAATATAAGCGTCTTACTTGATGATGTAATGTCAGAAGTACAGGAGCTTAACTCCACAATTGATAATTTATAATTAAAATAGTTTAATAGAATCAGGGTGTCAAAAGTCCATTATAATTTTATGCACTAGCAAATTGCGCAAAAAAGATGGTTTGCATTCCATTGTGCTAACCATCTTTTTTGCGCAATTTGCTACTCAAGTTTTTATAATTCGCTTTTGACACCCTGATCTTATAAATTATATTTTAAATTATAATATTAGATATATTTTTGAATTCGTTCTTTCATCTGCTCTTCTCCCATGATATGGACGATTGTCCATAAATCAGGAGTATTGGCACGACCGGTAACAGCAATTCTTACAACCTCTGCTACATCTGATACATTACCTTTGAAGTTCTCAGGATTGGCTTTATATGCCTTCATATCTGATGCAAATCCGTGTTCGTCTGCAATCTTCTTTAATTTATCAAACCATACAGAATTGTCATCATTGTGGTCGTACAGTGCAAGATAACTTTTCAGTATTTCACTTACCATAGAAGAATCCAACCTGAATTCGTCAGTTTCCTGCTGATTATTGTCATCAAAGAAATAAGAAATCATCTCAAATATCTGTTTTGCATACATGAAATCTTTTCTTCTTCTCTTAGCTCCCACACCCATGTAAAGTCTGAGAATTGATAACATTTTTTCCTTGTCGGAAAACCACATATCAACATTGTCAGAAGCATTTTCTTTAGCCCAGTCATAAAGGAAGTTATATAATTCATCTTCTGAAAGTTTTGAAAGCTCATTTTTACATATATTGTGAAGCTTATCCTTATCAAATAAAGCACCTGACTGGCTCATTTTATCCACTGAAAATGGGAATTCATTTATATCTTTGTCAGGGAATTTCTCATGCCACTCTTCAAAGTTGGAATTGAGAAGTGTGAGAAGATAAACCTTCATGGTGTAAGGATGATATCCGTCTTTTCTGTAGTAATCCAGTGAAAGCTCCGGGTCTTTTCTCTTGGACAGCTTTCTTTTTCCGCCTGTCTCTTCATCAAATTTCATAAGATGGGCTGTGTGGGCATATTTTGGCATTTTGAAGCCAAGTAAGTGGAACAGTTCATAGTGAATAGGTGCTGAAGCAAGCCATTCCCCACCTCTTACTACCGTTGTGGTTCTCATAAGATGGTCATCTATTGCATGGGCAAAATGATATGTAGGTATACCATCCTTCTTTAAAAGTACAATGTCATGAATGTTTTCAGGAAGCTTTATCTCACCTTTAATTTCATCCACAAATGTAATTTCCTTATCAGGACTTCCCTGTGAACGCAATCTTAATACATAAGGCATACCTGCTTTAATATTCTCTTCAATTTGCTCATATGAAAGATTACGACAGGTGGCATATTCACCGTAATAACCTGTTAGTGCCTTAGCTTCCTCCTGCTGAGCCCTCACTTTATCCAATTCTTCTTCAGTGCAGAAACATGGATAAGCAAGCCCTCTTGAAACAAGACTTTTAGCATAAGCATGATATATTTCAACCCTCTGTCTCTGAAAATATGGGCCATAAGCATTTGTAGAATCAGAGTCCTCAAAACCTGCACCTTCATCAAATTCGATGTCAAAATATCTCAAAACATTAATTATTGTTTCAACGGCACCCTCAACTTTACGTTTTTCATCGGTATCCTCAATTCTTAAGTAGAATACGCCTCCGTTTCTGTGGGCGATTCTCTCATCAGCCAATGCGCTGTAAAGATTTCCAAGATGAATAAAACCTGTAGGGCTTGGTGCCATACGGGTTACTTCTGCCTTGTTTGGCAGTTTTCTATATGGGAATTTTTCCTCATAAAACTCAGGGGTATTAACGACCTGTGGAAATAATAATTCTGCTAACTTCTGGTTATCCATTATAACTAAATTCTCCATTCCTGCGCACTGCGCATTATATTCTCAATGTATTCTACACATTTTGTGTCCAATAATCAATATTTTAAGTTATTGTATTGTTGTTTGTTCTGATAAAATTCATATACCCAATCACTTAATCTGATATTTTAAGTACATTTTTAAATGCATGGGATAATCCATCCTCATCATTTGTCAGGGTTATGTAATCAGCTACAGCTTTAAGATTATCCGAAGCATTTGCCATAGCCACACCAAAGCCTGCAAATTTCACCATATCAATATCGTTATCAGCATCACCGAAGGCGGCGGTAAATTCCACAGGGATTGAAAGAAGTTCACTTATAAAGAGAAGTCCTGATTTTTTACCTGCGTCTTTATAGGATATTTCAATAAGTTGTTTTATTGAACTTGTGATATATATATCATCCAAGGATTCTCTTAGCATTTTAATTATCTTTTCTTTGATGGGAGTATCATTTATAACTATATCAATACTGTCCAGCTCATGCTTATGTTGCATAATGAAAGCTGTTATATCTTCTTTAACAATTCTGGTTGATTTGACATAATTTAATGAATGAGGGGTAGCACCATATTTTACGGGATTATTAATATATTCTTTCCCGCAATAAGCTGTTCCTTTGATAAATGCTTCATAGGTGACAGGATAACCTTTAGTCATTTCCATTATCTTTTCCACAGACTCCGGTTTTAATACAAAAGATCTCATGCATTCTTTATCTTCAATTCTGTATATTGCTGCTCCGTTGCTGGTTATTGCATATTCAATTCCCGGTATATCAATTACTTCTTTAGGAAGAGTGTCAAAAGCACGACCGCTGGCAATGCATACATGAACTCCCTTCTCTATGGCACTAAGAATGGCTTTCCTGTTGGCTTCTGACAAATGTCCTTCGGAATTTAAAGTTGTCCTGTCAAGATCAATGGCAACTAATTTTATATCCATGTATTCTCCGTTCCTGTCCAATGTATTTGCTATATACTGCATGTGATTGCAGTGTGTAATTTAATTCTTAATTGCATTTTTAAACCATCTTCCCGTGTCGGAAAGTTCGTCATCAGTCCAGCCGCTGAACTTGCTGCAACCGGATGATATAAGTGCAGAACTTTCTGCTTTATTACTTAAACTCCAGCAGATAAAACTGATGTTATTACTGTTAAGCATATTAATCCATGTATTGGCTGAATCGTAATCTATTCCGCCGTTTCCCGATGCATCGGTTATGCTGCATTCGCTTACAAAAATCGGAAGTCCTGCATTAAGAGCGGTTGTAAGTTTGTTTCTTATACCGTCTTTGTGGGTTGCTGCATAAAAATGTAGTGCGTACATTACATTGTCGTCATCCAGTCTGTCACCGATTACTTCATCAACATTCTGGGACCAGTTATTAGTACCAACTATAATAACTGCACGGGAATCATTAGCTCTTATGGCACTAATTACATCCTTTGCATATGGTTTAATTGTACTGCTCCAAGGTGAATTGATTGGTTCATTACATATTTCATAAATTACATTATCGTAATTGGCATATTTTGCGGACATTTCCGTAAAGAAACTGATTGCTTCAGATTTGAACGTATTTGGATTCTGTTCATTTAATACATGCCAGTCAATTATAACATACATCCCAAGCTGGGTGGCATATTCAACACCATTACTGATTAGGGTTTTTAAGGCTTCTTTGTCCCCTCCGTTGCAGTATCCTCCATATTCATAGGTGTACATAGCAAGTCTTACCACGTTGGCACCCCAGTCATCTCTTAGTGTTTTAAAAGCTTCGTAATTTACATATTGAGGATACCATGCAAGACCATGTGTACTCACACCTCTCAGTTGTACCGGAGTGCCGGATTCATTAACAAGGTTCGTACCTGAAACATGAAGCCTTCCTGACACAGCGCTTCCTGTCTGTCCGTTTCCATTTGGGGTTTGCCCCTGATTATTTGAGCCTGTATTTTCCTGAGAACCACCATTGCTGCCGCTATTTCCTGAGAAATTCCCATTATCTCCATTACCGGATTCCTGGGATTCCTGTGAATTCTGCTGTGATTCTTCTGTGGAAGCATTGGTGCTGTTGTTTTCAGCCACCAGATTTCCATTTACAACTTTGCCGTCTTTGTTAAGGGTGACGTTGGTTCCGTTATCTAAAGACACCTCTATAGAAAATGTATCAAGTGTTTTTTTGGAATTGAAACTCACAATGAATCCCACACCGCTCATTTCCTGACCTGATACAATTTCTTTGTTGTAGTCAACAGGAGTTATATTTAATTCACTACCATTCTGGGATATTTCGCAATTCCATTTCTGGCTTATAGTGCAGTCAGAAGGAGCGTTAAGAATAATTTTCCATCCCGATATCTTAGAGTTTTCCCCATTGTTAATAACAGCATCATATTGGGAAAAATATTGTCCGTTGCCTTCCCAACTGTTGCTTTCTTTAAGAGACACTTTAACTGCCAGATATTGGTCTGCCTGTGCAGAAGTCACAGATACATTTGTGCTGTTTTGTCCTGTTTCCTGACAAACATCTGTGTTGTTTAAATTTGAATCCTTGTTGCCATTTTTATTACGGATAAGGACAAATGATACAATTATGGAAACAACAAGTAAAACTGCCACAATTAATCCGGACACTGCAATAATCCTGTGCTTTTTATCTTTAAACCATTCTTTCACTTTCTGTAATTTCTCCTTCCAGATTTCTTTGTAAGGTGACCGCTAATTATTTGCATTTTTTAAAAATTCAATATATTCTTCCGGAGATAATGGCTTTGAAAAGTAAAATCCCTGAATATAATCAATACCAAGGTTTTCCATTTTGTTTAATTGTTCCTTCGTCTCGATTCCTTCGGATACTATTTCCAACTCCATACCCTTTATCATATTCATGGCTGCGGTCATAACATGCCTTGCCTTATCATTTACAAAATATGCATTTGTCATATCCTTATCAAATTTAACGATATCCACAGGCATATCTACGATATAATTAAGATTAGACTGACCCGTTCCAAAATCATCCAGAGAAAAGTGAACTCCGTAGTCTATTAATTTCTGCATATTTTCCAACAGATATTTTTTTGTTGACATGGATGCTGATTCTGTGATTTCTAAATTAATATTTTTAGGGTTAATCTTATATTTATCCATAATCTGAATAAATCGCTCCGCCAAATCCGGCTGGGCACATTGTACCACTGAAAGGTTGACTTCTATGTAATCTACATCTAATTTGTACAATTCATTATCTGTTATGAATTTACAGGTCTTTTCAAAAACAATTTCACCTATCTTTACAATCATACCATTGGATTCTGCCAGAGGTATAAACATACCCGGGGGTATGAGTTCTCCCTCTTCATCACGCATCCTTACCAGAGCTTCCGCACAGGAAAATTTTTTCTTGGTTGTATTGTAAATAGGTTGATAGAACACCTCTATTCTATCTCCCTCAATGGCTTTGCTCATTAATAAACTCATTTCCTTGCGTTTTCGCATGGCTGTAAGAGCATCATTGTCTGCAACAATATAATTACCTAAAGTATCGCTGTTATTTGAAATGTGTGCATAATTAATAAGCTGCATAAGTTCGGTAGCATCATTTGCCACTGTGTCGTCGGGAACAAATACATAGCTTACGTCACCTCTTCCGGCTTCATACTTAGTTCCAATTTCATCGTAAAATTTCAGAATATTTAATATCTTTTCCTGTATACCATCGTTGGACATAAACATAAGTATTACCTGGCTGTCAGATATTTTAAAAGAATATACGTCTTTAATTTTCTGAACATATTCTGCCATTTTGTAAAAAATATTCTGCTCCGCAGTTAAATCCATATTGTCCTTTTGGTCTCTGCTTATATTGGTTATCATAAGAGAGAATTTAATTTCATTTTCATAAAGATGGTTTACATAATTATAAAAGGACTGTTGATTAAAAAATCCGGTATTCTTATCTATGTAATACTCAGGATTCTCCAGACGTATATATATTATTGCAACGCCAATCACTGTGGCAAATCCAACCAACAGAAGTCTGTTGTTAATAAACTGGACTATAGCAGCAGTTATCCATATAAACAACCACATATAAATGACTATTCTTCGTCTTGGATATATCTGTTTTCTCTTTATAAAAATGAGAATGAGATTGAAAAAAATAAATAAGACAACACCCAGGTAGGTTGCAATGACAGCAGGACCTTCGGTGTATTGAGCATCTTTTTCAACAACAATATTTATAGGGGAAATAATTATGATAAGATCAATAATTAATGTTGAAATTCCCACAGCTATAGAGGGACGCATAAGTCGTCTTTTTGAATGATATATGTCGGAAAAACTGTAAATTAGTCCCATTGAGCCTTCACTTACAAGAGAGAGAAGGTACATTTTACATATGGTGACAACCAATATATGAGGGAAAGTATCCATGTTACATATTGCAACAATCGAAAGAATATCTAGTGTGACACATATAGTGGTTATGATTAATATTAAATTAAATACTTTATGGGGACTAAGGGCAAGCCTCTGTCCCCTGTGATAGAAAATTATAATAATGGTCAGCAGCACTAATCCACAAATCTGAGCTGTAATATTCATAAAAATCCTCATTCCTAGAACGTAATCGTTTTCGGATTAATCCTCCTAAAAAACGGGGTTGTCACACTAAGATATCAGTAAACATAATACTTAGTAAGACAGCCCCGAAAAATACAAACATTATTTATTAAGCTTTGTTATAGTCTCCGTAACAGTTCCCAATGCCTGTTTAATCTTTCCGCTTGTTTCACCCATGCCCTGAGCAAGCTTCTGAACCTCTTCAGCAACAACTGCAAATCCCTTGCCGGCCTCGCCTGCTCTCGCAGCTTCTATACTGGCATTCAGCGCAAGAATTCTCTGTCGGTTACTGAATGAATCAATCTGTTTTGTGTATTCGTTAGCAGATACAATCTCCTCAGCAGCTTTTCCGATACCATCTTTTAACTCTGTCATAATTTTCTTATTTTCCCATGATGTATAGCTGGCACGGACAAACATATTGATAACATCACCTAACAGGTTAGCTGAAGCATCTATTTCCTCTCTAGTCTTAACAGTAACCTTCTTTAATGCGTCTATATATTCGTCTTCGTTAATTTTTAACTCTCTGGCAGTAGCTCTGAATTTTTCCTCATCCGGATTTTCAGGTAATACCTGTCCGCCGATTACACTTCCTAACACAGTTCCGTCATCAAGAGTGATAGGAATACCAAAGTCTACAAGACCTGCATGACATGCGTAAACGCCCTTTCCTTCACGGTCATTCTTTTCGCATCTCCTGCAGCCTTCCTGACTGCCTCTTGTGTACTTTATACAGAAATCAGTAAAATTATAACAACCACTTATATATTTACCATCTGCACCAACTGCTACTGTTGCCAGGCCTGTACTCTTAGCCCAGTTCATCATAATTTCCTCAAATTTTGTCATGTCACAAAAGTCCTGAATCTTCATACAATCCTCCTTGTTTTTTCGAAGAAAAAATTCGAGCTTCTCAGGCGAGAAGAGGATTT
>JBJEMF010000050.1:0-4217 GCA_051879535.1 Lachnospira sp. | reverse complement strand
AGCTTCTCAGGCGAGAAGAGGATTTTTCCTCCTTGTTTTTTCGAAGAAAAAATTCGAGCTTCTCAGGCGAGAAGAGGATTTTTCCTCCTTGTTTTTTCGAAGAAAAAATTCCAAGCGTGCCTGCACGTATGCTTCTCAAGCGAGAAGAGGATTTTTCTCCCGGTCTTAAACTCCCACGAATATCGTTGGAGTAATTATACTACTTTGAAGAAATTATATCAAGTTAATTTACAAAAGAGATGTAGGATTACTGGGCTGTTTTTTTCCAAAAATCTACAGGCTCATATTCCTGCAGTTTTGCAAGAAATCCAAGTCTTGATAATTCTTCCTGTATAAGGTCCAGAGTCTTTTCATCTTCGGCTCCTATGGTATGGTAGTGATAACCTGCTGTCACATTTTTTAAAAGGCTTGATTTTCCTGATTTAATTTCGGAAATATATTCCCTTATATCTTTACGGGAACGTATGCTTAAATCAGCTTTTATAACACCATAAACCTTGTGGTATACAAATACGTCTTTCACCCATCCCCCAAGATCTATAATTGCTTCAAATTCTGTATCAACTTCATCGTCAGAATGTATAACCTTATAAATTCTTGTGCATTCTTTTTTGCTGTTGATTACATATCCTCTGTTGGTTGAAAATATGTCTATATTTTTTGCTCTTATCAAGGCAATGTCCTGCACTATAACCTGTCTGCTTACATCCAGCATATTGGCAAGAGCTATACCTGATACAGGGGTTTCACTTTTATGTAAAATATCAATTATCCGTTCACGTCTTTCTTCACCGTTCATAAAGATATTCCTCCATATATACAATCACATTTTTAATTACAATTGATGCTCATGTCATGCCTGTATTGTTCCGGCTATTCAATAGGATGAAGATTCTTAAGGGATATATCCATAATTGGTGATGAATGTGTAAGCGCACCACTTGATACATAATCTACGGAAAGACCTGATAATTTTTCCAGATTTTCTTTTGTAATATTTCCGGAAACTTCTATTTCTGCCCGTCCGTTAATTATATTGATTGCTTCAGCCATGGTTTCCCTATCCATGTTATCAAGCATGATAATATCAGCACCGGCTTCCACAGCTTCTTTTACCATTTCAAGATTTTCCACTTCCACTTCTATTTTTCTTACAAAAGGAGCATATTCCTTTGCCATTGAAACAGCTTCCTTTACGCCTCCGGCAGCTCCGATATGATTATCCTTTAACAGTACACCATCTGTAAGATTATATCTGTGGTTATTACCCCCACCTATTCTTACGGCGTATTTTTCAAAAATTCTGTTGTTAGGAGTAGTCTTTCTTGTATCAAGAAGTTTTATACCAGTACCTTCAAGCATAGCAGCGATATTTGAGGTGTAAGTAGCTATTCCGCTCATTCTCTGAAGGTAGTTAAGGGCGGTTCGCTCTCCGCAAAGAAGTACTCTTATATCTCCTGTAACCTTTGCCATAAGCTGGCCTTTTGTAACTTTATCTCCATCCTGGGCAAAAAGCTTAACCTCTGTATTGTCATCTAATAATTCAAATACTCTTGCAAATACCTGAAGTCCGCAGATGATGCCGTCTTCTTTGCATATAAGATCTACCTCCCCTTTACGTGGGTTTGGCATAACACTGTTTGTGGATACATCCTCGCTGGTAATATCTTCTTTGAGGGCACTTAATATAAGTGGGTCCACATTTAATTTTAAAGTAACCTGATCAAACATACTAATCCTCCAATTTTTTCACTATATTTATGCAGTTTTATTTTTTGCATTTGCTTTCGCTATTTCATTATTTACAAGCTCTGCATATTCTTTTGAAAGTTTTTCGTCATTATTGTAATTATCGATGTTGCAATTATTTATTGCATTTATGCAGTCATCATTTGTAAGTTCTTTGTATTGAAGGCAGTCAATTGCAGCCCTTTTGGCAAACACCAGACTTTCCAGTAAAGAGTTGCTGGCAAGACGGTTTCTTCCGTGAACGCCGTTACATGCTGTTTCGCCTATAGCATACAGTCTTTTCATGGAAGTATGACTTTCGTAATTAACTTTAATTCCTCCCATGAAATAATGTTGTGCCGGAACTACAGGAATACACTCTTTAGTAACGTCATACCCCTGTTGTTTGCAGTGTTTTACAATATTAGGAAAATGTGTTTCTAATTCGTCTTCAGGAATGGTTCTTAAATCCTCCCAGACAAATTTGGTTCCATCTTTTTTCATCTGCTCATATATGGCATTTGTAAGAAGATCTCTTGGAAGCAGTTCATTCACAAAACGGTTTCCGTTTTTGTCATAAAGTTTTGCACCTTCCCCTCTCACGGACTCAGAAATGAGGAAGCTTCTGTCTGTTTCCTTATCTGAATAAAAGGTTGTAGGATGTATCTGGACATAATTTATATCCTTTAACTCTACGCTATGTTTAATGGCAATTGCCAGAGAGTCTCCTGTAAGGTGTCTGAAATTGGTTGAATGTCTGTAAAGTCCTCCGATTCCTCCTGTGGCAAGTATGGTAACATCAGCTTTTACCCTTGTAACAGTACCATCTTTACTTTTAATCACTGCACCTACACATTCATTGTCATTGCTGATAATATCCACAAGCTTTGTGTATTCCAGTAAAGTGACATTGGAAAGAGTTTTAACTTTAGATAAAAGGTGACTTGTGATTTCCTTTCCTGTGACATCTTTATGAAAAATTATTCTGTTATGGCTGTGTGCACCTTCTCTTGTAAATGCCAGATTTCCATTTTCATCTCTTTTGAAATCAGCACCTGCATCAATTAAATCCTTAACAACATCCTGAGAAGAACGAATCATTATATCTACTGATTTCTTATCATTTTCATAATGACCTGCTTTTAAGGTATCTTCAAAATAGCTGTCGTAGTCAGAATCGTCTTTTAACATACACATTCCGCCCTGGGCAAGAAATGAGTCACTGCTTTCGCAATCAGATTTTGTTATCATCAATATCTTTTTGTCTCTAGGAAGATTGAGAGCACAGTATAATCCTGCACAGCCGCAGCCGACAATCAGTATATCTGTTTTTGTTATTTTGTTGTCATTTAAATTATTATTCATATTTACTCTCCTGTTTACTCAATGAACAGCGTGAAATTATTTGGCAAGTTCCAACATTTTATTTAAAGGTTTCATAGCATACTCAGCTAACTCTTTATCCACGAAAACTTCGTTTGTTTCATTTTCCAGAACATCAAGTATCTTTTCCAGTGTAACTTTTTTCATATTTACACATACCTGTTCATCTTTGAGAGTGTACAGTTTCTTTTCAGGAGCATTCTTTTTTATCTCAGCAAATACACCGTCTACGGTTCCTATAATAAATTCTTCTGCATCAGTATTCACAACATAATCAATTATTCCTGATGTGCTTCCTATATAGTCTGCATACTTAAGAACATCTTCAGTACATTCAGGATGTGCGGCAAATTTTGCATCAGGATGAAGATTTTTGGCATTAATTACCATGTCTTCCGTAATTGCTACATGTCTTGGGCAACAGCCGTTGTTGAATATAAAATTCTTATCAGGACACTGTTTGGCAACAAAATGTCCTAAGTTTCTGTCAGGTATGAAAAAAATATTTTTGTTGGGAAGTTTTTTTACAATCTTGACTGCATTAGAGGATGTAACGCATACATCTGAATATTTTTTTAACTCTGCTGTGGAGTTTATGTAGCATACAACTGCAAGATCAGGGTATTTATCCCGCATATTAAGGATTTCTTCTTTGGTTGCCATATGAGCCATAGGACAGTCGGCGTTAATATCCGGCATAAATACTCTCTTATCAGGGTTAAGAATTTTGGCACTCTCGCCCATGAATTCAACGCCCGCAAAGACAATGGTTTTTTCCTTAACTTTTGTGGCAACTTTACTTAAATAAAAAGAATCTCCTATGTAATCTGCAATGGCCTGAACATCTTCATCAACGTAATAATGAGCCAGGATTACAGCGTCCTTCTCCTTCTTTAATCTCTCAATATCTGTAGTAATTGACATAACAATACTCCTTTTGGCTTAAAGTTTTTTATACATTGCTGGCTAGTATACTACAAAACTTTACAGGTGACAAGACAGTAAATGAGAAAAGAGAAAAAGGGGAGAAAAAGGGGGTCAGACCCCATAAAAATTTTATAAACTTTTCTGAAAAAAATTTATAAATTTTTTATGGGGTCTGACCC
>JBJEMF010000049.1:0-4077 GCA_051879535.1 Lachnospira sp. | reverse complement strand
AAAGAAGACGGATGATATGATATATTTAATGTGCAGTTTTGAAGGTGCAATCCTTTTAGGGGTGTGGTGAAGTGGTATCATAGGGGTCTCCAAAACCTTTGGTGGGAGTTCGATTCTCTCCACCCCTGCTATTTTTAACAGCGCTAATGTGACCAGAACCGTATCGGTTTTGGTCTTTTTTTAATTTATCATGATTTTTAAATTCCTCAATCCATGATAGTATTGTTATAGGTAATTTTATTGTTACGGGGAATTTTATTATCATAGGATAATTCTTTTTATAAGCTTTACAGGAGGTGTTCTTGAAATGGAGGACAGTGATAAGAGTGGTTGCAGTCAGAATAATAACGCAGACAAACCAGCATTAAGCAATATGACTACTCTTTGTTATATAGAGAAAGATGGCAAGTATCTTATGCTTCACAGGGTGAAAAAAGATAATGATATAAATAAGGATAAGTGGATTGGAATTGGTGGACATTTTGAAAAGGACGAAAGTCCCGAAGAATGTCTGCTAAGAGAAGTAAAAGAGGAAACAGGGCTTGACCTTATTAGTTTCTCTTTGAGAGGAATTATAACTTTTATTTCTGATAAATGGCAGACGGAATATATGTTTTTATATACCTCCGATAATTATGAGGGAGATATTAAAGAATGTGATGAAGGTAATCTGGAATGGGTAGATATTGATAAAGTTTGTGATTTACCTATCTGGGAAGGAGATAAGATTTTCTTTAATCTTCTAAATGAACGAAAAGACGTATTTACCTTAAAATTAAGATATGAAGGGGAGAAACTTGTTGAAACAGCAATAGATGGTCGTACTGTTTAGAATATTTGGAACAAAACGGATTTAATGTAACAAGGAGGATTTTATGTTAGAAATTGGAAAAAATGCACCGGATTTTAATTTGCCGGATCAGGATGGTGTAATGCATACATTAAGTGAATATAGAGGAAAGAAGGTTGTTCTGTATTTTTATCCTAAGGATAATACTTCCGGATGTACCAAGCAGGCATGTGGATTTGCAGAATTATATCCTCATTTTGTTGAAAGGGGAGCTGTAGTTATAGGTGTAAGTAAGGACAGTGTATCATCCCACAAGAAGTTTGAAGAAAAATTCCAATTGCCATTTACGCTTCTTTCGGATACGGAGCTTACATGTATCAAGGATTATGATGTGTGGCAGGAAAAGAATATGTACGGAAAGAAGACTATGGGAGTTGTGAGAACAACATATCTTATTGATGAAAATGGTGTGATTATCAAGGCTTTGGGAAAGGTAAAGGCAACAGATAACCCGGGACAGATGCTGGAGTTAATATAATTGAGTGAAAATACATAAATGGAGGATTGGAATGAATAAATATGACATTATAATTGTCGGAGCCGGACCGGGTGGGATTTTTTCTGCCTATGAACTGATAAATAAGAACAGTGATTTAAAAATCGGAGTTTTTGAAATGGGTCATTCCCTCGACAAAAGGCATTGCCCTATAGACGGAGATAAGATTAAAAGCTGTATCCATTGCAGCAGCTGCTCTATAATGAGCGGTTTTGGAGGAGCTGGAGCCTTTTCTGACGGCAAGTATAATATAACCAATGATTTTGGTGGAAATCTGTGCGATTATATTGGTGATAATAAAGCTATTGAACTTATGAAATATGTGGATGAGATTAATCTTAAATTTGGTGGTGAGGGTACAAAATTATACTCTACAGCAGGAACAAAGATTAAGAAGGTCTGTATGCAGAACGGACTTAAGCTATTGGATGCCTCTGTGAGACATTTAGGCACAGATATTAATTACATTGTACTTCAGAATATGTATGATTTTCTGAAAGATAAAGTTGAGTTTCATTTTGATTGTCATGTGGACAGTATTGAAACATGTGATGACGGCTATATTATTAAGTGCTGTGAGGAAGAATACAAATGTGACAAATGTATCGTTTCTGTAGGAAGAAGCGGAAGCAAATGGATGGAAAAAGTATGCAATGAACTGGATATTGATACTAAGTCAAACAGAGTAGATATAGGTGTCAGAGTAGAATTACCGGCAGAAATATTTTCACATCTCACGGATGAATTGTATGAAAGTAAAATAGTATACAGAACCAAGCAGTTTGAGGATAATGTGAGGACTTTCTGTATGAATCCTCATGGGATTGTGGTTACTGAAAATACCAATGGTATTGTTACTGTTAACGGACATAGTTACGAGGGAACAGACAAGCAGACGGAGAACACTAATTTTGCACTTCTTGTTGCCAAGCATTTTTCTGAACCTTTTAAAGACAGCAACGGATATGGGGAAAGCATTGCCAGGTTATCCAATATGCTTGGTGGAGGTGCAATTGTACAGCGCTTTGGTGATTTAGTGAGAGGACGAAGGAGTAATGAGAAAAGAATTAAAGAAGGTTTGGTCAGACCTACTTTGTCAGCAACTCCGGGAGACTTGAGTCTTGTGCTGCCGAAAAGAATTCTTGATGGAATAATTGAAATGATTTATGCTCTGGATAAGATTGCTCCCGGAACTGCCAATGATGATACACTTCTTTATGGTGTCGAAGTTAAGTTTTACAATATGGAGGTATGCCTTGATAATCATCTTGAGACAAGGCACAAAGGTCTTTATATTATCGGTGACGGAAGCGGAGTGACCCATTCCCTCTCGCATGCATCCGCCAGTGGTATATATGTTGCCAGAGAAATCGTGGATTAAGAAATTCACCAGGTATATTAATTAAGTATTAAATTATGTAATCATTTATTGAAATGTTTATGGTCATCTGATATCCTTAAGTAGTCCCAAGGATAATAAAAATATCGTGAGGTATATATGGTAGATAGCAGTTATTTTAAGAACAGCAGCAACAACAATAAGGGTGGGGGAAAGTTAATTGAAAGGCTTAAGAAGTATCCTTTTATTCCTCTTCTTGTAGTAATTGTGTTAGCATTTGCACTTCTGGCACTTTCGTATATTATGATTGACATTCAGCAGTATGCTTACAGCTTATATGAGTCAGAGACATCATCTATGATAGATGTTCTGAAGGATTTCACTGTTTAGAAAGGAACGTTTCTACAAATCTGTATAGTTAATTGCAGATATACAAGTTGTTAATCCATGGTTACAAATTTTAAAATGTCAAGATACCCCCAGCCTTGTTGGTTTGGGGGTATATTTATTTTATGGCAGCATGATTTGAGACGCATCCGTATTTGTTCAGGGGTAAGGGAATCATTCATCAGAACCCTGGCTATGGCGCCACTTACAATAGGGGCGGAGGTAGAGGTTCCGCTTTTTGAAGTATAACCGTTATTTCTGTTGCTACAGGCGATTATGTTGGAACCTGTTACAACCAGTTCCGGTTTTAATATGCCCTCATCGGTGGGACCCCGGCCTGAAGAAAAAGTGGCATCATCCATGGAGCCTACAGTGATAACCATTTTGCTGGTACCCGGTGCTGTGATTGTATTGGGTGAAGGACCGTTATTTCCGGCAGCACATACTACCACAATCCCTTTTTGGACAAGGGTTTCCACATGATATATGAGGTCTTTTGTGTTGGATATATTATCAGTTGTCCCGAAGGAAATATTTACAATTTTTATGTTGTAAGTATCTTTATTTTCCAGTATCCACATTGTTCCCTTTATGACATCGCTTATATTTCCGTTTCCTTTGGAGTCAAGCACTTTGACAGGTATGAGATTTGCCATAGGCGCAATACCCCGGAAACGTCCTGATGATGCATAACCGCTTCCACCTATTATGCCGCACACATGGGTGCCGTGACCGCTGTCATCATAGGGATAAGTCCTGTGATTAACACAATCCTTGAATGCAATTATTCTTTTGTCAAAATCTATATGCTTGTATAAGCCGGTATCTAAAACCGCAACTCCTACTATATTATTCATAGACATATCCAATATGTTGTTATAATAATATATTATTCAGAATTTTCCTTATGGTTAAATAAATATAATATGTAATCTGGGTATGTATTATGTAACGCAGGTATGTGTTAAATATCTTTTAAATATGGTTCTTGTGGAAGGATAAACG
>JBJEMF010000048.1:0-4081 GCA_051879535.1 Lachnospira sp. | reverse complement strand
GAGGACAGAGGAACCTTGTGCTGACACTCAGCCACAGGGACATCAACAAGGCGCGAAGGGAGTGAGTATTATTGAGGAAAAGACTTATAAATAGTGCTATCTTTGTATCTCAAAACGGATTGAATGTATGGACGGCACTCGAGTGACACATAAACCATATGAGCACATATTAGGCAAATACCTGGGACGTATTTCGTCTAGCTTGGAGGTGCTTAGGATGACGGAAGATTCTATTCTTCAGTTGGACGCTTTCAGCAGACCTATATTTGAACTTTTGTATGCCGGCATCGTGGCCGGTATTGAAAAGTATATTGAAGACAGGCTTTTAAAAGAGGCTCTCTTCTCAGAGCAATCTGCCATATTGTATGTTGATAAATACAATCAGCGTCTTAATGGACGAAGGAGTCGATACAGGATTCAACTTAACACCCCATTGTCAGAAGAAGACAAGAATGAGATTGCAGTATCAGTCTCTCATCAGGTATATCATAGGATTAACGATATGGCTGATTTCTTTAAGGCTATCTCTGATGTCGATTTGCTTAGCTTGCCTTCATGGAACTCATTTGAACCAATCATTGAAAAACGACACCGGATAATTCACCATGGCTCTTATGATTCTGACGGCAATCCCATAAGTCTTTCTATTCAGGAACTGCGCTCTACACTGGATCTGGCTGAACAATGTATCACTGATTCAGAATCATTGTTTACTTCCATTGGTCACGGGGAGGTCTTTGAAAACCCGGAAGACTAATCTATAGCACCGGGATTCTCTTTCAGGAATCTTGCCAGTTGACGAACTCCAATATATTTTCGTTCCTCTCCACCTTCGAGATAAGACGGGTGGTATTCATGAATAATGATTACCCTGCTACGTTTTGAATAATAGATGAATTGGAATTCTTCATCGGGATATTGAATCTTTACAGCATCTGGATATTTCTCCAAAAGGAATTGCATTATTGGGCTCTTCTCTTCTCCATTCAGACAGACAATGATATTTGGATTATAGAGATCGATCTGCTGTGAGATTAACTTACTATCTCGTTCGATGGCCTTCTTCAGTTGTGAATCCTCGCATCTGCTTTTACCCGAGATTTTTTTGACATTGATTCTGACTACAGGATTATGGTAGAAATACGATGAAATAGTATCCTGATCTAAGGCCTCTTCCATTCGCGGATATGTCCCATCGGAACCACAATTCATAAATCCGTAATACATCATGAAATATGCCCTGTGGAATTGAGTAAGGGTTATTCCCGAAGCCTTATTATCACGTCCAGTTTCTTCACGGAGGTTCATACCTTCTCCTTCATCGCCACTATTGTAGTCCTTGGATAAGAAAACGCATCTGTATTTCGATTGCTTCCACAATCGTTCTTCCTGATTATCAGGGTTGACAGTCCAAACATTATTATCAGTTTTCATCGGATCACCGGTCAAATGGAGTCCATCAGGACAAAACAAATCTGATACTTCCTGTTGTGTATAATCTCCAGATTCAACAAGGTGTTTGTTCCAATTTACGAACAATAAATCTTCTTTGACTCTCATTGGGGTATCAACTTCAAGGATGCAATCCAATATGTCTCGGTGTTTAGATTTTGCTCTCACTGGAAATGCGGCTGTCTGTTTTAACGAAGAAAATGTCCTCTCGCTTAATGAAAAGAGTTGAGAGAAATACTTTGTCCTGAATTGATATTTTTCTATATATTTCTGATCTTTTTGAATTACCGTGTAAGGGAATTCATCCCTGTTATATGAGTATTCCTGTTCTCTTCTTATCTTTTTCCATTTAAAATCCTTCGATTCATATTTTTTATCAATTGGCTTATGTGTATCCTGATATGTCCCCCATCCTGTCATATCATATAGGATGTCCCATTCTTTCTTTGTTCTTGGGGACTCAGACAATGAATTTACCTTTTCATCACTAAGGGCCTCATAAGCACTAGATATTTTGCAGTTCATGATAAAAGCAAACAGGACAATATCGCTTGTTGTGCAAAAGTCCGTTTTCTCATATCGTAATATGATTGAGTTATCAGCGCCTCCCTTTATTGCCTTAATGAAACCCTTGTTTTCCAGTTTCTCCAAATATTTGCTTATGTCAAATCCACATGGATTCAAAATGATTCCTTTGCTGACACCATTGCCCATCCTGTTACGCTGTTTCCCATAAAGAATCGAGGGAACAATCTCTGAAATGAACAACTCCCGCTCATTTCTGCTGCAATGGAACTGTAATCCTGGCACTGAAGATGCTTTGTCTTCCAGGGAATTAAATTTTCGTCCCAATTTGTCATTCAGTTTATCTGTTGCCCGTTTGTACCTTGTATAATTACTTTCATCCGAAAGATAATCGTTGCTCAATGTAACAGCAATATGATTATCATTAAGTAGGAAAATACAATCGTCTTCATCTGCACTCTTTTTGACGAATGAAATCGCTTTCATTGTCAGGAAGTCAATGATTATTGCTGGAGAGGTAGCATATCGCTGCTTTCTTAATAGAAATGGGTACTTTGTCCTATTGATTGCTTGCTTCAGGAGAGGATCCCCAGCGAATTTTCGACTGAAATCAAATGTTTTATCATGACCGTAGTCGAAGCAATAGTACTCTTCATCGTTGACATCCTTAACACTATTACAGATTGCTATACTACCGGCGTCTTCCTCTTTCTCCTGCTTCAGAAGATAAAGGAATTTCGGACTTCCTGGAGCCCCGTCTATTTCATGAATATCTTTACCTTCTGCATATATCATCCTACATTTAAAAGTGCCCATTCTATAATAACGAGGATGTTTTTGATATGGATTCCATTTACCTGATTTGGAAAACAGAAGTCCTATTCCGTTGTCCTTCTCTATTTCAATCATTACGAACAAATGATAGCCCACAGAAGCATTTGTAAGGGACTGAAGGTAATTTTGGAAGCTCCTTTTTTCTGAAACCAGAAAAAAGTAATCAGGCTTGTATAACTGCACTAAATCATATACCGTTGCAACATCAAATGCTTCATAGATGTGTACAGGACGAGTATCATTCCCTAACCAATCAGATTGCCTTCCATCATTCAGCTTTTTCCAGAGATATGAGTATTCATGTGTGATCCCGTCATAATAGAAGTCCTCGAGACATAACTTACGGTCTCTGATTATCTCCGTCCTTGAAAGGACAGAAATATAGGGAGCACACTTCTCCATCGCGAGAGACTGTATCTTTTCCGATAGAATATTCCTCAATTCTGTTGTCTCATCCAATGAACCGAATTGACCTTGATTCATCAAGTCAATTATATGATCCAGGTCCCCCCATGAATGACGGGTTGTGTTCTGGCATATTCTTATTGCATTTTCAATTGTCATTATTTGCCCGATATAATTGTGATACTGCAAAAGTAATGAATCAAGTCCGAAATAGCAAAGATATCTTCAAATTGATATAAAAATATATTTGATATCAAATTAAATGTGTAATATCCATTAATATATTGCTCGTTATATTATTGCACACCTTATTTGATATTATTACTTTTGCACAAGAATAATGTACAACATTTAAAATTTTTAGCCATGAGACGAACACTTGATGACCTCTCTGATGAGGAGTATGAGGACTACGAAAAGCATCCTGAAGACTATGAAGATGTGACTGATGCTACGAAAGAGGACGTAATGGATATGATGGGAGAATTGGATGACGATTAGTAGCACTTGACTGTAATGAAAGAGGGGAGCCTTTTACAAAAAGGTCTCCCCTCAGTTTATGTATCTCTATCCGTTATAATCAAACTCTTCGATACTAGTCATAGTGTTTCAACTATTACAAATAATGATTTCGAAATCATCCACTTCCGGAATGAGTGCAAGACCTCCCCAGGTGCCGTGAAGCTGCCCGATGGAGTCGATGAACTCCACCGTCCCGGACCTCCCAGCATAGCCTGCCGCCTGGGTATCCCAGCCTCCGGCATCTTCCATTCGGATGATGCGGATGGTATCTCCAATCTTCACCTTTCTCATATTCAATTCTCCTTGTAGTTCTCCACGCACCATCGGAAGTCCTCCTCAGTGC
>JBJEMF010000047.1:0-4137 GCA_051879535.1 Lachnospira sp. | reverse complement strand
TCTCATAATCCTTAAGAAAGTCCTCAAGATATATGGTCGGAACAGCATCATACCCCGGAATTCTCAGATTGATCCCGTGAAGCTTTTCATCATTTGTCTTGATGACCTCCCTCATTTCCACTGTTATATGATCTCTCAGCGTCTGCGGTATTTCATTTTTCACCGCCTCAATGATCTCTTCAAATATTCTTTCCTTATCCATCTTTTCCTCCTTAAATTCCCATCATTTCATGAACCAGTCTGTCTGCCATCTTGACTGTACCTACCAGAACCAGCATATTGAACACAAGCTCACCTATATACGACCAGACCATGGATACCACTGTGGCGTCTGCATCAACCACCGGCGGCGTTGCGGCAAACTTTGAGAATATGATGCATGCAAGCATGATGATTGCACCTTCAAGACATACTCCCGCATAGCTTTTGAGAAAGCTCTTCCCGATCTGCTCTGTAGGCTGCCCTGCAAAAGTTGCAAGCGGGATCGGTGCTATCGCTGTGTAAAGGTAAATCTTAAAGAACCTGCCGTACACAGTCAGAATCATGATGAATGCAAGTATGGTTATGACAAGACTTCCTATCAGCGTTACCGCCCACAGCGGAATGCTTTCAAAGAATCCGCAGTCTTCAATTGCTGTAATCATCTCCTGCGGAAGTGCCGCCCTGTTTGAACTGAAAACTCCCGCTGATTTCATGATTGTCTCAATCACTCCCTGCACTATATTGAATATGGCAAGCATCAGTTCAAGTCCGTAGGTCACAACACCTTTGGCAATGGCAAACCTTATAAAGAGCTTTACAGCATGCTCCGGCTTCTTGAGTTCTGCGACCGTGCCGCACGTTCTGACAACACCGACAAGAAAAAAGAGCACCAGCAAGGCAATTCCTATTGCCTGCAGTGCTCCGTGTATATTCAGTATAACCTGCCATATGTCTCCACCTTTGAATTTATCCGGTGACTGTGTTAGCAGAGTCCATATCTCCGCCAGCTTCTCATTCCACGTGCCGAGTGTGTTCTCCAGGTTCTGTACAACCCAGTTATCCGACATCTGAACCTCCTTCCATGTGTAGTAGTTATAACGGATTGACCTCCTTTCCTGTAAAATAAAAAGCCCGGTGTTAATCCGAGCTATGTAATCATCATTCTTTTGGAAAACATAAACTTAAGTTTGTATGCCGTTCAAGAGAGTGCTTATCTTCTTTTATATACTTCCAGCTTGAAAGATAATCTCCGCCAACAGAGAAATCAGATTCTGATATGAATTTTTTAAAGCCTTCTGTATCAGATTTATATTTACGCGCAAATCTGTAAGAATCATTTTCTTTTTCTTCATCAGTGCTGTTCAGTTTATTATATAGGACATGATCAAGATTGCAGGACATATAATAAGCGGAATATGGAATTTCTCCCCAAATTACTGGTGTCTCAGACAGCTTATCAATGTTCTTGCTTTTAACAAGATTTCTTTCTATTATGCTCTGTTTATTACGAGTTTTTATTGAATCCGGGGAATATAATGTTTTTTCCACTGTTTTATCTTCGATTATGCAATCCTCTGATACGTAAGCTCCATCCATATCAATAATATGAATAACCTGCTGAAAATGGACTTTATCAAAATGATTGTTCTTCGCATATCCTATTATCTCTTCAGTTACTTTCTTTATGATATTGGATGTATTATTCCCTGTTCTGCTGGTGATATCCCCGTAAGTAACATGAACAAATACCCTGTTACTGTCAAAAATATTATTCAGCAGCAACTCCAGTGCATCCTGGTCAGAAGGTCCTTCTACTATGATAAATACTATTTTTTTACGAGCCAATGCTCTCACCAGCCTCTCTGAATGCCAATGCAATCTCCGCATTGTTTGTCAGATCATAGACAGCATCATCCTGTTCTCCAAGTATAATGTCTCTGTAGTAGAAATCTCTAAGATTATTGTTCTCTTTAACATTGGCAAGTCTGATATATCTGTTATCAGGATTCGTTGTAGTGAATGCCACAAAACCCCTGTCAATTGTCTCTAATGGTCTGAGATTATGAGAAGTAAATATCAGCTGTCCTTTTCCTTTTTCAGATATTATCCTCAGCAGTTCCCCTAAAAGATACTCAAACACTCCTGAGTCAAGTTCATCGATTGCAACGGTTATTGACTTCTGATTATAAACGACAACAAGCAGCTGAAGAATCGAAACAATCTTTTTTATTCCTTCAGACTCATATTTTAAAGGGATTTCCTTACTGTTCTTCTTTGAAACAAGTTCAATTCTTTTCCCGGCAGATCCGTTCGGCATAAGCTGACTGCCAAGATCCTTTACAGCAATTGTGAGTCCCGGAACAATCTTCTCAAGCACTATGTTCATATTTCCAATTACAGCTTCCGTAACATGAAACATTTCTTCCGGTATAACTGAAGGTTCTTCAATAGGCACAGCAATTGTTCCAAGTGTTCCCGTTTTCTTCCCCTGAATTTTGAATACAAGCGGTTGTGCATTCAGGCTTATCAGACCCGAATTCGCTGTGTTTATTACAAACAGTTCAGAATTGCCAAACTTGACTAAAGACTCAATTAAAGCCAGATAATGTGTTAATTCTTTTGATTCCTCATCTTCAGTTTTGCTCTGTTCGCTGTGTTTTTTCCTTATTGCATTCAATAAATCTTTTGAAAACAGAAATGATTTTGCTGTCTTCTGTGACAGTTTTTTGGAAACAAGAAGATCTGTCGAGGTTTCTTTATTCCCGCCAACAAGTAAATCATATTTGGATTTTGGAACAAAAACTGCAGTTGATCCGGTATCAATTATTCGCCCCATTCTAAGTTTTCCGCCTGGTGTCTTTGTCTGGCATCTTAACACTTCATTTGAGACTTTAGCTTTACATCGTACTCTTTCTTCTATTGCACTCTCTGAATTTCCGTTATCCTGTACAATATCTCTCATCAAAGTCAGACGATACATAACAGGATATACTGTTTCATCCAGAGCAACATCAAAAGAATACTCAATTTCCGAACAGTCGGAATCAACGTTGATATAGTCAGCAAATTTATCCGGAATTTCAAATTCACACAATGCGTTCTTCAGCAGTTCCAGTGCATCAATCAACGCAGTTTTTCCCGAGCCGTTCTGACCATATAGACCTAAAACACTTGCTTTAAAGTTTTTTCTGCTATTGACAAACGATATTTCACCTCTGTTAACATTCTTAAAATTCCTGATTGAAATATTCGTTATTCTGACATTAGACTCCATATCAACAACCTCCAAATTGTACATAGTAATATATTACTACGATTGTCATAGAAAATCAACGAAAATTTATTTGTTTCTATACATTTTGTACCGTTTTTATATATTTTATGCATAATCTTTTTAAATTATTAGCACAACCGATTATTGGTCATTTTGTTTCTATATGAAATACCCAGCATGTACCGGCAGCTGTCACGCTGCCAGATTCTATCGTCCTCTTTCTTTATCTGTATATCTCATCAGCCCCTTTGCATGATCCTCAATACAGCATCTGAGGTCTTCCATATACGAAACATCCTCGTCAAGCCACCTCTGATAGCATCCTTCAAGAGGATAATTCTCTCTTAACAATGCTTTCACATACTTCGATTCAATCATTCTGCTTTCTACCACTGCAAGGATATCCTCTTTAAACACCTTTTCATAAGATGCTCTGATTATCTCATCGGGGCTCTTCATGGCAAGTGTCGTCAGGAAGTTTTCATACTCCCGGCTCATACGTTCATACAATATATCATTCAGTTCTTTATCAATCGTCATTCTGCTTACCCTCCTGTTCCTCATGTGAAACATATTCCAGTACCTCACTGATATCTTCAGCCCGATATCCGTTAAGATCAGCAATACTGCTTCTGAGTATCTTTCCTGCAATATCGCAGAACGGTTTAACTCTAAGGTCCGATATATACATCGCACCACAGATATCTGCAAGTTCCTTTAAAAGGTCATCTGCGCTTTTCATGCGGTTTCACTTCCTAACCGGTAATAAGAGTCAGTATTTCCTTAGTGAATGTGATTATAATTCCGCCTGCAAGGGTCAGGAATCCATTGGCTCTCTGCGATGGATCATGACTCTTGAGAGACAGTCCCACCTGCACTAT
>JBJEMF010000046.1:0-4160 GCA_051879535.1 Lachnospira sp. | reverse complement strand
AATCAATTGAACGGGAGCATACGCCCTTTGTTATGTATTTCATAAAAGCCTCCTTGTGATCGTCATTCGCCGCTCGCCATGAATAAGCTTCGCTTGCTCCGGCTCGCTAGCACTCATTATATCACAAGCACAGCTTGTGATCGTCATTCGCCGCTCGCCATGAATAAGCTTCGCTTGCTCCGGCTCGCTAACTCTCATTATATCATATTTTATATGGGATATGTGGTTTTATGGTAAAAAAGTTGCATATAGGGTGGAATTCTCTTAAAATGTATCTATCCGTTTTAAATCGGTAATGAATTAAGAAAGAGGTATTGATATGATAGGTATTATTGGGGCAATGGATGAAGAGGTTGACCAGATTGTAGCAGACATGCAGGTAGAAAGAGAAGAAACCAAGGCCATGATGACATTTAAGTCAGGTACACTCAACGGAAAGGATGTTGTAGTGGTAAGAAGCGGTATTGGAAAGGTTAATGCTGCGGCCTGCACACAGATACTTGCTGATGATTTTAATGTGGATTATGTTATTAATACAGGTATCGCAGGCTCTCTTAAAGCTGAAATTAATATAGCTGATATAGTAATATCGTCAGATGTACTTCACCATGATATGGATGCAACAGGTTTTGGATACCCTCTGGGACAGATTCCAAGAATGGAGGTTCTTTCCTTTAAGGCTGATGACAGACTTATTAAGCTGGCAAAAGAAGCCTGCGGTAAAGTTGTGCCGGAGGTGGGAACACACGTTGGACGAATTGTCAGCGGAGACCAGTTTATCTCAGATAAAAATATTAAGGAATCCATTGCATCCAATTTTGAAGGATACTGCACTGAAATGGAAGGAGCTGCAATTGCCCAGACAGCATATCTGAACAATATTCCATTTGTTATTCTCAGAGCTATTTCAGATAAGGCTGATGATAGTGCAACTATGGATTATCCTACATTTGAAAAACAGGCAATTAATAATTCTGTAAAACTTATTAAGGAGCTTGTAGCTGATATTTAATACGGTGGATTTGTGACTTTACTAAGCGATTTGGATTAGAAGGTTGGATTAGGGCTAAATTAGTGCCTTAAATGACGGTGTTGCCTTGAATTCAAGAGGATAAGAGAGTATAATTTCATTAGATTATTCGAAACAAATTTAATATTTAAGGAGATTATGATTATGGCTGAATGGAAAAATTTAGACACTCTTACTTCATTTAATGATTTACAAAAGGTACAGAAGGTAAATTTAAGAGAAGCAATGTCAGGAGAGAATGGTGCAGAGCGTGTTAAAAAATACAGCATTCCTATGGCAGGCGGACTTAGCTTTAATTATGCATCTAAGCAGGTGGATGAAGATGTTTTGGCAACCCTTGCAAAGTTGGCAGAGGAGGCTGAACTTGTAAAGAAGTTTGAGGCTCTCTATAACGGGGAGATAATAAATACCGGAGAAAACAGACTGGTATTGCATCACATGACCAGAGGACAGCTGGGAAATCCTGTGGAGGCAGACGGAGTAGATAAACGTACTTTCTATGTAACCCAGCAGGAAAAAATTGCTGATTTTGCCAATAAGGTACATAACGGTGAGATTACTAATGCAGCAGGAGAGAAGTTCACTACTGTAGTACAGATTGGTATCGGAGGAAGTGATCTGGGTCCTCGTGCAATGTATCTGTCTCTTGAGAACTGGGCAAAGAAAAACAACGCCTTTAAGATGGAGGCAAAGTTTATAAGTAATGTTGATCCGGATGATGCAGCTGCAGTTTTAAATTCAATCGATGTATCACATTCAATCTTTGTTCTTGTTTCTAAGTCAGGTACTACACTTGAGACATTAACTAATGAATCATTTGTGAAGGATGCATTGAAGAAGGCAGGATTAGATCCTTCTAAGCATATGATTGCGGTAACAAGTGAAACATCACCGTTGGCCAAGAGCGATGATTATCTTGCAGCATTTTTTATGGATGATTACATCGGAGGAAGATTTTCATCAACATCTTCTGTTGGTGGAGCAGTATTATCACTGGCATTCGGACCTGAGGTATTTGCACAGTTTTTGGATGGAGCAGCAGAAGAGGACAGACTTTCAAAGAATGAAAATATATTAGAAAATCCTGAAATGATGGATGCCCTTATTGGAGTTTATGAACGTAATGTTCTGGGTTATCCGTGTACAGCTGTGCTTCCGTACTCACAGGCTTTAAGCCGTTTCCCGGCACATCTTCAGCAGTTGGATATGGAATCTAACGGAAAGTCGGTTAACAGATTTGGTGAACCTGTTAATTATCAGACAGGACCTGTGATATTTGGTGAGCCAGGAACCAACGGACAGCATTCATTCTATCAGCTTCTTCATCAGGGAACAGATATAGTTCCCCTGCAGTTCATTGGCTTTAAGAATAACCAGCTGGGCTCAGATGTTGTTATTCAGGACAGTACAAGCCAGCAGAAGCTGTGTGCCAATGTGGCTGCGCAAATTGTTGCATTTGCATGTGGAAAATCTGATGATAACCGCAACAAGAATTTTGAAGGAAGCCGTCCATCAAGCATTATTGTTGGAGAACAGCTCACACCAAAATCATTGGGTGCGCTTCTTGCTCACTTTGAAAATAAGATTATGTTCCAGGGGTTTGTATGGAATGTTAACAGTTTTGATCAGGAAGGTGTACAGCTGGGTAAAGTTCTGGCAAAGAGGGTGCTTGCCCATGATACAGAGGGAGCACTTAAAGTATACAGTGATTTATTAAATATTTAGATTTATCCCAAATATTGATTAGATAAATACTGATTAAATTAAGTAGGAAGGTATAAGGTAATTAAGAGTATATGGCAATTATCAAACAGCTAAAGTTGCGCTATTTTTTACTACTGACAATTGCAGGTATTATTAATGCATTTGGTGTTATTGTTTTCCTTGCGCCTGTAAAATTATACGATAGCGGGATATCCGGCACATCAATGCTGATATCCCAGATTACTCCCGAATGGTGTAGTTTGTCCCTCATTTTGATTTTACTGAATATACCGATATTTTTATTTGGCCTGAGAAAAGAGGGAGCAGTATTTACCATATACTCAATATATGTGGTTATTATATATTCTTTTGTGGCATGGATAATAACAGATGTTCTTCCTGTTGATGTGAGTATTGTGTCACCTTTGGCGGGAAGTGACTTATTTCTATGTGCCATATTCGGAGGAATTATTTCCGGATGCGGAAGCGGTCTTGCTATAAGATATGGAGGAGCAATAGACGGGATTGATATTATAGCGGTAATGTTTGCAAAAAAACTGGGACTCAGCCTGGGAAATTTTGTAATGATATATAATGTAATCCTATATGTGATATGCGGAATTGTAATTAACAGCTGGATACTTCCTTTGTATTCAATAGTTACTTATGCGGCTGCTTCCAAGACGATAGATTTCTTTGTGGATGGTTTTGACAGGTCGAAGGCGGCTTTTATCATAACCACGAAGCCGGAAGAGGTGTGCAGGGAATTATCTGAAACCTTTGAAAATGGAATTACCATGCTGGATGCAAAGGGATATTACTCGGATTCCAAGAAAACTATGTTATACTTCGTTGTAAACCGTTTTCAAGTGGGAATGATGAAACAGATTGTTCACAGGATAGACGGAAAGGCATACATAGCCTTAAATGATGTGGCGGACGTATTTCCAGCCAATTCAAGCAGCGATGCGCCAGTTACATCAAATGAAGAGAAAGATTAATCTTCTTCAATGACTTGAATTTCCATATATGCAAATTCTATGGATTCGATGAAGTTATCTTTATTAAAGCGTACCTTTGAATGGCGTTTAAAATCTTCAATATTGGAATCAAGCCATATAGGTTCGCTAAGATCAAATTCATAACAGGCATCTTTGATGCCGTCAAATATTTTCCTGGTACGGTTAATTTCCGTATCAGGATTTTTTATTACTGTATCTTTCAGAAGATGATTGGAATCATCAAATAATTTACACCATAAACGAAACATTTGCTTTAGGCCTCCCGTGAATATAGAGGTATGATAACACATCACCTGAGGCAGTTGCAAGCTGACAGGCTTACAGAGATGCTTGTTAACAAAAAGAAAGTGGAGGGGGTCAGACCCAATGTCATTTAGATAAGATGACAAATCAAGATCTCAGTA
>JBJEMF010000045.1:0-4196 GCA_051879535.1 Lachnospira sp. | reverse complement strand
CAGAAGCTGAGGATGTCATCATTGTGCCACCTGAGATTCAGAAATTTCAGGCAGGACAGACTGTGCGTGTCATTGATGGTGTATTTAAAGGAGTTATTGGAAAGGTTGCACGGTATCATGGACAGCAACGTGTAGCGATTATAATCGATGGCCTGTTATCAATTGCCTCGGCTTACGTACCAAGTGCTTTTTTGCAACCTATAAACTTATGAAAAATGTCATAGACTATAAGAAAGCAATTAAGAATTGATTAAATTCTAAAAGTAAAACAAATAAGTTAACAATTTAGATACATTGAATTATGAGCAGCAATAAGACTGTAATTCCAGGAATGGAAGATGCTTATACCGAACATTCAAATTTCGGTCAGCAAAACTTAAGTGGACAGAGTGACACATGTGTTCCCAATCCATTTGGTACTAACGTCAGTGGTATGGATCGTCCCAGCCAAAAGCCTATAATCGGGTTCTTGTACTCCATTTCGAGATCTGGGCATGGTGAATTTTGGCCGCTTCGCATAGGCTCAAATTCGATAGGCAGAGCTGAGAAGAACAATATTTGTTTAAGTGAAGCTACCGTATCTGAAGAACATGCTGTTTTGGTGGTACAACAGATGAAGAACCCAGAAAAGGTAATAGCTTGGATTAACGATTCTGGCTCTACTTGTGGAACAATGATTAACGGAGAAAGTCTTGGCTTTGATAGAAGGGAATGCGTAAATGGGGATATAATTACAATCGGAGAGCACTACGATTTGTATCTTATTCTGATAGATGCAAAACAAATCGGGCTAAACATTCATCGTGACTTTATTCCTACGCAAGGTCAAGTGCAGGAACCTCACCAATCACCCAATCCATACGTGGCTCCATCTCAAAACCGTTTTACACAAGGATATGGCCAAAATGTATCTAATCCACAAGGAGGTACTGTAGGAATAGATGACGTGGAGAATAAGCCTGTCAACAAACCAGGTGGTACAATCTTTATGTAATTATGAAGATAATAAAACTTCAGGGTCAGTACGAAAAGCAGAAAGGCATTTATTATGAATATGATGCCCACTCCACCCCTCTTGGAGAAGGTGGAATGGGTATCGTGTATTATGGACACTGCGTAGAAGAAAAAACTGGTAATAGCAAAGAGGTTGCAATAAAGGCATTGCATCCAAACCTGCCACAGGAAGTGTACACAAGGGCTGAAAGAGAAGCATCGATAAGGATAAAGCATGACAATCTCGTAGAGATGCTTGGCTTCATCAGCGTACTCGAAACAAATCATCTGGCAGAATCATCATACCGCCATTATGTAGTCAGCGAGTATCTCAATGGTATAGAATTGTCAGACTTGCTTATAGGACGATTTGATGGAATAAAAAATAGCAATGGAGAATTTGCCAGGGATCTGTATCATAAATATATAAAAGACAAAGAGGCAACATCTTTATATATTATAAGGAGTATATTATCTGGAGTTTTGGCTTTACATGATAAAGGGTACATACATAGAGACATTGACCCTGGAAATATCATGGTGACTTCAGACGGCTGTATAAAACTGATTGACTTTGGTATTGCCAAGAAATTAAATTCCTTGGGTACTAACGACAAATTAATGACAGCAACTGGTATTTTCATCGGTAAAGCCGAATATGCATCCCCAGAACTTGTGTTAGGTGATGTAAAAAACCAGAATTGTACAACAGATATATATGCCTTAGGCATCTTATTTTATAGGCTGTTAGTCGGGCGGCTTCCTTTTGACGGAACACAATACGAAGTGTTAGAGTGTCAAAAGAAGAAAAAGGTTCCTGTAAAACACATTAGAAATAAAGAGTATGCAAAAATTGTAAGAAAAGCAACAGAAAAGCTTCAAAGTCGAAGATATAGTTCTATTGCGGAATTTAGAGTTGCAATAGATGCGGCAGAAAAACACAGACCGAATATTTTTGTAAACACATGTAAATATGTTGCTATAGTTGTTACATTAATAGCGATTGGATTTGGTATAAAGCAGATAATTTATTATCCACCTGCACCTGACCCATCTAACAGCTTCCAGCTCCAAGAAGCTCTTGCGAATATAGATTCAAGCAATCCAGATTCTGTCAAAACGGCTTTCGAACAGTTGAAGGTTATGGCAGACAATGGAAATGACACCGCAAAAGTGGAAGTCGGCATAACTTATTTTTCAAATCCGAAAAACAAAATTATAACGCAAAGAAGGAAGTCTTTGGGTAAAGATACAGGAGATGAAAGACAGCCAGCTGAATTAGGCCTTGTCATAAAGTACATTTCGTCCATAGAGAATAAGAATGTAGTTACTCCAGAGGCATATTATATCCTTGGGCTTGCTTATTGTTTTAGGAACGACACATCTAATGCTTTGAGCAGTTTCGAAAAATCATTGGCGTTGGTGAATCTGAATGTCAATGCTGCACATGGTTATAATAACACAGAACTTAAAACTGTCTTGGAAGAAAATATAGAAGTGCTAAAACAATAGCAGTTATGTGTTCAGTTCAACTTGTATATCAGCAAAACGGTCGGCCATTGATAAGCTTAAACGTATCAGGGCATCGATATATATATGATCCAAATAGCAAACCTATTGGAGAAGGAGCTATGGGTACAGTATATTTGGGATTTTCGCAAGAATCCAATGAACGGGTTGCTATAAAAAGGATAAAAGACAGATATGCCAACAATATTAAGATTCGGGAAAGAGCCAAACAAGAAGCGACATTGTCGTTGTCTCACCCAAATCTTGTAGAGATGAAAGGGCTATGTGAGTGTGCGCCAAATGAGGGTCCAATGTTCATTTTAAGTGGATATATTGCAGGTATAACCATTGAGACACATGTCAAGGAACAATTAAATAATCTTCCACAAAATGACCGATTGGAGAAAATCGTATCAGAAATATGTTGTGTCTTAGACGCATTGCAATATTTGCATTCTAACGGAGTCGTACATCGTGACGTAAAACCATCAAATATTATGATTGAGAATGGTTCAGTCGTAAAACTTATGGATTTAGGAATTGCCAGATTAAACGGGGGCAACAAGTATTCTTCATTCGGATTCATTGGAACTCCACAATATGCCTCCCCAGAACAAATTGCGAGAAAAACAGAAAAAGACGAGATTACATATCGAGCTGACATATATGCTACTGGGGTAACTCTATATGAATTGATTACTGGTACCAATCCGTTCAAAACAGTGGTTGATGCCGAAGTATTATCACGGCAAATGACGATGAAATTGCCATATAACAACAAATTGCCAAGAACCATTTATAATGTCATTCTCAAAGCAACAGAGAAGGCACCAGAAAGCAGATACCAGTCTGCAACCGAATTTAAGTATGCTTTAATGGAAGCTTATCGCAATCGCAACAGGAAATCTATTGTTGATACTATAAGAAATCCAAAAGTGATACTACTCTTAGTATTTATAACGATATTAATATTAGTAATTACTTATATAATATATTATGGTCACACCTATTAATATTAAAGGTAAGACTTTAGGTTTTGTTGATTCTCGTATTGGTGGACGCAAAGAAAATCAAGATTCCGCAGGATTCAGAGAAACTGAACTGGGTTCTCTCATCGTAGTATGTGATGGAATGGGAGGAATGCAAGGAGGTAGCGTCGCATCTCAATTGGCCGTACAAACAATTTTAGAGACAGTTGCATTAGCAGATAAGAAAACAAATCCGAAAACAGTCTTAATTCAAGCCATTAAAAATGCCAATTCTGCAATAATTGAGCACGGACAAAATAATCCCAATTTACGGGGAATGGGCACAACGGCGACAGTACTGTTGTTAACGCCATATTCTGCACTTACTGCATACGTTGGAGATAGTCGTATATATCAACTTAGAAATGGGAAAAAGATTTTTAGAACATTTGACCATTCTATGGTATTTGAAATGGTTAAGAAGAGAATCATTTCAGAAGAACAGGCGCGATTGTCTGCTCAATCAAACGTAATCTTGAAAGCTTTAGGTGTTAATGCAGACGTAGAGGTTGAGATTGCCGAAAGACCATATAAGAAAGGAGACCGTTTCGTGCTCTGTTCAGATGGCTTTTGGGGAGCTATGCCGGAGGAGGAATTTGTAAGACATCTTGTAGAAAGTAACCCTATCGACAAAATCTTGGAATCTACGGCTAATGTAGTTGAAAG
>JBJEMF010000044.1:0-4226 GCA_051879535.1 Lachnospira sp. | reverse complement strand
ACCCTGTCAAGATATTCTGTACCTTGTACTTTAGCAATCAGAGGCATTTCAACTATTTTATCTTTGTCGATATCACCTATTTCAAGAACTGAGTCTACCTCAAGAGCAAGCTTCATATCCGGCAAACTTACAATAATCATGTTCTCGCCCTTGTTCAATGAATCCTCATCCATTTCAAACTTTTTCTTCAGGCTGAATACAGGAATTACATCCCCTCTCATATTAACAATACCACTAACGTATTTTACAGTATTAGGAACCGGTACAATTTTAATCCGATCCTCAATTGACTGTACAAGATTGATGTCTACCCCAAATTTCTGATTCCCAAGCCCAAAAACTACCGGTTTCATGTAATCTGCCATAGCATGCTCCTTTCACATTACCTAATCTTCAGTTTTTCCCGTACTGATCCAAGTTAAATAAGCATTGATAAACGGATCTATATTTCCGTCCAATACACTGGTTGCATTTCCGATATCCTTATTAGTTCTGTGGTCCTTCACCATAGTATATGGCTGAAGCACATAGCTTCTAATCTGGTTACCGAAATTAATATCTTTAACATCTCCTCGTATATCAGATGATTTCTGGGCATTTTCCTCCTGTTTCATCAAATACAGACGAGACTTTAACATTTGCATGGCCTTATCTTTGTTCTGATGCTGTGATCTTTCGTTCTGGCACTGAACAACAATTCCGGTTGGCAAATGTGTAATTCTTATTGCTGAGGATGTCTTGTTAATATGCTGACCTCCGGCACCACTTGAGCGATATGTATCGATTCTCAAATCGTCCTCATTAATCTGTATATCAACATCCTGATCTATATCCGGCATAACATCGCAGGAAACAAAGGATGTCTGTCTTTTTCCGGCTGCATTAAAAGGTGAGATTCTTACCAGTCTGTGCACACCATGCTCAGATTTAAGATGTCCATAGGCATTATCCCCGGTAACTTCTATAGTTACCGATTTAATTCCTGCCTCTTCTCCCTCAAGGTAATCTATAGTCTCTGTCTCATAACCATGCTTTTCTGCCCATCTTGTGTACATACGCAGAAGCATCTGACACCAGTCACAGCTCTCTGTACCTCCTGCACCTGCATGGAGCGTCAGAATTGCATTACATGAATCGTACTCTCCTGACAGAAGAGTATCAATTCTAAGATTATCCATTTTCTCTTCAAAAGCATCAATTGTTTCCTCAATTTCAGGAATCAATGTTTCGTCATTAGCCTCTTCTGCCATCTCTATTAAAGTTCTGGCATCCTCGAGACCGGATACAAGAGCATTGTAATTCTCAAAAGAATCCTTGAGCCCTTTTAACTCCTTCATTGCCTTCTGTGACTTGTCAGGATCATCCCAGAAACCGGGTGCCTCCATATCAGCTTCCAATTCCTCTATTCGTTTGCTCTTATTATCAAGATCCAACGACTGCTTTATTTCAGCCAAAGGCTTATCATATCCCGATATTCTAAAACGGAACTGATCTAATTCAACCACATTAATCCCCCAATCTATGCCTGTCTTCCACAACAGTTCTTATACTTCTTACCACTTCCGCATGGACATGGATCATTAGGATATACCTTCTTTTCTACTCTCTTTACAGGACCTTTAACCGAAGCTCCCTCATCCTTGTTAGTTCCGGTAACCTTGGCAACCTGTTCTCTTTCTACTTTCTCCTCAACCTGGATATGCATAAGAAGTCTCACAGTATCTTCTGTAATAGCCTTTGTCATGTCGTCAAACATTTCATAACCCATCATCTTATACTGCACAACAGGATCCTTCTGACCATAAGCCTGAAGTCCGATACCCTGCTTTAACTGATCCATATCATCTATGTGATCCATCCATTTTCTGTCAATAACTTTAAGAAGAATAACTCTTTCGATTTCTCTGATTGTTTCTGCCTCCGGGAACAATGCTTCCTTATCCTCGTAAAGCTTTACTGCCTTCTCCTTAAGGTCATGAATAAGTTCATTCTTATTCTTTATCTTAGGATCCTGCTTTACCCTCTCCACCGGAATGGTAGGAAGAAGAAGTTCATTAATCTCATTATAATCCCATTCATCAGCAGCCTTGTCTTCGCCTATGCAGCGATTGACAACACTTTCAACAAAATCAGTAATCATCTTCATGATAGAGTTACGCATGCTTTCTCCGTTAAGAACCCTCTTACGTTCAGCATACATAATCTCTCTCTGCTCATTCATAACCTGATCATACTCAAGAAGATGGCTTCTGATACCATAGTTATTAGTCTCTATCTTCTTCTGTGCAGTTTCAATTGCACTACTTAAGAACTTATGCTCAATTCTGTCATCCTCTCCCACGCCGAGTCTGTTAAATGTATTCATAAGTCTTTCCTGTGCGAAGAGACGCATAAGATTATCTTCAAGAGAAATATAGAATCTGGATTCACCTGGATCTCCCTGACGACCGGCACGACCACGCAGCTGATTATCGATACGTCTTGATTCGTGTCTTTCCGTACCTATTATCTTAAGTCCTCCTGCTTCTCTTGCCTCATCATCAAGCTTAATATCCGTACCACGTCCTGCCATGTTAGTAGCAATGGTTACAGCTCCGTGCTTTCCTGCCTCTGCAACAATCTCAGCTTCCTTTTCATGGAACTTGGCATTCAATACGTTATGTGGTATTCCTTTCTTTCTTAACATCTCACTAAGAAGCTCTGATGTTTCGATTGTGATAGTACCTACAAGCACAGGCTGTCCCTTTTCATGGGCTTCAACCACCTCATTAACCACTGCATTAAACTTGCCCTTCATGGTTTTATAAACAGCGTCCTCATGGTCAACTCTTATAACAGGCTTATTAGTAGGAACCTCAACAACGTCCATGTTATAAATTCCACGGAATTCCTTCTCCTCAGTTATAGCTGTACCTGTCATACCGGCTTTTTTCTCAAATTTATTGAAGAAATTCTGGAATGTGATTGTAGCAAGCGTTTTACTTTCTCTCTTAACCTTAACATGCTCTTTCGCTTCAATAGCCTGATGCAGACCATCAGAATAACGACGTCCCGGCATAATACGTCCTGTAAATTCATCTACAATAAGAACTTCATCATCCTTAACAACATAATCCTTATCTCTGAACATAAGGTTATGTGCTCTCAGTGCCAGATTAACATTATGCTGGATTTCAAGATTCTCAATATCTGCATAATTATCTATATGGAAGAACTGCTCTACTTTATGAACGCCCTGCTCGGTAAGATTAACGACTTTATCTTTCTCATTAACTATAAAGTCTCCGTCTTCCTCAAGTTCTTCCTGCATCATTATCTGCATTTTGGTCATTTCGCCCTTATACTCGCCTCTAACAAGCTGACGTGCCAGAATATCACAAAGCTCATAAAGCTTTGTAGATTTACCGCTCTGACCTGAAATAATAAGCGGTGTACGTGCCTCATCAATAAGAACAGAGTCAACCTCATCAATAATACAATACTTAAGATTACGCAAAACCAGCTGTTCCTTGTATATAGCCATATTATCACGAAGATAGTCGAATCCCAGCTCATTATTAGTAACGTATGTAATATCGCATGCATAAGCATCACGTCTTTCATCATCCTTCATATCATGAAGAACGACTCCTACGGTAAGTCCAAGGAACTGATGAATCTGGCCCATCCACTCAGCGTCTCGCTTTGCAAGATAATCATTAACTGTAATTACAAGTACTCCTTCTTCCGTAAGTGCATTAAGGTATGCCGGAAGTGTACACACAAGAGTTTTACCTTCACCTGTACGCATCTCCGCAATACGACCCTGATGTAAGATAATTCCTCCGATAATCTGTACCCGGTAATGCTCCATTCCCAGCACACGCTTTCCTGCTTCTCTTACAGTTGCGTAAGCTTCAGGAAGAAGCTGATCCAATGTCTCGCCCTTGGCAAGTCTCTCTTTGAATTCTTTTGTCTTACCCTTTAACTCTTCATCACTTAACTTAGCATATTCTTCTCTATAACTTTCAACTTTGTCTGCTATCGGATATATTCTTTTTAACTCATGCTGACTGTGAGTACCGAATATTTTTTGAGCTAATCCCATCACCTAATTCTCCTTATAACTATATAGCTAAAATATGTGTAATTGTACCACCAATTCTCCATTTAAGCAAGTTAACAGCTTATAATGATGGAGTAAATTTATTGTTAGTTGGGATAAAAAAGAGAACCCTTATGAAGTG